>JBQTIX010000101.1:0-38203 GCA_052387695.1 Panacagrimonas sp. | reverse complement strand
AGGGACTTGCCCTGCGCGTGCAACCCAGCGGCGCCCGCACCTGGGTTCTGCGCGGCCTGGCCGCTGATCCAGGTCAGCGTCATTCGCTCGGCGACGCCGGTTCACTGACGGTAGACGACGCTCGGCGGATCGCACACGCCATCCTGTCCGGCAGCCGACCCCCGCCATCCGTTCTTCGCCGCCAGCATGCCCTCAGCTTCAGGAAGTTCGTCGGCGCTTACTTCGAACGTCGCCTGCCGCATTGGAAGCCATCCACGACGGTGGCGAATCGGAAGTACCTCAAGAACACGCTGCTGCCCGCCTTCGGCCGTCTGCCTCTCGGAGAAGTCCGCGCGGTGACCGTGCAGCGCTGGTTCCATCGCTACGGCGAGACGTCGCCCGGTGGCGCGAACCGAGCCTTGGCCGTGCTACGAGACATCATCAATAGGGCCGTCGAGTGGGGAGCACTTCCTCCCACCCATCCGAATCCCTGCAAGGGCATTAAGCGTCATCGGAGGCCGCCGCGAGGACGGCTGTTGAACCCAGATGCTATCGCGCGGCTATGGGCGGCTCTCGAAGCGGAGCCGCCTGACAACCGCACGGTTGTCGACGCGATCCGGCTACTCATGCTTACCGGGTGTAGGTTGGGGGAGATCTTGAACCTTCGTTGGGAAAACCTCGGCACGACTTCCCTATTCCTCCGCGACGCCAAGGCCGGACCGCGCCAAGTGGAACTGGCGCCGGCCGCCGTCGAGATTCTCCGACTGCGACAACTCAGCACGAGCAGCGATTGGGTCTTTCCAGCTCGAGGATCGGATGCCCGCCCGTTGTCGCGACCAGTCAGTGTGTGGACTCGGTTGAGAGTCGCTGCAGGGCTTCCCCCTGACGCGCGCTTGCACGACCTGCGGCACACCTTCGCGTCCGTCGCGTTGATGAGCGGAGAAACGATGCGGGCCACCGGCGAGCTGCTCGGCCACCGGAATCAGCAATCCATCGCCCGGTACGCTCATATGCGATCGGAATATCTTCACGAGGCCGCTGAAGCGGTCTCAGCTCGGATAGCCGCGATGATGGGAGCACACCTCCTAAGTGGCGCCGAAATCGAGCCATGTGCGTCATTGACCGACGTACGTCATTGACCTACCATCACAGCATGATCTTTCAGGAGACGCCGGTCTTCACCAAGCTCATTCAAGAGCTGATGGATGACGAGCTATACCGGCAGCTGCAGAACTTCCTGATCGAGCAGCCGGATGCCGGCGACCTCATCGAGGGGACCGGCGGGCTGAGGAAGGTCCGCTGGAAGCTGCCGGGCAAGGGTAAGCGCGGCGGCGTCCGGGTGATCTATTTCTGGCGAGTAGCCGAGGCCCAGATCCTCATGCTGCTGGCCTACGCGAAGTCAGAGGCCGACGACCTGTCGCCGGCGCAGAAGAAGCAACTCCGTCTGATTGTGGAGAACTGGTCATGAAGAAGGCGCTGTTCAACGAACTGCTCGAAAGCGTGAAGCAGGCCGACGAGATCGTGCGCGGCGAGCGCCAGCCGTCTCGCGAATTCTTCCTCGACGCGGCCAAGGTCAAGGAGGTCCGTGCAATCACCAAGCTGAGCCAGGCGAAGTTCGCTGCCGTGCTCCAGGTGGACGTGGGAACGCTGCGGAATTGGGAGCAAGGTCGCCGCAATCCCACCGGCCCGGCGAAAGCCCTGCTTCGGGCTATCCAAGCTGATCCGGCGAATGTTCTGCGTGCTTTGAGAGTAGCGGCCTAATCTACGACTGACGCGTATCGCGGTAGCTCGCGTCACCGACAGGCGAGTGCCAGCAGAGGTCCGTCGCGGATGTCTGCTTCCGGCACCGCAGTGCAGCCGACCTAGGTCAATCCGAACTGACGCATCAGCAGCCGGTCTTTCACTGCGACCGGCAGGCGGGCGAGGTGTGGCAGGGTGGCACTGCCGGCACCGAGTCGAATGATCGGCTCGGGTTTCTTCGCTAACACTGCGCACACGAAGGCCTTCGCGAACACCGGCGTCGGCGTGGCGTGTTCCTGAGAGGCACCGGCTCGCTTGGCGATGCCAGCGGCGAAACGCGCGTACAGTTTCCACGGGTGTTGCCCGGTCTGTGCCTTCGCACCGGAGCCAAATCCAGACTGCACGCCTCCCGGCTGCACCAGCAATACCTCGATGCCGAAAGGTTTGAGTTCCATGCGCAGTGCATCGTTCAAGCTGTGCAACGCGGCCTTGCTGGCGCAGTAGGGCCCTGCGAACGGCGTGGTGAGCAGCCCCGATACGCTTCCCACGTTCACTATCCGGCCGCTGCCTAGCTTGACCATTCCCGGCACGACGGCCTGGACCATAGCGATGGGCGCAGTGAGATTGGTTTCCCACTGACGCCGCAGTTCCTCCACGGGCAACTCTGCGGTAGGGCCCATCACGGGAATGCCGGCGTTGTTCACCAGCACGTCCACCGCGCCGTGCTGGGCCTCTATTTCCGAGACACATTTGCGAATGGATTCAGCCGACGTGACGTCGAGCGCAAGCGCGAGAATCCCCTTCGCGGCCAGGGCCGCGAGCGCTTCCGGCTTTCGCGCTGTTGCGTACGTGACGCAGCCCTGAGCGTGGAAAGCCTCCGCCAGCGCATACCCGATACCGCTGGAGCAGCCGGTGATAAGGATCACGGGGTTGTTCTTCATCATGCCTCCGCGACGATGCGGTTACGCTGGACGCCGAGATCGATGGACCCGTTCGCGCGCTTGATGCTGGCCTCGACGATGTCGCCTGACTTCAGGTACTGCGACCGCTTCGACTGCAGCTTGAAGAACATCTCCCACTTCTTCTTCTCGGGCAGCAAGGCACCGATCTTCTGCTTGGCCGGCGACGGGATGGACAGAGCGCAGCCCGCCGGCGTGCCAGTGGCCAGCAGATCGCCCGCCTCGAAGTTCTGCACGCCGGAGAGCTCGGTGAGCGTCTCGGCCGGACCGTAGACGAGGTTTGCCGTCGTGTCGTTCTGGCGCACGTCGCCGTTGACCGTCAGCTTCAGTTCCAGCTGCTTCAGCACCGCGATCGTCGAGGCGTCCAGCAAGGTCAGCCAGGGACCGACTGGACCGAAACTGCGGAACGACTTGCCCTTGTAGAACTGCATCTGCGGGATTTGCACGTCCCGCGCCGAGTAGTCATTCACGATCACGGCGCCCGCGACATACTCATGCAGGTTGTTGTCCGTGATCTTCACCGTGCTGTGTATCGCCTTGCGCAACACCAGGCCCAGCTCGATTTCGTAGTCCAGGAACTGCACGGCGCGCGGCTTGATCACCTCGCTGTCGGCGGCAACGATGCAACTCTGTGCCTTGGTGAAGATCATGTTGTAGGTCTTCACGTCCGGATCCATGCCCGACTCGATCATGTGCTGGCGGTAGTTCGCGCCCTGGCAGACGAACTGCTGGTTCTGCGTCACTGGCGAGAGGAGCTTCACGGCGGAAAGCTGAAGCACCGCTCCCTTGAGCTTCGCCAGATCGGACAGCGAGGTACCGCGGATGAAATCGCCTGTGGTGGCGTAATCGCCAGGAACCGGCGTGATCTGGGCGCCGCGAATCACGCCCCACCGGGCGCGGCCTTGGTGTTCGAAGCGGACGACGTTGAGGGACATGGAAGGAGGTCTTTGTGTGGAAAGGGGGATTGCGCTTCAGCCGAACAGCCGCGCGAGCGTGACGAGCTTGCGGAAGCTGAGGTCGGGGCTACGCCTCAGGTTGCGAACCAGCGCCACCATCGCTGAAGGCGTCAGCTTCGGCTTCGTGAAACTGGCAGGCATCGGCTGACCCCACTGTGACATCGCGTCGCGGCTGACCGGGTGCACCCCGGTGGGGCGGTTGGCGGTGAAGAGATCGCCGTCGCAGTAGTGCTCGTGCTTGTCGCCCCAGGGGTCGTTCCAGTAATCGAAGATCTGCGAGCCGAGGATGTGGCGGCCGATGCCCCAGGCATGCTTCCAGCCCTTCTCGCGTAGTACGCGCTGGCCCATGCCGACAGCGTCTGCATCGACCACCTCGTAAGCGCTGTGGCTGTAGAGCGGCATGAATCCCTGTGCCATCGCGAGCGTGTGGTGGTCGGCCGGTATGTCCCCCAGATCGAGGCGGAAGAAGCACACGGCGGGAGATCCGTCCGGCAGCACCTGCACATCACTCGGAATCAGGCCCAGATGCTGCGTGTACCATGCGCTGGTCATCTGGTAGTCGGCCACCTCGATCACGCAGTGGCCGAGGCGGATGACCTCGGGCGGCTCTGCTGGGGGCCGCTGCGTGTCGTTGATGCGGCGTGGCTCGCCTGTGTAGTTGAACTGGATCGGCGCGCGACGGGGTAAGTCTTCGACCGGAGTCTGGCCGTGGATGACTTCCACCGTGAACCCGGACGGGTCGATCAGGACGACGCGCTCGCCACCGCCCGCGTGCGTGACCCGCTCGATACTGCCCGCACCCGGAATCCGCGCAAGCTCCTCGAGATCACCGCGGCTCGTCACGGTAAAGCCCATGCCGACAAAGCGCGGCCTGGATGCGCGATGCACGCGGTAGCAGTAGGGCGCACTGGATGTGCCGCGCAGGTAGAGCATGTCGTCTGTCCGCTTGGCGACGGCAAGGCCGAAGTCGGCGAGGAAATATTCGGCACGGTCGAGGTCGGGCCGCTCGAAGATCAGATAGGCCAGCGAGTTCACTTTGACCGTAGGGTCTGGGTGACGCGCCGGCTGGGCGGTGAGGAGGTCGGTCATGACGGATCGATGTGTTGGAGGACGAATCAGGAAGGCGGGTACGCGCTGCAAGCGATCAAGCCGCTTCTCGCGAGAGGAATTTGGTGATCTGCTTGCTGTCACGGCGCCGCGCGAGCTTCAGTGCTTCGTTGAGCCACAGCATCGGCAGGAAGCTGCCGCGCAGCTTCAAGTGCCCCGCTACGAAGGCCCGCTGAAGATCGGTTTCGTCGCTGCTGGTCAGCGCGCGCAACGCCTCCTGGGGCGTCACCCAGGTCTGGGTGATATCGGCCTCCCCGCTGGTGTCCGCCACGAACCGTAGCCGCCCATCCCGCAAATGCAGCTGGCCACCGCCACCCTGCATCGTGGCGATGCACACGACGAAGGCGCCGCTGCCGAGCAGCTCGCGCAGGCGAGGCGTATTTTCTGCGGCGCGATGGACCAGACCCGGCGTCAGCGACAACAGAAGGCGAATGGCCACCTTGGCCAGGGCCGACGGCAGGTGGTCGATCACCCAGTTGCGCAGACGCTCGAGGCGTTGCGAGCCGGTGCCGCGCACGGCCGGACGAGCCGGGTGTTTGGTGGGAGTATTCATGAACGCGCTCCGCGAACGATTTCGATGGCGGCGGCGCAATCGGCCGGAAGGGTGTCGCCGCGCCAGGCGACGTGCTGATCGGGACGGACCAGGAGCCACCGGCGCTCCATCAAGCGCACCAGGTGCGGCTCATCGATTTTCAGCAGGGTGATCGGTACGCCCGCGGCCCGGGCGGCATCGAGCAGGGGCCGCGCCGCGGCCGCGGTGCCGTCGGCCGACAGCAAGGTGAAGCCGGCGGCGTCGAGATGATCGAAGAGGGCTGTTCCGTCGGCGCGGAAGCCGCTCGGCAAGCGCCCGCCCGCCCAGGTCGTGGGCAAGTAGTCGACTTCGGGATAGTCCGGTGCCGGCGCGGTGTCACCGCAAACGGCCGGCGAGCCCGCGTAGCGAAAGCCGATCTCGATGCCCATGGCTTCGTACATCCGCGAGATGCGCGTTTCGAGCATCCGCCCGAGCTCGTCGCGCTGAGCCTGGCCCCGCGTGGTTTCCTCGTAGACCGCGTCCTTGTCGGGGAACTGCGCCTCGAAGGCCGCGGCAGCGCACTTCATGACGTGGTCGCGGTTGTGGCGAGCAATCGCCAAGCGTTCCACACCGTAGCTGTTCAGCAGCTGCTCGCCACCCCAACCCTTGAGGATGGCGGCGAGCTTCCACGCGAGGTTGTGGGCCTCGGTGACGCCGGTATTCATACCCAGGCCGCCGGTTGGCATGTACTGGTGCGTCGCGTCGCCGGCGATCCAGGTGCGATCACGACCGAAGCTCTTCGCGACCAGGAACTGCGGGCGCCACGGACCGCTCTGCACGATTTTGAACGGGAGCCTGGTCCCGAGCGCGCGCTCCACGACGCCCTCGAGCGATTCGTTCTCGCGCGGCGGATAGGGCAGGTGCAGCACCCAGTCGTCCTTTCCCGCGTCCGGCGATACCAGAAGGCCCGAGAAACCGGGCCGCGACAGCCAGGTGTGCCAGTAGGGCTGAGAGTCGGGGTAGAGCGCCTTCACCGCGTTGGAACGGAAGTGAATGATGTACAGCTCGCCGATCAGATCGCGGGTGCCGTCGTATTCGATGCCGAGCGTGCGCCGCACCAGGCTGCTGGGACCATCGCAGCCGACCAGGTACTCCGCTTCGAAGGTTTCGACGTGGCCGTCGGCCAGGCGACGCGCCTTTGCCGACACACCATCGCTGCGCGGTGAAAACTCCTCGACCTTCCAGCCGTAGCGGACGTCGATGTTCTTCTCTGCCTGGACGGCTTTGAGCAGCACCGGCTCGAGATACATCTGCGAGATGCGCTGCATCGTCTCCAGGGGCAGGCTGCCGTCGGTGCACTCCTCGATTTTCCTGCGCGCCTGCGCCACCGGCGGATAGAACAGATGGCGGTCGCGCAGGACGCGGTACCAGGGCCCGCTGGCGCTGGCGGCGTAAGCCGCGTACTGGTTGGACGTGAGGGGATTGCCGGCCGCGCGGATCGCCTCGCTGATACCGAGCTGCCGGAAGATCTCCATCGAACGGCAGTTGACGACATCGAGCCGCGGATGGGTCGTAGTGCCGGTGCGATCGTTGAGCACCACCGACGGGATGCCCAAACGGCTCAGGTTCAAGGCCAGCGTCAGGCCCACCGGACCGGCGCCGACGATGAGAACGGGCGTGCGGCTGCTCATGGATTGCGTCTCAAGCAGCGACAGCAATGTGCAACTGCGTCTGCAGCTCGGCCACTGTGTTGCCGAGATCGCGGGGCTTCACCACGGCGAACGCGAACTTGTCGGGTCGGATCACCGCCACGGCCGTGTCGGCGAATCCGGCGTCCTTGAACCAGCGAGTCATGTGACCACCGAGGTCTTCGACTTCGGTCAGGCCGGGCGCGGTGCTGCGCGCGACGCCGACCTGGCCTTGCGGGCGACCACCGTAGGGGAACAGGGTCACATAGCGGGTGCCCAGCGCATCGAGCTGGTCGAGCGCGTCGGCCGAAAGTCCGTTCCGTGGATCGACGCTCAATCCAATGAGCGCGAATTCCTTGCCCAGCAGTTCATCGAGCAAAACACGACGACCATCGAACCGCCGTACTTCGGGCTGGGGCGACAGCGCGCCCTCAGGACCTTTCCGACCGCGACGCGGACGTCCCAGGTACTGCCCCTTGGTGTAGACCGGCGTCGGCTTGAACCCGCCTTCGGCGAACCAATTCTTCAGTGAAGGAACCATCTGCACCGCGCGCATCAGCCCATCGCGGAGCGCGGTGCCGACGGGATTCGTCATGGACACGACGTCCTTGAGCATCACCGACACGTCGATCATGGCCTTGGCGTGGTCATGGCGCTCGCGGGCATAGCTGTCGAGCAGCGCGTCGCCGGACACTCCGCGTAGCACTGCGCTGAGCTTCCAGCCAAGGTTGTACGCATCGCGCACGCCGGAGCTCGCACCCTGACCCATGAACTGCGGCGTCATATGCGCGGCGTCGCCAGCGAGCAGGACACGCCCCTTCCGCCACTCTTTCGCGATCAGCGCATTGAACGTGTAGACCAGCTTGCGCTTCACATCGAACTTGTCGGGATCCACGTACTTCGAGAGCAGCATCCTCACCGTGTCGTCCTGCTCCATCCACTCCTTGTTCATGCCGGGCATCAGCATGAACTCGAAGCGGTGATAGCCGTCGGGCTGGGTGCAGCTGACGACCGGCAGCTTGGGGTCGACGACGAAGTTGAAGTACGGGATGTGGCGCAGGGCCTCTTCGCCGTCCTTCAGTTTCAGATCCACCACCAGCCAGGGCTCGGGGAAGTTCTTGCCGGTCATCTCGATGCCGAGTTGTGTGCGCACGACGCTGCGACCGCCGTCGGCTCCAACGAGGTAGTGGCCGCTGAGCGATTGCAGATCCTCTTCGCCCATGCGCTCCGCTTTGATGTCGGTCGTCTCACTGAAACGGAACTGCTGCGTGGCGCGGTGCGTCACCGTCACACCGGCGGGGTCCTGCGTGAAGCTCACCAGCTCACGTCCGCGGCGCGCTTCCACGTTGGGGTAGCGATCGAGCAGCCGCGTGAGTGTGGTTTCGAGATAGGGCTGGTAGAAGAAATTCACCACCGGCCAACCGAAGGGTCGCGACAGCGGGAAATACTGCGCCATCACCGTGCCGTCGGGCCGCGTGAACTGCACGGGCGTTTCGAGCAGCATGTCCTTCTGAAGCTCGTCCGCCGCGCCGATGTGCTGGTAGATGCGCATGCACTCGTCGTCGGTATAGACCGCGCGGGCGTTGCCGTAGAACACGGGTTCGCGCTCCAGCACGATCACCTTGTGGCCACGCATGCCAAGCATGTGGGCCAGCACCAGGCCGGTCGGCCCGAGGCCTGAAATGATCACGTCGGCTTCCGCCGCCTTCTTGTCTTGCTTGCTCACAGGGATCTTCCTTATTCGATGGACGAGAACTCGGGACGCAATGCCTCGATCAGGCCGCGACGAGTGCACCGAGCGACTGATTATGGATTTATTTGAACATAACTGTTCAATTACGTATATAGGCGTAAATTACTACTAGGCGTTGTTGACGTTCATTGAACATAAATGTTCAAATCCATGCGATCACCAACCGGATTCAGTCATGGAGCGCATCACTCCCGCCCTCGCCCGTATCCATCGCGCCGCGATGGAGCTGTTTGCCGAAAAAGGCCAGACGGTCGTCACCGTGAGCGAGCTGGCCCAGGCGGCCGGCATCGCGCGCGGCACGATTTACAACAACGTGCCCTCGCCCGAGGCCCTGTTCGAGAGCGTGTGCGCACAGCTCGCCAAGGAGATGAACGAGCGCGTCGTCGCCAGCTTCGAGGCCACCACGGAATCGCCGCAGCGGCTGGCCAACGGCATCCGTCACTACATCCGTCGAGCCCACGAAGAGCCGCACTGGGGTCGATTCATCAGCCGCTTCGCGTTCAGTCACGAAGCCCTTCAAGGGATGTGGAGCGGTCCGCCCATGCGAGACGTGCTGGAGGGGCTCGCCAAGCGGAATTACGACTTCCGTCCCGAGCAACTGCCCTCGGTGATCGCGGTGATCGCCGGCGCGGTGCTCACCTCCATGTTCCTGGTGCTCGAGGGTCACCGGACCTGGCGGGACGCCGGCTCGGATACCGCCGAACTGGTGCTGCGCGGGATGGGCGTCGACGCCGAGGCCGCGCGCCGTATCGCCACCGCTGAACTGCCGCCGTTGCCGGAAACCGTGTAGCGGCGCATCGAGGCGCTGCTCGGCGCCTGATCATCCTCCGGAGATTCGAATGAAAATGTCCTCACCCAAGACCGCTGTGATCAGCGGTGGATCCTCTGGCATCGGTCGCGCGATGGTTGCCCAGCTCCATCGCGAAGGATGGCAGGTGCATACCTGCGGTCGCGACGAGAGCAAGCTGCGCCAGCTCGAACGAGACTTTCCCGGAATCAAGGCTTATACCTGCGACGTCGCCGATCGCGCAGCGGTCCAAGGCTTCGCCGAAGCCGTGCACGCCGTCTCTCCGCGCGTCGACCTGCTGATCAGCAACGCGGGGGGCCTTCGCGATATCGATTTCACGCGGGACGATCTTCGCGGCGTCGATCTGACCAGCGAACTGCGTGTCAACACCGAAGGCGCGCTACACCTGATCGCGGAATTCCTGCCAGGACTCCGCCGCGCCGCACCGGCGGCGCTGCTGATCGTGAGCAGCGGCTACGCGCTCGCGCCCGCTACCCGAGCACCGGTGTACTCAGCGGCCAAGGCCGCGCTGCACAGCCTGTCCAAATCGCTCCGTCTTCAGCTCAAGCCGCTGCGCATCACGGTCACGGAAGTATTGCCGCCGCTGGTCGACACACCGGCGGTGACCGAGCGAACCGGATCGAAGCTCGCTCCGGAAGATGTCGCCCGCCAGGCCATCGCCGGCGCGCTGCGCGGCGCGGAGCAGGTCTGTCCCGGGCAGGTCCGCATGTTGCCAACGATGCTGCGACTGTTGCCTCGCTTCGCCGAGAGCATAGTCGCGAAGACCTGAAAGCAGGTAGAACCAGTCTCTGCAGCCCCCGCCTGAGGTGTTCATGGTTCAGTTGCAGGGCGAGAAACAAGACGTGTTGATGCCGGGAATCCTCCCGATGACCTGGCTCGCCTACGCGGCAGAACAAGGGATGCCGGTCGCGGACTTGGTCCGCGAGGTCGATCTGGTGCGAGAGGAAGCGGATTCGTTTGCATCCGGGGCGCCGCTGTCGAAGCTGGCTGCGCTCACGCAAGCCGTGATCCGGCGCAGCACGGATCCCGCGATCGGGATCGAGATCGGTTGGCGGCTGCCGTTGACCTCATTCGGCGCGCTCGGCCACGCGATGCTGTCCAGCGCAACCGTTGGCGACGCCTTGCTGGTGTGCCAGCGGTTCTGGCACCTGTTCGGCCCGGACCTGATCCTGCACGTCTCGCTCCATGACGATCTGCTCGTCGCGAGCGTGACGCCCCTGGCGTCCGTCCACGGACAGTTTCGTCGCGTCACCGTGGAAGCCGCCTTGACGACGGTCTACCGTGGAGTCCACGCACTGACACCCGAAGGGGCGACGGCCGCCGAGATCTGGTTCGACTACCCGGAGCCCGACTACGGCGCGCGAATCCGGGAGAAGATTCCGGGGGCTCGGTTCGGTATGCCGATCCTGCAATGCCGCATGCCGGCGCTCTTCCTCCAGCGGCCGCTGCCGATGGCCAGTGCGGTCGGCCGTCACGTCGCCATCCAGCAGTTGGAGCTCCGCGAGAAGACCCTCGGTTTCCACGGTCCGCTTTCTGCGAAAGTGCAGATGCGACTCGGCTTCGACGCGACCGGTTATCCAAGCCTGGAGCAGACGGCGGAGGTGCTTCACATGACGGAGCGGACGTTGCGTCGCCGACTCCAGGATGAAGGCACCAGCTACTCGACCCTACTCGACGAGGCGCGCCGCCGCGATGCCGTCCGGCTACTCGGCAATCCCAACGTCGAGATCGGGACGATCGCCGAACGACTCGGCTACAACGATTCCGCCAATTTCACGAGAGCCTTCCGCAAGTGGGCGGGAATGGCGCCGTCGCAATTTCGGGGACGGGCCGGCCGCAAATGACAGGGAAAACGTCCTCCGAATCCCTCACGGCGTCCGCGGCCGTTGATCGAGACTGATCGCGTTCGAGATCGGGATCCTGTGAGGACGAAACATGAGTGTCGCGACAAGCCCGAATCGGCCTTCCGACCTGGGCTACGGCTTCGCCGCGGTCACCCTGCTGATCTGGGCGGGTTTCGTGGTCGTGTCCCGCATCGGCGGGCAGAGCGTGCTGACGGTGTTCGACATCGCGGCGTTGCGGATCGGCACAGCAGCGCTGGTGCTGGCCCCCTGGTGGGTGCCGCGGCTGTTGAAGCCGCGCTTGCGCCGCCTGCGCTGGTACCAGTCCTTGCTGTTCGCCTCGCTCGCCGGGATCGGCTACCCGCTGGTCGCCTTCACGGGGATGGTCTATGCGCCCGCCAGCCACGGGGCCGTCCTCATTTCCGGGATGCTGCCGTTCTTCACCTCGCTGCTCGCCCTGCTGCTCATCGGCGAGCGCCCCACGCCCGGACGGATGGCGGGACTCGGCCTAATCCTGCTCGGCGTCGCCACCTTGTTCGCCACCAGCGCCGGCAAGGCCAGCGACACCACTCTGCTTGGTGATGCAATCCTGCTCGCGGCGAGCCTGATCTGGTCGCTGTTCACCGTGCTGCTGAAGCGCTGGCAGGTGCGGGCCTTCGACGTGACGCTGGGAGTCGTGGCGGTATCGGCCCTGCTCTACCTGCCGGTCTATGCACTGTTCCTGCCCAAACACGTGGCGGAAGCGTCGATCGGACAAAGCCTGCTGCAGGCTTTCTTCCAGGGGTTCATGGTCGTATGCGTCGCGCTCTGGAGCTACGCGAAGTCCGCCGAACTGCTCGGAGCAGTCCGCACCGTGATCATCCTTTCCGGTGTACCCGTCGTCGGGGTGCTGCTGTCGGTGGCGTTCCTCGGTGAAACCTTGAGCGCCGGCACCGCCCTAGGCGCCGCCGTCGTCTTCCTGGGCGCACTCATCGGCGCGGTCGCCAAGCCGGCGCCGATGGCCGCAGATGACAGCCAAAACGTCCGCTGAACCTCTCACGGACCAGGCGCCTGTCGCCGGAAACTGGCCGCATCAGCACACCGCTACCCGCCTATCCCGACCTTCGCGAGATTCGACCATGAAGCACACCACCACCATCCCGTTCTCCTGCCCGGCCGATGTGGTCCTGCGGGGACTCGTTGCGTCCCACTTCCACATCGACAAGTGGATGGGGATGGGCGCCATCTCCTGCGAGCTGATCGAGGAAGGCCGCAGGGGCAATGCTTACTTCGTGAAACTGCGCCGCCGCGTCCGCCAGACCTCTGCTCCCGGCCCCTTGGCCAAGCTGGTCCCGACGGAGATCAGCTTCATTCACCGCGACGAGTGGGACCCGACCACCGGCAAGGGCATCGTCGAGGTCGAGACGGAAGGCCTTCCCCTGCGGATGCGCGCGACGAGCCGGGTGATCGCTACGGCGCGCGGCAGCGAACAGCGCTTCGACTGGGAGATCAAGGCTTCGGTCCCGTTGCTTGGCGGCGCGCTGGAGAAGTTCGCGGCAAGGGACGTCGATCGCGAGATCGTCACCGAAGCGCGGGTCGTCGATGCCCTGCTGGCGCAGTACGCCTGATCACCCGAGACCGCACACGAGAACAGACATGGGTACCGACACCGCGATGCCGCAGGACTTCCAGCCGCCGTCGATGGATCAGATGCGCCGCTTCATGCGCATCGGGCGCTGGTGGTTCCAGCCCGAGTTCCTGGGACTGTGGGAGCTCGATCTGAAGAAGCCGGCGCTGTTCGTCGGCAACCACACGATCTTCGGCCTCACCGACGCGCCGCTGATGATCGAGCACCTCTACACGCAGTACGGTGTGATGCTGCGCGGCCTCGGCGACCGCGGGCATTTCTCGGTGCCGGGCTGGGGCAAGCTGCTGGTGAAGCACGGCATGGTGCTGGGCTCGCCGGAGAACTGCTCGGCGCTGATGAAGGCCTGCGAGCACGTCCTGGTGTTTCCCGGCGGCGCGCGCGAGGTGATGCGCCGCCGAGGCGAGGCCTACCAGCTGATCTGGAAGGAGCGCGCCGGCTTCGCGCGCCTGGCCATCGAGCATGGCTACGACATCATCCCATTCGGCTCGGTGGGACCCGACGAGAGCTTCAAGATCCTGCTCGATGCCAATGACGTACTGAAGCCGGGCTGGCGCCGGACGCTGGCCGAGCGCAGCGGTCTGCTCAAGGCCACGCGCAACGGCGACTTCCTGCCGCCTCTGGCCGTCGGCCTGGGGCCGACCATGATTCCGCGCCCCCAGCGCTACTACTTCGGCTTCGGCCCGCGCATCTCAACGGACCACGTCCGGGGCCAGCACGGCGACCGCGACCTGGTCTGGACCATCCGCCAGCAGGTGGCGCATGCCGTCGAAGACCAGATCTGGAAGCTCCGCAAGTACCGCGAAGAGGACCGCCTCCAGAACTGGAGCCCGGTTCGCCGCTGGCTGGCGCCGTTGCACGCCTGAGTCCTGAAACCCTCACCGAGATCCCGCAATGACCAAGAATGCACTGACCTCCCGCACGCTCGATGTCGGCACCCGCAAGGTCTTCGTCTCCGAGCAGGGCACGGGCTTCCCCGTGATCATGCTGCACGGCGGCGGCCCTGGCGCCGCCGGCTTGTCCAACTACTCGCGCAACATCGAGGCGCTCGCCCAGAATTTCCGCGTGATCGTCCCCGACATGATCGGGTACGGCGGCTCGACCAAGGGCGTCGATCGCTCCGACCCGTTCGGCGACAACGCCGAGGCGATGCTCGGACTGATGAATGCGCTGCGGATCAAGAGCGCTCATTTCGTCGGCAATTCTCTGGGCGGTGCGGTCGCCCTGCGCATCGCGCTGGACCAGCCCCAGGTAGTGGCCTCGATGGTCCTGATGGGCCCGGGTGGCATCGGCACCTCTCGCGGGCTGCCGACGAAGGGCCTCAATCAACTCCTGGACTACTACAACGGCAAGGGCCCGAGCCTGGACAAGATCCGCACCTTCATCCGCGAGTTCCTGGTGTACGACGGAAGCCAGGTGCCCGACGAGGTGATCCGGAAGCGCTACGAATCGAGCATCGATCCCGAGGTGATGGCAGCACCGCCGCTGCGAAGGCCCAAGGGACTGCCGGCGCTGCTGCGCATGGACTTCACACGCGATGCCCGCTTGGCGAAGTGCCTGACGCCGACGCTCGTCGTGTGGGGGACGGAGGACAAGGTCAACCGACCCAGTGGCGGCCGCACGCTGCAGAAGGCAATGCGCAACTGCGATCTCGTCCTTTTCAGCAAGACCGGCCATTGGGCGCAGTGGGAGCGCGCCGACGAGTTCAACGCGGCGACCACCGCCTTCCTGCTGCGTCACACGCCGTCCGCCTGATCGGAAACCCGAGATCCTTTCGATGAACGCCGATTCCCTGTTCAACGCCGTGCAGATGGGCTACGTGCTCATTCGTTCGAACCGGCTGCGCGAGTGGCAACGCTTTCTGCAGCAGGGCCTGGGCTTTCATCTGTCGGCTGCCAGCAAGGACCTGCTGGCTTTTCGGATGGACGATCACGAGCGGCGCATCATCGTTGAGCGCGGGCGGGCCGAGGACGTGGCGGCCGTGGGTCTGCAATTCCGCGATCACACTGCACTGCAACTGGCGCTGTCCCGCCTTTCGGATCGCGGAATCGACGTGATCGAGGGCGACCCCGAGGCCGCCGCCGATCGAGGGGTCGACGTGTTCTGGAAACTCGTCGGTCCCAAGCGCATGGCCATCGAGCTCTTCGTCGAGGCCCATCGCGCCGAGGCGCCGCTGCACATGCTCGCCAGCGGCTTCGTCACCGGAGCGGGTGGGTTCGGACACGTGGCCATCACTTCCCGGCTGCCCGAGAAAATGCAGCGCTTCTGGCACGAGCTGTTCGATGCGCGCGTCAGCGACACCATCGAGGAGCAGATCGCCGGCACGACACTGGATATCACCTTCCTGCGTCTGAACGAGCGGCACCACTCAGTGGCCGTCGCCGCCACGCGCGGCGTGCGCGTGGATCCGATCCGCACCAAGGTCCAGCACCTGAGCTTCCTCGCCGCGTCGATGGCTGATGTCAGCGACGCCTTTCGACGGCTGAAGAATCTCGGCTTCGAGATGGCCCATGAGATCGGCCAGCACCCGAACGACAAGGAAGTCTCGTTCTACGCGGTCTCGCCTTCGGGCTTCGAGGTCGAGCTCGGCTGTGATGCGCTGGTGGTGGATGAAGCGACCTGGAAGACCGGCGCACACCTGGGAATCAGCTTGTGGGGCCACAAGCCCGAGAACGCGACGCTTCGAAACGCGGTCGCCGTAAACGCAGGCAACTTGAAGCGCGGGGCCGCCTCGCTGCTGCGCCCCGAATACTCACCGATCTAATTGCTGTCATTCACCGAGACCCGCATGTCTGAAACCCAATTCGAATCTGCCGCCGCGGCCCTACGCAATGCCCGGCAAACGCGCATACCGATCGGCCGCATTTCCGAAAGCCACGGCATCGTTGGTCTCGATGCCGCCTACACCGTCGCTGCCCTCAACACAGCGGCGCGCGTGAAGGCTGGCGCCCGCATCGTCGGCAAGAAAGTCGGACTGACATCGAAGTCTGTCCAGCAGCAACTCGGCGTTGACCAGCCTGATTTTGGGATCCTGTTCGACGATATGGAATTCCTGCACGGCGACGCCATTCCGGTATCGCGCCTGATCCAGCCCAAGGCCGAAGCCGAAATCGCATTCGTGGTCGGTTGCGACCTGGCGAACCCGCGGCCCAGCTTCGGCGAGTTCATCGCGGCGCTCGCGTACGCGGTTCCGGCGATCGAGATCGTCGACAGCGCGATTGCGGACTGGCAGCTGACCCTGGTCGACACCGTTGCCGACAACGCGTCCTGCGGCCTGTACGTTCTCGGCCACCAGCCGACGGCGATCGGCGTCCATTCGCTCGCCGAGATCGGACTTCAGATGGACGTCAACGGGCGCACTGCGTAAGTGGGCAGCGGCGCAGCATGCCTGGGTCATCCGTTGAGGGCTGCGTACTGGCTTGCACAGACGATGGCCGCTCGCGGTGAGGGCTTGAAGGCTGGCGAAACCATCCTGTCCGGGGCGCTCGGTCCGATGGTGCCGGTCAAGGCCGGCGACCTTCTCCACACGCGCATCGGCGCGCTCGGCAGCGTCACCTGCGTGCTCGCGTAGCACGAAGCAACCCACGAACTTCGCTTTCACCTCTCTTCCACCACCATTCATTTCTGGAGCATCACATGGACCTGATTCGACCTTTCGCCGCACCCGCCGGCCGCATTCTTCTCGCCCTGCTGTTCCTCGGCGGCGGCCTCAGCAAGCTTGCTGCCTACGCAGCCACGGTGTCTTACATGGCCGAGCACGGTGTTCCGAGCGTGCTTCTACCGGCGGTGATCGCGCTCGAGGTGCTCGGCGCGCTGGCGATCATCGTGGGCTGGCAGACGCGTTTCGTGGCGCTGGCGCTGGCCGTCTTCAGCGTGGTGGCCGCGGCGCTGTTCCACTCCGACTTCAGTGACCCAATCCAGCAGATCCTGTTCATGAAGAACGTGGCCATCGCAGGCGGCTTCCTGATGCTCGTCGCTCATGGGGCCGGCATCTGGAGCCTGGACAACCGCACCAAGGCATAAGGCTCAACCGCACCACCACGACCGCCGCCCGGCGCGCCGTGGTGTCAGGGGAGCATCTGCGCTCCTGAGCGTGCGCGACAACGCCGCGCACCCACTCCAAATCCTGAGGGAATCTCCATGTCGAGCCTGGCAGGAGGGCGGCTGCGCCCTCGTATTCACTCCGCATTGAACATCGGCCTGTTGCTGGGTGCAGGCCTTGCAGCACACACGGCATACGCTCTCGACTTCGAGTGGGGCGATCTCAAGGGAGCCGTCACTTCCAAGATCACGGTCGGCGCCGGATGGCGTGTCGAGGAGCGCGACGACGGCCTGCTCGGCAAGCTCAACGTGCCGGGGCAACAGACGCTGTGCCAGGCCGACGACTGCATGTCGTTCTCCGGAGATCCGGCGCCCAACCAACGACTGATCGCGGCGCGCGGCAGTTACACCATGCACGCTAACGACGACGGCGATCTCAACTACGATCACGGGGACCTGATCTCGGCCCTGGCAAAGATCAAGTCGTCATTCTCAGCTGATTGGGAACCGTTCAAGGCGAAGGTGACGTTGATCGGCTTCTTCGACCACGCGAACGACGACTTCGAGGAGACGCACAGCAATACGTTGCTGCAGCCGGCGCACACACGGCGACCGAAGCGCATCGAGGACGAGGTGGGCCTGCGCGGCGAGTTACGCGAAGCCTTCATCGAGTACGACACCGAATTCGATGAACGCAAGCTCTCGATCTCGGCAGGCGCGCAGCGCATCCGCTGGGGTGAGGCCAACCTGCATCCGCTCAACACGCTCGACATCATCAATCCGCAGGACGCGATCCTTCCGCGCCAGCCCGGATTCGCCCTCAACGAGCTCAACGCACCGACCGACTTGGTGCTGATCACCACCGATCTGTTCGACGGTGTCAGCGGCGAGTTCTTCTATCAGTACGAGTGGGACGCCACGCGCGCTGAACCCGCCGGCACTTACTTTTCGTCGAACGACATCGTGAAGGGCAGCTTCGTCGAGGCCGCGCCCGGCCAATTCGCGGAGGATCCTGAGGCCCGGTACGCCGGGCCGGGCCTGGTCGGACTGCTGAGTTCAGCGTCGCGCAGGGTGCTCGTGCGAGAGACCGGGGCTCGCAACCAGGGGCAATTCGGCGCGCGCATCAACTGGTACGCGGAGGACCTGAACGAAGGCACCGAGTTCGGGTTCTACTACGCGCACTACCACAGCCGCCTGCCGTACTTCTCAGCGATCGAGGCGCAGCAGTCGTGCACGCGGCGAGCCGTGGTCCCCGCCAACTTCGAAGCCGCGGTCGCTGCCTGCGCGAACGCCACGGGCGTTTTCAACGGCTCCCTGCAGGCTTCGCCCAGCCTTGCGACCGAGCCGTTCCCGGTCAACACGGAAGGCGGCCTGCTCGAATACCCTGAAGACATCAACATGTTCGGGATGAGCTTCAACACCACGGCGTTCGGTTGGTCGTGGTCCGGAGAGTACTCGTACCGGCCCAATCTGCCGGCGCAGCTGTCGCCGATCGACGTGCTGTACGCGGGCAATCAGCAGTCGTTCCCGACCCAGGACATCCCGGTACTCGCGTCGCAGTTGCCGGGGCTGGCCGGCGTGACGCTTCCCGGCGCGCGCACCTTTATTCCCGACTTCATCACGGAGTATCGCGGCCGGACGATCGAGAGCGGCAACGAGTACCAGCCGGGGGAAAAGGTGCATGGCTGGGAACGACTCAAGGTCGGCCAGTTCGCGCTCAATGTCCTCAGGATCCTGCCGAGCCACTTCGGCGCCGACGAAGGCACGCTCCTCATCGAGGGCGGCTTCACGCATGTCATCGACATGCCAAAGGATCTCTACTTCCAAGGTCAGGCCTCGACTTCGCATGCGGGCCCGGGTGCGGATGGCAGCGGACCGGGAACGCCGACGTCGCTGCGCCTGAACCCGACGCAGCAAACCAGCGGATATGCAACCCGCTTCGCCTGGGGCCTGCGCGGCCTCTACCAGCTCACCTATAGCGGCGTTTGGGGAAGTAGCGTGACGTTGAAGCCGACCCTGCTGTGGTTCCAGGATCTCGGCGGCATCGCGCCCTCGCCAACGCAGAACTACGTCAAAGGCAATCGCTGGATGACGGGCGGACTGCAATACCAGATGGGTCAGAACTTCGAGGGCACGTTGCTCTACATGTACTTCGATGGGGCGAAGAACGTGCTCCAGGATCGGGACAACATCCAGATCAGCCTCTCTTACACATTTTGAGTCCAAGTAGATGATCGACAGCGAACTGGATCTAACGGGACGTCGCGAGCACGATCCCCACCGCGGTCAACCGATCAACGGCGTATGTCCGAGGGGCGATGTCCCACGAACTGGAAACGACCATGTCCAACACAGGGGATGACTGCAAGCACGACGCCGGATCGTTCATCCCGATCATTGATCGCAATCGCTGCGAAGGAAAGGCGGATTGTGTTCGCGTGTGCCCCTACACTGTGTTCACCATCGGTAAGGTGCCACAGGCGGAGCGGCGTCCTTTGAGCTTGATCGGAAAGGCCAAGGGCTTTGCTCACGGATGGGAGCAGGCGTTTGCGACTCATGCCGAAGCGTGCCGGGCCTGCGGCCACTGCGTGTCGGCTTGTCCGGAATGGGCCATCACGCTCAGGCGCGCCGAACGATCGCAATAGATGCGGAAAGCAGGATCTTCATGTCGGACGTATCGGGTCACAGTTCAGCAGGAGCAATGGCGTGAGCGCGCTGGCCTGGACCGGGAGCCTCTTGAGTATGGCCGGTGCCCTTTGGGCGCTGCATTACCGCCTCACGGCCGTCCAGACCCCCGGGCTGGTATTTCGATCGTCGGACTTCAACCTCCGAGTCGTCGACCGCTTGGCGGATCTGCGCCGTCCCTACCGTCCGACTCCCTGGCTATACAACACGCACCTGCAGCTGGCGTGGTTGCTCCTGCAGGAAACTATTGCACCGCCGCTGCGCTACGAGCGCACCGACGTGTTGCGCATGCGCGATGGCGGGACCACGTCCCTGGACTGGCTCGGACTCGATAGCGCACCGCAGGCGCCGACACTGGTGCTGCTGCATACGGTCACCGGCAGCCCCCAGAGCATGCGCCTGCTGGCGCGCGATCTGCGCGAAGCGACGGGGTGGCGCCTCGTCCTGTGCACGCGCCGTGGTCATGGTGGCCTGCCGTTGACCGCCCCGGTGATCAACACCATGGGATGCACGGACGATCTGCGCGAGCAGTTGCAATGCATTCAGGCGCAGTGCCCGGATTCGCCGCTCTACGCGGTCGGGGCCTCCGCCGGCTCAGGACTGCTGGTGCGCTACCTGGGTGAGGAAGGTGCACGGTCCCGCATTCGCGCGGGCGTCGCCTATTGCCCGGGCTACGACATCGGGGTGGCGTGGAGCCGCGTGCGCCCGTTCTACAGCCGCGCGATGGCGACTCGGCTCAAGCGCCATTTCCTGGAATCAAACGCGCGGACCTTCGGACATCTGACGACCTTTGGGTCTTGCATGGCCGCGACGGACATCGCCGAGTTCCATGATCGTCTCTACGAAATGGCAGGCTGTGTGGACCGGTCTGATTATCTGGCTCGCTCCAACCCCGTGGTCGTTTTCAAGAATGTGTCGGTGCCCCTGCTGGTGCTCAACGCCGACGACGATCCGGTCTGCGTGGTCGACAACACGCTGGACCATCTCGACACCATTCGCGCGCTTTCGAACACGCTGCTGGTTCGCACCACGCGCGGTAGTCATTGCGCGTTCTACGAAGGCTGGTCGGCTCGCTCCTGGGCGCACCGCCTGTTGGCCAACTACCTCATCGCGGCGCACGAGCTGCTGGAGTCGGATGCCGCGAGTGGCGCGCTCCAAGAGCGCGAAAGTGCTCAGGATCCCCTTTCCTAGCGCTTTTCCGTCTTGTTCTCGCCACCAGCTTTACGTGACCGAGCACTTGTCTCGGATGTTTAAGCGCTCTGCGGTGACCGTCGTGCATCGATGCGGATGTCTCCTTTCGCGTCAACAATCTCAATAGTCGAGCTTCCGCTTGGGGCTGGTACACGTCTCTCACGGCCGCCTATTACTCGTCCCGCACGCGGTACATTGCTGGCGATGGCCAAAGGGCCCGCGAACCTTCCCGCGGCAAGCAGTGCATGGCCATCTCATCACAGCCCATCGGACGATTTCCTGGCACTACGATCAGCGGCCCAGCACTCCGCATAACTGGATCGCGGTCAACGACCCGCTGTAAAATAGCCGCAAGTTGTCCTGTGCTGTTTGGAGTGTGCAACGCACTCCGTCGAAACGCAGTTGATTGGCTGGAAGTCTTTGGCTTCTGACGCGCACGACACGGTGCATCAGGTGTGAGTGATTTCCGCATTCGGCGAAGGCGAATGACCCTTACGACTTCTGTATGAAGTTGATTCGGGGTGGTAGGCGATAGCGTCCAGGCTCAATGAGTTAACCGCCTTTTGAGCGGCACTCGATGCGCTGAAGACGCTACCGGTTGGGCTCGAAATCTCCGCTGTTCACTGCTTCCCATATTTGTCCTGGCGCTTCCCAGGGACAACGGGCCCAGCAGCAGGAAGCGGGAGTGCCTTCATGGAACTGGAGAATCGAGTTGAGCTGGACCCGGTCGCGTCAGGAAAAATCAGCGGTGCATCAGAAAAAAATCACGCGCGATTTTTAATTGGTGCGCAGGCATCGGGCTTAGGCCCGAAAGAAAAAATCGAATGGGACCCCGACCAGCCCGGACTGGGACGACGGTTCCGCGCGGGAAGTCGCCGCGGGACCTGGGTGGTGCAATGGCGTTGTGAGGGGCGATCCTTGCGGCGGAGCATCGGCTCGACCCAGCACATGAGCCGCGACGCGGCCGTGGTCATCGCACAGCAGCTTCGGCACCCCGACCCCGACGCCCCGCCCTTGCGGCTGGCGCCCTCCCCGACCCTGGCTGCCTTCATCGAAACCTTTCAGCGCGACTGCGCCGCTCGATGGAAACCGGCGACGCGCGCCGCCATCCGGTTGCTGTGTGCCCATCATCTGGTTCCCGCATTTGGAAACCGGCGGGTCGACGCGATCACGAGCAGCGAGGTGGTGGCGTGGTTTGAATCAAAAAAATCTTCAGCGAACTGGTGCCTCTCCCTCCTGTCGTCGCTGATGCTTCACGCCGAGACCCTGGGCCTTCGGCCGGACAACTCCAATCCCTGTGCCGGTCTTCGGCGAAAGAAGTCTGGCTTCAATGCACGCTACCCGACGGCGGAGGACTACCAGCGCATCGGCCAGGCGATGGCGGGTGGTTCGGTCGAGTTTCGTCGCTCGGTGCCGATCATCCGGTTCCTGGCCCTGACCGGTGCCCGCAAGGGTGAGGCCCTGGCCTTACGCTGGACGCATTTCCACGACGACCGCTTCGTCCTGCCCGACAGCAAGACCGGACCCAAGACGATCTGGTTACCGCGTGCGGCCAGAGCCCTGCTGAAGCGGACCCGTCAGCGACGGACGAGTCCCTATGTGTTTGGTGTCAGTGACCGGGCCCAGGCGGTGCGTGAGCTCGACGCCACCTGGAAGCAGATCCGCACGGAAACCGGATTGCGGGAGATGCGCCTGCACGACCTGCGTCATGGCTTTGCCTCCGTCGCGGTGACGCAGGGGATTGAGCTGCGCGTCATCGCGGGGCTGCTGGGTCATGCCGACTTCACGACGACCCTGGGCTATGCGCACCTGGCGCAGGGGCACCTGAGCGCCGCTGCGGATCGCGTCTCACGTCATCTGGCATCGGCCATCGGTTCATCGGACGCCGAGCAGGGGGCGGATAAAGAATCCCGGCCGGTGCTCGTCCCGAAACCGGTTCCCGTTGTGACGGGACCCCGACGCTTGAAGCGGGAAGTCGAGCGCTACTACGCGATTACGACCATCGATCCCGATGATCTCGAAACACCCAAAGAATTCTGTGCCCGCAACCAGCTGGACTTTCCGGGCTTCAAGCTGGCGATGGGTCGTTACCGCAAACGGCACGGGAGGAAGCAGCGCCGCGGGATTCAGCGATGAGCCGCGGCCGTCGTTTGACCGACGCGGTGGTCGCGGCCTGTGTGGCGACCTCCAAGGAATATTCGATCCGGGACGCCGGGATGAAAGGGTTGTCGCTCCGGGTACAGCCGTCTGGCGCGAAGACCTGGGTGCTGCGCGGCCATCTGCCGGACCGGACGCGCCGCACCACCGTGGGGGATGCCCGCCTGCTGACGGTGGATCAGGCAAGTGCCCGTGCGCATGTCCTGCTCTCCCACGGGGAGGCACCACCGCCTCCCCCTGTCGAGGTCAGTCCGCGGTTCCGGGAGTTCGCCAAGCTGCACCGGGCACGCCGCAAGGACCAGTGGAAGAAAACCACCCTCCAAAGCTACGACTCGTACATGAAGAGCACCCTGCTCCCGGCCTTCCGCAGGAAACGGCTGAGCGAAATTACCCGGGCCACCGTGGCCCGCTGGTTTCATAAGTACAGCCGGCGGGCTCCGGGTGGAGCGAACCGCGCGCTCGACGTCCTGAAAGAGTTGTTCAACAGGGCGAAGGAATGGGAGGCGGTGCCGGTGACGTATACCAATCCCTGTCTGCGCATCAAAAGAAATCGCCGACCGCCGCGGGGACGCCTGCTGAACCATGACGCGCTGACAAAGCTGGGCGCGGCGCTGGACCGCTATGCCGAAACCCGTCCGGACATCGTCGACGCGATCCGGCTGATCCTTCTGACCGGATGCCGCTCGGGGGAAATTCATCGGCTGCGCTGGGTCGAGGTTCTCCCTGACCGGCTGGAGCTTCAATCCGCGAAAACCGGGCCGCGAACGGTGCGGATCGGCACGCCGGCCTTGAAGCTGCTGGAGCGTCGGCGCCAGTCGGCGTCTGCATCCGCCACCTACGTCTTTGCGCATCACCGCAATTCGAAGCGGCCCCTCATGGAGATCTCAGAGACCTGGAAACGGATACGTGAAGCGGCCGGACTGCCGAACGACATCCGGCTGCATGATCTGCGGCACACGTTTGCTTCGCATGCGGTGATGAACGGCGAGACGATGCTGGTGACTGGAGCACTACTCGGCCATCGGAAGGCGGAGAGCACGGTGAGATACGCCCACTTGAATGATGCCTTCCTGCTGAAGGCGGCGGAGAAAGTGGCGCGGCAGATTCAGGGGTGGATGGCGGCGCCGCATACCCGTGCATGATTCGTCGTCGTGTTCCAGCCCAAGCCTGCCCGCCGGCCCCAAAAACTGGCAGTCCCGTAGCGACCATTTGAACTGCACGCTTTTTCTGGACGGACATCGTTTCGGTCCCGACCGAATCGGTCGCGGTGATGGGTTATCAGTGCAGCTCGAATACTTCCGTCGTTCCGAGATGATTGAACACAATGCGTTTGACTGGTGCGCGAATCCGCGGCAAATCGACAACGGGTTCATTCCCCTGAAAGGGGTGCGCCTGAAGCCTTGGGCGCAGGCATGGCGCGTCGCGCTATGGAACGAATTAGGGCTGGATGCGACCACACACGAAGTCGTCGATCGCCATCTGCTGGTTCCTCCAGCGCAGCGTATTGAGTTCCCTGAAACGGTTCAATCCGTTCGAGGATGCGTTGTCCTCGCACGTTGCGGTTTCATCACTCAGATTCGGCTGCTTCACGCGAAGGGACTTTTTAGGGCGACGGCGCCCGAGGTCATTTCGGGTCGCTCCCTGCTCCTGGACTGGCCGAGGGTTCCGCTCAAGACAATACGAGACGCCGCCACGCAGGCCGATTCGCTGCCAGACACCGCCATGCTCTCGGTCGACACCATTCTCGATCACGAATGGTGGCGCTCTGCCGACTGGGCCAGGGCAATGGTCGAGCTGAGAGAGATGGGCGTTGCGGACGCCGTAGTGCTGCGGCTCACCGAGGTATTCGCAATTCCGTTGATCCAAGCCCTGAACAGGGCAGAGCGCCTGATCGTGCATTCTTCAGACGTGACGGAGTGGCTGGAAACCTTGCCGTCGCCGCGACCCGAGCTCTCAACGCTGACCCGCCTTCGCAACCGGTATCAGTGCTGCTCAATCTACCCCGCTCTCCGCGAATTGCTGCCGGTGGAGGTGCGGCTGTGGCGGACATCTCCGGTACCCCTAACGGACCTTCATCACCACCTTCTGGGCGCCGTTGACAGAGGCGAAAAGCTGGGACCCGTGTTGAGCGAGGTGCTCGATGTGCCGCCCTGGGTTGTGCGACTGCTTCATCGACGTATGAGTGAACTCGGCGGGTATAACCGCGAGATGTTTCCCCTGCTGCGACAATTGAAGCGCATGACACCGGAGCTGGCGCCGAGAACTTCCGAAGAGTTTGCGCGGCTCCAGGATTTTCTGGACAACGGCCATTCACCGCTGGTGCCTGCGCTTGATCGCGCGAGGGATCAGGGCTGCGACGCTGAGCTGATCCGCCTGCTGACCGTCGAAGGGCATCGCGCAATCGCGGAGTACCTGCGCTTTCTCGCAGACATCCAATCGCTTCTGCCCGAATCTGAGGCGTCGCCTCCGGCCCGGCTCCATGAGCTGTTGGGTCATCCCTCGCTGCGCGAATGGGCGGCGCTCGCTCGCAAGTGGTCCACGATGCTTCCGGGCCTGTTGCTTTACAGACACGTATTGAAGCCGGCCGCACGCTGGCCTGTACCGTTTGCGCGCGTCGTAAATTATCAGGGCTACGACTTCGCCTCCATTGCGACTGCGGCCGCGCTGCGGCGGGAGGGCAAGATCATGGGCAACTGCGTCGGTAACTATGTGGGCGGATGCACAGCCGGGGAGTTCAGCATTTTCAGCGTGGGCCGGGACGGGCAGCCTTGTTCCACGCTGGTGTTACTCGTCCGGCCTGAGGATGGGCAGCTCCGGTTCGCCATCGTCGGGCACGAAGGACCAAATCGCGAAGCTATCCAGCCTCGGCTCGACGAGGCGGCGACCCAATTCGTCGATGATCTGTGCTGTGGCCGCATCCCAATCAAGCCAGGGTTTACTCGTTGGTGGCTGTCGTCCACGGGCGGTGGTCTGAGCGCGAGGTTCGACAGCAGATGGGGTGTCCTGAATGCAGACACCATCGCGCAATACCGCGACGTCCTGGAAATCGCGCCGGGACGCGGACAGCTTTATTCGCTCGTAGTGCAGCGCGTCCAGAAGGATGTGCCCCGCGCTGCGCTCAAAGACCAGCATCGCGGCCCGCTCTGAAATACACGCGAGGGAGCGTTACCTGTTCCGCAAGGCGTGCGACAGGAATTGTCGCGTTCGCGATCTACGCTGCTTATCCCTGAACCACGCGCGACATGTCCGAGCGGACCGTATCCGCGAACAAGGAATGAACGCGTTCTCAGGTACACGCAGGATTGAAACACCAGTCCAGCGCAGAAGTGCCCCAACGGAATGCCGGATCCCATGAAGAATATTTTCGATGCCGAGGAACTTGAGTTCGACGAGACGGAGAGCGACATCGACGACGCTCCCTTGAGTCCTGCGGCGCGGTATCTCGCTGCGGGTATGGCCGACTGGCTGTTGTCGCAAGGCAATGCGCAGTGCAAGCGGCCATATATTGAGGGCCATCTGCCGGCGCTCCTGGGCCAATCCGACGCTGCCGTCCGCCGACTATCGCTGCCCCGCGTGCGGGCTGCCCTGGCTCAGCGTCGCGCCGCATGCCTGACCCGATTCCGCAGGGCGCAGAAGAAATTTGCACGTCGCCTTGCCCCGCTCGCGCTCAAGCTGAAGCTCTGTGCGGCCGCGCAATCGCTCCTGTTCTTTTCCTACCTCGCCCGGTCCGAGAAGAAGTTGAAGGAGATGGCCGATGCCGTGCCGGTCAAGCACCGGTCGGATGTCGCGGAAGCCCTGCGCACGATGCTGGGCGGCGAAGCCAAGCAGTGGCGGCTGCTGCTGGGTGCGGGATCGCCGCTGCGGGACAGCGGGCTGCTCAACGGCATGGAATTCAGCGTCGTGAGCGATCTTGATGACGTGGCCTGCTCGGTCAAGGACCTCACCGAGGCCATCGACTCCGAACTGCCGCTATCCACCTGTCTGCTCGAAAACGCTTTGCGCGCCCTCGACGGTTCCGCGCTGGATCTTGACCAGTTTGGTCATCTGCGCCTCGATCTCGATATCGTTCTCGGGCTCGTGAGCGCAGCGGACAGTCGTACGCAGATTCTCCTCGGCGGCGCGCCCGGCGTGGGCAAGACCCAGTTCGTGCGCGCGCTCGCAGCCCGCCTGGGCCGACGGCTGTACGAGATCAAATCGGAGGACGAAGACGGCGACGCGGGCGGCCGCGACATCCGTTTCCAGCACTACGTCCTCGCGCAAAAACTGATGACGTACCCCGAGCACAGCCTGCTGCTGTTCGACGAGGCAGAAGACGTATTCACCGGCGATCACTGGAGCCACATCGCCCCCACCACCGAACGGCGCAAGGGCTGGACCAATCGCGTACTGGAAAGTGCGCAGGTGCCCACGATCTGGATTTCCAACTCCATCGAGCGCATCGACCCCGCCTACCTGCGCCGCTTCGATCATGTAGTGCAGATGGAAGTGCCGCCGCGCTCGGTTCGGCGCGGCATGCTGGATCAGGCGCTGGTCGGTCACGGTGTCTCCGCGGCATTCATGGATCGCGTTGCGGAATCCGCCGACCTGTCGCCCGCCGATATTGACCGCACAGCGCGCGCTCTCGGACGGCTCGCCAATTCGAGCGTCCCCAAGGACGAACTTGCCGGCCGCATCCTCACTGCGCGCCCCAACGGTGTTCCGCGGGCGCTGGTCGCGGCAAGGCGCGAACAGACTCGCATTCCCTATCGTCTGGAGTGGATCAACTGTGACGCCGACATGTCGAAGATCATCGACGGCCTGCGCTCGCGCCGACAGGGCACGCTGGGATTCTTTGGCCCTCCCGGTACCGGCAAGACGGAACTGGCGAAACACATTGCCCGTAGCCTGGATCGGCCGCTTCACCTAATGCGCGTATCTGACCTGCTGGACAAGTACGTCGGCGAAACCGAAAAGAACCTGGCCCGCGCGTTCGAGCAGGCCGCCGAAGAAGGCGCCGTGCTGTTCCTCGACGAGGCCGACAGCTTCCTGCAAGACCGTGCGCGTGCCAGCCGGAGCTGGGAGATCACCCAGGTCAACGAACTGCTCGCCCAGCTAGACGGCTACAACGGCGTCGCCATCCTGGCGAGCAATTTCGTGGACAACCTCGACGCCGCGCTGATGCGCCGGCTCGACGTGAAAGCCACGTTCGGTTACCTCAAGCCGGTGGCCGCCCTCGCGTTGTGCCGTGAACTGCTGGGCAATGAGGTTCCGGCAAGCGGAGCCGGCGATGCGCCGCTGCATGCACTCGTACAGCTCGATCTGAGCTTTGGCGATTTCGCGGCTGCGATCCGCGGCTTGGACCTGAGCCACGGCAGGCCAGACGCAGAGGCGCTTTCCGCAGCCTTGCGCCAGGAATTACGCCACCGCAAGGGCGTATCAAAGGCGATCGGATTCTTTGGCGCCGACGCAAGCAACGGCAGTCCGCGATGAAACGAAAGGAATGGTTGTTTGCATACGACGCCGCCAAGCTCGCCGATGCGGCCTCCACCAGAAAAGCGGAGCACCTCAAACTGCGCGAATGGTGGGAAGTCAGGAAGACCGAGACACTCGACAAGGTCCGCGATCACGGCGTCGAAGTGCAGGAATCCGTTGGCGCCGTCGTCAGCAGCACCAAGGGCGCGTACTCGGCGCGCATTCAGATCGATCCCGCACTGCGGCGGGACCTGGACGAATGCCACTCAAAGATTCAGGGGCATGCAGAGAAGCTGGCTCAATTTGCTGGTTGGGAGCAGGTTCTTCGCGCCCATCCAGATGCCGAGCTGCAACTGGATCACGAAGACTACCTGTTCTTCTTTGGTACCTGACCGACAGATATTGCCGATATGAAACGACGACTCTGGCGGGAAGCCAAAATCCATCGTCCGCTGCTGCACGACCGGAACGACTGGCACTTCAACCCTCCAACCGCCGACGAGATCGCCGCATTCAAGCGCCTGCTGGACTGCTTATGGGAGATAGAGCGGCAACTCAAGTTGGAAATCGAGGCTCAGCGCTCGGCCTTGAGTGTCCGCGTCGCGCAAAAAGAGATCTGCGATTACGAAGTCGAGATCAAGATGCAGTTCTACCTGCGTGACGATGACCCCGCATGGATCGAGGACGACGACAACATCCTCTTCGAGGTCGATTTCGTGTGCGAGCACATGCTCTGCAGCGACCTGAACTGGGACATCGAGACGCACAACGAATACCCGCTGCGCGGCTACCGGCATCCCTACCTGTTCCACCAGTTGTACGCCCACGCCGACATCCAGCATCGGGATTTGCTGAGAATCGGAAGAATTCGGACGGATGTTGAGGTGACTGTCCAGCAGGAGTTCAAGGTTCCTGAAACGCTCGCTCCGCCGTAGGTCCGAGGAGGGGAAGCCTTTAAGCAACTCGCCGCATGAATGAGGCGGCAACTACCTTGACGCGCGCCGGGAGGATCAAAGCCACGCATCATGACCGCTTCCTGGATCCACAGCAGCACGTCGTACCCGGTTCCTCGGGTGTCGTCTCCAAGATCGTGATCGAGACTCGGATCGGTCACCGTGCCGCCTTGCAGGAGCGAAATGACCTCCTCCGGCCAACGAACCCCGATCCAGCCTTCCGGCGGCTGATGCTCATCGTCGAGGAACACACGTCGAGTTGGCAGGTTCACCTTGCTCATCAGGCATACGCCACGACCGAATATACTGAGCCAATAGCTCCAGCTGAACAATCGCGAGAAAGGTACATGCCACTCCCCAAGGGATCATCAGATGAGTGCCGTGCTCTTTTCAAATTGATCGAGGAGGCCGAGATCTCCATCGCAGAGGCACTGAATGAGGTTTTCGAGGAGGCATCGCGGATGCTTGCTGGAACCACCTGGATTACCGAGATCGCGGGCAATGTCCTCTTGTTTATAGGTCGCAGGAATGGACCAGGATTTATCAGGGTCGACGTTCAGGCCCTTAAAAAAACAAGGATGAAGGATAGGGCGGTGATTGACCGTTTATTCGTAGGCAAGACGTTCGAGGAACGATGGGCCAGTTATTACGCATTTAAGCTCGCCATTGAGTTTCTCTCGGAACAATATGACACTGGATTACGATTCTTTGATAGAAGGGATTTTCAGCTGGACCCCGGCTCAGTCCAGGAGGGATCCTTATTTGATATCTTCAAAGAGTCGGAGGACTATCGTTTGCTTTAATGAACATGTGAGTTTTTGATCGAGTTAGCCAATCAACGGCGAGAATGTATGATTCTGAGTTATGGATTGCACTGGCACGTCGACCGTGTTTTCTGGGGACGTCCCAAAGTGCCTGGCACCTTGCTGGGAGGGGCAAGCCGCAGCCCTCGCGCCCACCCAATAGATTTCAGGCAACAACGAGGCATTTACGCCTTGTATGCAGGCTATGAATTGGTCTACGTTGGTCAAACCGGGGCAGGCAATGATCGTCTCTTCAAAAGACTAAAAGATCACAAGAACGATCATTTATCGGAGCGCTGGAATAGATTTTCTTGGTTCGGTACTCAGTGGGTTCCCGCCACGACCGGAAAGCTCTCGGCCGACACCGCCAAAGTTACTAAAAGCTTAGAGGTCACGCTAAACATTCTGGAGTCTGTGTCCATCGCCATCTCTGAGCCGCGCCTTAACCTTCAGCGCGGAAAGTGGGGCGGGGCTACAAAATACTTTCAGTGGTGGGAGCGGGCCGAAGGCGACGAAGGAGAGGAGGCTGATGCCTAACCGTAACGTCCAGCCGACGTGTTCGCCTCCGCATCGCTCCGACGAATTTGCGGCCGATGTGCAGCGCTAGGCCGCTGAGCAGAATTCCGTGAATCGTCTCTACGTATTGACATTAGGTCCGGCCGATTGGCGCCGATTGCTCAAGGATCCGTTGAAACACTGGACGCGGGGGAAAGGGGCCGTGTTCGAGTTTTTGACTCTAACCGCGATCTTATTTTTCCCCATGTCCGACATGTAGCTAGACGACGGGATAATTGATCTCACCGAACTCCAGTTCGGGATGATCCAGCATCAGGTCGATCAGGATCGGCACCACGGACATCATGATCGTGGCGCCGTCCCGCATCTGGGCACGATTGACTCCGCTGTTCCAGGTTGCTCCGCCGTGAACAATCTGATTGCGCAGAACGTACAGGCGATCGAACACGATGGACAGGACGCGCTCGGTCTCGCCATCGAATATCGACTTGAGCGCCGCACGCTTGCTCGCGGAAAACTGGGTCTCCCAACGACCGCTGGAATCGTGCTCGCGGAGCGCGCGCCAGAAAGGCTCGAATACAAAGCGATTCTCGACGAGTGTGCGGATTGGCCCCGAGAATTTCTCGAACAGGACCTGTTGTAGGCGCCTGTCGTTATCGATCCGTAGAAGCTGCGCAAAGAACGCGGCGAGCTTGTCACGCTCGGCCAGGTCCGGCCCCAGCTCCTGGGCGTAGGCGGCGTTGAAGCTGATCCAGAGGAAGACGAACTGGGCGTCGAAATCGTCAGTCTCGGATTCAGAGCGCGCAAGCCAACTGATCGCGCGATGCAGCCGCACCAAGGCGGGTTTGCTGTGCCGGTCTTCGACACCCTTGCGCTTTTTCCTCAGTGCCTCCGCGTTCATGTCGGCCCCCGCATGATCCCACCGCATGCGCCCGAGCATATAGACCTTGCCTCGGGTACCGAACGCCCACACCACATGCAGGTCGCTAGGCTTACCGCCTCTGCCTCCCCGATGATCGAGTCGATCCGTTCGAGCGTGGTGAGGTGGCTCCTCCCCGGACCCTTTCGCGGAGTGTTGGTACCGCCTTCTGCCAGCAGACCGTGTAATCGCCAGTACATCCGCAGTCCGCCGAACTTTTCCTTGATCTGCGTCCACCCGAACGCTTCCTCGTCCGTGGTCTTCAAGGAGCTATCGACGCTGCGGCAGACTTCCTCGATCAATCCCATCCAACCGGGCGGCAGATCGAGACGGATATCCGGATCGTCGAACTGCCAGGGGTACCGGGCAAGAAGGCGAGCGACCCGACGCGCATGATCGGCATTCGTTGGAACTGCTGAGGCTGCGAGCGGCAGGGATTCAGACTGGGGTTGATTTTCGGACACGGTGCACATTTGCCTCGAACCTCGCGTTATCGGCGAGCGCGCGTACGGCCGTTTGTCAGCCACTCAGCTGCCTCAGTAGGTTCTCGTAATCTTCTCGGATGCGAAGGTCGGTCTGTCGAAGTTTGGGAATCATACGGTCTGCCCGCACAACAGCGTTGGGATCCTTGCCGAAGGCGTCGCCAATCTCTGGCAGGCTGGTGTACATGGGAACTCCTTACCTTTCTTCAGAGCTTAGGTTGCGGTCAGATGTAAGGATTAGGACCTACACGTAGGCCCGGTCAAGGCGCTCGAAGCGGCAACGAAATTTCGCCCGCATAAGGGGGAGGCGTGGATCCTGGCGTGGCCTTGGGCAGAATCAATGCTTCTGTCATGCCGCCGTAGTCCCGCAGCGCCAGGCGATTGCCCGGCTTGAGGAATTCACCGATCCAGCGGGTCAGGGGCTCGAAGCAATGATCCCGCCACAGGTCTTGTCGCGTATTGAAACAGCCGCGGCTCCGGCGTTCGCAAAGCAGACAATACCAGCGGCCGTCGGCTCTGCGCTGGGCGCTCGTCTCGAAGTCGCGCAGCGTGTCCCACTGCTCGCCCTGGTGTTCCGCAAACACCGTGACGCTGGATTCGCCGACGCTGCCTCCGAGCGACGCGGTGATTCCCCGAAACGTGAACTGGTAGCCGCCTCGGTGCCAGCTCCAATTCGTCGGCGGGTGCGCAAAGCGGAAGCGGTGGGTTTGAAACCAGAGCCGCAGTGCCTCGGGTAGCGAGTCGGCTGGATGCCGGCGGGGACGCCGCGTTCGGGCTTGTATTCGCGAGGGACGCAGGCGAGTGGCCATCGACCCGCCTTCAGTCGGCTGCGGTTCCGGGTGGTGGCGCCTTCTGGTACTGCGCGGCGGCTGCGGTGAGCGCCTGCACGATGTCCCTGCGCAGCGAGACCGGCCCGACGACCCGCAGTTGTTCGCCGTAGCCGAGCAGCCACCAGCGCAGTTCGGCAGTGTCTTCCACGTTCGCGGCGATCTGGTAGCGCCCATTGCGCAGCCGCCGCGCGGTCTGGCCCGGAGCAAGGGGACGCTCCAGAAGCAGAGCAGCGGGTGCCTCGTCGATCTCGATCTTGAGGGCGATGCGTCCGCGTCCGGTGGGGTAGGCGAAGGCCTTCTCTGCGGCGATATGGCGGTCGAGGTCGAAACCCTCGGGTCGCCGCGCTGTGTCCGGCAGAGCCTCCGCCTTCTCGAAACGGTGCAGCGCGTAGTGGTAGGGCTGCTCGTAATCCCAGGCGGTGGCGACGAGGTAGATCACGCCGTCGCGGGAGACGACGCCGAGCGGATGAAGATCCGTGGGCTTCGCGTCGCGAGCGCCGCGCCCGCGGTACACGGCCCTGATCTTCCGGTCCGCCAGCAGCGCGTCGAAGACGGCTTGCTGCACGCCCTCGGGAATCTTCGGCGTCGCGAACGTCGGGCCGCGCGGAATGACACGCAGCTTGTGGGTCCAGCTCGCGAAACGCTTGGGGTCTTGTTTGGTGAGCGTCTCGTCGGCCTGCTGGAAGTACAGCCGAAGCAGTTCCAGCGCGGACGGAGGCAACAGCGGTTCCAGATGCCGATGCGCGAGCGCCAGGATCAGTGCGGTAGCCGGCGTGATGGCGCGGATGTTCAGGGGCTGGACATGGCGGGGCCAGAACCAGCGGATGGGGCCGCCGTCCTCCGTGGAGGAGTACTGGAACGGCACCGAGAAGGCGCTGAGGTCGCGCTGCACCGTGCGCAGTTCGACGTGATAGCCGGCGACTTCGAGCTTGGCCTGCACCTCCGCCGTGCTAATGGAAGCGGGCTCCCAGGGGATCTGCTCCAGCATCACGAAACGCCGCATGGTGGCGCTGGTGTCGTCGATTTTCTTTCGTCGGGTCTTGGCCACGAAAACGCTCCAATTTGTGTGCGGCAACGATACGCCTGCCGGGCGACGGAATCCGTCGCTTCCATGCCGCATGATCCCGCTCGTTCCCTTCGCCGCCTGGAGTTGCAGATGCCCCCTCGTTCTGCGGGCCTGTCCAAGTCAAAGCTCGTTTCGTTTCGCCAGTGCCCGAAAAAGCTCTACTTGCAGGTACACGGTGCCAAGTTTGGTCTGGATCCGGCGGCGGGCGAACTGGACCCGCTGCTCGCCCGCAACGGCGAGGACGTGGGCCAATTGGCGCGCGCCCTGTACGGCCCCGGCGAGCTGATCGGCGCAAACGGCGCTCCCCTGGCTGCCTGCCTTGCGCAGACGCAGCAGGTTCTTGCGGGGAAGGCGCGGGCTTTTTTCGAGGCCACGCTCGACCACGACGGCGTGCTGGTGAAGGCCGACGTGCTGCGCAGGACACGCGCGGGACTTGAGGCGATCGAGGTCAAGTCCTCGACTTTTAGCACCTACGGCAAGAACGAGGTCAAGCGCGAGTTCCTGCATTTCGATTGCGCGGTGCAGCAGCACACGCTGACCGAAGCCGGACTGAAACCGACGAAGTTCAAACTCGCGGTGGTCGACAGCGAATTCGTGTATCGCGGCAAGGAGAACTACGAGGGCCTGCTCAAGGAGATCGACGTTTCCAAGGCCGCGGCAGAAATGGCGACGGAAGTGAAGACCGCCATCAAGGCCGCGCGCAAGGTTCTGGCTGGTGATCTGCCCGAGATCGGGATGGGCGCGCAATGCAACAAGCCACACGACTGCGCTTTCCAGGATTTTTGTGGCAAGGGCGGACCGAAGTATCCGGCGCATCGTCTGCTCACGCTGCGCAACCGCAAGAACAAATCCGTCATCGAGGCGCTGGACGAGAAAGGTATCGAGGACATGCGCAAGGTGCCCGTGACCCTGCTGTCCGATCCGCGTGACCTGCGCATCTGGCGTGCGGTGAAGACCGGCAAGGCTCAACTCGACGACGCCGCGCGTGAGTGGGCGGGCGCCTTTCCATACCCGCGCTACTACATCGACTTCGAGACGATTGGCCTTGCGGTTCCGACCTGGATTGGCACTCGTCCCTATGAGCATGTGCCCTTCCAATGGTCGTGCCACGTCGAACGCCGCCCCGGGAAACTGGAGCACTCCGGGTTCTTGTCCGACGGCGTCGATCCACCGATGCGAGCCTTTGCCGACGGCCTGCTCAAGGCAGTGGGAACGTCCAGCGCGCCGATCTTTGTCTACCAGGCCAGTTTCGAGGCAACCCGGCTGCGCGCCCTGGCGCAACGATTCCGCGCGCTCACAAAACCTATCGAGAAGGTGATTGCCCGCATTCAGGACATTCTGCCAGTGATGCGCGACCACTATTACCATCGAGACATGGACGGGTCCTGGTCGATCAAGGACGTGCTGCCGACCATCGCGCCAGATCTGAGCTACGACACGCTCGACGAGGTGCAGGACGGAGGGTCTGCGCAGGTCGCATACCTCAAGTTGCTGGATCCCAAGCTACCCGCCGCCGAACGCGCTCGGACTCGTGAGAACCTACTCCGCTACTGCGAGCGCGACACCTTGGCGATGGTGAAGATCATGCAGTTCCTGAGCGCCCAACCTGCTGCTCTCACACCATGAAGGCGATCCCCGTTTTCTACTGCCCCGAGATGGTCGCTCAAGTCGGCGGCATCTCTCCCAGTGCCGGCAAGCCGGCTCGACTAATCGAGCAGTGGACGATGCAGTGTCAGCCGATCGAGATCCGTGTGCCCGACCCGGTTACGGTCCAGGACTTCTACCGGGTTCATGATCGGAAATTCGTCGACGGTGTTCTTGCCCTCCAGTTGCCCAACGGATTCGGGGATTGGTCACCTGAGGTCGCAGCGTCGCTTGCCTTTACCAGTGGATCGATGCTGGCCGCGGCCAGAGAGGCCATCGCCAATCGTTGCATTGCGGTCGCCCCCTGTTCCGGATTCCACCATGCGCATTACGCGAGCAACGGCGGCTTCTGCACTTTCAACGGGCTCATGGTCGCGGCGGCGGCGCTGAAAGAGGAAGGTTCACGTCCTCGGCGAATCGGCATTCTCGACTGCGACCATCACTACGGCGACGGCACGGACGACATATTGAGAGTCCTCGGCGATTCCGCGAATTGGTTGAAGCATTACTCGGCCGGAAGTAAATATTCCGAGCCGAGGCAGGCCGCAGAATTTCTGCAGAAGCTCCCCGGCATCGTCCGCTCGTTTCACGACTGCGACGTGATGCTGTACCAGGCCGGAGCCGATCCCCACATCGATGATCCTCTCGGTGGATGGCTGACCACTGAGCAGCTACGGCAAAGAGACGTGCTGGTGTTCTCCACCGCTCGCGAAATCGGACTGCCGGTGGCATGGAATCTCGCGGGCGGCTATCAGAAGCCGCTGTCGAAAGTATTGGATATTCACACCAATACGTTGAAAGCCAGCATCGACGTTTACCTCGATTCAGCTTAACGACTAAGCGGAATGCTGAAGAGTCACGCCGGCTGGCCCGACTGTGTCGACGGCCGGGCCAGCATGTTCATGATCAGCCTGACCATGGTGTCCTTGTGCTGGGCCGGCGACTCGGCCACGAGCAGCGCCAGCGCGGCGAGGCCCAGGTCGTTGATCAGGGGCTGGCCGGTGCGGGTGTCGAGCAGCCGGCCGTTGCGGTGAAGAAAATCCACGAACAGATACGCGCCGCTGCGTTTGTTGCCGTCCACGAACGGGTGGTTCTTGATGACGAAGTAAAGCAAGTGCGCGGCCTTGGCCTCGATGCTCGGGTAGACGGGATCGCCGAGCGCGGTCTGGTCCAGGTTGCCGAGCAGGGCAGCTAGGCCATCGCCCACCCGTTCCTGCGCGAACAAGGCGGTGGCCTGCCCCTTGTTGATGAGGGATGCCTTGAGCAGGGCAAGCGCTCGCCTCGCCTCCGCTACGGTGGGTAGTGTGCCACCGGGCTGCGCTGGGGGATCGGTGAGCAAGCCTTCGTCGTAGCGTTGCAGCAGCAGAAAGGTCTGGGCGTAGCCGGTGACGATGTCCAGCAGGCCGCGGCCGTCATCCGCGGTTAGCTGCGGCGCCTGCATGGCCTTGCGCACGAGTTGCAGGGCGGCGTCGAGTTCGCGGGCGTTGGATTCCAGGCGCTGGCGATTGAGGCTGTAGCCTTGGGTGAGGTGCTGGCGCAGGACGCCGGTGGCCCACTGGCGGAAACGGGTGGCCTTGGCGGAGTTGACTCGGTAGCCGACAGAGATGATGGCGTCGAGGTTGTACCAGTCGCGGTTACGCCGCACGGTGCGGCCGCCCTCTGCTTGAACCGTTTCCATTCTGGAAACGGTTGCCTCCGGGCTCAGCTCTCCGCTGGTGAAGATGTTGCGCAGGTGCTTGGAGACACCGGGTTTCTGCACGCCGAACAGGTCGGCGATCTGGCCCAAGTTGAGCCAGAGGGTTTCGGACTGATAGCGGACTTCCAGCTCAACCTCGCCGTTGTCGTAGATCTGGATTTCGGTCATGCCCGGTTTCACCTGTTGTGGGCGCCGCGCTTACAGCGGGCCACCCTGTTCCATGCTGAGATTCGCAACGATCCGGGTGGACGTGGACTTCATGGTGGAGCAATTCCTCGAAGACCCATCAACCCGCTCGACGATAGTAGGCGAGCGGGAAAATCCGCAACCCGGTCCTTGACGACCCATCAACACAGAATCGTCGCCGACGCATCTCGTTGACTCTCCGTTGCAAAACGACACTTTTTGCCCATTCGTCGGAAACTCCCGCGGTTTTCTTCTTCCCGCAGGAAGCTCCCGTCATCCTTTGAAAACTGGAAGGCGGCGACCTATGCGATTAAAATTGTCCTGGGCAGTGAGGTGGATTTTTTCGACCATCATTGAGCCCTCGCCGTACCGGTTCGCGGGATGTTTCCCAACCGGTCGCGTAAATCACACACGCCGCGCACAGCGGCGGCATTTATGGGTGCAGCGAACCGCTGCGTCAGGTGTGCTGACGGTACTCGAGGTCCTGGGGTATGCACGCGAGCCGCTACACCGGTGAGTGATCGCGGGTAGTACATCAGTTTGGAATCCGTTCGCACCGAGTAGCGCCATTGCGCAGCAATGCCGCGTATCGAGGTGCCGGGCGTGCCCTCGATACG
>JBQTIX010000100.1:0-22610 GCA_052387695.1 Panacagrimonas sp. | reverse complement strand
GTTCACTCACGTTGCGGCCCGCATGACCCGCTGGCCTCCTAACGAGGCCTTTTCAGGCAGTGCTTCAACCCATTCGTTACCTCCTGAGTCGCTCCCTGTGCTTCCGGGTGGAGCTTTCCCGGGTCGGACTTCCACCGACGGATCAACCGCGCCTTTTCAAGGCACACACAACAGCCTGATTGATCCCGCGCAACTGCACGAGGCCGTCCAAAAACTGCGAACGGTCGTCGGAGAAGTCGTGAGCTACGCCAACGAACACGCAGGCGAGGAAATCAGAAGTCGAATCGAGCGCGAGGTTCTCGAGTTGTCCCGCGAGCAATTGCTGCGTGACCGGGCTCTCGTTGCGCCTCAGGGCTGAGAGCCCGACCCGGCAGTACGGAGAGCGCGGTTGAGCACCTGAGCAGAGAATTCCGGCTCGCCGACAGCAGGCTCGGCCATGGACTGTTTGAGACCGGCTATCACAAGCCCCGGATGCCGGCCTGATCCGGCATCACCGGCCCCAAGCTGCGTCGTCGTTGTTTCCGCCGATCACATCGGCGCGGAAATCATGCGCGAGCTAATTTCGCGGAGTCTTCAGGCGACACGAATGATCCTGGCCCTGCGTGACGAGGCCACCGGAGGACGCTCGGATCAGCGTCGCAGTTCTACTCACGATGAACCTGCGGCCATGGTGCGGCCACACGGTCCATGCGGCCGTTCAACTCCAGCAGCTGACGTCGATCCGGCCTGCCTTCTCCGTGATTCGGAAAGGTCCCGTTATCCGAGAAAAGAGATGCGCAGCGCGGGGCAAGAAAGTCGATCCAACAACGCGTCGGCCTTATCTCTCAAGTGGTTCCGAAGCTCAGCGGTAAAGGGCGGCATCCCCAAGGGCGACGGGCTCCGGATGGGAGCGTGGAGTTCGCAGCGCCGCGGTTCATCGGGCTTCGAGTCGTCGCGGTCACCGTGAAGCCGAGCGTGCGATCATGGCTGGATGAGTGAAACCTTTCCCCTGTTCGTGACCTGTCCGCGCGGACTGGAACCCCTGCTCGTCACCGAACTTCAGGGGCTGGGCGCCCATGCGGCAAAGGAACGCTCCGGCGGCGTCGCCGCCAGCGGCGACCGCAGTCTGGCCTACCGTGCGTGCTTGTGGTCGCGAGTCGCCAGTCGCGTGCTGATGCCGCTCAAGAACTACCCGCTGACAAGTGCGGACGATCTGTATGCCGGGGCGCATGCGATCGATTGGACGGAGCTTTTCTCGCCCGATTCCAGCTTTGCGATCGAAGTCGCCGGCCACTCACCGGCGGTGACGCACACGCACTACGCCGGACTCAAGGTAAAGGACGCGATCGCCGATCGCTTCCGCGAAAAGCTGGGCCGGCGACCAGACGTGAATACCGATCAGCCGGATATTCGGGTGCATCTGCACCTGGACCGCGAACAGGCGACCTTGAGCCTGGATCTGTCCGGCGAGAGCTTGCACCGGCGCGGTTATCGCGGGGGCGCGGGCGAGGCGCCACTCAAGGAGAACCTTGCCTGCGCCATCCTGCTGCGCGCGGGCTGGCCCGAAATTGCGGCGCGCGGCGGCGCTCTGATCGACCCGATGTGCGGCTCCGGCACTTTCCTGATCGAAGGCGCATGGATGGCCGGCGACGTGGCCCCCGCCCTGTTGCGACAGCGATTCGGATTCGAGGCCTGGCTCGATCATGTGCCCAGGCTCTGGACCGAGCTGCGCGCGGAAGCGATTGAACGGCGCGAAGTGGGCCTGAAGAAGCTACCACCCTTGCTGGGCAGCGATCTGGACGCGCGCGCACTGAGCCATGCGCGCCGCAATGCACAGGCTGCGGGCGTGGCGCATGCCATCGAATGGGGTGAAGCCGATCTGTTGCAGGCGCGGCCGATCGGCGCGACGGGTGGTCTGCTTTGCACCAACCCGCCGTACGGCGAGCGGCTCGCCGCCGAGGGCGAGGTGATCAAGCTCTATTCGCTGCTTGGCGCCACGCTCAAGCAGCACTTCGGCGGCTGGCGCGCCGCGGTGCTGACTTCGCGACCGGACCTGGGCCCGCGCATCGGGCTGCGCGCGGACGCGATGCACTCGTTCTACAACGGTGACCTGCCCTGCAAGCTGCTTCAGTTCGGAATCGCCGAAGCGCCCGCGGAAGCCGCGCCGGCGGCTGGCGGTGAGTTTGCCAATCGCCTGGCGAAGAATCGCAAGCACCTGGAAAAATGGGCACGGCGCAAAGGGGTGAGCTGCTACCGGGTGTACGACGCCGACCTGCCCGATTACGCGCTTGCGGTGGATGTGTACCCCTCCAGCGAGTTGCATCTGCATGTGCAGGAGTACGCGGCGCCGAAGATCATCGATCCATTCAAGGCCGAGAAGCGCCTGCGCGAGGCGCTCGCGCAGTTGCAGGCGGCTTACGCGCTGCCGGCGGCGCGCCTGCACTTCAAGCAGCGCGTGGTCCAGCACGGCACCGCGCAGTACGAGAAGCAGGACCAGCAACTTCGCGTGCTGGAGATCGAGGAGCACGGCTGCAAGCTGTGGGTGAACCTCGACGACTATCTCGACACCGGACTGTTCCTGGACCACCGGCCGATGCGGCTGCGACTGCAGCAGGAATCCCGCGGCAAGCGCGTGCTCAATCTGTATTGCTATACGGCGGCCGCCAGCGTGCACGCTGCGCGTGGCGGCGCCTTGCTGACGCTGTCGATCGATCTGTCGAACACTTACCTGCAATGGGGGGAGCGCAATTTCCGGCTCAACGGATTCGAGGCCAGCCAGCCGGTTCGTGAGGCGCGCGCAGCGCGACCCGATTCGCGCAGCAGCGTGGGTTCGCGAGCCTCGCCCTGGCACCGAGCGCGCCCGGCATCGCAGGCCGCGCACCAGTTGTTGCGGGCGGATTGTCTGGGCTGGTTGCGCGAGGCGGGCTCAGCCAAGCAGCGCTTCGATCTGATTTTCTGCGATCCGCCGACATTCTCGAACTCGAAAAAGCTCGACGACGTGTTCGACGTGGAGCGGGACCACATCGATCTGATCCGCCTGTCCGCAGCGCTGCTGGCACCCGGCGGCGTGCTCTACTTCTCGACCAACAAGCGCAAGTTCAAGCTCGAACCCGCGGCGGTCGAGGGTCTGGTGGCCGAGGACATCACGGCGCAGACCCTGGACGAGGACTTCAAGCGCCCCCCGCCTTCGCACCGCTGCTGGCGAATCGTCTCGCCGCCCTGAGGACTTGCGGGCATTGCCCGGCCCCTTTGCTTTCCTTAGGCTTCGGCGCTGTCCGCCCCGAACACCAAACCTGGAGTCATACCATGGCGACCTATCAAGCGCCGATCCGCGAGATCAATTTCGTCCTCAACGATGTGCTAAAAGTCGGTCGGCTGGCCGAGCAGATCCCGGCCTTCGCCGACGCGACGTCCGACGTCCTGCTGGGCCTGGTCGAGGAAGCGGCCAAGCTGATGGAAAACGAGATCGCTCCGCTCAACGCGGTGGGCGACGCTCAGGGCTGCACCTGGAACAAGGGCGAGGTGACGGTTCCGGACGGCTTCGCCAAGGCTTACAAGCTCTATTCGGAAGCCGGCTGGATGAGCCTGTGCAATGCGCCCGAATACGAGGGTCAGGGCCTGCCTTACACCCTGTCCAAGGTGGTCGAGGAAATGCTGTGCTCGGCCAACGTGGCGCTGGCGCTGTATCCCGGGCTGACCACGGGCTGCTTCGAGGCGATTCTCGCCAACGGCACCGAGGAGCAGAAGATGACCTACCTGCCCAAACTCTCCACCGGCCAGTGGAGCGGCACCATGTGCATTACCGAGCCGCAGGCCGGCTCGGACGTGGGCGCGGCCAAGACCCGGGCGACACCCAACGGAGACGGTAGCTATGCCCTCGATGGCGGCAAGATCTTCATCACCTCGGGCGAGCACACGATGGCGGAGAACATCATCCACTTTGTGCTGGCGCGGCTGCCGGATTCGCCGCCGGGCGTGAAGGGGCTGTCCACGTTTGTGGTACCCAAATTCCTGGTCAAGCCCGATGGCTCGCCCGGGGAACGCAACCGGGTCCAGTGCGTGTCGATCGAACACAAGATGGGCATCAAGGGGTCCGCCACCTGCTCCTTGCAGTTTGAAGGCGCGACCGGCTGGATGGTGGGCGCGCCGAACACCGGCATCCAGAACATGTTCGTGATGATGAACCTGGCGCGCATCATGGTGGGCGTCCAGGGCCTCGGGCAGTGCGAATTGGCGACGCAGAACGCGATCCGCTATGCGATCGATCGCCGGCAAGGCAAAGCTTTCAACGGGAGGCCCGAGATCATCGAGCACCCGGACGTTCGCCGCATGCTGCTGACCATGAAGGCGACCACAGAAGGCGCGCGCGTGCTGGCCTACGAGACCGCCTACTACGTCGATGTGACGCACCATCATCCGGACGCCGCGGTGCGCGAGGAAGCCCAGGACTGGGTGGACCTGAACACGCCGCTGGTCAAGGCTTTCTGCACCGACAGCGCAGTGGACCTGGCCAGTCTCGCGATCCAGGTTTACGGCGGTCATGGATTCATCGGTGAACATGGCGTCGAGCAGATCGCGCGCGACTCCAAGATCCTATGCCTGTATGAGGGCACCAACGGCATCCAGGCGATGGACCTGGTGCGGCGCAAGCTGATGATGCACAACGGTCGCCTCGCGCAACGATTCTTCGCCGCGGTGCGCAGCGAATTGAACGCCGACGCGCCGCTGGGATGGATCACGCGGGTGCTGGGTCGCGCAGTGGACGAGTTGGAGCAGACCACGCAGTACCTGATCGACTCGTTCAAGACCGCGCCAGACAACGCCGGCTTCGGCGCGGTGGATTTCCAGCGCGCGTTCTGCCTGACCTACCTCGGCTACAACTGGCTGCGCATGGTCAAGGCCGCCGCCAGCCATCCGGACGAGGGTTTCCGCGAAGCCAAGCGGGCGACGGCCGAATTCTTCGTCGGCCGCATGCTGCCGCACGTGCACAGCCTGCTGGGGACGGTGCGCACGCCGACCGACAATCTGAGTGCGTTGAAAGCCGCCAATTTCTGAACCGCTTTCACCGGCCTCGGCCTCGTCGGTCGGGCTGCGAATGCCGCTCGCCAGATGGGATGTACGCGAGCAGTCGGGTTTGCATCAGAATGGAACCACACAAGGGCCGACCGGCCCAAGATGGCGGGAATGCGAGGGGGCTGGGCATGAAGCTGCACGCAGTCTGGATAAGCGTATGCGTTGTGGGTCTGGCGGGATGCTCGTTGTGGAAATCGACCCGGTCCGTTGACGGCGGACCCGAAGCGGCACCGGTGCGGTCCGAGAACATCCACACCGTAGGTGAGGAGCCGCCGCCGGTGGTCGAAGCGCCTCGCGAAAAGCGGCGCACCTCGCTCCAGGAGGCTCGCAAGACCCTCGACGACGCCCGAGCGGGACGCGAACCCAGCGGCGCGGAACGCATGGCCGCTGCCGGGTCGGACTCGGTCCTGGCCGCGGCATCGACGCCTTCCCTGACACCCCGCAGCGATCCGAACCTGGCGCCGATGGCCGGCCGCGTCGGCATCATGAGCCTGCTCGACAACAACCTTCGTCATGTTCACGCCAGCCCTCCGTTCGGAGGCCATGAGCAGAGCTACAACGTCCAGTACGACTTCCAGGGCTATGTGTTGGAAGAGTTGCGCAAGGCCCTGTTGACGCAGACGCCGTACCAGCCGGTGATCGTGGCTTCCACGGGGGCGCTGCGGCAGTCATCCGCGATCTGGCAGAAGTCCTGGAACGGCAAAAGCTTTGCGCCGACATTCCAGCGCGAATTCGACGGCATCATGGAGCAGAATCGTCTGGTGATGCTGATCATCGTCAGCTACACCACCCTCGAAGACGGCTTGCTGGTCGGCGGCCAGGAACTCACCGGCTCCGGCCTGTACACCCGCACGGTCCTGGGCAGCACCAGCAGCGCGGTTTTCTCCACCCTGCAGTTCCATCGCGTGGCCGGCAAACCAGGCCGGTTGATTCTGCCCATCGCGCCGTCGGACGATCGAAGCATCGGCGATCTGCCGAACGTCAAGCTGCCGGCCGACCTCGATGACCTGCCGCCACGTTACCTGGTGCCGGTCTACGAACCGCTGCGCACGATCGTTGCTAACAAGATCAGCGGGTTTGTGAGGCTGCCTCGCAAGCTCGGATTCTGAGGGTCGTTCCGATCCGGATTCCGGCCATCGGAATCGTCCATTCGCAGGGAGAGATGCATGGGTGTCTACGAGTTTGAAGCCAGCAGCATCGACGGGGCGAGCCTCAAGCTCGACCAGTACAAGGGCAAGACCTTGCTGATCGTGAATGTCGCGAGCAAATGTGGCTTCACGCCCCAATACAAGGGACTCGAAGCGCTATACCGGCGGTACAAGGACAAGGGCTTCGAGGTGCTGGGGTTTCCCTGCGACCAGTTCGGTCATCAGGAGCCGGGCGATGAGCGGGAGATCAAGGATTTCTGCTCGCTCACCTATGACGTGAGCTTTCCGATGTTCGCCAAGATCAAGGTCAACGGCGACGATGCGCACCCCCTCTACAAGTACCTCAAGAACGAGCAGGGCGGCATCCTCGGCATGGATTTCATCAAGTGGAATTTCACCAAGTTTCTGGTCGACAAGACCGGCGAGGTCGTCAAGCGCTATTCGCCGACCGACACGCCTGAGACGATCGAAAAAGATCTCGTGGGAATGCTGCGATAGGACTTACAGGGACTTGGCCGCAAACGTATCGCAAGCGGTCGGGTCACCCTTCTCGAATCCCGCCTTGAACCAGCGCACCCGCTGCTCGGACGTACCGTGCGAGAAGGACTCTGGAACCACCGTACGCCCTGCCTGTTGCTGCAGGCGATCGTCCCCGATCGCGGCAGCAGTATTCATCGCCTCCTCGACGTCACCTGCTTCGAGCCACTGGTAGCGCGCCTGCCCCAGGTGCGCCCAGACGCCGGCGTAGCAGTCGGCCTGAAGCTCCTGGCGCACGAGCAGTCCGCCGTCGCCCTGCACGTCTTTTCCCGATTGACGCGCCTGGTTGAGCTTGGACGAGACCCCCAGCAGCGTCTGCACGTGGTGGCCCACCTCGTGAGCGATGACATAGGCGTAAGCGAAGTCACCACCGCCTCCAAGGCGCGCTTCCATCTCGCGGAAGAACGACAGATCGATGTACACGCCCCGATCACCGGGACAGTAAAACGGGCCGGATGCGGACGATGCACCACCGCAAGCCGTATCGACCCCGCCACTGAAAAGGTAAAGCTTCGGCGCCTCGTAATTGCTTCCCGAAGCATGGAACAGCGCGTTCCAGGAGTCCTCGGTATCGCCGACGATCGCGCGCACGAAGTCGGCGGTCTCATCATCCGCAGGCGGCGGAGCACCGTCCTGAGCCGTCGGCGACGAGCCGCCGCCGGTCTGTGCGAGGAGCCCGAGAATCTCCATCGGGTTCTTGCCCAGCAGCAGACTGATCACCACTACGATGGCCAGCCCTCCAAGCCCCAGACCCCCGCCACCACCGAGCCGCATGCCGCGTCCGCCACCACCGCCGCGTCCACGCAAGTCCACCACGTTGTCGCTGCGTCTACCCAGTTTCCAGCGCATGTCAGTACTCCGGTCGATTGCCGCGAGTCTAGCCGGCCTTGCGCGACGCCCCTTCCGGTCCGCGAAGAAACGCGGCGGCAAACCCGGCGAACCGGCCCTGTTCGATGGCATCCCGAATCCTGCGCATCAGCCGCTGGTAATAACTCAGGTTATGGATGGTGTTGAGCCGTGGTCCGAGCATCTCGTTGCAGCGATCGAGGTGATGGAGGTAGGCGCGTGAGTAATTGCGGCAGGTCGCGCAGTCGCAGGCCGGGTCGAGCGGCTCCGGGTCGTTGCGGTATTTCGCATTGCGCAGCCGCAGCACGCCCTGACTGGTGAACAGATGCCCGTTGCGCGCGTTGCGGGTCGGCATCACACAGTCGAACATGTCGATGCCGCGCCCGACCGCCTGCACCAGATCATGCGGCGTGCCCACGCCCATCAGGTAATGCGGCTTGTCGACGGGCAGATGTGCCCCCACCGCGTCGAGTACGTGCAAGCGTTCCTCCTCGCTCTCGCCGACGGATAGCCCTCCCAGCGCGTAACCATCGAAGCCGATATCCGTCAACGCTTCCAGAGAAGCGCGGCGCAGGTTCTCATACATGCCGCCCTGAACGATGCCAAATAGCGCCTGCGAAGGACCCACCTGCATGACCGCCTTGCACCGCTGCGCCCAGCGCGCGCTCATTTCCATCGACTTGTGCGCCTGCTTCTCGGTCGCCGGGTGCGGCGTGCACTCGTCGAACTGCATGACGATGTCGGCCCCCAGCGCACGTTGCACCTCGATGGATCGTTCCGGCGACAGGAAGATGCGATCGCCGTTGACCGGCGACGCGAACTTCACACCCTCCTCGGTGATCTTGCGCAGCCCGGAAAGGCTCCACACCTGGAAGCCGCCCGAGTCGGTGAGAATCGGTCCACTCCAGTTCATGAACCGGTGCAGGCCACCGAGTTGGCGGATCGTCTCCTCGCCCGGGCGCAGCATCAGGTGAAAGGTATTGCCCAGAACGATCTGGGCACCCGTCTGGAAAACCTCCTCGGGGGTCAGCCCCTTGACCGTGCCGTAAGTGCCAACCGGCATGAAGGTCGGCGTCTCCACCGGGCCGCGCGCAAATTGGAGACGACCACGTCGAGCGGGTCCGTCGGACGTCAGAAGCTTGAACTGCACGGCGTAAGGGGAGGCGGTGGACAGGAGGGCGGCGGATTGTCAGGCTCCGCGCCTCGCCAATCCAGCGGAAGCGGCATGCGCTTCGATCACGTCTCCGCCCGAACCGTGCGTTTTTGGGCCTTGCTGGATACCAGCGTCATCGCACTCGCGCTTCCGCCGACGGCCGGCATGTTCCTCGGCGTCGTCTACTGGCTCAACGGCCATCTCGCCAGCGATATCTCGCTGCTGCCCTTCCCGCTCGCTGGGCCATACCGTATGATTCGCGCCCCAATGGTGGCCGTAGCTCAGTTGGTAGAGTCCCAGATTGTGATTCTGGTTGTCGCGGGTTCGAGCCCCGTCGGTCACCCCAGTTTGGTTGTAGCGTTACTGCCATCGGTTCGTGCCGCTTCGTCACGCGAAGAAGGCAGGCCGCCAGGGTCGGTTCGGCGTTGGCGGGCGGCTTTGATTGCCGTCGTCGACCGAGCCCCGCAGCAAGTGTCCTCCGGCAAAGCCGAAGGGGTCCCTTCGTACTGGCCCAATGCTGTTGGCCGACGGCCTTCAAGGGTCCCGTTCGCCTTGAGCGTGTCGAAGGGTGAACGGGAAAGCGGCTCCGCCTCGATGGTTTCCATCCGTGCTTCGACAAGCTCAGCACGAACGGAAGCCCTCCCGAGAACGCGACGTGGACAGAATTGGGGGTGGCCTCCTCAGCGTGGCGTCGCTTCAAGCGCTTCGACGAGCAGCGCGAGAGTCGCTTCCGCAAAAGCCCACATATTGGCAACGCGATCATCGCTACCCGTGCGCAGGCTGCGCATGAGGTTTACCGGCCCGACCACCGCCATGCAGGTATGACCCGGCGGATCGCCATAGCGATTTCCGCTGGGACCCGCCGCACCGGTTTCGGACAGACCCCAGGTGACGCCTGCATGCCTGGCGCGCACCGCGTTGGCCAGTAACTCGGCATAGGGCTCGGAACTGGAGCGGATTCCCTTCGCGTGCATCTCGTCGGTCGAGATGCCGACCAGGCCCCGGATGGATCGGTAGGAATAGGTGACGGCGCCGCCCGCGAAGTACGCCGATGCGCCGGGCACCGCCAGAAGGCTGGCCGAAATCAATCCGCCGGCGGAGGTTTCGCCCACCGCAATTTTCTCGCCGCGCTCCTTGAGCAACGCACCTGCGCGGGCGCCCATGGCCAGAATGTCGTGCATGCTTTTTCTCCCGAGAGGACACGAGTCATGGAGCCGCTGGCTCGGACGCCCGCGCCCGGATTGGCGTTCCTACGGGATAGTAGTCGCCAATCGCGAAAGCCGGCTATAGGACGAATGTCCCGGTCGCGAACGTGCGGCAACGCACCGACGCCGGGCCCGCGCATGACTAGGGTCATCGCATCAAAGCGATTCTGTTTCGTGGCCATCGCAGCAAGCCTCAGGACGCGGTTCGCCGAAGCGGAAAGCAGGAAATCAAAACTGCACCAGAGCTTTAGGGAACAGTCATCCGGCTGCCCCCAACCAAGGATCAATCCTTGTAGCGGAGAAACATCATGTACACGCAAACACGTAAGTTGATGCTCGCATCCGGCATCGTGCTCGCTTCGATCGGCGGCGTTGCCCATGCGCAGATAACCGCCCCGATCGCGCCCGCGACCCCGATCGCACCTGCGACTCCCATCGCGCCCAACACGGCTCCAACGGTCAATGTCGCACCCAATACGGCTCCAACGACCACGGTATCGCCCACCGTCACTGCGCCGCCGCTGCCGCCTACCTGCTCCCCGGTGGGAAAGAATCTGCCCAATCTTCCGCCGTGCGCCAAGTAGCGCAGTCACCTGCGCTTGTCCTTGGCCGATGCAGGGTGAGCATCGCGCACGCTACGCCGTGATCAGGTCGATGCGGCTACCGCCTTGAGCACTGCTGCCAAGGCCGCCGCGTCTTCCAGTCCGGTCGTATCTCCGCGGATGCTGCCGGTTTCCGCGGCCTCCCGAAGCAGCCGGCGCAGGGTCTTGCCGGCTCGGGTCTTGGGTAGCGCTGTGCAGACGTAGATGCGGCTGAGCCTCGCGATGGAGCCGATGGCGTTGACCACCGCCGCATCAACCTGCGCCTTCACCGCTCCGGCTTCCGCGTCTGCGCGAAGCGTAATGAAGGCCACCGGCACCGTGCCTTTGAGAGCATCGTTCACGCCCACCACTGCGCCGTCGGCGACGCCCGCCTGCGAGCAGACGATGGATTCGATTTCCATGGTGCTGATGCGGTGCGCTGCGACGTTGATCACGTCGTCCGCGCGCCCCAGCACCCACAGGTGTCCGTCGTGGTCGACGATGGCCTCGTCAGATGTCTGGTAACGATTGGGGAAGCGCGTGAAATACGAAGCGAGGTAGCGATCCGGATCGTCCCAGATGGTTCGCGCGAGTGTCGGGAACGGTTCGGTCAGAACCAGATTGCCCTTCACTCCCGGCGGCACGCGGCGGCCGGCGTCGTCGAGCACCTCGTAGTCGTGCCCAGGCACCGGCGTGCCGCAGGATCCAGCCTTGAGCGGCTCCGCACCGTAGACCGGATACGTCCACGTTGAACCCGTCTCGGTCTGGCCGTAAGCGTTGACGACGGGTACGTCGAAAGTCTGTACGGCCCAGTTGAAAGTCTCCGGATCGAGCGGTTCGCCCTGGACGGTGATGAGCTTGAGCGCGCTCAAGTCGTGCACTTTCGCGGCCTCGTCGCCCAGCGCCCTGAGCATGCGCAGCGCCGTCGGCGCGCTGAGAATCTTGGTCACCCGATGGCGGGCCACAATCTGGTAGAAGCGGTCCTTCGTCGGCGCGTCGAACGCGCCCTCGTAGCACAACAGGCTCGCGCCGTGTGCCAGGCCTCCGACCACCACCTGGATCGGAAAGGTCAGCCAGCCGATGTCGGCAGCGCACCAGTAGGTATCCGCGTCATCGATACCAATCTGCCATAGCACATTGGCCCAGGCACCCAGAAGAAAACCGGCGACGCTGTGCACCAGGCCCTTGGGTCTGGCCTCGGTGCCGCTGGTGAAGATCAAGAAGGCCGGATCGTTGGCTTCGAGCGGTTCCCAGGGGCAGTCCGCAGACTCGTCCGCGATCAATGCGTCGAAGCCCCGTTCACCCTCGCGCAGCACAGGCTTCGAGCCACAGCGATCGACGACGATGATCTGCTGCAGGCTCGGCGCGGAGGGTCTTGCGGTCCGCGCATTTTCCAGCAGCGGCACTTTCCTGCCGCGACGCCAGCACCCATCCGCGGTGACCAGAACCTTGGCGCGCGATGCTTGCAAACGCAGCGCCACCGCCTCCGGCGAGAAGCCCGAGAACAGGACCGTGTAGATCGCACCGATGCGATTGCAGGCGTGGATCGCGACGAAGGCCTCGGGCAGATTCGGCAGGTACACGGCCACCACGTCGCCGCGTTTCACGCCGAGCGATTTGAGCCCGTTGGCGAACCTCGCCACCCGCTCGCGCAGCTCCGCGTAGCTCAGCGAAACGACTTCACCCGGCTCGCCTTCCCAGATGATGGCGGCCTTGTCCCTGCGCGCCGGATCCTCCGCGTGACGGTCCACGCAGTTGTCGCAGACGTTGATGTATCCGCCGACGAAATACCGGAAGCCGGGAAATTCGCCGACGCGAAGCACGGACCAGGGCTGCATCCAGCGCAACTGAGCCGACGCCCATTCCCAGTAGGCGTCCTTGCCTCCCCTGGCCTGGATGTCGCGAGCCTTCGCAAGCCGCTCGATCTGAAGCGGCGAGCGCCATCGTTCGCGCAACTCGACCAGGGGCTGGGACAGCAGCCTGTTCAGCGGATCGTTCGCGTCCAATCTTCTCCTCCTAGTGCTGTACGCGGTCCACAACCCCGACCCGCGTTACAAATTGTCGTAACGGCTCAGGTCGAACAGGCTGGCCTCGATCGGTTCGGTCTGTTGAACGTAGCGCGTGAGATCGTGAAACACGTCCCAGAAATCCGGGCGCGTGCGACGCACACCCCAGGTCTGCACGACCGCTTCGAGCTGGGCCGCCTCGGTCACCGCCGCGAGTCGTTCGGCAAACACCCCGATATCGGCGAGCGGGATGTCGAAGATGAAATTCGGATAGCTGCCGAGCGTGCCGGGGGCGATCGTCAACGTGTCCTTCTCCGGCTCCAGTCGCCGCTCTTCGCCGATCAGGAAGGCAACGTTGCTGTGCGCGCGATTGTGCGCGAGCGAGTACACTAGGTGTTCGCTCCCAGGCACCGTGACACGCAGAACCACCAACTCCGGCAGCAGCTTGATGACCGGCAGCGCCGCGGCGGAAGTGGCGGCGAAACGCCTCAGCACACGGTTGGTTCGCTGCATCGCGTCGGTTTCGCCGGGTCTGATGCAATCGCCTGACTCGCAGCGATTGATCACATCCGGCGGACCCATGACCTTGCTCATGTGTCCGTAGATCATCGACGCGAATTCGGTTTTGGAATCGCCGGTCCCGTAGGGGAGCTGCGTCGATATCGAGTCATCCGGCGCGGCATAGGTCGTGAACAGTTTTATCTTACCCAGGTCCGCGTACCAGGCTCGCCGCAGCTTGTCGCGATCGGCGCTCGGCAGGAAGCGCAGGAAGTTGTACTCGCCCTCGTTGCGGATGAGGTCGAAATACAGACGCGTCTGCAACTGGTGCGAGACATTGCCGAAGACGTTGAAGTTGACGACGAGCTGGTAGTAGCTGCGTTCCAGCAACGGGTAGTCCATCACCCACAGGGTTTCGGGGATGGCGCCATGCAGACCTCGTTTGACCGCGGCGTTGTCGTGATGCCGGAAGATGGTCAGCAGCGCATCACGATTCCAGCCGTCGCCGTTCCAGAGATCGTCCAGGTCAGGCCCCCTGGGCCCGGATTTCGCGTACTCGGCCTGGCGCAGCGAGATATAGCGATTGCGCTGCTCGCGATACTTCTCCCACTCCGCATGCGTTTCCAGAAGATCCGAATCCTCGCCCGGCACGCCGATCAGCGGCGTCGCCTGCTGCCGGTACGCTGCGTCGTTGACATAACGCTCGGTCGCCGGATTCTCGAACATCACCCAGAACTGGTCGCGGATCACATCGGTCGCGATCTGGCCGCTGCACACCGGGCCGCGGATGAAGCTGCGGATGAAGTATTCCGCATCGTCCAGCATGAACTCGTAGCGCGCCTTGGCCGGTATCGCGGCGAAAGTTGCGAAGGCATTGGCGCGATCCGCCTTGGCGTAGCCGGGCGCCTTTCCCGCGGTCCATTCTTCACCGAAAAAAAGCTTGTCGTAACGCACCCGCTTCTGCTCGCTCAGCGCGTAGGTGATATGCGTCTTCTCGACGAGCGTCTCGGTAATCAGGCGAAAGCGGTAAAAGTACGCGCCACCCGGATCGTCGTTCGGTCTCGTCGTCGCGAGTGGGATCAAGTCCTGGCCGGGTGGCGTGTGCGATCGAACCAATTCGAAGAAATGCGGCCGCGATTCGTCCGTGAAATACAGGTGCGCGAGAAACAGGTGCTCGAACAGATACCGCGCGACCAGCCGCTCGCGCGCACCGGATCGGTTCAGATAGCGTTCCCATTGCTCCACGGATTCGAGTTCGCTCGGCGTGGGTCTGAGCCATGAAGGTTCGACGAAGCTGCCCTCCGCAACCCAGGTTTGCAGCGTCTGGAATTCCGGGTCCGTCAGGCCCGTGACGGCCCAGGGCATGCCCTGCTTCGGACGATCCTTGGCGTAGCCCCGGAACTCGGCCATCGTCGGACATTCGTTCTTGCGATCGCGGCCCAGCTCGATGTCGTCCGGAAGCTTCGAGTTTGGCACCCAGGGGTTCCGGTGTCCCAGCTCGACCATGCTATAGAGCAGCGAAGCCTGCAGCGGCGCGACCTTGTCGTCGTCCACGGGCGCGTACCGCGCGGAGAAAAATCCCTTGTCCCGCCAGTCCGCGGTGCGCAACGCATCGACGCCCAGACGTGTGGGCTCCTGAGCTTCCTCGCGCAAGCCGTCGTAGACCGCTTTTTTGGACGCGCCGCGCATGACCCCTTCCGCGCTCGTGAGCTTGAGCTGGCAGGGTGCGTCGTTACAGGAGTGGCAGGCCACGCACTTGGCGTCGAAGATCGGTTGCACGTCTTGCTGGTAATGCACCGTCTGGTACGCGGCGGTCGGCGGAGTTTGTTCTTGGTAGATCACCACGCCACTGCAAGCGATCGCGAGGCCCAGGCTCAGAAGGATCACGAAGACCGTCGGGGCGCGCGGCGAAGCCAGTTTCTTGTTATTCATTCCCATGCGGTCGGAGGCAGGAACCGCGCTTTGTCGAGCGCGGCCAGGACGGAAAGAGTACGCGACGAACCTGAGGAGGATCAGGAAAAGTCTCTTCAGGTTCGTCGGTTGTAGGTCGGATCGAGCCGAAGGCGGATCCGACGCGCGCGCCCCTTAAGATTGCGCGCATGTCGGGTCCGCCCGCGAATAGCGCACGGGCTTGACCCGACCTACCTCCGACCCGCGCCGAGCTTCCATAGCCAGTCCCGATGGACGACAACGCGGAAGGTCCTCAATCGATCGGCCGCACTCTGAAGTTTCTGTTCTTGATCTTGCCCTCGCGCAGGCGTTGTAAGGCGAGCTTCGCGAATTTCTTGTCGATCGCGAAATAGGTACGAGTATCGAAGGTGTTGATCTTGCCGACCGCCTCCTTGGCGATGCCGGCGTCACCGGTCAGCGCACCGAGCAGATCGCCAGGACGCAGCTTGTCCTGACGCCCGCCGTCGACGCACAGGGTGACGACGTTCGCGTGCAGGGGACGGTCCGGCGACAGGGCCGATATCGGCAGTTTCTCGATCGAGGCTTTCGATTCCAGGCGCTGTTCGATCGCGGTCAGCCGCTCGCGCTCGCGCGATGAGAACAGGTGCAACGCCATGCCGCTGCGCCCTGCACGACCCGTACGACCCACGCGATGCACATGCAGGTCGGCTTCCAGCGGCAGCTCGTAACTGATCACCGCTGCGAGATCCTTGATGTCGAGCCCGCGCGCAGCGACATCGGTGGCGACCAGCACCCTGCAACTGCCGTTGGCGAAGCGCACCAGCACCTCGTCACGCTCGCGCTGCTCGATGTCGCCGTGCAGCGCAAGCACCGAGAAGCTGCGCTTCGCGAGCTGGGTCTGCACTTCCTGCGCGTCCTTTTTCGTATGGCAGAACACCAGGGCCGATTCCGGGCGGTACACGCTCAGCAGATGCGCCAAGGCATCCAGGCGGCGCAGCGGATCGACTTCGAAGAAGGTCTGCGTCACCTCCGAAGAAGTCACCGCGTTGTCGATGGTCACCTCGTTCGGCTGCCTTTGCAGACGACGACTGAGCGCGCGCACCGCGTCCGGGAACGTCGCGGAGAAAAACAGCGTCTGCCGGGTTTTCGGCGCCTGATCGACGATCGCCCGGCTGGCTTCCTCGAAGTCCGCATCGAGCATGCGGTCGGCCTCGTCGAGCACCAGCACCTTCAGATCGCCGAGCTTCAGCGTGCCCTCGTTGAGAAGTTCAAGCACGCGCCCGGCCATGCCGACGACGATGTGAGGATCGTGTTCCAGGGAAGCATGTTGCGGGCGTTTCGAGATGCCCCCACTCAGAACCGTCAGCTTGATGTTGGGCAGGCAGCGCGCGAGCCGCCGGATTTCCTTGGCGATCTGGTCGGCGAGTTCGCGCGTCGGGCACAGCACCAGGGCCTGCGTCCTGGTAAGTAGCGGATCGATCCGCGACAACAGCGCGAGCCCGTACGCAGCGGTCTTGCCGCTGCCAGTGCGGGCCTGGCCGATGACGTCCAGCCCTTGCAGCATCGGCGGAAGGCTGAGCGCCTGGATCGGCGTCATCTGCACATAGTTCAGCGATTCCAGTGCCTGCAGCAGGGCCGGATTGAGCGGCAGATGGGTAAACGGTTTGGCTTCCACACACACGCTCGATGGCAGGACCGCCTCCAGATCGGGCGCGGGTCGCAGAGTGTGAGGCCGCGAGCGGCTTCGTGCTCGTAGATGAGCCATGCCCGGCGGTGTAGTAAGCATGCCTGGCAAAGCCCGGGGCTTCAGGTCGTGAGCCGCCCAAAGCGGCTATGCGGGGACGCTAAGGCGGCCCCGCGGAAGTCGGGCGACCCTGCGGTGGCCTCTCAACACAACAGGTTGAGTGGATCGATTCCCTGACCTTCGTGCTCCTGGTTGCGAAGGCCGGCACGGTCACGACTGACACTGTCAGGACGGCCAGAGGGATGGGACTCCCCGCCAACGACGGCCCCTACGTCTGAAAAGCGATTCAGCAGAATCGAGAGATGACCTTCGTCCTCGAAGTAATGCAGGACGGTGCCTGGCAGGACCTCCGACAGGTACGCCCCATCTCGGGCGTCACGTGCCGATCCAGACCGCCTTGAAAGTCAGGGCGCAGCACCTGCCCAGCTCGGACAGCCGTTCGACCAGCGGCGCCTCGGTGACCGCCTGCGACACCATCGGCGCGTACGGATATTGCGTGGGCTGGCGCTCGAAGCCGATCAGAACCAGCACGCGATCACGATCGCGGATCGTGAAGCGTCGTGCCTGCACGCCCTTCGCCACCAGACGCGAGGCGAGTCCGAGGGGTTAGTCTTACTGTGTCAATAAACACAATAGATTATCTGCACTTCTTCGATTGGGAGTTGAAGTGCGATGAGTGCGAAGGATCGATTTGATTCGTACCTGGAGCATTTAGCGCAAGGACTGGGGCACGCGGATCGACACGCAGGACTGCGCGGCTACTGCACGGGGCTGATGTTGCCGCTGACGCGCAAGAGCGTAGAGCCGATGGCGGCGGGCGTGGATCCCTTGCACGTGAGTGCGCGGCACCAGTCGTTGCATCACTTTGTGGCCCAGGCGGAGTGGTCGGATGAAGAGTTGCTGCGCCGGGTTCGTGAGTGGGTGAGGCCGCGGATGGATCTGGAAGACGGCGGATACTGGATCATCGATGGTGAGCCGGATCAGCAAATGATCCAGTGAATCATTTGCCCGGCGAACGGATTTCCGAAGAAGGGACGGCCCTCGGTGGGTGTGGCCCGTCAGTACTGCGGGATTCTGGGCAAGCAGGACAATTGTCAGGTGGCGGTGAGCGTATCGCTGGCCAGCGGCACGGCGAGTCTTCCGGTGACTTGGCAGCTGTACTTGCCGCAGGACTGGGCCGACGATGCCCAGCGTCGGAGAAAGGCGGGCGTTCCGGACGACGTGGCCTTCGCCACCAAGACCCAGATCGCCTTGCAGCACCTGAAATCTTTGCTGACCGAGTGCGCCCCACCGTCCTGCGTACTGGCCGATGCGGGCTACGGCGTCGACACTGCGTTTCGTCTGCGACTCACTGAAATGGGATTGACGTATCTGGTCGGGATCACCTCGGCGGTGAGCGTCTGGCCCCCCGACCTTGAACCCCTGCCGCCCAAGCCCTACCCGGGACGGGGCCGCGTCCCGGTGCAACCGCGTCGGACCGCGAGTCGTCAGCCCCTATCGGTCAAAGCACTGGCGCAGTCACTGCCCCCGAGTGCCTTTCGCACGGTGAACTGGCGCCAGGGCACCAACCAGACCTTGAGCGGCCGCTTTGCCGCCGTGCGTGTGCGTCATGCCGGCGGTAGTCTTGGGCGCGCGCGTCTGTGGCCGCAGCAGTGGCTACTGATCGAGTGGTCGGACGCCCAGCCCGAGCCGGAGAAGTACTCCCTGTCGACGCTACCCGAGACGACCCCGCTTGAAGAACGGGTCCACGTGGCGAATCAGCGCTGGCGTATCGAGCGGGATTATCAGGATCTCAAGCAGGAATTCGGTCTGGACCACTATGAAGGGCGCGGCTGGCGGGGTTTCCATCATCACGCCAGTCTGAGCATTGCCACCTACGGGTTTTCGGTGGCCGAACGGCTCAAAGGGCACCGACCGGGCTCTCAAAAAAACTCCATTCGACGCCAAGCATCTTCGATACCCGAAGATGACGTCCCGCGCGGTCGGCCGCAGAGCACAGCGCCACGTCCCGGATTCGATCCCCACGCTACGCCATCACCTCAGCGTCCTGCTCGTCGCCCGCGTCCCACGATGCCCTTGCTGCGGACAAACAAAACCAAAACTTCGCTTGTGACGCAGTAAGATTAAGTATCCCCCTGTCAAAGCCGGGGCCTCTCCTCGTACTAGGGATTCCCCGACTGTCGCGGACAGCGTGACGCGCCTAGTCTGCGGCAGCAGTGTCAACCCATCGAACGGAATCGAGGAGAAAGCCGGCATGCTGGAAGAAAAGAATCGAGACGGCCGGACCGGGCTGAGCATCCGATTCCTGAGTGCTGCGCTATTGGGGGTGACGGCGCTGCTGCCCGCGGCGCGCGCAGCAGAGGGCGGCCTCTCCAACTTTCCAGCCGGAGCGCAGACGACGTATGCGGCTTTGATGCCGCCGCCCGGCACGACCTCGTTCTTCGGCTACGCGCTGTACATTTCGGCCGACAGCGTTCGCGACGACAACGGCGATCGCATCCCGGGCGTCGAAGTCGAGGTGGTCGCCCTCGCGCCGCGCCTCATTCACACCTGGAAGCCTTCGTTCGCGGGTTTCAATCTCAGCAGCGGCATCGTGATCGAGGGCGTTTACGCCAAGGTCGAGGTGCCGGGCGCCGAGGACGAAACGACCGGCCCGACCTTGCTGGGGATCGAGCCGCTCTACCTCACCCGGTCGTTCGGCAGCTTGCACGTCCTCACGGGTCCGCTCCTCTACTTCCCGCTGGGACCTTACGATCGCAATGCGCCGGCCAACAGTACGACGAACTACTACTCCTTCGCGTACCAGGCCTCAACGACCTGGACACCCACGCCGAGTTGGGACCTCTCGCTCAACGCCGCCGTCGAATTCAAGGATCGCAACAAGGACACCGACTATCGCTCCGGGACACAATCTTCTCTGACGTTCGGCCTGGGCCATCGGCCGTTCGAGAATCAGAAATGGGATCTGGGCGTCAGCGGCTTTTACACCCGCCAGTTGAGCGACGACAAGATTGACGGAGATGACGTGCCGGGCGGGGCCCGGACCCGGAAGTTCGCGATCGGCCCGAAGCTGGTGTACTGGCTCAAACCCGGTGCGGCCATTGTCGCGCAATGGCACCGGGAGATGGAGACGAGGAACGCGTCCGAGGGCGATCTGTTCTGGCTGGAGTGTGCGTTCCCGCTTTGACCGGCGACGCAGCCGTGCACGTGACCCCCTCAGGATAGCGCGACGCTGCTCGACCACAGCTTCAGCAGTTCGTCGGCGGGCTGCTGACCGGCGGCCCGGGTTGCAGCGATCAGGACTGAGGACTCGTGCGCCGCGTTGCGGTAGTGGCCCGCAAGGTAGTACGCCTTGGGCACCAGGGACAGGATTTCCTTATCAGTGCCGCCATCCTTGGCGTAGCGGCGCACCCAGATCACCGCGCGCCGATAGTCCTTGGCGAGAAAGTAAGTCACGGCGACGGACCCGGAAAGCTGCAACTGCCGATCGAGCGGCAGGCGCCTGGCGTCGAGCACCGCCTCGTAGGCCTTGGCGGCTCCCAGCGAATCGCCCGTGCCGGCCAGAGCGGGAGCACGCAGCGCCGCGATGGCGTAGGTCTCGTAGGGCGTCGGCTGGCCCGCGCTGGCCTCGACCTTGGCGATCACATCCAATGCCTCGTGCCATTCGCCCTTGTCGATCAGCTTCTGCGCCGCGGCGAGTCGCCTTGCCGCTGCCGGTCTCACAGTCTCGTTCGCGGCCGTGCCGCTGCGAAACTTCTCTTTCTCGTCCTGGGTCAGGCGCGACGAGTAGCGGGACGCGGGAGCAGGACTGCTGGATCCTCGCTGCATCTGCAACTGCAACTGCGGATTGGCCAGGGAGACCATGTCGAACGGATCGCCGCAGGCCGAAGACTCTTGAACGCCCACGGTGATCGTGATCGCGCTGACCGCGAGCAGCTTCGCCAAATTCTTGATGGCCATGCCTGTCTCCTGGTGAACCGGCATCGCCGACCGGCGAATGCTCGGGTAACTTCCATTGCTGTGCGCTGTGCCCGCTTTATCCTGGACGGACTCTCGACGAGTTCTCGCCCAAACCCTGCTTCGCCACTGACGTGAACCTGGGCGATCGCTCGTCCTTCACCGGCATTTCGATGCGATAGCGCACCCCGGCCATCGCAACCGCCTTGCCATCGACGATCCGTGGCCGCAGCTTTGCAGATCGCAGGGCGGCCAGCAGACGCGGCCCGAGCGTCTCGGAAAAATAGGATGGAACACTCTCGGCGATCTCGATGTCGCGCGCCCTGCCCTGCTTGTCCACCGCAAACTCGGCAAGCACATGACCCTCGGGAAGCGGAAGGTTTCGGGCCAAGGTCGGCGGATGAAACACTAGAAAAGCGGGGACATCGAACCCCGGCACTGTCGCAAGGGGTGGACCCAGCTCCTGCGCGCGGACGTAAAGCGTCAACGCTTCCTTGCGCCGACCGAGAATCCAGTGCACGTCGCCAACCCGTTCCAGCACCTTGGCGCGATCCGCCGCACCTGTACCATGATCGGAAAGCACCAGACGCCGGGCCCGATCCAGCGTCGATACCGGGCCCAGCTTGAGGAGTACGGGTGGCAGACCCGACTCGGATGAGCGCAGCGCACCGCTGATGGCGAGGTCAAGCAGCGGTCCGACCAGGAGCGGCGTGTTGGGGCCATACCCCGCCTCGATCACATTCACGGCTCTGGCGTGCAGCGCGACGGCGTCGTTCAATCTCCCACCATCTCGAAACCAGCGACCGGCGTCGACGTAGGTCCAGGCCATCCTGGCGGCATCCGTCTGGAACACACGCTCGGCGACCTCGATCCTGCGCTCCTGCCATTGGTCGGCAGCCCGGATCTTCCCCAATGCGCGGTTGCTCAAGGCCAACGCGCGCAGAAAATCGATCTGGCTCTCGCTGTACAGCCCCGAATGGACGCGCTGTTGCTGCAAGCCATCTTCGAAAGCCCCGATCGCCGCGGGCCATTGACCCAGATCGAAATGTGCCGAACCCAAGCCGTAGTAAGCCTCGCCCAGCCTGGGATCTCGCGGGCTGTCCACCGTCGATGCCAGATCGATTGCACTTCGAAAGTCACGCATGGCGTCGATGGGTCCGCCAGCGCGCAAGCGCGCAACACCGAGGTTGATGACCGGAACGATCCGGCGCGTATCGTTCCGTCCATAGGCCAGGGAGCTGGCGTTGTAAGCCTTGATGGCGACACGCAAGGCGGTTTCGGGATCATCCTGGATCCCCGCCACTTCGATCAGCAGCGCTTCAGGCGCATCGATCGGACGCGCAGGATCGATGCTCAAGCGACGCTGCGGCGGTTTCTCGATCGGAAGGGGCTGGAAACCGATTTCGTAGGCTGACGAACGCCCGCAGAATCCCATCGTCAGCAGCAGCATGAAGGCGGTGAGGAGTTCGCACCATCCGCCCGCCGTCCTCGGGGTATTCCGATTGTGACCGGAACCGGGACCGCCGCGGATGCTCCTGATCTTCATCTCGATCTCAACGGCGAAGATATCTTGAGTTACGTCGCGCGCCGCCCTCTGGATGCTGGCGCTCACGAAGATTCGAAGCACGGGTCGCAAGCTATGCCGGATCCTGGCCAGTCCGCAAATCAGACCGGATCGCGCCGCATCGCTGAGCCCATCGAGAATCTGCACATTGAAACGAACTTCCGACTCTTCCTTCCGTTTCATCAGGACCTCGGCCAGTTTCGTCAGAAACCGTCATTGCGCAGGTCTGCCCAGGTTGCCTCCGGCTCACACGGCCGAGGCACGACCCCAGGACTACTTCCTAATAAAAAGGCCGACGATTCTGAAGGAGAGGGAGGATCGTCGGCGAGTCCCTGGGGTTGACCCGGGGGAGAAACGGGGGTTGTCGGCTTATCCTTTGCCGACGATGAGGGCCAATAGCCGGGCGAA
>JBQTIX010000099.1:0-20873 GCA_052387695.1 Panacagrimonas sp. | reverse complement strand
TGGTTTCCCTTTGGATCCTCACACCATGTGGGGTCGGGGCCGGGCCCCCCCCCAACACCCACCCCTCGTGGGTGCCGTGGGTCGCGGCCCCCCCCCGCGACCGTGTTCTCGAACCTGTGCAGACCCTCACCTAGGCTACCGTGCGTGTTCACCCGATCCCGCTCCGGCGATGACACCCACCCGATCCGACTGCGACGTGCTGATTCTCGGCGGCGGTGCCGCCGGCCTGTTCTGCGCGTTCAGTGCCGCTCAACGCGGGCTCCGGGTGCAGGTGATCGAGCACGCCCATCGCGTCGGCAGGAAGATCCTCATGTCCGGCGGCGGGCGCTGCAACTTCACCAACACCGGGGTGAACCCGGAGCAGTTCCTGTCCGCCAATCCGCACTTCTGCAAGTCGGCACTGGCGCGCTACCGGCCCGAGCACTTCATCGCCCTGGTCGATCGCCACGGCATCGCCTGGCACGAGAAGGAACTCGGGCAATTGTTTTGCGACGATTCCTCGAAACGGATCCTGCGCATGCTGCTCGACGAGTGCGACGCATCGTCCGTGCAGATCGACGTGGACTGCCAGGTGCAGGGGGTTGAACACGACCCGACCGGCTTCACCGTGCAGACCTCGCGCGGGCCACGGCACACGCGCCGGCTGGTGGTCGCCACCGGCGGTCTCTCGATTCCCAGCATGGGCGCGAGCGGTTTCGGCTACGAGCTGGCACGGCAGTTCGGTCACGCGATCCTGCCCACCCGCGCGGGCCTGGTGCCGCTGACGCTTTCCGGCCGTCCGCTGGAGGAATGGAGTGATCTGTCGGGGCTCAGCCTGGAGATCGAAGCCTCCTGCGACGGGGCCGCGTTCAGCAACGCCATGCTGATCACGCATCGCGGATTGTCGGGGCCGGCGCTGTTGCAGATCTCCAACTACTGGCAACCCGGCGAGCCGCTGCGTATCGACCTGTTGCCGCAGGTCGATGCGGTGGATTTCCTGCTTCAGGCACAGCGCGAGCAGGCCCATGCCGAATTGCGCACCGTGCTAGGCGAGGTACTGCCGAAGCGCTTTGCGCAACGCTTCTGCGAACGGTTCGCCCCCAGCCGACCCATGCGTCAATACCGGCCACAGGAGCTGCGCGACATTGCCGTAAAGCTTCACGCCTGGCCGGTGGCGCCCAATGGCACGGAGGGTTATCGCACGGCCGAGGTCACGCTGGGCGGCGTCGATACGCGCGAGGTTTCGTCGGCGACGTTCGAATCCCGCCGTGTGCCGGGCCTGCACTTCATCGGCGAGGTGCTGGACGTCACCGGCTGGCTTGGAGGCTACAATTTTCAATGGGCCTGGGCCTCGGCGCACGCCTGTGCGCAGGCGCTTTGAGGATGGACCGCACCGCGTCCTGTCCCTGCGGTTCGGGCCAGACCTATGCAGCTTGCTGCGGCCGCTGGCATGCGGGAGAACCGGCGCCGACCGCAGAGGCGCTGATGCGTTCGCGCTACTCGGCCTTTGTGCTGGAAATGGCGGGCTACCTGCTCACGACCTGGCATGCGAGCACGCGACCGGCGTCGGTTGCGTTCGAGCCGGGCACGACATGGCTGGGGCTCCGTGTGAAGTGCGCCCGCGGCACGGGAGCGGACACGGCCGCAGTGGAATTCGTGGCGCGGTACCGGCTCGGCGGAGGATCGGCCGTGCGCTTGCACGAACGCAGCCGGTTCGTCCGCGAGGAGGGGCGCTGGTATTACGTGGACGGGTGAAGGGTCTTGCGGTTCAATATCCCCGAACCATCCGGAGCAAGGGAGAAGCCATCGATTTGGCCCTCAGCCACGCCCGCGTGCGCTCCCGATAGGCGAGCCACGCAAGGGTCTGGGGACTGGAAAAACCGGAATCCGCCGAAGGCTCATAGCCGAATTGCCGCGCCAACTCTGCCACCGCCGGATCGAGAACGAACCCGAAGCGGCGGTCCCGCTTCCATTTTGCGACGGAGCCATCGTGCAGGCCGCCGTTCGCATGCTCTTGCGGCGCTGCGACGCCACAGAAGCGGTACGCGACTTCAAGCGCACGGTTGTCGGTCACGACATCCTCGTAGCGGACGATCGATAGCTGCGCATCTCCCACCTGGTCCTTGAGCCGGAGCAGATTCCGGTAGGCCGCCATCCACTGATATTGCAGGTCTTCCGGCCGCGTGCCCCAGCGGGTGAACTGGGAATAGGCGGTGTCGATGGGATGGCGCACCAGGCCGAGGAGCAGGAACTCGATGTCCGGCAGCTCGCGGATCGCCTGCACGATCAGTTCCAGGTTCGACCATTGCAGCAGGTGATGCGGCGACTTCTCGAAGAAGATCGGGCCGTAGTGAAGACACAGCCGGCGCCAGCCGTCCATGACGATCTCGCGGTCGTTGCCGTGAGCGGCATAGTCGGGCAGGTTTTCGCGCAGCAGGTCCAGCAAATCAGCGCGGGCCTTGTGGTGGACCATGGGCACCTCGCTATCCAGCATCGGCACCTGCTGGAGCGACAGCATCGAGGCGGCCTTGGTCCAGTACAGGGTCTCGTTCTCGAAGTGCCGGGTCGTGGTCACGCAGCGGACGCCGGCCGATTCGGCCAGCAACCGCTGGACGGCGCTGGAGCCCGAGGATTTTTCCGACAGCAGGATGATGCAGCGGGCTTTCGCCGTCATGGTCTGGCTAGCGATGCGAGGGTGCGATGAAATTGCGGAATCTCCATAGAGGGTATCCGATCAATCTGCGATCTTCCTTGGGCGCAGACAGGCGCCCGTCCACACCGGACGGACGTGGCGCGCCCACCGGCGCGTGTCGGCTCCGCCCGCGAGAAGCCGCGGGCTTGAGCCGACCTACGCCGACCTATGCCCGCCCGTACATCGTCACCACGCAGGCGCCGCCCAGGCCGAGGTTGTGCTGTAACGCGATCCTGGCGCCATCCACCTGGCGCGGCCCACAGCGGCCGCGGAGCTGGTCGACCAGTTCGGTGCACTGTGCGAGGCCGGTGGCGCCCAGCGGATGGCCCTTGCTCAACAGACCCCCCGAGGGATTGGTGACCACGCGCCCGCCGTAGGTGTTGTCGCCGTCGGCGATGAACTTGTCGGACGTACCCTCTGGCGTCAGGCCCAGGCCCTCGTAAGTCAGCACCTCGTTGGCGGTGAAGCAGTCGTGCAGCTCGCATACGTCCACGTCCATCGGCCCGACGCCGGATTTCTCGTAGACCTGCCGGGCGGCGGCGCCCGTCATGTCGTAGCCGACGGCCTTGATCATCGAGCCCTCGTCGAAGGTCGAGGAATAGTCCGTGGTCATGGCCTGCGCGAGGATCGCGACATCGGTTTTCAGGCCATGTTTTTTGGCGAAGGCTTCGCTGACCACGATCGCCGCGGCGGCGCCGCAGGTGGGCGGGCAGCACATCAGGCGCGTCATCGGCCCGAAGATCACGGGCGAGGCCAGCACCTGCTCGACGGTGACGAGTTCGCGGAAGATCGCCTTGTCGTTGTGCAGGGCGTGCTGCCGCGCCTTGACCGAGACCTGGGCGAAGACCTCGGGTCCGACGTTGTACTTCTCCAGGTACTCCGCGCCCGCGGTGCCGAACATGTGCGGCGCCATCGGCGCGCCCGGCGCAGGCTTCAACTGCTGCGCGATATCGATGAACGCGCCGAGCGGCTCGGGGCGATCGTTGAAGTGGCTGACCAGCGCGCCGGGCTGCATCTGCTCGAAGCCGACCGCGAGCGCGCAGTCCATCGCGCCGCTTTCGACGGCCTGGCGCGCGAGGTACAGGGCGCTGGAGCCGGTCGAACAGTTGTTGTTGACGTTGATCACCGGCACGCCGGTCATGCCGACGCGATAGATCGCGCGCTGGCCGCAGGTGCTGTCGCCGTAGACGTAACCGGCGTAGACCTGCTGGATCTTGCCGTAATCCACGCCAGCATCGTCGAGGGCGAGCGCGATGGCGCGCGCACCCATGATGTCGTATGGATCGCTCTTGCCGGGCTTGACGAAGGGGATCATGCCGACGCCGGCAACGAAGGTTTTGCGGGTCACGGGTCATTACCTCGATGGACACTGAAAGGATCGGCCGGACGATTTGCCGGGACCGGCATCATCGCGCCGGGGTGCTCAGGCGGGTAGGCGGGGCGGTTACTCATCGTGCGTCGGGAGGTCGCCATACGGGCCGGGTGCCGATAGATTGCGGTGCCTCCAACGCCCTGGGTCACCCTTGCTCATGCGAAGAATTTTACCGGTCCGGGCGGGGTTTTGCCTTGCCGCGATCCTGATCAGCCCGGCGGGCTTTTCGAGCCCGCTGGCCAACTCCAATCAGGCGGCGCTGGCGCGCAGCTTCGCGCTGCCCGCGCTGGGTGGAACGGCGCCCATTCCCGCAGCCGGAAGCTGGCGGTTCGCACTCGACCTGTCCAGCGAATACGTGCTCGACCAGGAAGGCCGCGAGGAACTGTTGCTCGACGGCGAAAGCCAGCACTACGCATTCCAGTACGGGCGCGGCTGGGGCGCGGACTTCGACTGGAGCGTGGAGCTGCCGCTGCTGCACGTCGGCGGCGGATTCATGGATGACCTGATCGAGGGCTGGCACGACACGTTCAGCCTGCCGAACGGCGGACGCGAGGACGCGCCGACGGATCGCTACCGTTATCGCTACCTGCGTGACGGCGTCACCGTCTTCGACGTCCGCAACGGCGGAACCCGACTCGGCGACGTGCGCCTGTCCGCCGGTTGGCAACTGCGCGAACAACTGATGTTGCGCGGACAACTCAAGCTGCCGACCGGCGACGAGGATCGTCTCATCGGCGGCAACGTCGGCGGCGCGATCTGGGCCGACCTGGGTCTGCCTTTTCCCGCAGCCTCCGGGCTGAACGGCTACGTCTCGGCTGGCCTGTCCGCGAGCGAGGATGCGAAGCTGCTCGGCGACCTGCAGCGCAGCCTCGTCCCTTTCGGTGGTCTTGGCTTCGCTTACCAGGCGTTCCCGGCGCTCGAAGTCATCAGTCAGCTTTACCTGCACGCACCCTTGTCGGAGCACACCGAGATCGATGCGCTGGAACGGCCCGGCGCGCAACTCACGCTCGGCGTTCGCGGTTGTTTCGGCGGCGGCCCGTGCCTGGAACTGTCGTTCCAGGAAGACCTCGCGGTCGGCGCCTCGCCGGATTTCGGACTGCGCTTCGCGCTGTCCACGCGCTGATCGGACAACGGGTTACAGCAGGGCCACCCCGTCGGGAAGCTCGTTGCGCACGTCCGCCTTATCCGGCGGGTGACGCGCGAGCACCTCGGCCACGGCCTCGATGCCGGCGATCGCGCCGTCGCGGAAATTGCCGCGACCGAAATGCTTCTCCATGACCTGGCAGCAGGCCTGCCATTGCGCCTGCGGCACGCGGCCGTCGCCGACGCCGCGATCGGCCACGATCTCGACATCGCGATCCGCCAGCAGCAGGTAGATCAGCACGCCGTTGTTGTGCTCGGTGTCCCACACCCGCAGTTGCGAGAACGCTTCGATGGCGCGTTCGCGTGGCGTGATGCGGTGCCAGAGCTCCGACAGCGAGAGCGCAGGATCGACGGCGAAGCGGATTTCGCCCGGATGCTCCCGTTCGCAACGGCGGATCGCCTCCTCGATCGCATTCATCGCATGTCCGGGCAGCAGACGACGGCGCGTCCAGGGACCGGATCCCAGATGTCGCAGGACGCGGAGCAGCCGGCTCACCATCGACCCGATGCTCCGCCGCCGCTGAAGCCGCCCCCACCACCCGAGAACCCGCCACCGCCAGAACCTCCGCCACCCCGATAGCTACCGCTCCTGCCCCGGCTGACAAGCCCCGTGGCGCTCAGAATCGCCACCCCCAGCGCCATCGCGATCGCAATGCCCAGCGTGCCGAGCACCAGCATCGCCAACGTAAATGCGATGCCGCCTGCCGCGAAGGCCCCGAACAAGCGGCTCAGCAGTCGCGACAGCAGCTCGCCCACGAACAGCGCGACCATGCTCATCCAGACGATGCCGTCGAAAAGCTTGTCCCCCTCCGGCCCCGCCGGCTCCGGCAGTGCCTCACCGCCAACCCGTCCCAGGATCTGGTCCACGCCAGCCTCGACGCCTCCGGCGAAGTCGCCATCGCGGAATCGCGGCAGGATGGTCTCCTCGATAATCCTTTTGGCGATGGCGTCCGGAATCACGCCTTCCAGGCCTTGCCCCACTTCGATGCGCATCGTCCGATCATCCTTGGCCACCAGCAGCAGCACGCCGTCGTCCGCCTTCTCGCGACCCAGCTTCCAGGCATCGACCACGCGGATCGAATACTGCTCGATGGTCTCCGGCTGCGTGGTCGGCACCAGCAGCACCGCGATCTGGCTGCCTTTTTCCCGCTCGAACGCGGCGAGCTTCGATTCCAGCGCCACCCGCCGCGACGGGTCCAGCGTCCCGGTGAGGTCGGTCACCCGCGCTTGCAGTTCGGGCAGCGCAAGCTGGGCCGCGTCGGCTCCGGCCGAGCAAAGGCCGACGAGCAGAAACAGGAGTGATCGGACCGCCGCGGTCACCGCAAGGCCTCGGTTCAGCTACCGAAATCCACCTTCGGCGGCGCGCTGATCGCCTTTTCGTCCTCGACCGTGAAGCCCGGCTTGACCGCATGCCCGAACATTTTCGCGATCAGGTTGGTCGGAAACGAGCGCACGGTGACGTTGTAGGTCTGCACCGCCTCGATATAGCGGTTGCGCGCCACGGTGATGCGGTTCTCGGTGCCTTCGAGCTGCGCCTGCAAGTCGCGGAACAGGCTGTCCGACTTGAGCTGCGGATAATTTTCGGTGACGACCAGCAGGCGCGACAGTGCCGACGACAACTCTCCCTGGGCAGCGCCGAACTTCTTCAGGGCCTCCGGATCGTTGACCATCTCCGGGCTGACATTGATCGAGCCGACTTTGGAGCGCGCCTCGGTCACGCCCAGCAGCACGTCTTTTTCCTGTTCTGCGAAGCCCTTCACCGTCGAGACCAGGTTGGGAATCAGGTCCGCGCGCCGCTGGTACTGGTTGAGCACCTCGGCCCAGGCCGACTTGATGCCCTCGTCCTGCTGCTGCAGCGCGTTGTAGCCGCAGCCCGAGATCAGCATCGCGGCCAGCGACAGGGTCAGCACACGCATCAGGTTCCTGAACATCGAGATTCTCCTAGCAGCCTGTCGGACTTGGGTGATCGCACGCGAAAAAGCGGCTGTGCGCGGACAGATTTTGACGGCTTTGAAGGCGCATAGTGGTTCTATGCGCCGAAAAGACGGCGAAATATGGACCGCACAGCCGCTTTTGTAGCCGATCAATCCCAAGTCCGACAGGCTGCTAGCCTCGCAACAGTTTGAAGGCGTGATTCCACTGCTGGCTACGCAGGCCGGGGATGCACCAGAGCATGCACAGCGGCTCGATCGCGCGCGCAGATTCCACCCCGCCCATGTCGGCCGCCTCCCAGCCAAACTGCGTGAGGATGCCATTCACGACCTGCTTGGCGCTGGCATCGTTGCCGCAGATGAACATGGTCGGCGGGCCGCCCGGCAGTTGCGGGTTCACCATTTGCGCGCGACCGACACAACTGAAGGCCTTGACGAAGCGCGCCACTGAAAACTCGCGCTGCAAGCGCTCCATCAGGGAATCTTCCAGCGAGGTGAAGTAGCGCATCACGCCGTTGACCGGCCCTTGTTCGGCGACGGGATTGCAGGCGTCGATCACGATCTTGCCGACGAGCTGGCTGGTGCCCGCCAGACGCAGCGCGCGTGCCGCCGCCGTGCCCTTCACCGCCAGCACCACCACCTCGCCGAAGCCGGCGGCGTCCGTGAAACTGCCGCCGCTGCTGCGCGGATGGGCCTTGAGCCAGTCCACCAGCTTGCCGGGCTCGCGCGTGCCGATCAGAACATCGTGGCCATGCCTGAGAAAGCCCGCGGCGAGCGTCTTTGCCACGTCGCCGGAACCGAGTACACCGATACGCATGAAGCTTTCCGTGGAGAGTCGAGGCCCGCAACATAGCGCATGGCCCGACGGGCTCCCACATGACGGTCACCGCACCTCAAAGCGCATGCGCGCAATCAGTTGCCCCTGCGGCGTCAGCAGGTCCACGCGCCAGCTTCCACGCGGGTCGCCCTGGAAATTCAGTTTGCGGCTCCAGGTGCGGAAACCGGCCTCGCGACCGCCGTCGATCCCGGCGGCGATGCGGTCGGTGAGGTGATCGCCGTGATGCCACTCGAACACCACCGCCTGCGCCAGGCCCGCTGGCGCGCGCACGGCAACGAAGGCCGTAACGCCCTGTCCACCCGCGAGCTTTGCTGCGTCAATGCTTGGCAGCGCGGCGCCCGGCACGAGCTGCTCCACTTGATCGGTGATGCGCGCCTCGCGCACCCACAGGCCGGCCGGCGGAATCCAGCCGCGCAACAGCCACACGAGCAACAGCGACACCGCCAGCGCCAGGCATCCAGCGAGGCGAATCCAGAGCGCCTTCGTGGTCGATAACATGCGAGGCAGGCTCGCGACCAGCGTCGCCGCCGTAATCGCGAGCGCCAGGGGCAGGGCTTGCTCCAGCGGCAGGTGCAGCACGACCGGAAGCACCACCAGCGCGGCGATCAGGGTGCAGTAGGCGTGCAGTGCGCTCGACAGGCCGGCGTGCGGCGCGATGCGGTGCAGGTAGACCGGGTCCAGCGTGATCACGATCGCCACGGCAAGGGCGGATGCCATGAACAGGATCTGGCCGGCGTCGAGCTGCATCGCGCCGAACAGGAAAGGCAACGCGAAGAACAGGATCTCCTGCTGGATCTGCTGGGTGACGAAGCGCACGGCCGCGATGCTGAGCCGCCCCTTCGAGCGCGCCACCACCCAGCGTCCGAGCATGTTCTCCGCCAGCAGCCAGGGCCAGCCCAGCAAGGCGATGGCGGCGATCACGCGAGCCAGGTTTTCGCCGCGCTGAAACAGCAGGAAGCTGAGCCAGCCGACCGCGAAGCTCAGGGTCGGCAGCAGCCAGGGCCAGCGGTCGAGAACGGCGCGCAGGGCCAGGATCAGCCCGGCTGGACGCGTCGCGGGGACGGACTCATTCACCAGGAGCGTGTGCGTCCTTTTCCATTGCAGCGGGTTCCGCTCCGTCGACCGGCCGCGGCGTAAACCCTGCCGCACGCAGAAGGGCGATCAGGCCCTCGGGGCCGACCAGGTGCGTCGCGCCCACCAGAACCAGCACCGGCGTATCGGCCTTGAACCGCTCGACCAGTTGCGGCAGCCAGGCGAGGTTGCGTTGGACCAGAAGACGCTGGTGGGTCTCGGGCGAGGCGGTGCGCATCTCCTGGACCAGCGCAGTAAAGCCCGCGACATCGTTTTCGCGCCACTGTCGCACGAGGTTCTCGATACGGTAGTCAGGGTCGTCGAGCTGATCCAGCGTCGAAGCCAGGAACTGGCCGGCAGTCGCCGCGCTCATGCCGGAGAACAGCTCGATCTGGTCCAGCGGCGACTCCAGCCAGCGTAGGGGGCGGTCGTCGCGGATCGCGCGACGGTAGAAATGCTGGTCCACGCCGAGGGCCGGATCGAAACCGGCGTGGCGGAACGACAGCACGCCCAGCGACAGTGCGCAGAACCAGGGCGTGAACGCTTCGCACACCGACTCCGGCACCCCGAGCAGCACCGCCTGCTTGCGCACCCTGGCGTCCATCGCCTCACCCACTTCGACCCGCAGGCCCTTGGACGACACGCCGCGATCGAGCATCGCGCGCTGTACCGCTGGCGCGGCCAGCGCGCCCGGATCGGTCTCCAGGATCAGCTCGCGGGTCCCGTCATACGCGCGCTCCAGTGCAGCGGGCAGCGGATACGCGCTCGGCGTCAGTAGGTGCACGCTGCCGGCGAGGTAGTGCTTCGCGGCCGGCCCCTGCACTTCCCACAGGAACGGCGCGCCGGCCGGCTGGGCCGGTCCGGCCAGAGCGGCCAGAGCGGCCAGAGCGGCCAGAGCGGCCAGCAAAAGCAGGATCAGCGTGCGCGTTCGGTCAAATCGCATGAAGCTTTGAGGTTTGTTCCACTGCGGAGAAACTTCCCCCGGGGACTGGACCCCCGGGGAGTGGGGCCGCGAACAATGCCCCGTCGCGTTCAACTTCGACATTCGCCGTCGCAGGATTCACGCCCGACCCGCTCCGGAATCACCCAGGATGGACGCGGGATGACACATGGTACGTTGGTTGCCTAGACTTAGCCCCTCTCCCCGCTAGCCTGCTCCGGACGATACGAATGCGCACCCTCTTCCTGTTTGTCAGCGTCCTGGCAATGCCAACGGCGGCCTGGGCCTACATCGATCCCAACACCGGCGGCATGATCCTGCAGATGCTGGCACCGATCATCGCAGCCATCGCGGGCGCCTGGCTCATGGCCAAGGACTACATCAAGAGAATCTTCTTTCGCCTGATCGGCCGCGAACCCAAGGCAGAGAGAGAGGATCACGCTGCGTCGACAAACGACCACAAATAGGCGGTGCGATGAGGCAGCTTTCGCTGTGGCCGCTCTGGGCGGCCGTGCTGGGAATTGGATTGCCAGCCAAGCTGCTGATCGCCCTTGACGGCTGGTTGGAGTACATCGGACCACTGGACATCGCAGTGGCCTACGCCACCAGTCTGGTTCTGCACACCTTGTTTGTCGCCGTCGTGCTGATTGCGGCGGGACTGATGGCCGGCATCGGCATCCTTTTCATTCCCCGCTTGCAGCCGACATTCGTCAACGCCTGCGTGGTGTTTGCGGCACGCGCCCTGGTGCTGGTGGTGGTGGTCACGACGGGTATCCGCTGGTTCGAAGCGGTCGCCGGGACCGACCTCCCGGACTCGAAGATCGTCAAGGGTCTGATTGTGCTGCTGGCAGCGGCGGTGGCCCTGGCGAGCACCCGGCGGAATCGACAGCCTGGGCCGCTGTTGCAGCTTGGCCGCACGATCGCCATCGCGTCGGTGGTGATCTCGGTGGCGCTCGTCGGCTTTCAGGCCATCAGAGGGGCGCTCGATGCGTCGCCGGCCCCGCGGCATGCATCCATCGACCGGCAGGCGCATCCCGACGTGGTGCTCATCACCATCGACGCGCTCTCCGCGCCCCACATGTCGCTGTACGGCAACACCGTGCCCACCTCACCGAACATCGATCGTTTCGCCAACGACCACGGCGTCGTGTTCGACCGCTTTTATGCCAACGCCAACTACACCACGCCCGGCGTCGCCAGCATCGTGTTCGGGTCACGGCCCTGGGACCATCGATCGATCCACCTGCCGTCCCGGGCGCTGGAGCGCACCCGGTCGACCAACCTGCTGAAATCGTTTCACGACGCGGGGTACCAGACCCTGACCGTCGACACCAACATCTGGGCCTCTCCGGCTTGGCAGCGCCTGTTGCCCTGGGTGGACCAGCGCCGTCCGGTGCGGATCAACCAGGTCGATGCGCATATCGGCCGGCTGTTGCCGTGGATGCCCGGAATTGCCGAATCCGAAGTCCACTTCGGTTGGTACCGGCCGATCGTCGAGTTGGCGGACCAGTTGACGGTGAAGTTGGGCCTTTATGCAACCAACACCCACTTCCTGCCCGAGCTTGCGTTCAGCGACGCCCGCAGGATGTGGGCCGAGGCCGGCGGCGATACTCCACGTTTCCTGTGGGTACACCTGCTGCCGCCGCACGATCCCTACTCCACGCCTGCGCCGTTCCTGGGTATGTTCGACCCCGCCGGAACCAAGCGCAGCCGTTTCGACAGTGTGCCTCCCTATCGATTCAAGGCCGCCAAGGATGCCGCCTTTCCGCAGCAGTACGTCGGCCGGTACCACGAGAGCATCGCCTACGTCGACCATCATGTCGGCGGCTTCCTCGACTGGCTGCGGCAGGACGGCAGCTTCGATGCGAGCCTGATCGTGATCTCGGCCGATCATGGCGAGAGCTTCTCACATGGTTACGGCGGACACACCGGCCCGCTGCTCACCGAGGAGCTGATCCACGTTCCGCTCATCGTCAAGCTGCCGGGAAATCGCGAGGCCGGTACCCACGTGAGCATCCTGGCGGACCAGCAGGACCTTGCGCCCACCCTGGTCGGGCTCGCGGGCCTGAGTGTGGACGCCGGCTACCGCGGCCGCGCCCTGCGTCTCGATGGCGGCGCGCCGCAACCGGAGGCCGCCGGGCACCCCGTGTTCTCGATGAATTTCGAGCGCGCCAACCGCTTTGCCGCGCTGACCGCGGGCAGCGTCGCGATGCTGCAAGGGCCTTACAAGTATGTTCACTACCTGGGGCTCGAGCAGTTCGACGACTACCCGCCTCTGCGTGATGCCCTGTTCGACGTAGTCGCCGATCCCAAGGAAAGTCGCGACCTGATGGCCGAGCAGCCGCAGAAGGCCGCCGAGATGCTCGCGGCGATCCAGCAACAGCTCGCGACTCACGGCGGAGCCCTGAAGTGAGTCCGCTGCCGTGACCGGACCGGTCGCGGCATCCTTCCTGCCTGCAGGAGCCGAACTGGTCGCCTGGATCCGGCAGGGCGGCAAGCCCGAGCGCGCCGGCGCCGCGTTCCTGTGGGGATATCGGTGGCGCGCTTACTGGTTCGAGAAGAACCTGAACATGCAGCGGCGCCGGTTCAAGCCGGCCGCGTTCGGCAATGGCGCCGGGCTGATCCTCGCCCTCGGCCTGTGGCGTAGCGGTACCACCCTGTTGCATGAAGTACTCGCCAGTTTCCGCGGTGTCGGCTATCCGCAAACCTGGCAGTGCATGAACCCCTCCAGCTTCGCGTTGCAGGCGCCACCCACCCGGACCGTCGCGGTCAAGCGGCCGATGGACTCGGTGATGATCGACGCCTTCTCTCCGCAGGAAGACGAGTTCTTCCTGCTCGCGATCGGCCTCCCCAGCATCTACCGCGCGTTTGCCGATCCGCGGCGCTGGAAGGAAACGCAGTCGGCCTTGGCCCAGAAAACCTGGAGCGCGGATGCAGGGTCCTGGACCGGCCCCTGGCTGGAATTCCTGGGCTGGTGCGCCGGCTCGCAGATGATGGAACTGGCGGTCAAGTCGCCGAATCACGTGTTTCGCCTTCAGGGACTTGCGCAGGCCTTGCCGCAGGCAGGCCATGCCTGGGTGCTGCGCGATCCGGAACCGACCTGGCAGTCCAATCGCAAGATGTGGACGGCCATGTTCGAGCTTTACGGGCTATGGAACTGGAAACCCGCGGATCTCGATGACCTCCTGGCGGCGAGCTTCACCGCCTACGCCGATGCGCTGGACGTGGCGATGAGCATCGAAACGCGGCGCCGTTGGGCGATCCGCTTCGAAGACCTGTCGGCCAATCCCGCAGCGGCCATCCCCGGCCTGGCGAGAGCGCTCGGCCTGGATGCCGGCCGGGTTGATGCCGCGCGCGTCCCGCGTGCGCGGCCACCGGAGGTGTACCGTCGGGACGAGTCCCTGGTGGCGCGCTTCGGGCCACTGTTCGAGCGAATCCGGCGCTCGCACGATGCGCTGATCGGGCGGTTCGCGGGCTGAGACCGCGGGGTGTGTTCTGGCCGGCGCGGAAAATTCTGATCCAAGCTGACAGATGATCCGTACCATGGGATATATAGTCCATGCCCATGTCCACTCGCATCGATCTTGCCGAACTGACCGCAGTGCTTCACCCGCTCGGCTGCGACGAACCGCCCTCCGGCTATCACGGCACCGTGTGCGGAGCGCTCTGCGTCGAGTCGCCGGAGCATCTGGACCCGGTATCCCTGTTGATAGGGGCCGATGAACCCGACGAACGTGCGCGGGGGTTCCTGGTGAATCTGCGCGATCAGTGCAACGTCGCCCTGCTGTCAGCCAGGATGGACTTCTGGCCGTTGCTGCCCCCGGTCGAACTGCCGCTAAGCCTGCGCGTCGAGGCACTCGTCGCCTGGTGCGGTGGATTTCTCTACGGCCTCTGGAGTCGGCGCAGGATCGACATGCATGCACTTTCCGAGGAGGGGCGCAGGATTGTGCAGGACTTCACCGGGTTCACCGAGACCGGGATTGCGGCGATGGACGAAACGTCCTATGCCGAGTGCGTCGGTTATATCCGTGCCGGTGCACAGCTCCTGTTTCTGGAGTTGCGTCAGCGACCGTCTTCGACGGCCGACGCGGACGCCCACGCGCTGCACTGAGAGCTGGTGAAGTTTTTTCGTAGCGAGCGACGCTTCGGCAGGAACGCAGGGACCGGAATGTATTTGAGGAGATTCTGCATAGGTCCACTCGCATTCCCGTTCGCGCCGAGTAGCGTCATTGCGAAGCAATATCGCGTATCGAGGCGGCGCGGTGGCTCGATATGCTGCGTGACGTTTGAATTGGGACAACGCGGGATCAAGCGGGATGTGGTGGGATTCTTCGATGCAGCAAAGGGATAGGAGAAAAAAAAGCCCGAAGTCCCGCTCATGCCAGTGACGTTTGATTTACCACGAAAAGCGATTTAATCGGGGAGAAAAAGCCGGTTAATTGCCCCGGGCGGCGGCCAGATAATCGCTCAGCTCCTGAGCGATGTAAGAAACATCCTGTCTCCCAAGACCGAGGAAAGGGCGAGCCGGAATGTTACCCCAGGGGATCGGGAAGCCGCCCTTCCGACTCTTGTATTTGCCCGTCCCGAACTGGCCCTTGCTCGCGCCGAACTGGTGGATCGCGCCGTACACCCGATTAGTGCCAAGGACCAATCCCGAGTCGTCTACCTGGTGGGTCAGCTTCCGCAGGAAACCATCGAGCGAGAGAACCTTGTCAGCGTTCTTCCGCTTGGTCCGCTTGTAGGCCTCGGACAGCGGCGCCCACGGATTGCCGTCCGGATCGGTCTGGCCGATGAAGCGTTGCTCGTGAGCGCGCAGCAGGTATTCGCGGATGCTCCTGAGAACGGGTTTCGGGTCGGCTCCGCGCTCGCGCAACTTCCGCAGCGCGGCCAACACCTGGACATCGTTGACGACAATCTGAGCGCCGGCCATGTGCTAAATTCCTCAGCGGATTCGAGCCGAATCCCAATCCGGTCGGAACGTCGGGACGCACCCCGGCGACGTTCGCGACTCGCCCGCCCTGTGCGTGGGGAGTGAGGGCTTCATCACTGGCGCCAGAAGCGCAACAGTCCAGACCGCTGACCGTTGATGTATTTCAGGTCCCTGGTGGCGAAAAAGGTGTAACCCTCCAGTTGGCCGGCCCGCGCATTGGCCACGAACAGGATCGCTCTGTCCTTGTCGTGCCTCAGAACGCGGATGATGCGCGAGCGCAGCACCACTTGGCCGGATGCCGAGTGGCGCTCGAAACTGACCCAGACTTCCTGCGGATTCTCCAGCACCTCGATCATGGCCGGCAGGAACGCCGATCGGTCCAGCGGCACATGCTGGGCAAGGGTCAACGCGTCGACCTTCACAGCCACCCCACCAGGCCGAAACGTCCGCTCCTCACCTCCGAGCAAACCACGGAGGTTCGCCGCCACGGCAGCGACACTGGCCGCACGCCCGACAAGCTCGCGCGACGCCACTTCCGCCGGCAATCGTTCAGGGCGCCCACTTTCCAGCCAGCCGCCCGGCGTGAGTCGCTCCCATTGGGCAGGACCGGTTGCGCGCCATTGCGCCATCGCTTCTTCGCTGAGACGTCTACCAAACGCGGCCTCGCCCGGGTTGTATCCCCAGCCGGGATCAATCCCCTTGGGCACCTGCACGGTTCGCGGATTCGGCCCGCGCACGCCGACGGTCTTGGCCTCGTACTCCAACGTTGGTGCCTGGTCCGGCTCGGCCTTTCCCATCGCGTCCAGATCGCGCTTGGACAGCGCGAACACCGTGCACTGACAGCCCCAGCCGTTGGGTGGATAGTGGGTTTTCCAGAACGGATCGTCGGCGCTGAGCACCAGCTTGTCCCAGGCCAGATGCTCGGGCCGCGGGTCCTGCACCAAGTCGCTGTGCCGGTACTCCCAGAACGGCCGCAAGGCCTTGATCTCGTCCATCTGCTTGAACCGCGCGGCCTGGTAGGAGGTGCGCAGGTTGGTCTCGTAGATCACGCGCGTCCGCCAGTTGCGACCGCCGTTGTAGCTCCAGCCATGCCGGGTCACGATGCTGTCGAAATCCTTGCGGAAATTCTCCAGCGTTGTGCCCTCCGAGATCGCCTTGTCGATCGACGTTTTGAAGTCGATGAGCAACTCGTCCTTCATCGCACCGGCCACCACGAACGCGCGTGCGTGCTCCCCCTCCCAGATGTCCGTCCACGCGCGCGTGCCAAGCGGAACCTTCTGCCGGAAGAACTCGATCTGCTCGGCGAACGGCAGCGATCCGTATTCGGCCGCGGCCATGTCAGGTGCCGGCCAGGATGTCCGAGCGTCCTGCCAGCGACGCAGCGGCGAAGGCCATGCGCATGGTGTCGGCCAGCTTCTCGTCGTCGAGCTCGGGCTGCAGCTCGATCAGGCGATCACGCAGCTCGTCGATCGTCGTCACTTCAGCGACCAGGGCTTTGATGCGGTCGATCATCGCCGTCATCGCGGGCTCGGTTTCCGCGTCCAGGCGCGCTGCCTGAATCTGCGGCAGGTCGGCCTTGGCCCTGCGCGTCGCGTTTGCGGCCCGCGGTGGCGGCTGTGGGTCGCTTTCCGGATCGCCGCCGGCACCAGGAGACGGCGGCGGCGCGGGCGCCGTCAGCAGCTCCTCGTCGCCATCCGGATCGGGCAGTCCGAGCTTGTCGCGCACGGTAGCCATGCTCACCTTCAGGCCCATCGGCACCAGCTTGGTGAGCGATTCTGTCAGTACGGTGAGGTCTTCCGGCTCCGGGATCGGCAACGTCACCTTCGGGTACTTCTTCTGCGGCCCGAAATTGAGATCGACAAATGGCCGCACCAGATCGCGGTTGAGCGTGTTGCAGAGCTGGCGAGCGTCCGCGCGCAGGATGTCTTTGCGCACCTCGTTGTGCACGTCCGCTTGGCCGGAACCCAGGCCGCCGCTCTGGGCGTCGGTGGTGTTGGTCTGGCCCAGCACGGCCTTGCTGACCTGCTTATCCAGATACTCGCACAGCCCCTCGAACAGCTGATGCGCGCCGGTGACATTGCCCACCTGCTCGAACTCGATCTTCATCGCCTCCGGAATCACCGCCGCGGCGTCGGTGCCGATGTTGGCCACCGCCTGGCGCAGGATGTACACGTCCCGCGGGGTGGCGCTCGGCCCGTACTTGCCCACCCGCAGCGGCATGCCGAACACCTCGGCAAACGCGAGCCAGTCCTTGAGCGCGTAGGCCTTGCACAGATGCATGAAAGCCACCACACGCGCGAGCCCGTTGCGCAGCAGGATGCCGGTCTTGATGCTGGGCTTGTGGGAGATGAACTTGAACGCCGCCAGCGGCACGCCCTCGGACGAATTCTCGTCCGTGATCAGGCGCAGCTCGCGGCGGGTCTCGCGGTCCACCTTGAACCAGCGCGGATCGCGATGCTGGAAGCGCAGCGGCTGCCACTGCCGCTCGCTCAGGTCCCAGATGATTTCGACCACGCTGTAGCTCTTGCCGAGCGCGTCGAGCAGCTCCTCGGCCGTGTCCGCGAAATCGTCACCCGCGAACAACTCACGCACCGCGTCGGCGATTTTCACTTCTGCCGCGTCCTCGGACGCCGCCTCCACCTGAAACTCCAGGCCGGTGATCGCATGCTTGCGCGTGCTCAACACGGAGAGATAGTGCGCGTCGCGCTCCTCCATCTCCTCGGCCAAGGTCAGGTAATCACGCGCATCCTGGTCGGCCGCCTGGTCCAGCATAATCGCCAGGCGCTCGGGGTTGAGGCCGCGCGCCACGTTTCCGGTGAACACCTGCCGCACGCCGGTGACGGTGGGGCCGGCGATTTCCTGAAGAAGTTCCTGCTTGCGCAGGGGCTGGCCATCCGGACCGACGATCTGTGCCATCACCATGCTCCTCGCCGCGCGTTGAAGCCCGCGGTGGCCTTGACCCGCGTGTACGCATCTTCGAACTCGCGATCTTCCGGCCGGCGCTGGCCGGGCCGCACCGCGTCGTAGGTGTTGGGCTGGTAGGGCGTGGAGCCGGCGTGAAGTGCCAGGAACTTTGCCCAGGCGCGGTCCGCGTGGCCATCGGTATCGCCATCGGCGTCGAAGCGCACGCCACCCGTAGCGGTCGGAATCTTCCGCAGCGCGTGCAGGTCCGCGCGGATGTCGCGATCGCCCATCGGGATGCGCACCTTGCGATCCTCGAATTTCTGCTTGCCGTTGGTGGCCAGGATCAGCTTGTTCGGGGACGTGAACAGAATCCCTTCGACGACGGACTCGCCGTAGCGACGCTTGGCGTCTTCCACCGGTTTCTCGCCCATGCCGGTCTGGTCCATGCAGAGCCGGCCCACGCGGTAGCGGCGCATGACGTCATCGAGCAGACGGTCCTGCTCGAAAAAGCTGATGCGCCTGCGCGCGATCACCTCGCGCGTCCAGAACACATCCCCGATCAGCTCGTCCACCCACACGGCCCAGAGGTCACGGCGCCGGCCGATATCGTTGCCGACATAGCACACGCCGCCCGCGTACAGATCCGGGTCGCCAGCCTTGTCGTGTTCCACGGCGTTGATCAGGTCGTAATCCAGCCAGGCGCTGGCCTCGTCGAGCCACTTGAGCTCGAATTCCTGCTCCCACATGTCCTGATCGTTGAGGCCGGCCTTCAGCTCTTCGATTTTGCGATCCAGGCCACCGGCGACGGCGGCGTAGATGTCACAGAAGTGCAGGCTCCACACGCCGGCCTGGGCATGGCCCGTTTCGCGAAGCTGATTCTCCAGCCCGCCGGCGGTCATGATCTCGTAGAACTTGTTGGCCTTGCCGTTGGGCGTGCTGATGACGCGCAGCTTCAGATCGTTGCGCGAGATCACTGGAAACAGCGCACCCCAGATCTTCTTGCTGTCGGCGTGGAACGCGAATTCGTCCAGGAGGACGTTGGCGGTGAAGCCGCGCGCAGTGTCCGGATTGGCCGGCAGGCCGGTGATGCGCGAGCCGCCGGGAAGGCGCACTTCGAGCGCCTTGTCCTCGCAGCCTTCCCACGGAATTTCGAGCGCTTCGAAGCCGACTTGGTACTGGTTTAAGAAGGCCTTGACGCCCTCCTCCATCGCCTCGCGCGCCTGGCGTTCACCGCGCGACAGGATCACCCAGCGGGTCTTGCGGCCGTCGAGCACGGACTGCATGCCATCCTCGCAGATCTCCAGTGTCGAACCAGAGCTCTTGCCCGCCTGGCGCGACATCATCATCGCCTTGAAGCGCGACTTGTCCTCGACGTACGCGCGCTGGCGGGTGTGGAGGCGGAAGCCGGAGGCCATTAGCGGCGCCGTGTTCCCGTCGATTCGTTGCGTACTTCGAACCAGGCCACCAGTAGCGCTATCGGGAGGATCAAGGCGAATCCGACCCAGAAGGGCGCTGTGACCCACCACCATGACCAATCAATTACACCGCACAACTTCAACGTGACGAACACCACGCCGAGCAGTGGGAGGACGCCGAGTGAACGGCCGCTTTTCTCATTTGCCATTACGCATCTCCCCGAATCGCCTGTCGCAACAACGCCAGTGACTCCGCATCCAGTTTCCGCGGCGCGCGCTTGAGCTTGGTTTCCACCTCGGTGACCAGCGCCTCGCGCATGGCCTGCTGGCGTTGCAGATTCCACTTGCCGGCGGCCTCTAGCCGCTGCATCGCGAGGGCCAGCGTGTTGATCGACTTAGGGTCGATCACGACGTTGCCGTCCTCGTCCGGCTCCTGCATCTCCAGCGTCACGTCGAAGGCCAGCGTGCGCAGCAACTCCATCACCAGCTTGCCGATGTCGCCCTGCGGCTCGTTGCCCAGGCGGTCCGCCCAGACCTTGGCCACCTCTCGGGACTCGCGCATGCGCTTGCCGATTTCGTCGAAGCGCTGGCTGTAGCGGCCGAGTGCGGAACGGCTCGGAATCTCGGCGCCGGGGAACGCGGCGCGGAGCTGGCCGATAACCTGGTCTAGGGTCAGCCGGCCAAGTTTGAGCAGCGCGTCGACACTCTCGCGGACCGCAGGGTCAAGCGTGGCGATACTGGATTTCTTTGGCATCTCACTGGGCGTCCATGTAGGTCGGTTCAAGCCGCGGCTTCATGCGGCGGAACCGACATCGTCATTATTCGGAAGCCCGTCACACCCAATCCTCGCCCGCCACGACGCTGCCCAGCGACACCGCCAGTGCCATCACGCAACCGATCAGGATCGCCAGCACCAGAAACGGGATCGCCAGAAAACGGCGCAACTCCGTCTTGGCCGGCAGCATGAACATCACGGGCTCAGCCGCCGGTCCACCAGCCGGGTGACGCCCGGCACCTTGGCCTGGCCGCGGGCCACATCCAGGCCTCGCTGCGTCACACGCACCCAGCAGGTGGCGGCGATCCGCTCCAGAGTGACCAGCCCAGCAGACTCCAGCCAGGTGATCTGACCCTCGATCTCGTCGCGCGCCAAGTGATCGCCGGGTTGTCCGTCCAGCACGCGGTCCAGTTGGCCCACGGTGAGCGTGCCTTCCGGCATCGAGTCCAGGATGTTGAGAATCATCAGTCGAACGTCGCCCATCACGGACTCAAAATACTTGTTCACGTCCCACGCTCCATCAAAAAAGAATTCATCCGCTCCACCATGCGGGTGTTGGCTTCCAGTGCGCCCTGCTGGCGCGCCACCGCCTGGCTCACATCCGAGATCGAGTTCTGCAGCAGGTCGAAATCGCGGCTCGTCGGGATGTGCTTGAAGGCTTCTTCGAACGCGCTCATCTGAATGTTGATGTTGCCGATCAGATGCCGCAGCGCCTCCACGTCCCCGGTGAGTTGGTTTTCCACCCGCGCCAGTGCTGCCTTCTGCGCATCCGCGCTCTTGTCGCTGCGCGACACGCGCAGTGCCACCATCGACATCAGCACCGCCAGTACCGCGGCCAGCGAGCGGACGATCTCCCAGTTATCGACGGTCACGGTCACGGGGC
>JBQTIX010000098.1:0-3734 GCA_052387695.1 Panacagrimonas sp. | reverse complement strand
CGTAGGTCGGTTCAAGCCACCCCGCAAAGTGAAAAGCTACTTTGCGGGGGACCCCGGCCAGCCGAAGGCGGAACCGACGCTGCGCGCGCATGCCAACCCGTGAACGTCGGGTCCGCCCGCGAACAGCCCGCGGGCTTGACCCGACCTACGGATCCCGCATGAGCGTGGATCTGCTCTCGCGCGAGGCCGTGCTGGCTGCGATGGAGCGCCACGTCGGCGCCGACGCCGGCATCACCGGCGCCGGCCTGGTGCTGGAGATCTGCGGGCTGTACGCCACCAAGGCGGCAGAGCGGCAACTGCGCAAGGTCATCGAGGAGCTGCGCCGCGCCGGCCACCACGTGTGCGGGCACCCGTCCGAGGGCTACTACATCGCCGCCAGCGACGACGAGCTGCTGCGCACCTGCGAATTCCTGCACGACCGCGCCATGACCACGCTGGCCCAGGTGGCGGCGATGCGTCGCGTGTCGCTCCCCGATCTGCGCGGACAACTGAGGTTGCGAACATGAGCACCGATCCCCGTAACCGCGAGCTGGCCAAGATCCACATCCTCAAGGCCCAGCTCGGCCTGGACGATGACCAGTACCGCACGATGCTGCACGTCGTCGCCCGCGTGGAGTCGTCGAAAGACCTGGACACCCACGGTCGTCGCCAGGTGATCGAGCATCTGGAAGCCCACGCCAAGCGCGCCGGCATCGCGACGCCTCCGGCTCGCCAGAAGCCGGCCGACGCCAAGGCGCGCCTGGTGGCCAAGGTCCGGGCCATCCTGATCAATGCCCCCGGCGGCCGACGAGACGATGCCTACGCCGATGCGATGGCGCAGCGCATGTTCGGGGTGGCGCGCTTCACCTGGTGCGACCCGCAGCAGCTCTACAAGCTGGTGGGTGCGCTGATGATCGATCAGAAACGCCACGTCGCGGAGCCGCCACCGGGGCCCCCACGAAGTAGCGGTCCACTTCGTGGGGTGGGTCCAGTCCGTGCTTGATTTTCGCGAGCCGCGGAAGGATTGGCTGCTGGAGTTTGCCAGGATGATAGGCGTGCCCGGCACCCTGGCACTGTGCGAAGGGTGGCCGGGTATACGGCTGTATATCCCCCACGCCGACTCCCTATCGGCGGACCATCCGATCGCGCTGAAAATAGGGCTGGAAGTGGCCCTGAAGCTGTCTCGTGAGTGCGGCGGTAGCACCATCCCGATTCCGCGCAATGCGCGCCTGTCACGCGCCACCTTTCGTGCCCTGGTGCTCACCCGGTTTCGCAACGGCGAGAGCGCGTCGAAGCTGGCACGGGAGTTTGGGCTGCACGAGTACACGATCTATCGGTGGGCAGGCGCTGAGAAGGATCAGCGGCAGGCGAGCTTGCTGTGATTAAAGTGATGATCAACGCCCGAATTGAGCCGACCGCCACGGCGGTTTGTGGCGGGTCGGCTCCAATGACTGGTTGTACGGCACCCGCGCGAGGAAGCGGCGATGCCGATACGACCTGAGAACCGAGCGCGCTACCCGCGTGACTGGCCTGCGATCTCTGCCCGCATACGGGCGCGCGCTGGCGACCGCTGCGAATGCTTGGGCGAGTGTGGCCGAGGCACGCACGCGGGCCGCTGCCCGAACCTGCAAGGACAGCCCGCCTACGGCACCGGCTCGAAGGTGGTGCTGACGACGGCGCACCTCGACCACACGCCGGAGCATTGCGACGACGAAAACCTGCGCTCCATGTGCCAAGGCTGCCACCTGCACTACGACCGCGAGCACCACGCGCAGACCGCGTGGAGAACGAGACGAGAGGGACTTGCAATGAGCGACATCTTTGCCGTGCCGTACAACGCAGAGCTAAGCCGCGTTGCGGCACAGGAGAAAACCTGATGAGCGGAAAAAATGCTGAGGGCCGCAACGTCGGCTTGAGCGCCGGGTTGGACGACTGGCGCTCGATGGATACAGCACCGAGGAACACCACCGACGTACGAGTACGGATGGCCGACGGAACCGAACACGCCAGAGCGCACTGGGCGTGCGACATGAGCGGTGAGGAACAGCCGCCGTACCGCGGATGGTTTGTGCCGGTGCTGCGCCACGACGGCAGAGTGTCCTTCTTTTCTGGCATCGACGAGCCGGCGCAGTGGAGGCCGATCTTGTCGTCCAACGCCGAAGTTGAGCCGCTGAAAGTGCCCGGAGAAAAACCATGATGAAAAGCGCAAAACGTGAGGCACTTTCAGTCGGCCTCGAACGACTGGTTGGGCCTGCGTGCGCTGATTGCGGCGGACTGATTGGCTGTGACCGCGGGCCTGCGGATGGTTGGCAGCTTGAGGACGGGCGAACCGTTTGCCACGCGTGTTGTGTTTCAGACACGCGCCGCGTCTGCACGGAGATTGTTGCCTTCGCTGCATCGACGAGGACTTCTCATTGATCTTGCCCAACACCACATTCACCGACCCGTGCAAGGTCCCTGAAGATGAAAAGCCGAAGTGACGTACACGCCAAATGTTCCGCGATGCGAGCAGCCAAGGCGCGCAAGAGGACGGAAAGCGAAGCACCGTATGACTCAGTGCCCTGGACGCCGCCACCCCTGCGCCGCATCGTGGTGGTGATCGACTTCGATACCGGTCGGCCGCTGATCAGAATGATGCAACTCTGGCGCAGCCATCGTCGGGACACGTATCGAGTCAAAACGCCGCGCGGCGAATCCAAGCGGCCGGTGGGATGGAGCCGCGCGTTGACGGCCGTGCGCAAGGCAATGCCCAGAGTCATCGTTTGACCCGACTTGAGGCTAACCGCGGTTAGCCTGCCCCGCCTCCCGCGCGCGCGACAAGCTGCGCGAATGGACTCCCGCACCCGCCTGGGCACCCGCGAATCGCCGCCGCCGTTGCTGGAGCCGGACCGGCTGCGCACCTCGGGCTACATCACCGCGGTGGCGCCCAAGTATGAGCTGCCGATCGAGCTGGTCACGGCCATCTGCCAGGTGGAGTCCGGCTGCAATCGCTTTGCCGTGCGCACCGAGCCGGCCTACCCCTATCTCTGGGACGTGATCCGCCATCAGCCGTTCCGGCTCAGCCACTTGACCGCCTCGCAGCGGGTGCCGCCGGACCTGTTTCAGGCGCCCCCCGGCAGCTCGCGGATGACGGAATGGCTGGGCCAGCAGTCCAGTTGGGGCCTCATGCAGGTGATGGGCGCGGTAGCGCGGGAATACGGCTACAAGGGCCATTTGCCGGGCCTCTGCGACCCTTTGCAAGGGCTGCACTACGGCTGCAAGCACCTGGCCCGTCTGCGCGACCGCTTCTACAACGCGCACGGCTGGCGCGGCGTGGCCGCCGCCTACAACGCGGGCACGCCGCGGGTGGTCGGGAAGGACTTCGAGAACCAGGCCTACGTCAACAAGATCGACCACGAGGGCGGCTTCGTGGTGATGGACAAGGGTCTGCACAAGCCGCTGCTATGACCCACGAGCCCTTTTGTAGGTCGGCTGTAGGTCGGCTCAAGGCCACGGCTTTTCGTGGCCGGAGCCGACATGCGCCGGTCGTCTCAGCGCCGTATCGGTTCCACCAAGGAGTAAGCGATGAAAGCGTTCTGGAAATCCAAGACTCTGCTGTTCAACGTCGTCGGCGCGGCCGCCGCGGTGCTGCCGCAGCTCGATCAGCTCCTGCCCGCGGTGCAGACGGTGTTGCCCAACCACTATTACGAGCTGCTCTCGGCCGTGCTGGTGGTGGGCAACAGCGTGCTGAGGACGATCACCAGCGTCGGCGTGTC
>JBQTIX010000097.1:0-5783 GCA_052387695.1 Panacagrimonas sp. | reverse complement strand
CCAAGAGGCTTCTCCGATCGCTTCGCGCTCGGGTTCACCAAGCTGCTTCGCCATTGCGCGGATATCTTCTTCGCCAAGCGTTACGGTCACAGGGCGATCGTCCTCGAAACCGTGGCGGCCGTTCCCGGCATGGTCGGCGCGATGCTCACGCACCTGAGGTGCCTGCGCCGCATGGTCGGCGACGAAGGCTGGATTCGGACGCTGCTCGAAGAAGCTGAGAACGAGCGAATGCATCTGATGACGTTCATCGCGATCGCCAAGCCCACGGTTTTCGAGCGCTTGGTCGTGCTCCTCGCACAGTGGGTCTTCTTTGTCGGGTTCGGGCTGCTGTATCTGATTTCGCGGCGCACCGCGCACCGCGTCGTCGGTTACTTCGAGGAAGAGGCGGTGCTCAGCTATACGTTGTATCTGAAGGAAATCGACGAGGGCCGCTCGCCCAACGTGCCGGCTCCCGCCATTGCCCGGCACTACTGGAAGCTGCCCGCCGATGCGACCTTGCGCGATGTGGTGTTGGTCGTGCGTGCCGACGAAGCGCATCACCGCGATGTCAATCACGGTCTGGCGAACACGCTGGCCGGCGAGCCTGACCATCACGAACGGGCCGCGCCTTATCCGACGCATGCCGACCCGGGTCGGGTGGACGTCGCACCGTGAGCAACACGGTCGAGGAACTGACGGCGCGGTTTCTGAAAACCTGTGACGAGGCCGGGGAAAGCGAGCAGCGCGTCGTCGAACGCCTGAACCAACGCGTTCACATCAGCCACAACACCGAGCAGGAATTCCAGGAGAGCATGACGGTGGGGCAGCGCCTTGCCGACCGCATTGCAAGCTTCGGCGGCTCCTGGACGTTCATCCTCATTTTCCTGTCGCTGCTGCTGTTATGGATCGTGCTCAACACGATCGTGCTGGTGCAGTTCCGCGAGCCCTTCGATCCTTATCCTTACGTTTTTCTGAATCTGATTCTGTCGATGCTCGCGGCCTTGCAGGCTCCGGTGATCCTCATGTCGCAAAACCGCTCCGCGGCCAAGGACCGGGCTGCTGCGCAACACGATTACGAAGTGAACCTGAAGTCCGAACTGGAGATTCTGGCCCTGCACCAGAAGATCGACACCTTGCGCGAACGGCAATGGACCGAGCTGGTGGCGATGCAGCAGGAGCAAATCCAATTGCTGAAAAAATTAACAGAGGCGCCGAAGCCCGCGTAGCGCGAAATGCTTCCGCCGCCATGCTCGGTAAACACACAGGAGTCACGCAGTGGAACTCGGAATGATCGGCTTGGGCCGGATGGGCGGCAACATGGCGCGGCGCCTCCTGCTTGGTGGACATCGCGTGGTGGGCTTTGCGCCGAATCCGGAAGCCGGCAAGGCTCTTGAGGACAAGGGCGGCGAATCGGCTGACTCCCTGGAGAAGCTGGTCGAAAAACTGCCGACCCCACGCACGCTCTGGCTGATGGTGCCCGCCGGTGAAATCACCGATGACCTCGTCAACCAACTGCGGCCCATGCTGGCCACTGACGACACGATCGTCGATGGCGGCAATTCCAACTACAAGGACACGCAGCGTCGGGCGAAGACCTTTGCCGACCAGCAGATCCACTACGTCGACTGCGGCACCAGCGGCGGGATATGGGGTTTGGCCGAGGGCTACAGCCTGATGATCGGGGGCAATGCCGCAGCGGTAGAACGCCTGCGGCCGATCTTCGCAACGCTTGCACCGGGAGCCGACCGCGGCTGGGGCCGTGTAGGACCCAGTGGCTCCGGGCACTTCACCAAGATGATTCACAACGGCATCGAGTACGGCCTGATGCAGGCTTACGCCGAAGGCTTTTCCATCCTGAAGCACAAGCAGGAGCTGGCGCTGGATCTGCATCAGGTCGCCGACATCTGGCGCCACGGCAGCGTGGTGCGCTCCTGGCTGCTGGACCTCACCGCGGCCGCGCTGGAAAAGAACCCGGAAATGACCGGAATCGCGCCGTACGTGGACGATTCCGGCGAAGGTCGCTGGACCGTGGCCGAGGCCATCGACCTCGACGTGGCCGCGCCGGTCATCACCCTGTCGCTGCTCGCGCGCCTGCGCTCACGCGATGCGGACTTCTACTCAGACAAGCTGCTGGCCGCCATGCGCAATCAGTTCGGGGGGCACGCGATAAAGTCTGAGTGAGGGTGATCGGTGACGGCCGCGCGAACGAGCGGCTCCAGGCGGTGGACGGCTTCGTGCCAGTAGCGGACTTTCAGCTCAGCGCACCAGGCGAGCAGCAGGCCGCCAGAGAAAGGGCTGCGCGCTTGCGCGCCTCGTCGAGCCATGTAACACCTGCCGACCCCACAGTAGCGCCCGCTATCGGCCGCCGCACCTCAAACTTATAGCTGATCACCGGCGACATGGCGTCGTCGAACTATCCGGTCTTCAAAGGCCCGGCGACCTTATAGAGATTGAGGATGATGCCGGACTGAAATGGGCTCGTGCTGACGAGCTCGAATGAGCCTGGCCGTGTTCCCTCCGCAAAGAAGCGCTTCCCGGTTCCCAACAGGACCGGATAGACGATCAGCAGGACTTCATCCGCGAGCCCATGTTCGAGCAGCGTCGATGTCAAGGTGGAGCTACCCGAAAGGATCAGGTTGGGGCCGTCCAGCGACTTGATGCGGCGAATGCCCTCGACGAGGTCCGGTCCAAGCCCCTCGAACGGGCCCCATTCAAGACTTTCAGGATGGTGGGTCGCGACATATTTTGTTGCCGCATTGAGGCCGTCAGCCATCGGACTGCTCGGCGCCTTGGGCCAGAAGCCTGACCATATGTCGTAGGTGCGACGGCCAAGCAGCAGATCGAAGCGCTGGCCATACGCGGCGAGGATTGCATCCCGGCCCGCGGGCGTCCGATAGGGGGCAGTCCAGTCGCTGTAGGGGAAATCGTCGTCATCGGCAGAGTGCTGGATCACACCGTCCAGCGAGATGTGTTCCGTGATTTTGAGCTTTCTCATTTGAGTCTCTGTGTCGTATCCCGAAATGGTCGCTTTCACTGTAACGACGAACGGCGAGATCAGAATTCGACAAACTGTTCAGGAAGTTTCCGGTTCTTGTTCCGGCACTACGCCAGGAGACCGGATTGTCCAGCGACGACCGCCAGGGGCTCGCTTCAACTAGGAGGAGAGTGACAATGAAGAAGAACACGATCTGCCTGTGGTACAACCATGATGCGGAGGATGCCGCAGACTTCTATGCTAGGACGTTTCCCGACAGCACCGTCGGCGGGGTACACCGAGCGCCGGCCGACTTTCCGGGCGGTAAGGCGGGTCAGGTCCTGACGGTCGAGTTCACGGTGTGCGGCGTGCCCTGCCTTGGTCTCAATGGCGGGAACGCGTTCCAGCACAACGAGGCGTTTTCATTTCAGATCGCCACCGACGACCAGGCGGAGACCGATCGTTACTGGAATGCGATCGTCGGCAATGGTGGCGTCGAGAGCGCGTGTGGCTGGTGCAAGGACAAATGGGGGCTGTCGTGGCAGATCACCCCGCGCGTCCTGACGGAAGCGATGGCCAGGGGCGGCGATGTGGCGAAGCGCGCGTTCGAGGCGATGATGGAGATGCAGAAGATCGATGTCGCCAAGATCGAGTCGGCGGTGCGCGGTAAGGCATCCGGCGGTAAGGCATCCGCATAATCAGGTGATCGGTTCCTCCATGCCGTTTGCGTATATCAACAAACGGCCAGTCTTACGACGACGCGCATCCCCAATGGCTGCCGGTCACGACCAGCCGAGATCGGCCGAGCACTGCCGTCGCGCTGAATCGCGCCAATGGCCGCTTTGGGCTGAAAGCGGCAGAACCGAGAAGCTCACGTTCGCGCGAGAATCGGGTGCTCGGGTGTCCGCCGTTACGTTTGGTGCCGCGGCTGGCGAATTCCTTACGCCGGTATCACGTCTTCCGCGCCAGCTTAACCATCTCCAGCACCTCCGGGCGGAATCGCGCCCAGCGCGAGTAGCAGGAAACAATCGGCGAGCGGCATGTATGTGGTCTTCAGGAACCCTCCCGGAATCTCGTTGTGCGGGCTCAAGACCTGAAGGCCGAACGACGCCGCGACCACGAGCACCAGATTGATGTTGGTGAACAGGGAAATGCGCCAGACCGGCTTGGTCTCGCTGCGGACGCCGAAGGATCGCAGCAGTTCGGCAAAGACCAGCACGCTGAATGCATAGGTGCGGGCCACTTCGATGGTCTGCGTCTGCAGCACATGCAGGACACCGCGAACGCGACACCGGCGGTGAGAAAGCCGGTGAACAGCATCGTGCGCAGGAAGCTGCGGTCGGTGATTTGTTCCAGACGATGACGCGGCGGGCGTGTCATCAGGTCGGGGTCGGTGGCCAGGCATAGCGCAGACAGTCCGTCGGTGACGAGATTGATCCGCAGCAGGTGGATCGACGGCAGCGGTGAGGGCAGTTCTACGATCACGCAGATCGCCATCAGCAGCAGTTCGCCGCTGCCGCCCGCCAGCAGGTATTGCAGCGTCTTGCGGATGTTGTCGTAGATGCCGCGGCCTTCTTCGACGGCAGTCTCTTGGACGTGCGAGGGCCGCAGGTAGACGTTGCCTGACATCGACCTCCATCTATACGCCCGATTCGTTGCGGCGCCCGTCTGGCAGCGTACATAGCGGAGTTGCCGCATCCATCCATCCACGCTTCTTTTGATTCGCCAAACTGATCCGGCAGGCCGACGGCCGCGCGGTTGGTGTAGATCGGGCGATCTGGAACGCGACGATCCGGGACCTGGATTGGAGTGCCAACTTCACCTTGCTGCACGTACCGCTGTCGCGACTTTGGCCGGACCCGGCTTCCAGTCCTCCGCGGATTCCGGGTGTGGTCGTACGGTCAATCGCGCAGCCGGTGCTCTCGCGTTTCGAAGCGAGATCGCGGTACCGGGTTACGGGCTTCGCCGTCGCTGCCTGCTGTTGAAGTGCTTCCACCCGCGCGCGCTGTCTCCAATTTCCCCGGCGGAGGCGGCAGCGGAAAACGCTTCCAGATCCCAAACGCCGGTGACCCAGGTCAGCGCCGCCGTCAGCGCCACCGACTTGATCGGCGTGATGGTCTTGGTCGTGTCGTCGAAAACGATCGAGCTGTCCGTCGTGGAGAACGACAGCACGATGTCGGTCGAATCCACGCGCGACCGAATCTGCATGGCCGCCGACGTGCGGACGGGCAGGTCCACCGGCATCTGGTACTTGATGACGCCACCGCCGAGGCAGGTCCTGGCGGCCGACGTGTCGAGATCGTTGAGATCGATCGTCGATGCGCCCGTGACGGTGGCGTTGAAGACTCGAACCGGCTCATCGAGGATCCGGACCGAGTTCAGCTCGGTCATCCCGAGCGCGCTCGGCCAAGTTCACGAACCTGGCCCTGCGCTACGAGTGCTTGATTATTTGGCTCCGTGACCAGGACTCGAACCTGGGACCCAGTGATTAACAGTCACTTGCTCTACCGACTGAGCTATCACGGAACAATGGGGGCGCGAATTCTAGTGGGTGGGCCGGGTCCGTGCAATCGCATTGGCGGCGCTGGACGTGGCGTCTGCTGCACTTCACCCGAGCGCCCATTGGCAGAGCCCACCGCCCGGTTGTCGTAGCGGCTCGGTCTGGTACGAAGGGAGACCCCGGCCTTGGGTAGTGCATCAGTTTGAAATCCGTTCGCACCGAGTAGCGCCATTGCGCAGCAATGCCGCGTATCGAGGTGCCGGGCGTGCCCGATACGCGACGCTTCCCTCGGTACGCCCGCTGCGCGGCTACTCGGGACAAACGGGCCGG
>JBQTIX010000096.1:0-18639 GCA_052387695.1 Panacagrimonas sp. | reverse complement strand
GCTGAAACTCCACCAACGATAGCCCGCGCTGAAATTGCACCCGATTCATCGCCATCCACATTCCCCCTCAGCCGCCTCATCTCCCCATTATAAAAGAGTCTGGCTGAAGGTCGTTGCTAATCAGGTCACGCCTTGACCGGCCAGGCCAAGGCGCCGGTCCGACTCAGCCCCCCAAGGCCGTTAGCACGACCTCCGTCACCAGCGGCCTTCCCACCAGCCTGTCCGTGATCGGCTGCAGATCGAGTGCCAGTGGCACGAGGTCGGTGACCAAGGGCCGTATGACCACGCCGAGACGATCATTCCCGATGACCAGCAGCAGGCTGCTCTTCAGCGCCACGACCGTCGGGCCCAAGCCCGGAATGCCCCTGCCTCCGCAGCATTCGGTCGTGACGATGATGAGATTGTTGACGAGGCCCGCGGCCGAGGCCACCTGCGGCGCGACGGCGAGTACGGAGGCAGCAACAACCGAAGCGATTTTTCTCATGGATTTTTCTCCTCACAGTCCCGGGTGGATTGCCCGAGGGGCAATTTCAATCAGGGGCGCAAGTCACATGCCATCGACCACATGGATCTCGGAAGGAGAATTGAATCAATCTATTGCCTACAAAGTGACAGACAGGAACCGATCTCGCACCGACGCGCCGATGAGAACCTTCTTTACAAATGGTCGCCGGATGAAAAGTCGATATGCATCTTACAATCCATGTAGGTGCCGGACTTGAGCGCTTCCTGGCACGAGAAATACAGCAGTGCCCTGTCGTCGAAGGGGCGCAGTTCGATCGTCGCTTTGGGGCGGAAGCTTGTGGTGGTGTCGCGGATCGGGAAGGGATCGCCATTGCCGTCGCGCGCGCCGAGCTCGTTCCAGTTGAACAGCGTCTGAAATCCACCGTCAGACAGGAACAGCCCGGAGTCGGAGCGGATCAGATAGCGCGCCTCGTCCTGATAGCGCGCGCCTGCGGTCAGCGCCAGCCAGTCGGTAACGGTGAGCGTGGCCTGCGCGAACGCCGACTTGGACAGAGTGCCGATGATGGCGTGGAACGCGCCCTGCGCGAAGGGGAAGTAGATCCCGTCGATATACGAGGCCACGCTCGGATCGGCCATCAGGAAAGCATCGGAGCCGACGCCCCGCAGAAAGATCGTGGAGAACTGCGCCTGTTCGCCCACATCCAGGCCGGGAGTGGCCTGCTGTAAGCCCGTCTGGTCGACGATGCCGCGCGCCGCCAGCATCTCGGCGCTGAACGCCTGCACCGACAGGGGCACGTCCTGGACGTTCTCCTCGCGCTTCTGCGCAGTGACAACGATCATCTCCGATCAAACGGTTGCGTGGCGCTTCGTCTTCTGCGACCGGGGCGGCTTCGGCAGGCGTTTCGGATTCGCGCGAGGGAATCGTTTCGAGCCGCTCGGGCTGTGCCTCGGCCGACCTGATCCGCTCGATCGGGATCGGTGCTTCATTGGCCGTAGCATCGGGCGGCGCCACCAGCGGCGTGGCCGCGGCCGCGAACAGCAAGCCGACGGAGGCCTGGGCCACACGCCACGCAGGTAGCGACCCCGCGTGTAACTTCAATATCTGCGAGCGCTCGATCAGGGTCCAGCCGGTCATCGTGTACATCACGGAATCGAAAAAAATAGGGCCCAAAAAATAGCCGGCGACGGATTCCCGGGGCCAATACTTTCTGGTCGCACCCTTGTTTCGGCAACGCATATCGCTCCGGCTCAGCGGCCGGCCGGAGGCGCGAGGTTCGTGTAGTCGGAAAGCAGGACAGCGCCCTGGACGACCCGGCGTTCGCCAGGCTGCACGGCTGGCTCGGATTCGCAGCCGGCGAGCGGGCGCCGTTCGAACAGCTCGGGTGCAACGTGCAGCCAGATCTCGCCCCTCCCACCCCGCTCGACGCAGGGTTCGGGATCCGGCTGCATCGACAGTTCGACATCGACGATCTGACCCGGCAGCCATCCTTCAGTACCTTCGGAATCCACCCACAACCGCCAACCCGGCGGATCCCTCATGGGCTCCCGGCCACGCAGGCGCAACCGGACCTGGGACTGGCCGGGGATGGACGCTCTGCTGATGCGTCCAGGCAGACGCGGATCGGTGTGCATCAGTTCGAGTCGGTGCCGACCGCCGTCATCGGCGACCAGGAACATGCGGCTGCCCGCCTGCACGACTTCGCCCGGAGAGACCGCCACCTCGACCAGCCGTCCGGCCACCGGGGCGCGAAGTTCGCTGCGCGCTTGCAGACCGTCGAGCTTTGCGCGGTGCGCCTCATCAAGTCCGCGCAGCTCCGACTCCGCCTGTTCGTAATAGATGTTGCCCGGCGCGACCTTGCCGTCCTGGCCGGCAATCTGGACGCGCATGCGATCGACATTGACTCTCGCGATGACCCGGCGCTGTTCGATCTGCGCCAGTTCCACCCGCCGCCTGGCCTGCTCCCGCTCGCTGAGCGCGGGGCTCAGGACGGCGAGCACCTCGCCCTTTCTCACCTGCTGGCCCGGCACCGGCCAACGGCCCGCGGAATCGATCCGACCCGCTTCAGGCGCCTGTACGAGGCCGGCAGATTCAGGCCGCAGCGACACCGTGGCCGGCACGCTCAAAATGATCGGCTCGCGCCCTACGACCTGGGTCCGGATACCAAGGAGGCGTTGCAGGGACTTCGGCACGTACAGGCGCCCGTCCGGCGTCCACGCCGGAGCGGTCCATGCAGGTGATGATGCCCCCACGCCGGCATCGTTCGCATGCGATTGACCGTCATGTGCGATGACCGTGGCGGCCATCAGCAACGTCCCACACCCGGCCAGGATGGACAGCCCCCGATTCATGGCGATACCGCCAGCTCGCGCCGCTGCAGGAACTGGCCGCCCGCGACGACAACGCGCTCCTCGCGGGCGAGTCCCGTCACGCTGACACGGCCGTCACCCTGCACTCGCGCCTGCACCGCGCGCTGCACAAATTGCTCCGGCGCCGGGTGGGTCCACACGCGATGCCGACCCGCGCGACCGTGCAGGGCCGCCATCGGCAGATCGATGGGATCCGCAGCCTGGCTGCTGGTCACCAACCGCAGGACTTCGCCTTCGGCCAGGCCGCTTGCAGCCGCAGATACGGGTTGAACGGAGAACCATGCCTCGCGCATGCGGGCCCTCGGATCGAGCGTCTCCGACAGAAAATCGAGTGCGACCCTGCGCCCATCACCCGTGATCCCCTCGCCGAACGGTCCCGCCGCATCGCCGGCCAGGCGCACCGAAACCGCGAAGCGATCCGACTCGCCCCACTCGAACAGGGTCTCGCCCTGGCTCACCACGGCATCTCGCCCGACGCTACTGCGAGCCAGGACTCCGGGGGCCGTCGCGAGCAGGCTGATCCGGTCGCGCAGCGCCTCGTCGATCACCCGCTCCCGCGTCTGCGCACTGTGGTACTCCGACAGGATCTGGATGGCGGGCGTCGGCAGGTCGATTTCGATCTCCTCCGCCGCATCGGCGTTGAACCGCTCGGCCTTGAGCTTGCTGTCGCGCAGATCACGCTGGGTCAGGGCCAGTTCGGATTCCAGCCCGCGCCGTTCCGGCAGCGGGATCGCGGGCAGCAGGTAGGCCATCACCTGCCCCTGCTCGATCCGCGAACCCGGCACAGGGAAGCCGCCTTCCGGCGGCAGGATCACGCCGTTTTCAGGCGCCGCGATACGCAGGCGATGACGTGGATCGATCACCACCCGCCCCGCGGCCTGCAGCAGCTGCTCGACCGCGCCGACGCGCACGGTACGGATGCCGGCGCGCCGCTGTTCGGCCTTGCTCAACCAGACCTCCTCGAGTGTCGCCGCCGACACCGACCTGAGCCCGCATGCCACGGCGAGGAGGATCGCCGCAGCACGCACCACTGGCCTCATGAACCGACCGTGTTGGCCGCCGTTGCCGGCGTGGAGGGAGGAGTCTCCAGCAGCTTGACGATGTCCGCCAGACCCTTCTGCTGCGCGATACGCAGCGGCGTGTAGCCGGACTTGGTCGCGACCCGCGGGTCGGCGCCGCGCTCGAGCAGCAACCGCACCTGCGGTTCGCGACCGATACCGGCGGCCAGGTACAGCGCGGTCACACCGCGGTCGTTCTGCGCATTGATCCGTGCCCCGCGGTCGAGCACCAGCAGCAGCAATTCATCGCTGGCGCCGAAGTAGACCGCGTGGATCAACGGGGTCCAGCCCGCCGGGTCAGGCAGGTTCACGTCCGCGCCGCGGTCGAGCAGGATCCGCGCACAGTCGATGTGCCCGTGATTGAGCGCAGCGATCAGCGCCGTCTGGTCGACGCGATCGAAGCTGTTGACATCGACCGCCGCAGCGTCGAGATCGGCACCCAGCTTGTCGCAGGCACCGGTGCGGGCGTTGTGGACAAAGAACGAGGCGCGATCTTCCGGCGCGATCTCCTCGACCGCCACGGCGACCTTTTGTGCCGGGGGTTCGGGTGTGGCGGTGACGGGTACGGGTGGGGTCGCCGCGCAGGCGACCAGACCCAGAGCCAGGGCGGGCAGTGCGATCTTATGCAGCATGTTCATATCGGTCCTTTACTTCGCGGCCTTGGCAGCGGTCTTGGTGCCGACGCCAGGGCCGCTGAGCTTGGCCTTGGCCGACAGACGTCCGGTCAGTTCTTCGATCCGCAGCTGTGCGGTCTTCTGCCGCAGCGAATCCTTGATGTTGTCTTCGAGCTGATCGAAGGGCGTGACGTCCTGCGCCACTCGCGGACCGTCTTCGAGAAAGATCACATGCCAGCCGAAGCGGCTGCGCACCGGGGTCTTGCTGTACTGGCCCTTTTTCAGGACCTCGACCGCGTCGTTGAAATGGTGATCGACAAAGATCGCAGGGCGGAACCAGCCGAGGTCGCCACCATCATTCTGGCCACCCGGATCCAGCGTGTAGCGCTTGGCCAGGGCGACGAAGTCCTCGCCCTTTTCCAGTTTCGATAACACCTCGAACGCATCGTCGGAGGTGGCAGTCAGGACATGGCGAACCTTGTAGTCGAGAATCTTGTTGTTCGCGCGCTTCCATTCCCAGGCGGTTTTCAGCTCGGTATCGGTGACCGGGTTCCTGGCGAAGAAGGTTTCCAGGTAGGCGCGCGACAGGATGGCGCGCTGCTGGAAGGCAAGCTGGTCGGCCACGACCGGATTTTTCAGCAAGCCGTCCTTGAGGGCTTCCTGGGCCAGCAGTTCCTGGGTGATCAGCTCGGTGCGGGCGGCGGCGCGGGCGTCCTCTTCACCCAGACCGCGCGCACTGGCGCCGGCCTTGAGGTCGGGCGTGGCGAGCAGCAGATGATTGCGGCTGATCGGCTGACCGTTGACGAAGACGTCAGCCTCCAGGCCGGATTCGGCTGGGGCCGCGAGGTCAGCCGCCAGGGCCACCGGAACAGCCAGCAACAGTCCGGCGAAACCCGGCAGCCATCGGATACTCGTTTTCATGATTGAAGATCCTTGCAGCAAAATAAAAGAGAGGCGCCGGGGGACCGGCGCCTCGGAGTGCCGGGCGGCTCGGTTCCGCCCGGCTCTGGTTTTATGAATCCAATCAATCCTGGCCGTCCGGGTTGAGCGGTGCGCTGGGGAAGTACCCCGGTCCGAACAGGTTGGCACTGTCGCGCTCGAAGATCGCCGCATGCGGCTTGGCGCCGCCCTTGCGACCCCGCGCACCCGGCCACGACCACGAATCTCTCGCGGCACTGTCGAAGTCGATGCACGGCGTACCCAGCAACTCGTCGGAGAACGAGGTGTCGAGCACCGTGGCACCGGTGGCGCGGTCGAACTTGCCGAGACAGATGGTGCGGTCGCCGTCCGATCCGGTACCCGGTCCGGGGATGTGGTTGAGTTCCACGAAGTACTGGATGAAGGCGAAGCGTCCGGTCCCCGTCGCCGGCGTCTCGGTTCCCACTCGATCACGCGGAATCTTGTCGCCGTTCGGCAGCGTCAGCGGACTCAGGTCCAGGTAACCGCCCTCGTTGGTGCTGGTCTTCTGGTAGCCGATACGGTCGTACACCGTGAAGTGCGGCCCGCCGTGCGTGTACAGGTTCTGCAGCGAGTTGAGGTTGCCGCTGCCCGGAGTACCGCCGGTACCGGAGGGTTCGCCGCCGGTCTTGGCGGCGTTCAGGAAGATCCCGCCGACATTGCCCGTCAGCAGATCCGGCACCAGCCCGGCGAAACGCGGATATCCGGTTCCGGACTGCGAGCTGTTGCTGGATGCCGTGGTCGGCGCGCCCACGCCGTGCGGGCCGGTCTCGAACTGTCCGATCACGCCTCGAATACGCGGGCAGTCTGTCGCCTCGTTGTTGTGCTTGAGGATGTTGAACGCGGCGCTCACGCCACCCGAAAGGTCGGCACGCGTCGCTGTCAGGCCGAGCGAGGTATTGGCTTCGCGGCTGGAATTGGGCGGTGGGAAATCGCACTGGATCTTAGTCGCGTCGGTATCCGCACGGCCCTTGGCGAGCAGCGGACGCACGTCCACCGTCAGCACGCGACGGCTGTGCTCGCGCGGGTAGTCGCGGTCGAAACCCCCTCCTGCCGGGTCGATCGCCGGCGGACTCTCGATGCCGGAGACCGGCTGGATGATGAAGCGATCGTCGTCCGTCATCGTGGCATAGGACACCCCGGTGCACGGGCCCACGTCGTAGATCGCGCGCCAGTAAGGACCGACGCCGCCGTACACGTTGGGCTCGTCGCCGCGCAGGGTGATATCGGGGCTGTAGAACATCACGCCACCGCACATCGAGTTGGCGAACGCGCCGTCATGCGGGATGTAGCTGGCATCGCCTTCCGTGCACGACGCGGCCGTGATCGCCGAGTTGCGATTGGCAGTGACGCCAGCGGTGGACACCGCGCGATCGAAAGTGGGATCAACCGCATTGCTGCCAATCTTGTTGACCCAGCCCTGCTGGCCGACGCAGTGATGCCCCTGGTGCGGCAGGCCAAAAGGCATCAGACCCTCATTCTCCTCGTGGAAGGAGATCGGTTCGTGACGAGGACCATCCGGCACCGCGCTGACCGAGCGCAGGTAGGGGTTGTTGTTGTACACGTTCGCCGGCTTCAGCGAATCCTTGGTTTTGCCGAGGGTGTAGCTGTAGGAGGTCTCCCACACGCGCACCGAGGAACCGAAGCTGGAGCCGCAGATACCGAGCGGCGTCCCGCCGACCCCGATGCCGTCACCGATCGGCAGGCTGCCGCAGAACGCGCCGAGCACTCCGTTGAGCGCGGCCACACCGATGCTTGCAGGAACGGCGTAGTCCGACGCGGCGAGGTACTTGCCGTCATAAGTCAGCGCCATGCCATGCGGCTGCGCTTCGATGCCAACGTCCTTGTTGCCGAGGAAGAACACGCCCTGGTTGCGCTCGCGCTGCGGACGATCGTCCGGGAAGCTGGTGTAGTTCTTCGGGTTGCGCGGCTGGTTGGCGCGCACGCATCCCGGGTACTCGGTGATGCCACGGTGTCCGAGCAGGGCCGTGTCGTCCGGCGCGGTGCCGCCGAGGCAGCCGAGCTGGGTCACGTTCTGCAAGGTCGGCAGGACCGCCGGGACTGATGCCAGACAAAGTCCAAGAGCGGACGGCGCGTCACGGCCGGGGTCGAACTCGGTGACCGATCCACCCGGGCCGTAGATGTAGTTGCCCATGTAGGTGAACAGGATCTTGTGGTTGGCGCCGGGCGCCGGCATGACCACGAAGTCGTCGGTCAGGGACGAGCGGCGCGGCTGGGTGCCGCAGATTGCAATCTCCGCCTTGCCGATGCTGCGCACGCTGGTGATGTCGAAACGGAACACGTTCTTGGAGATGACGCCACCACCGAAGGTGTACTTGCGCCCGAGGGTCAGACCGTCGCCACCGCCCGAGATATACGACGTGTAGCTGAGCATGTGATGCGGGTCGTTATGCGTGTCCGAACGCGCCGCCGCGAGGTTGGGCAGAATGTTGGACACGTTGAGCCGCGGCAGTTCGGCGGTCCAGATCACGTCACCGAACGTCGTGGAGTTGGGCTCCACGTCCACGACCGCCATGAAGTCCTGGGCCGTGTTGGGGTTGCAGGTCGGCAGCGCGCAACCGTCGCCGGTCCAGACCAGCATCACCGAGCCGTTCGGAATGATGTTGCCGGTGGTTTTATGCACCGCCGCCGGCGCGCCGGCGCTGGCCGTTCCGCTGATCGCCATGAGGCCTGCGGCCAGTGCAGCACCCGGTGCTGCCAGCCACCGCCGACGGAATGTCAGTGGTGTGTGATTGATGTCCTTCGATCTCATCTCGAATCTCCCATTGGTGAAGTGATAGTGCCCACTCAGAAGCCGCTGTATGCACGCGCGGTTCTGGGGTTCTCTGGTGGCCCGGCAAGCGTAATCCCGATGGCTGAAGAACGCATCAGGTGTGGCCGGGATCAGGCAAGAATATTTCCTTGGCCGGAGATTCCGTTTCGATCTAAAAGCCGATCGAATAAGGGTATTCCTTCATCGTCGCGCCCTGGCCTGCGAATGGCCGACGAACATCGCGGGCACCAGCAATGCATCGAGCAGCGTGGTGGAGATCAATCCACCGAAAATCACCAGGGCGACCGGATGCAGGATTTCGCGACCCGGCGCCTCGCCGCCCAGAATCAGCGGTAGCAACGCAAACGCCGCGATCAGGGCGGTCATCAGCACCGGCGTCAGCCGGTCGAGCGAACCGGCGATCACCCGTTCGCGCAGGGACAGACCGGGGTCGCTCTGCTCCAGATCCAGATAACGACCCAGCTTGAGAATGCCGTTGCGTGCGGCGATCCCGGCCAGGGTGATGAATCCGATCAGGCTCGCCACCGACAGCGGTGTTCCGGACAGGAAGAGCGCCACCACTCCGCCGATGAAGGCCAGCGGCACCGTGCCCAGGACGATCATCGACAGGCCGAATGCGCGGTAGCGCGCGTACAGCAGCAGAAGCATCAGGACGAACGAGACCATCCCGAGTCCGGCGATCCTCCAGGCAGCGGCACGGCCCTCGGCCTGCTGGCCTTCGACATGCAGTTCATACCCCGGCGGCAGGGCGATGGCGTGAAGGCGTTCCATGACTGTCGCAACCGCCTGGTCGAAAGATCCATCCGCAGGCCAGGCCGATACCACGAGGCGGCGGCGCAGGTTCTCGCGCGCGATCTGGTTCGGACCCTCGCGCACATCGACATCCGCGATCCACGACAGCGGCACCGGGCCGGCGGGCGAATCGATCAGCCAGTCGCGCAGCGCTTGCGGACCGCGCCGATCTTCGGGCAGGCGCAGCACGAGATCGAACCTTTTTTCCGCTTCCACGATCGTCGACAGCGGCAGGCCCGTCAGCAAGGGCTGGAACTGCTCCGCCGCGCGCGGGGGTGAAAGGCCCTGGAGTCCCGCCCGAACCGGGTCGATCCGGATCTGCACCTGAGCGGTGTCACCGCTGGCCTCGACCTGCACGTCGCCCAGGCCTGCGACAGCGGCCAGCGTGGATTGCACGATGCCCGCCAGGCGTCGCAGGACCTCGAGATCGTCGCCGACGACTTTCACCACCAGCGGCGCGCGCACGCCAGACAGCAGGTGATCGATGCGATGCGAGATCGGCTGGCCGATGCTGATGCGGCCGGGCAGCACCGAGAGGCGCGCACGGATGTCGTCGATCAGCTCCGCGCGCGGGCGCTGTCGGTCCCGCAAGCCCACGTCCAACTCGGAATACTGCACGCCCTCGGCGTGCTCATCCTGCTCGGCACGACCGCTGCGCCGGCCGACGCGCTCGACCTCCGGCACTTCCAGCAGCAGGCGCTCGGCGGCAGCGCCAACCCGCGAGGACGCCTCCAGTCCGATGCCGGGTTGCAGGATCAGCGTGAGGGTCAGCGTGCTCTCGTTCAGCGCGGGCAGAAAGCTGCGCGGGAGGTACGTCGCGAGCACGGCGGCGACTGCGATCAGCACCAGCGTGCAGGCATACAGCCCGGGTCGATGATCCAGCACCCGAGACAGCAGCCCCGCGTAGCCACGCTTGAGCGCATGCAGCCAGCCGCGTTCGGCCGGCGCCCGCGCTCCATGTCCGCGGACGAAGGCGATCTGGCACAACACTGGCGTGACCGTCACCGCCACGCACAGGCTCGCGAGAATCGCTGCGATGTAGGCCAGGCCCAGGGGCACGAACAGTCGACCCTCGATCCCGCCCAGCGCGAACAGCGGGAGGAACACCAGCACGATGATCAAGGTCGCGTAGAGAATCCCGCTGCGCACCTCGACCGTGGCCTGCTGCACCGTCTGCGTGTCCGGCGCGGGCTTGAGTCGCAGGCGGCGCAACACGTTCTCGATGCCCACCACCGCGTCGTCCACCAGTTCGCCGACCGCGATGGCGATGCCGCCGAGCGTGAGCGTGTTGATGGACTGGCCCAGCGCGTGCAGCACCAGGATCGCCGCGACCACCGACAAGGGAATCGCGGTGAGCGCGATCAACGTGGCGCGCTGACCAGCGAGGAACAGCGTCAGCACTACGGCGACGATCAAGGCTCCATGAAACAGCGCCTCGCGCACGTTGGAGACCGAGGCGCGGATGAAATCGGACTGTCGGAACAGAACCGTGCGGCGCGCACCCTCCGGCAGCCTGGCATCCAGTTCGGCGAGTCTCGCCTCCAGCGCCGTGGTCAGCCGCAGGCTGTCCTGTCCAGGTTGTTTCTGCACCGCCAGGATCACGGCGGGCTCGCCGTTCACGCCTGCATCGCCGCGCTTGAGACGACTCCCCACCCCCACCTCTGCCACTTGTTCCAGCCGGATCGGCGCGCGATCGACATAGCCGACCGCGACCTCGCGCAAGGCATCGAGCCGGAACGGGGTCGCGATCTGCCGCACCGGCACTTCCGTATCCACGGTCTGGGCGAAGCCCGCGCCAGCGTCCTCGCCGTATCCGCGCAGGCTCTGCGTGATCTGCGCGAGGTTCAAACCGAAAATGCGCATCCGGTCCGGATCCGGCCGCACCTCGTACTGACGCAGGGACCCGCCGATCACCGTGACTTGCGACACACCCGGCAGCGCAAGCAAGGCCGGACGCAGGCGGAATGAAGCCTGCTCGCGCAGCTCAAAAGGATCGCTGCCGTGCAAGCCCACCAGCAGGATCTCGCCCATGAGTGAACTCACCGCGCCCATCTGCGGCCGCGCCGTCGCCGGCAACTGCGGCCGCGCCACCTCGATCCGCTCGGCCGCAAGCTGGCGGCTGCGCCAGACATCGACCGACCAATCGAACTCGATATGCACGAGCGACAAACCGGGCGCCGAGACCGAGCGCAGCCGGCTTACGCCCGGCAGGGCGGCCAGCGCCGCTTCCAGCGGCACGCTGACCTGTGTTTCGACGTCCTCGGGCGCGAGATTCGGCACCTCGGTCTGCACATTGATGGTGGGTCGCGTCAGGTCCGGCAGCACATCCACGTGCAAGCGCGGCGCGACAAACGCGCCCAGCAGCAGCAGGAGCGCGGCGGCGATCAGCACCAGCGCCCGATGGCGCAGGCTCCACGCGACGGTGGCTGCGAACAGCATCCGGGCGACCCTGTCTCAGTTCCGTCGTCGTCGGCGCCACAGCGCCAGCGCCAGCAGCGGTCCGGCGATCAGGGAAATCGCGAGCACGGGAATCCAGACGCCCGCGTTGACGTTCACCGCCAGGTTCGTTGGCGATATCTCGCCGGGCGGCAGCACGCCATCGAGACGCTCGTCCACAGCAGCGGACGAACCATCGGCAGCGGAACCGCGGATCAGAAAGCTCAACGGTCGCGGCGCCGAGGGATCGAACAGCTTCGCCGGCACCAGATACCGGCCTTCGCCCGCGGCGACGGCCGGAACCTTCAGTGAGCCGGCGACGACCTCCACGCTCAGGCCATCGAGCGGGGCATTGGTGGCGTAGTCATCGATATAGATCACGAGTTGCTCGCCGTCGCGGACGGCGACCAGTTCGAGCCTCGAAGAGCTCAGCGCGAGCCTCGATCCATGACGCTCCGCCGCCGCTCCCGTCGTCGCCGCCTGCTCAACCGCGACCGGCGAGGTCGTTCCCCGCTCCCGATGGTCTTCACCTTCGTGCGCACAAACGATCGAGGCACAGAACAAGGCTGTGGCAAGAGCAGGAACGCGGATTGCCGGCGCGCTCAAGGCGACACCGCCGCCCGCGCGAACCGCGGATCGCGAACGAAGGACTCGTCGGTGAGCGTGGACAGGAATTGCCTTAGCGCGACGCGATCCTGCACGTTGAGGCGCAGTCCCTTTCGCAAACGTGGATCGAGGTTTGGCGAAACCTGGACGCCATGCTCATAATGATCCAGTACCTCATCGAGTGTCCGCAGACGTCCGTCGTGCATGTACGGCGCGGTCAACGCGACATTGCGCAGCGACGGCACGCGAAAGCGCCCGCGATCCTCCTCGCGTCCGCTGATGGCGGCGCGACCGGGGTCGGTCGGATCGGCGTCAAGCCCGTTGTCGCGATAGCTGAAGTCGGTGAACAGAGGCTCAGCATGGCAGGCCGCGCAATGCTCGCGGAACACGGCGAGACCGTGTGACTCCTGCTCGCTCAGCTCGTCGCGGTCGTACCGCGAATCGGCCGAAATCATCGTGCCCATGAACTGCGCGAACGCCCGGAACAGGCGCTGCGAGTCCACACCCGGTGAGCCGAAGGCGTCTTCGAATGCACGGACGTAGTCCGGATCGCGACGCAGGCGATCGAGCAGCTTCGGCAGGGACTCGCCCATCTCGACCGGGTTGCTGATCGGCGCCAGGGGCTGCACTTCGAGGTGATGCACGGCGCCGTCGTGCATGAAGTCCGGTTGCCAGGCCAGGTTGAACAGCGCCGGGGAATTGCGTGTGCCGTCCAGACCCTGAACGCCGTGGCTGACTCGGTGCCCGGCATGCGCGAACGCCACGAAGGACTGATGACAGCTCGCACACGCGATGCTGCCGTCGCGCGACAGCCCGGGGTCGTAGAACAGCTTGCGGCCGAGCGCGAAGCCTGCGGGCGTGATCGGGTTGCCGGAAAAATCGTAGCGCGGTGCAGGCCAGCCCTCGGGCACCGCCAGCTTCGGCGTGTTGTCGCTCAGCCAGGAAGGCACGAGCCGGGCGATGGCATCGACGCGCGACGCCATCATCAAGGTGGCGATCAGTACACCCGCGAGCAGTAGCGGCACTCTCATGGGCTGCCGGCGAGCTTCGTCGGCCCGACATCGATCCGGAACATCCGGCCATAAGCATCGGCGAGTCGGATGGACGCATCGCGCTCGGCCGCGCCGTGGACCGCGGCCAGCCCCCAGGCCGGGTCGTCGCCGAAAATCGAGCTGAGATCCGCAACCAGGTGCAGCTCGGATTCGGCCTTGTCGCTCAGAGCGAATCCTTCCGGCAAGGCAAGCCGCAACTTGCGGGCGTACCGCGCATCGCCACCCACGTGAAATTCGAGCGCCCGGCTGGATGGCTCGGCCTGCCCTTCGAGTGCAAAGAAAATGTAGCCGGTATGCCAGGTCCAGAACATTCCGCGAGCCGGATCGAGCACGCCGGTCTGCGCACCCGCGCGGTTGCGCGCCTCGTCGACACCGACCAGAAATTCGATCTCGCGGTAGGCGCCCGGCGCGAATCCCTCGAGCCGCAGACGACGACTGGCGGGATCGGCGGCGTCGACCAGGAAGTACCCGCGGTCCGATTGCGGGTCGGTCGGCGAGGTCAGCCGCTGCCCGTCGGGTCTCACCAGGCCGAAATTGCTCAGGTAGTAACGCAGCGAGGTCAGACGCAGGGTCTCGCCGGCTGCAATCCGGAGTCGGGTCTGGCCGGATTCGATCGGCATCCCGCCAAGTCGGTGATCGAGCTGAAGCGTCAACACCGGCCCGATGAGGGTCCGCACTTCAGGGGCCGACGGCGCGCAAGCCGCCAGCCACAGGCTCGCCAGGGCAAGGCCAAGGCGCATCAGGTGTCGGAAGCGAAGGAACGGCTGGGCCATGAGTTGAACGGAACTGGAAGCCGTCGGCCAGGGCCTGCGGGCAGCGAACAGGAAGTGCCAAGGGTAAAAAGCCAAATCCGGGCGATAAAGGAATATTTAAGCCCGCGCTTATGCGCTTTCGTGAGCATATCAATGGAACCGGATCGGATGAAGCGATCACGCGTGCTGGTAGTGCCTCAGTTTGAATTCCAGAACCCCGTTCGGTCCGAGTAGCGCCGGCCCGTTCGTCCCGAGCAGCCGCGCAGCGGGCGTACCGAGGGAAGCGTCGCGTATCGAGGGCACCCCCGGCACCTCGATACGCGGCATTGCTGCGCAATCAGCGCCGCTGTCGCGGCGCTACCACTCGGTGCGAACGGATTTCATACTGATGCACTACCCGCGTGCTCGGGGCGGGACGATCTGAAGCCGGTTCGAGCCTAAGCATGTTCCACTTAAGTCTTTGGGCCAAACGAAGCCGCTGCTGCACCATTCGTATATTCCAAATGCATTAGTTGTTTAATAACAACTGACATAAATTGACCTAAGTGACGCGATTGTCGGCCCCACCCTTGCAGCCACCCTTCACCGCCTGTACATGACTTCGATTGCCCTGCCCCAGCCGCGCCTGGCCACACCCAAGCGCGTCATTCCCGGCTTTGGCCTGACGCTCGGACTGACGATCACCTACCTGGGCCTCGTGGTTCTGATCCCGCTGGCCGGGGTGTTCTTCAAGGCCGCGGGGCTGGGCTTCGATGGCTTGTGGAACGTGATCACCTCGCCGCGCGTATTCAATGCGCTGAAATTGTCGTTCGGCGCGGCGTTTTTTGCCGCACTGTTCAATGCGGTCTTCGGTCTGTTGGTGGCCTGGGTGTTCGTGCGCTATCGCTTCCCGGGCAAGCGCCTGCTCGACGCCGCCATCGACCTGCCGTTCGCCCTGCCCACGGCCGTGGCCGGCATTGCGCTCACCGCGCTGTATGCGCCCAACGGCTGGATCGGCAGCCTGCTCGCGCCACTGGGGATCAAGGTCGCGTTCACGCCGCTGGGCGTGGTCATCGCGCTGATGTTCATCGGCCTGCCCTTCGTGGTGCGCACGGTGCAGCCGGTGCTGGAAGAAGCCGAGGCCGCGCTCGAAGAAGCCGCTGCGTCGCTCGGCGCCACGCGCTTCCAGACCATCACGCGGGTGATCCTGCCCTCGGTCCTGCCCTCGCTCGTGACCGGTTTCGCGCTGGCGTTTGCGCGGGGGGTCGGTGAATACGGCTCGGTGATCTTCATCGCCGGCAACCTGCCGATGGTGAGCGAGATTGCGCCGCTGCTGATCATCATCAAGCTCGAGGAATTCGACTACGCCGGCGCCACGGCGGTGGCCGCGGCGATGCTGATCATCTCCTTCGCGATGCTGCTGGCGATCAACCTGCTGCAGGCCTGGGGCCGCCGCCGCAGCGGGCGAAACTGATCGGAGCGCAGCCATGACCCAACCCACCGATCACTCGCTGCTCGATCCGCCGAACCTGCCGTTCGAGCCCCTGATGGAGGCCAACGCGGCGATCACGGAAGCGCCGTGGGTGCGGCGCACGCTGACCGTCATCGCGCTACTGTTCCTGCTCGGCTTCCTGCTGTTGCCCTTGATCGCGGTGTTCGTCGAAGCCCTGCGCAACGGCCTGGGCACGTATGTCGAGGCGCTGTCCGAGCCCGACGCGCTGGAAGCCATCAAGCTCACCCTGCTGGTCGCGATCATCGCGGTGCCGCTCAACATGGTGTTCGGCGTAGTGGCGGCGTGGTCGGTCACCAAGCACCAGTTTCGCGGCAAAAACCTGCTGATCACGCTGATTGATCTGCCGTTCTCGGTTTCGCCCGTCGTGTCCGGACTGATCTATGTGCTGATCTTCGGCGCCCAGGGCTGGGCCGGCGAATGGATGAGCGATCACGATTTCCGCGTGATCTTCGCCGTGCCGGGCATCGTGCTCGCCACCGTCTTCGTGACCTTTCCGTTCGTGGCGCGGGAACTGATTCCGCTGATGCAGGAGCAGGGCACCGACGACGAGCAGGCCGCCCTGTCACTCGGCGCGACCGGCTGGCAGACGTTCTGGCGCGTGACCATTCCCAACATCAAGTGGGCGCTGCTGTACGGCGTGCTGCTCTGCAATGCGCGGGCGATGGGCGAGTTCGGCGCGGTGAGCGTGGTCTCGGGCCATATCCGCGGCGAGACCAACACCATGCCGCTGCACGTCGAGATCCTCTACAACGAATACAACTTCGCCGCCGCCTTCGCCGTGGCCTCGGTGCTCGCGCTGCTGGCGCTGGTGACCCTGGGCTTGAAGAGCTTTCTCGAGTGGCGGCATGGGGCGGAGTTGTCCGCCACGCGCAGACATTGATCACTCCTTTCAAGCTCCTTTCGCTGTCGCGAAACGGAGTAAAGAAGCTTAAAAACCATGCAAATCCAGATTCGCGACATCCAGAAGACCTTCGGCGATTTTCTCGCGCTCAAAGGCATTGACCTCGACATCGCCTCGGGCGAACTGATCGCCTTGCTCGGCCCCTCGGGCTCTGGCAAGACCACGCTGCTGCGGGTGATTGCCGGGCTGGAATTTCCGGACGCGGGCCAAATTCTGTTTGGCGGCGAGGACACCGCGCGCCTGCCCGTACGCGAAAGGCGCGTCGGATTCGTGTTCCAGCACTACGCGCTGTTCCGTCACATGACGGTGTTCGAAAACGTGGCCTTTGGACTGCGCGTCCGTGACAGCAAGTTCCGTCCGCCGGAACCGGAGATCCGCAAAAAAGTTCTGGATCTGATCGAGTTGGTGCAGTTGAGCGGGCTCGACCAGCGCTTCCCCAGCCAGCTCTCCGGTGGGCAGAAGCAGCGCGTCGCGCTGGCGCGCGCGCTGGCGATCGAGCCGCGCGTCCTGCTGCTCGACGAGCCCTTCGGAGCACTCGACGCCAAGGTGCGCAAGGACCTGCGGCGCTGGCTGCGCGAGCTGCACGATCGCACCGGCTACACCACCGTGTTCGTCACCCACGATCAGGAAGAGGCGCTGGAACTGGCCGACAGAGTGGTGGTGATGAATCGCGGCAAGGTCGAGCAGGTCGGCGCCACCGACGAGGTCTACGAGAAGCCCGCGACGCCCTTCGTGTTCGACTTTCTCGGCGCGGTCAACATCCTGCCAGGCGAAGCGCACGGGCGCGAAGTCTACTGTGACGGACTCGATGCGCCGATCGTCCTGGACGGCATTCTTCCGACCGGACCGGTCGATGTGTACGTGCGGCCCGGCGACCTGCGCCTGGCCGAACCGGGTCACCCAGGCTTCGAGGCCATCCTCGGGACCGCGCAACGCACGGGGCCGATCGTGCGCTGCGAGGCGCGCACCGCGGCGACCAACACCCTCGTCGAAATCGAGTTTCCCCACCTGCACCACGACGCCCAGGTGATCACGCCCGGGAACCGCGTGCGGCTGCGCATCAACCAGTTCAGCGTGTTTCCGCGCAAGGCCGAGGTGCCGCCGGGTGCGATGGGCGTCACGGAAAAATTGATTGAACGACGCAAGGCATTCCGGCTGAGATAGAGCGGGTCGAATCTGCACCTATCGACCTAGGCAATTCGCGAAGGCGGAATTGACTGACTGATCTGTCGGCTGCCTGGTGCCCGTCGGCGCGAGCACCGCGACCGCCTGTAGGACGGAATTCATCTGCCACCGCCCTTGTCGCCAACGGACTGTCGACCTGCGGTTATGTCTGGATCAAGCATCGACGCGACGACATTCGTCGCGTCGGTGGCATATCAATGGAGGCCACTATCGGCCACCTATCCATGACCATGATCGAACAGGACTCTTTCCAATGGCGTGCATCCACGAGACACATCGAGAATGGCTACATTCCTCTGCGCGTGTTGCGCCTCTCGCCACAGGCGCGATCGCGAATCCGCGCGATGACGGGCAGCGCAAACGACACGGAAGTGGCGCTGAAATTCATGGAACGACACCTACTATTTCCCTCGACCCAAAGGATCCGCCTGCCAACGCCAGACGATACTGTGGACGAAGTAGTAGTGCTGCCCTCCGAAATACGCCTTGGCAGTTCGACCGGTTGGCTGTATCGGCTGCAATCCGGGGTTCGGCTCACTGCACACTGCGAGAGCCTCTGGATCTCACCTCTCATTCCAGCCTACGGATTCTTCACGAGTGCACTGCAGGAAAGTCATGCGCGTTCGGCGCATAGGAACGATCTCGCTCACGCTACCTCTGTGGAGGCCGTACTCCAGAACGAGTGGCAAAGAGTTGTGGAATGGGGAAAGGCAATGGCTGGCTTGCGGCACCGGGGATTCGACGGGCTTCTGGTGAACCAGCTCACCGAGGACATCGCGATACCGGTGATCGAATCGATCTGGCTAGCGGAACGCAATCTAATCACCCCTCTGTTCCCGGCGGACGTCTGCGCGCTCCCCCCGATCAAGCGGCCAGACTTCACCGATCTCGTGCGGCTGCGGAATCGGGAACAGGCGCTCAGAGCCTACCCTTCACTCGGGCGCCTGTGGCCGTTTTTCTCTCGCGACGAAATCCATGACGCGGAACGCGACCACATGAAAATCGACCACGATGAAATGAAAATCATGCACGCCATCGATCGGGAGAGCTGGCCCCGGGAATCTGCACAGTGCGGTAGGTGGATTTTCTGCTTGATGAGGCGATGATTCGCCTCGTATCAGGAGCAGACATGAGCAGAAGGACCCGCCGGAACCACTCACCGGCGTTC
>JBQTIX010000095.1:0-8588 GCA_052387695.1 Panacagrimonas sp. | reverse complement strand
TTTGAGGGACGCCTCCCGGGGGGGGCGCGCCGTTCTCGGGGAGAAAACGGGTGCTCTCTGGGGCATGGCCGTCCCGGGTGGTTGCGCTTCGCTTATCCACCCTACGCTGCGCCAACCTGTTGGGGGGATAAGCTATGCGCATCCACCCTCCCAGGCCAAGGTATGGCGTGATCCTGGTTTGATGGAAGCCCCGCAACGCTGAAACACAACGGACATCATGTTTCAGCGCGCTGGCATCGGCCTGATACAGACGGCGAGTAGCTTGGCTCCATCGAAGACAGCCGTTTTCGAACCCCTCTCAGGAGTCCAGACATGAATGTCATCAAGCCCCACGCCTTCTCCCTCCTCGCCGCCGTCGCCACCCTGGCGATCGCCAGTTACAGCCTGCACGGACGCAGTGCCGGCTTCGTCGCCGGCAGCTATATCAGCAGCGATGCGAGCTGGGTCACGCCCTTCAATCTCAACGCCGAGCACGCGTCTGTGCAGCAAACGTCCGTGCGCTGAGCCGACCACCCTTCAATCAATTCAAGGAATCCCGCCATGAAATCCGCAACCGACCGCAATATCCCCTGCGCGCCCAGCTCTGTCCCGGTCTCCGCACCGATCCGCGTGCGCGCGCTCGTTCACCCCGCCAAGTCGCTTTGCGCAGTGATGATGCTGAGCTTCGGCATCGCACTTCCGTCCCAGGCCGCCCCGTTCGGCGAGGTCTCGGTCTTCGCCCAGGTGCCGGTGCCAAACGGATTTCCCGAAGGCATCGCGGTCAACGACACGCACGTCTACGTCGCCGGTCCAGCGACCTTGGGCACCAGCCTCAACGGCCAGCCCTCGCGCGTGTTCGAGTTCGATATCAACAGCGGCGCGCTGACGCGAACGTTGCTCACCCAGGGCGAGCAGGTGTTCGGTGCCGAGCACGCCAACTCTTGCATCGCTTTCGATGGCGACGGCCGGCTCTACGTGCTCAACAACCAGATCGGCACGTTCCGCGTGAACCTGGGGACGACTGCCCAGACCAGCTACACGCCGCCGTATCCGAACGATCCGGCCTGTCTGCCGCTGGGCCTGTCGAAAAAACCCTGCACGCCGACGCTGGCGAACCTGCCGCCCCTGCCCAATGACCTCGTGTTCGACGACATGGGCAATCTATACGTCACCGATTCCCTGCAGGCGACGATCTGGCGCATTCCCCCCGGCGGCGGCGCGCCGCAGGTCTGGTTCCGCGATTCGCGTCTGGCCTCGCCGTATATCGGCGTCAACGGGCTGCGCCTTTCGCCGGATCGAAGCCTGGTGTATCTGACCGTGACCACGGACCTGCTCGGTCTCGGCCGCGTCTACACCCTGCCGCTGGTCGACAAGCCCAAGACCCAGGACCTGAAGCTGTTCCACAGCTACGCGCTGGGCGACGGACCGGACGGGATTGCGTTCGGCGCCTCCGGCAAGCTCTACGTGACGCTTGCGCTGCCGGGCAAGAACGGCATCTCGATTCTGGAACCGGACGGCAGCGAATCCGCGCGCCTGAGCAATCCGCTGCTGTCGCCGGTCACGCCGTACGACTCGCCCGCCAATATCGCCTTCGACGGCAAGGGCAATCTGCTCGTCACCAATCACGCCTTCGTCACCGGACTGCTGCTGCCGAATCAGTTTCAGGTGCTGAAGGTGTTCGTCAACGACGTCGCCTCGCCGCTGGCGACGCCGTTGGTGCCTTGAGCCCGGCGCCGCCTTCGCGAACCTGGAAAATCACCGCCATGACGAGTACCGGCCTCACCCGCTTCCTGCTCCTCGGCGTCGGCACCGTGTTCGTGCTGGCCGCCGCTTATCTGGTCTACGAACACCAGCGCTTCCTCGCTCGGGCGCTGGTCACCGAGGGCACGGTCGTGGACCTGCACGTGATGGAGAGCAGCAGGGCCCGCCGGCCCCTCGCAAACCAGCACCGGCGGGGATCGGTGTTCGTCCCGGTCATCGAATTCCGTCTGGCGGACGGGCGCGTGCAGCGTTTCGAATCCGGCCTGCGGCAGCGGCCACCGCGATTCGCCATGCAGGAGAAGGTGCGCGTCCGTTACCTGCCGGCCAGTCCGGACCTGGCACGCCTCGACGGCTTCATGGACCGGTGGTTCAAGCCGCTGATCTTCGGCGGGATCGGGATGGTTCTGCTGCTGGTCGGTGTCGGCGTCAGCGTCGCAGGGAGATCATCGTGAAGGCGCTATGGGCGATGTGGCTGATCGGGGGCCTGCCGGCGCTGGCGGCGCCGCTGATCTGGTTCGCAGGGCTGTTCGCGGTGATCGCTGAGGGCTTCACGGCGGCGCAGCGTTACCACGTGATGGCGTGCATGGCCTATCCGCTCGTCTATCTCCTGTGTCTGATCGTCTCCATCGGGAGGGCGCGCGGCGGCGATCCGGCGGCGGCGGCGAGGGTGATGCTGGTCGCCGTCGCGTGGCTGGCCGCCGTCGTGCTGCTGTGGCCCGTTCACGAACCCGGGTGAGCACGAGCACCGGCTGGTGCGCTTCGACGGGGTGACGCTCGAAGCGGACGATTGACGGGGGGCGTGAGCCCCGACCGACCGGTCCGCGTAGGAGGGGCGTAAGCCCCGACCGTCACCAGTCCCACTCCCACGCGCAATCCCAATGCGAATACTCCCGCTCGCTCGCGCACAGCCCCGCCCGAATCGGATTCCCGACGATGTAGCGCGCCACCGTCTCCACATCCTCATCCCGTCGCAGTGCGTGATCGTGGAACGACGGCGCCCACACCGGCGCGCCCAGACGCTGCAAGCGTAGATTGATCCGGCTCGCCGTGGCCTGTTTCACCCGCGCCACGAGTTGCGGCAGCGTTGCCAGCTCGCCGAGTTGCACCAGCCAGTGCAGGTGATCCGGCATCAGCAGCCAGCACAGCGTGCGAGAGTCGCCGAGTAGTTCCGGCGCGTTGAGTGCCCGCGCGACGACGCGCGCCAGCGCAAGATCGGTGAACCAGTTATGTCGATCCGCGGTGGCGGTGGTGACGTGATAGACCTGACCGGGAATCGAGACGCGGCCCTTGCGCAGCGCCCTGTGACCGGGTTTTTGATTCGGCGGAAGCATGCAACCAGCGTACGACCGTAGGAGGGGCTTCGCCCCGACTGCCGCTCGCAGAACGTGACGCGGTTCGTGTTTCGGGCGGCCGGTCGGGGCGGAGCCCCTCCTACAGGCGAGGGGCTATGTCCCGCCCCACCCGCCCAGGCCGACCTGTCGCGGCAGAGCCGCTCCTACAGACCTCTCGCGGACATCATGTTTCCGCATTCGGGCATCAGCCTGATACACGCGGCGCGTAGCTTGGCTCCATCGAAGCCATCCAGTCCTCGACTTACTTTCAGGAGCCTTGCCATGAACACCTTCTTCCGTACCTCCATCCTCGCCGCCGCAGCCTCCGCGGTTTTCGTCAGTGCAGCGGCGTCGGCCTATACCACCGGCACGTATCGTTGGGTCGCCTCGGCTACGGCCACCGGCACCCCCGACACCAACTGGTTCAACCCCGCGAACTGGAGCACCGGCCAGGTGCCGGGACCCGGCAATAACGTGGACTTGGATGCAAACGACTACGTGGTGATCGACCAGGCCAGGAATCCCACCGGCGGCAAGGTGCAGGTCCAGGACCTGCACGTGCGCGACGGCGCCCGGTTCGAGGTGATCAACGGCGCTGTCGTGCAGACCCGCGACCAGGTGTTGCACGACCGCGGCCGCATCATCTTCCGCGCCTCGGGCGATGTGGGCGAGAGCGTGATCGTCGCGAACGACTGCCGCGACTGCGTGCAGGTGCAGAACCCCACGCAGCAGAACAAGCGCATCGTCGTGCTGCAGAGCAGCGTCACCGTTGACGTGGGCCTGGGCGGCACCACGCCGGCCAGCCTGGTGCAGGACGGCGCGGGCGGCTACCAACTCGCCGCCGGTCGCGGGCACTACTCGACGACGACGGCGGAGACGATGGTGATCGACGGCGATCTGAAGCTCTCGACGTACTACGGCTTCGAGCCCAGGCCCGGGGATAGCTTCCAGATCATGACCATCAACGGCAGCCGCAGCGGCGAGTTCATCGGCTTACCGGAGGGCGGTTACGTGGGCTGCACGGATCGGAGCGTGGGCATGCGCATCAGCTACCGGGGTGGCGACGGCAACGACATCGTGATCTCGGCTGAGCAGACCGGGCCGGTTGCGTGCTTGCTGCTGCCGGCGGTGCAGAAGATTCGCGAGGCCGCGTCGCGGCGCTGAGATGTAGGAGCGGCTCTGCCGCGACGGCCCCTCGCAGCACGGACCGCGACTCGTCGTGAGAACGCCGGTCGGGGCATAGCCCCTCCTACAGAACGCGCTTCACGGTTGTACCCACCATCGGAGATTCCAATGACCGCTACTCACACGCTGCACGCTTCCCCTCTCGCCCCTTCCTCCCGGTTTCCGGAAGGCTTCGCACCGAACACCACCGCGCCCACGTTCAACACCGCGGTCAACACCACGCTGACGGTCGGCGGCACGGCCGACACCTTCACCACCGTCACCGCACCCAATGCCGCGGCGGCGTTGCCGGGCGTGGTGTTCGGGGTTCTGGGCGGCCTGCTGCCAGGACTGTTCGGATAAGCCCTGTAGGAGGGGCTCCGCCCCGACGACCGCTCGCAAATCCAACCAAGCCTGTAATCCCGACCACGCCGGTCGGGGCAGAGCCCCTCCTACTCGTCTGGAGTCGCCACAGTGGTGCAGCTTCCCGAGTTGCGCCCTACAAACTACAGCACCCCGAGTGCCTCAGCCGGCCGCATCACCGGATAGCCAGCAGCCAGCGCGTTGCGGAAGTCGCGGACGTTACAGCAGGAATGTCACCAGGACATTCGTATCAAGCGCCACGCGCGGCGACTTCACTGCGGACTTGCCGGATGAATCGCGTGATCCGCGCCTGCGTCATGCCGTTCGGGTGTTTCCTGCGCACGTCGTCCCGAAGGGCGCTGGCCGTCCGGCGCAGTCTCTGGCCAGGAGTTTCGACGGTGACGGATTCGGCGATGCTGATGGCTTCGCGCACCGCTTCCGGCGTGCGGCTCTTGCCGGTGATTCGCTTGGCGGTGTCGATCACGGCATCGGGTAGGGTAACGGTCTGCATGGGGGTGGCTCTTCGTCTCTGACGCCCACAGTGTACCGCCCGAGTTTCGGTGCGCCACTGACCCACTGCGGCAGCTTCGAAAAGCACACGCGGAAATCTTGCTGACATCATGTTTCTGCATTCGGAACTATCCCGGAAACAGGAGAAGTCCAGACTGATTCGCATCGAAGGGAATCGCTCTTCGATACATCAACCATCCATTCTTTCCAGGAGTACCGTCATGAACAAGCTCATCAAATCCGTCTGCCTCGGTGCCGCCCTCGGCATTGGAGCTACCGCCGCGTACGCGGCCGACTTTCAAGGCGAAGGCGGTCAGCTCGCCAGCGTGAAGATCAACGAAACCTCGTCCGACAGCTACCCCATCGAGCGCGGATCGCTCGTGGTTTACGAAAACGGCCTGCTCCCCCGCAAGTATCAGTGGGGTGGTCAGGCCTGCAACGGGAAGAATCTCTCGGAGTTCAACCAGAACATCCTGACCCGTGTGATCCCGAGCCGCACCGTCAACCTCACACCGTTCTACAAGGGCGGCGGTGGAGGGGTGCGATGCCTGGTCGGGTTCCGGCTGCAGGACCCGTTCCTGTACGTCGATTAGCTCAGATGCGCGGGTCTGCGAACAGGCTATTTTTATACTCAACCCAGCCTGCAATTCCAACCGCGCCGGTCGGGGCGAAGCCCCTCCTACACAGGGCATACCTGTAGGAGGGGCTCTGCCCCGACAGCCGCTCGCCGATCCAGCCCGGTTCCGGTATTCGACCACGCCGTCGGGGCATAGCCCCTCCTACACCATGGGTTGGGCGGGCGTGGGAAGAGGTTCCGGTCGCGTTGTAACCTCGCACAGCGCAAAACGGGGCATACGGGGATGATCAGAACAAATTCTCGAACCGGTTTCCGGTTCAAATTTTCCGGCCTGGCCATTGCGCTCGCCGTCGCCTTGCCGGCGCCTTGCCGGGCCGAACCAGAACCCGAGCCGGCACCGGTCGAAACGGTCCCGGCCCAACCCGAGGCCGTGCTGGAAACCATCACCGTCACGGCGCGCAAGGTCGAGGAGGCCAGCCAGGACGTGCCGCTGCCGGTCACGGTGCGCTCGGAGCAGGACCTGGTCGAGGCCGCGGTGTCGGAGCTGTCCGAACTCGGCACCGTTGCGCCCAACCTCTACATCACCGAGACCACCGCGCAGACCGCCGCGCCGCTGATCCAGATGCGCGGGCAGTTGACCAACGACGTGGTCGCCACCGTCGATCCCTCCATCGGCTTCTACGTGGATGGCGTCTATGTGGCGCGACCGGCCGGCGCCAACCTGTCGTTTCTCGATGTGAAATCCGTGCAGGTCCTGCGCGGCCCGCAGGGCACCTTGTTCGGGCGCAACACCACCGGCGGCGCGATCCTGCTGTCCACCCGCGACCCCGAATTCGATGCGCGCTCCGGCAGCCTGATGCTGGGCGGCGGCAGCTACGGCCAGCACCGCGCGCAGGCGGTGTTCAACCTGCCGCTGATCGATAAGCGCTTGGCCCTGAGAGTCGCCGCGCAGCGCAACTGGGACGACGGCTTCGGCTTCGACGCGAGCAACGATCGCGACATCGGCACCGACGAGAACCAGTCGCTGCGGGTGAAATTGCTGTACACGCCGCGCGAGGATCTGCGCTTGGCTCTCAGTGGCGAATTCCAGGAGATCGATCAACTCGGCCTGCCGGCCAAGGCGGTGTTCGCGACGCCGACGCGGTTCGCCGATACCGATGGCGACGGCATCCCCGACACGCCCTTCGCGGGACTCGGGCGCCTGAGCATCGCGGCGGGTTCCGGCGGAATGGACGATTACGACAACTATCTCGGCGGCGACGCCAACCGCGTGAATTACGACCCCGGCCTGGTGCCGCGCAACCGGGTGACGGTGGAATCCACCGCGCTGACCACCACCTGGGAGCGCGGCGCGGCCACGTGGAAACTGATCGCCGGCTACCGCAACACGCGCGACAACCTCAACCGCGTGGACTTCGACGGCACGCCCTACACCATCCTGGAAACCACGCTCGGCGGCAGCGTGCAACAGACCAGCTTCGAGTTGCAGGGCACCGGCCGACTGCTCGCCGACGATGCGCTGCGCTGGGTGCTGGGCAGCTACTGGTTCGCCGAGGACGGCGATGACTTCACCCTCTCGAACGTGCTGGTGGGGCTCAATCCGGCCAACCCGACCCGTACCCTGGGCGAGGTCGAGAACCGCAGCCGCGGTGTCTACGCGCAAGGCACGCTGAAACTGGTGGAGAGCTGGTCGGTGTCGGCCGGCATCCGCCACAGCATCGACGACAAGGACCTGGTTTCGCGCAACAGCAGCGGCAGCGGCGCGTTCTTCAACTGCGAAGTGCCGGTCGAGCGTCGCGCTTCGCCGGACGACTGCCGCGGCCGCTTCGACCGCGATTTTTCCAAGACCAACTACCTGGTGGGCAGCGACTGGCGGATCAGTCCCGAGGTGCTGCTGTTCGGCTCGGTCACCACCGGCTACCGCTCCGGCGGGCAGAACCTGCGCGGCATTTCCGAGAACAGCTTCGTTTCCTTCGAGCCGGAAGAGGTCACCCAGTACGAGATCGGCGCCAAGACCGACTGGTTCGACCGCAGGCTGCGGATCAATGCCGCGATTTTCGCTGCCGACTACCGCGACATCCAGCGCACCGTGACCGTGGTCGCGACCAACGCCCGCGCCACCGCCGTGGTGCGCAATGCGGGCCGCGGCCGGGTGTTGGGCGGCGAGCTGGAGCTGGACGCCGCGCTGCCTTGTGCCATCGAGCTGGGCGCCTCGCTGGGTGTCATCCAGGCCGACTACGAGGTGTTCGACGACCCGGTGGTGGGGGATCGTTCGGCGGAGAGTTTCCCCAACGTGCCCGAGCTGAGCTACAGCTTGAGCGCGGCGCGCACCTGGCGACTACCTAAGTCCCGCGTGCGCGCCTCGCTGCACTGGTCATGGAACGACGACGTGCAGTCGCCCGCAGCCAGCATCGCCGCCTTCCGCGCCACGTCCGGCGTGGACATCTCGCGCTTCGCGATCCAGGACGCCGTCGGCGTGCTGGCGGCCCGGGTCCAGCTTGACCTGGCCAGCGGTCTCGAAGTGGGCGTCTGGGGCCGCAATCTCACCGACGAAGCGCGCCACGCCGGCAGCATCGCGTTCGACGACCCGATCGGGATGGTCACGCAGTTCCGGCTGCCGGGCCGGGAGGCGGGAGTGGATGTGATGTTTCGATTCTGAGCGGCTGTCGGGGCTGACGCCCCTCCTACAATCCACGAACCTGTAGGAGGGGCGTCAGCCCCGACGGCGTCTCGCCGATCCAGACCGGTTCCGGTATTCGAGCGCCCGGTCGGGGGGGGAGCCCCCCCCCCGCCCTTGCCCCCCGGGGGCGGGTGGGGGGGAGGCCCCCACCCCCCGCCCCCCACCCCGCCCACCCCCCACCCCGGCCGGGGGGCGGGCCCCGCGCGCGCGCCGCGCCCCGCCC
>JBQTIX010000094.1:0-44087 GCA_052387695.1 Panacagrimonas sp. | reverse complement strand
GCGGTGGGGTTCGCCGCAATACCAACCGTCCCCGTGCTCACCCGCGGGGGGGGGGGCGGGTGCGCCCCCCCCCCACTCCTTTACCGATCGTGGGTGATCAGCCGCCCGTGCGGTCTTCGGGCGTCGTGTCGGCCCGCCCACGGGCTGGTATCAAGTCGAACAATGGACGCACCCGGTTGACCAGCAGGCAGAACAGGTCGGCGGTCATTTCTGCATCGTAGATCGCGGAATGCGCCTCGCGCGCGTCGTAGCTCAGGCCGGCGGCCTCGACGGCGCGAGCCAATACCGTCTGACCCAGCAGGCTGCCGCCCAGGGTCACGGTGTCGAAGCAGGAGAACGGATGGAAGGGGTTGCGCTTGATGCCGGTGCGCGCAACCGCGGCGTTGAGAAATCCGAGGTCGAAATGCGCGTTGTGACCGACCAGGATCGCGCGCGTGCAGCCGTTGTCCGAGATGGCCTGTCGGATGGGTTTGAAGATGTGCGAAAGCGCGTCGGCTTCCTTCTTCGCCAGCCGTAGCGGGTTGTCGACCTTGATGCCGTTGACCTCCATCGAAGCCTTTTCGAGGTTGGCGCCCGGAAACGGTTCGACGTGGCTGAACACGGTCTGTCGCCGGACCAGATTGCCGTCGGCGTCCACTCCCAGGATCACGGCGGCGATCTCCAGCAGTGCGTCGGTCTGGTTGTTGAAGCCGCCGGTCTCGACATCGACGACCACGGGAAGGAAGCCACGGAATCGGTGACCGACTCGGGCTGGGGGGAGAGGAGGAGCGTCCATGTGCGCCGCACTATAGCGGATGGCTCCCTATAATCCGCCGCTGTTTCCTGCCGGACCGCGGTTGCGACCGCACCCGGGCAGATCGCCCTTCATCGACGCCTTACGCACATGAGCAAGCCCCGCAAAGTTGCGCTCGCCTACTCCGGCGGGCTGGACACCTCCGTCATCCTGAAGTGGTTGCAGGATACGTACGACTGCGAGGTGGTGACCTTCACCGCCGACATCGGCCAGGGGGAGGAACTGGACCATGTCCGGCCGAAGGCCGAGCAGTTCGGGGTGAAGGAAATCTTCATCGACGATCTGCGCGAGGAGTTTGCGCGCGACTTCGTCTTCCCCATGTTCCGCGCCAACGCGATCTATGAGGGCGAGTACCTGCTCGGCACCTCCATCGCGCGGCCGCTGATCGCCAAGCGCCAGGTCGAGATCGCCCGCATGACGGGCTGCGACACCATCAGTCACGGCGCCACCGGCAAGGGCAATGATCAGGTGCGGTTCGAGCTGGGCGCCTACGCGCTGTGGCCGGAAGTCAGGATCATCGCGCCCTGGCGCGAGTGGGATCTGAATTCGCGCGAAAAACTGCTGGCCTATGCCGAAGCGCACGGCATTCCCATCGCGAAAAAGAAAGGTGGTGGCTCGCCCTATTCGATGGATGCCAACGCGCTGCATATTTCCTACGAAGGCGGTGGCCTGGAAGATCCGTGGTGGTGTCCGCCGGACGACATCTGGCGCTGGACCCGCAACCCGGAGGACGCGCCCGCTGATCCCGAATTCATCACGCTGAGCTACGAGCAGGGCGACCCGGTGGCCATCGATGGCGAGCGCCTGTCGCCCTACGGCATGCTCGCCAGGCTCAACGAACTGGGCGGCAAGCACGGCATCGGGCGTCTGGATATCGTCGAGAACCGCTACGTCGGAATGAAGAGCCGCGGCTGTTACGAGACGCCGGGCGGGACGATCATGCTCAAGGGGCATCGCGCCATCGAGAGCCTGTGCCTCGACCGCGAGGTGGCGCACCTGAAGGACGAGTTGATGCCGCGCTACGCCAGCCTGATCTACAACGGCTACTGGTGGAGCCCGGAACGCCGGATGCTGCAGGCGATGATCGACCAGAGCCAGGCGCGAGTGAACGGCGAGGTCAAGCTCAAGCTCTACCGGGGCAACGTCTACAACGCCGGCCGACGCTCATCGGACACCTTGTTCGACGCCACGCTATCCACGTTCGAGGATGATCGCGGCGCCTACAACCAGAAAGATGCCGAAGGCTTCATCCGTCTCAACGGTCTGCGTCTCCGGACCGGTGCCAGGCGCGATCAACGATAGCTCGCGATGCCGGGCAAACTGCCTGACAACAATGTTGTGGATAAGACGACGTGCATGCCGGTGCAACGACGTAATTGTCATATCCTTAGAGCGGAAGTGCCATCCCGGTGCACGGTCCTGCCCGGGCCGGGTGATCGTGCAGAGCCCCCCAATGGGTGGGATTGACCTGCAAACCGTGATGTCGGTCACAGGATTTTCAGGTTAATTGCATGGTTGGCGCTGACCGTTCCGGTTCCGGGACGAGCGGCAGGTGCAGGCGTGCGGAAGAGTCCGGTTGGCATCGGATTTGATGCGCACTGAGTTTGAAACAGTCTCACTGGACTGCAACCAAAGGCTGGGGAGAAAAGTCATCGTGTCTATCAGGCAGTGTTTTCTGGTCGTCGCCCTGTTGTTGGGGCTGCCGGTTCAATCCATGGCCGCCCCTCCCGTGATCGTGCCGACGTTCGAGAGCGTCGGCGTGTCGTGGGCGGCGGCGGCGCCGCTGGACTCGAGAAACGATGCGCAGGTGCAGTTCCGCAAGGAGGGTGAAACCGAGTGGCAGGAAGGCTTGCCGATGTGGTTCGACAGTCGGGACAGCGAATACCGCGGCAGCCTGGTCAATCTGACGCCGGGAACCACCTACGAGGTCAAGGTCACCGGCGACGATGCGTTCAGCGAGACAACCACGGTTCAGACTTGGCCAGCGGAATTCCCGATCGCAAGGACGGTGGAACTGCCGACGCTGTCCGGCAACACACTGACGATCACGGAGTCCGGTTCGCCTTCCGGCTACGTTCTGTACACCGCCGCCGCGGGCTCGACCGCCACCATCGACGTCGCCAAGCATCAGGATTTCAATGTCCGGATCCAGGCCCGCTATGTCATCGTTCGTGGGCTGTCTCTGAAAGGCGCGAAGAAGCACGCGATCGTCCTCGGCGACGGCTCTGCCAATCCGGCCGGTGTGACGGACGTCGTCATCGAGAACAACGACATCACGGCCTGGGGTAGCGCGTCCGTTGTAAACACCAGCTTTGCCCGCGATGGCGATTCCGCGATCTACTCCGCGGCGCCTGACCTGACGCGTGTCGTTATCCAGCGCAACCGCGTGCATCACCCCAGCCACGACGCCAGCAGCCGTCAGGAAAAGCAGGGTGGCAGCCGGATTCCGCGCGGCGCCGTCGGCGTGAATCTGATCAACAGTGCCGGGAACCTGGTGATCCGATACAACGAAATCTACTCGGACGCCACGCACTACCTTCTCGACGGCATCTCCGGGGGACCGGATTTTTCGAACACCGGCTTCCCCCATCGCGACAGCGACATTTATGGAAATTACGTTGCCAACGTCTGGGACGACGCCATCCATTCGGGTGGTGCCAATCGCAACGTGCGCATCTGGGGCAATTACCTGGATCAGGTGTTCGTCCCCATCGGGATGGCGCCCAATCACGGCGGACCGCTCTATATCTGGCGCAACATCAGTCACAGCATTTCGTCCGGACCGGACAATCTGACAGGCGCACCTTTCCTGAAGATTCAGAACATCAATCCATTGACCGGGGTTGATTGGGGAGGCGGCCGCTCGTACGTATTCAACAACTCCGCTCTGATCCCTCGTGCCACGCGCGGACTGAGCAGTTTCATCAGTCCGTTCACCACCACCGACCCCGAGATCCGCAATCTCCGGACACTCAACAACTCGATGATGGTCAGGGGATCGACCTTCTACAGCATCCACGCCGGAGCGGGGCGCGACGTGGCCTTCGATTATGACCTGTTCAATGGCAGGACGATCGCGCCGGCAGGGCAGGAGCTGCACGGCGTCAGGGGAGTCGCTGCGCTGGTCCCGAATTGGGGTTTCGATCCCGGCACCTTCACCGGTGTGTTCGCGATGGCGCAAGGCAGCCCGGGTTACGACCGGGGCGTGCTGATTCCCAATTTCGTCACTGCATTCACCGGGGCGGCTCCGGATATCGGTGCCCACGAAGCGCTGAGCGCCCCGCTGGAATTCGGTGTGTCCGCCTATGGCGATGGCGGGCCGCCACCTCCGCCGCCGAATCCCGGGACGGTGCAATTCAGCTCCGCCAGTTACTCGGTCAGCGAGGCGGGTCCGTCCGCAAGCATCATGCTCACGCGCACCGGCGGATCGGCCGGTGCAGCCAGCGTCGATTTCGCGACAACCACCGGCGGCACTGCGGCAGACGGTAGCGACTACACCGGGACTTCCATCACGGCGAACTGGTCCGATGGCGACGCCGCGGCCAAGACGGTCAATGTCCCGATCATCGACGATGCGGACGACGAGGCCCTCCATGAGACCGTGGCGCTGGTCCTGAGCAATGCCACCGGCGCGACGCTCGGGACGCAGTCCACGGCCAGCCTCAGCATCGCCGACAACGACGATCCACCCTCCGCCGGGACGGTGCAGTTCAGCGCCGCGACCTACTCGGTGAGTGAAGCCGGCCCGGTGGCGACCATCACGGTCACGCGCACGGGCGGGGTGTTCGGCGCCGGCAGCGCGATCTTCGAAACGATCGCCGGCGGTACGGCCACGGCCGGCAGCGACTACACCACGGTCACCACCACGGTGAACTGGGCCGACAGCGACGGTTCGACCAAGACGGTCGACATCCCGATCAACAACGACACGCTCGACGAAGCGGATCTTGAAACGGTGAGCCTCCGTCTCAGGAACGCCACGGGGGTCACACTCGGCAGTCTCACGACGGCGACGTTGTCGATCGCCGACAACGACGAACCGGCCCCACCGGCGGGAGCCGTGCAGTTCAGCGCTGCGACCTACTCGGTGAGTGAAGCGGGTCCGGTGGCGACCATCACAATCACGCGCACGGGCGGGGTTTTCGGCGACGGCAGCGCGACCTTCGAGACCATCACGGGCGGTACGGCTGCGGCCGGCGGCGACTACACGGCCGTGACCGCAACGGTCAATTGGCTCGATGGCGATGGCTCTGCCAGGACCGTCAACATCCCGATCAACAACGACACGATCGACGAACCGGACGAAACGGTGAACCTGCGGCTCAGGGACGCCCTTGGCGTCACGCTCGGCACCCGCTCCACCGCCATGCTGACGATCGCCGACAACGATGAACCTCCGCCGCCTCCGACCGGAACGGTGCAGTTCACCGCCGCGAGCTACTCGGTGGATGAAACCGGACCGGTGGCCGTTGTGACCGTCACGCGCGTGGGAGGAACCTTCGGCGCGGGTACCGCGAGGTTCGAAACGACGACCAGCGGCTCGGCAACGGCGGGCAGTGACTACACGGCCGTGGCCCGCACGCTCAGTTGGGCCGACGGCGACGCCACCAGCAAGACGATCAATATTTCGATCAACAACGACACGCTCAACGAAGCTGCCGAGGAAACGGTGAGTCTGAGGCTCAGGAATGCCACCGGTGTCACGCTTGGCGCCGTCCCCACGGCCACGCTGAGGATCATCGACGACGACGAACCGACTGCTCCGACGGGAACCGTGCAGTTCAGCAATACGACCTACTCGGTCAACGAGTCCGGCGGTACGGCGTCCATCACGCTCACGCGCTCCGGTGGTTCGCTGGGTGCGGGCAGTGTGAGATTCGAAACGGTGACGGGGGGTGGCACTGCCACAGCCGGCGGCGACTACACCGCGGTTTCCACCACGGTGAGCTGGACGGATGGCCAGAGTACGAGCAAGACCGTCACCGTCCCGATCTTCAACGACACCACCAACGAAGCCGACGAGGAGACGGTGGATCTCGTGATACGGAACGCGGTCGGCGTCACGCTCGGCACCCGGACCACCGCCGTACTGAGGATCATCGACAACGACGGCGTTCCCACCGGCGACATCAGGATCGTGCTGGTCGGCGATTCCACCGTGACCAACCACCAGGGCTGGGGCCTCGGATTTTCCGAACGCGCGGCCGACAACATCACGGTCATCAACCGGGCCGTGTCGGGCACCAGTTCCAAGAGCTATCGCAACGAAGGGTTCTGGGAGCCGGTTCTGGCCCTGAGGCCGGACTATGTGCTCATCCAGTTCGGCCATAACGATCAACCGGGCAAACCCCCCGACAAGGTCACGGATCCGAACACGACGTTCCGGGCCAATATGGCGCGGTATGTGGCGGAGGCCCGTGAGGTCGGTATCCAGCCCATTCTGGTTACGCCGATGGTGCGGAGGAGCTACGGGACCAACGGCCGCATCAGAACACCCAACGCCCTCACGCCCTATGCGGCGGCCACCAGAAACCTGGCGGGGGACGTCGGTGTCCCGCTGGTCGATCTGTACGACAGTTCCTTCGAGTTCTTCAGCGACCTGGGGCCGAATGGCTGGCAGCAATACGGCTCCACGCCGGATGACATCACCCACCTCAGCACAGCCGGATCGCGCGTGGTATCGCGGCTCGTGGTGCGGGAACTGCCGGCAGCGTTGAGACCATTCTTCAATGCCAACTGAGTGAGATCGGGGAGAGGGATGGGAATGACGGATGCTCCGGGGTCGCTTGTCCTGCTTCCGGAGTGGTCTCGCATACGCGGTGACGTTCGGCGCATTTGCAAGGGAACGGCGGTCACGGCCACCATTGGGTCGTCCGCCCCACCCTGATCCGACCGATCCCTCATGATGAATCCAGAAGTCGAAGCACGCCCGCTACAGACGATCCGCGCCAACGGCCTTGACTTCGCCTATTTCGAAGCCGGCGAGGGGCCCCTGGTGATCCTGCTGCACGGCTTTCCGGACGGCGCGTACTGCTACCGGGACATTCTGCCGAGGCTGGCCGCGGCAGGATATCGCGCGGTTGCGCCGTTTTTGCGCGGGTATGCGCCGACCAGCCTTGCGCCGGATGGCGACTACAGTCTGCCGACCCTGGCCAAGGACCTGATCGCCCTCGTCGAGCATTTCGGTCGTGGCGAGAAGGCCTATGTCGTGGGGCATGACTGGGGCTCCCCCATCGCCCAGTATGCGGTCAACCTGCGGCCCGATCGGTTCCACAAGATCGTGATTGCAGCGGTGCCGCATCTGCGCAAGTTCCTGCTGTCGCCGACGCGGGCGCAACTCAGGCGTTCGCACTACATCTTCAAATTCCAGGTACCGTTCTGGGCCGAGCGACGCTTGGTCGAGAACGACTTCGCCTGGATGGTGGACGTGCTGATCCGGCGCTGGTCGCCGGGCTGGAATTTTCGCGAAGCCGACATCGCGCCGGTCAAGGCCGGGTTTTCCGATCCGGCGCGACTCGCGGCGGCGCTGGCTTATTATCGGCGTATTCCGGGGCTGCTGGCGCAGCCGGCGCTTTGGAAGACCACATTTTCGGCAATCACCGTGCCCACCTGCATGATCTACGGCACGGAGGACGGCTGCGTCGGCCCCGAAATGTTCGAGGGCCAGGCGAAGCGATTCAAGGCCGGTTTCGAGCTGTGCGAAGCCACCGGCATGGGGCACTTCATGCAATGGGAAAACCCGGCGTGGTTCTCCGACCGGGTGATCGGGTTCCTCCAGAAAACGGAGTAGCGGAGAGTGTCCGGCCTCAGAGCGAGAACCGCTCCTTGAGGTAGAAGCTCACCGCCGCCTGCTCCTTGTCGCTGAGCGACTCCCAGTACGCCTGGTCCGTCAGAAACTTGCGTGCCATGGTTTCGTCCAGCGGCCGGTCTCCAAGCGGGCAGGACGTGCAGCCCAGCTTGATCGCGTAGGTTTCCTTGCCGTATTCGTAGAGTCCGTAGTTCGGAGCCGGACTCCGGCTGGTCGACGGCTTGGGGCCCTTGTTCAGCAGGTCAGGAACACCCGGCTGACCCCGTTGGGCAAGGGCATCGCCCGCCAGGACCGACAGGGCAAGGGCGATGATCGAGTAACGGTGAATCCGCAGCATGTCTATTCCTCCCGGAAAGCTAGTCGTTGTCCGTGATCGTAACCGTATGCCGGGTCAAAGCGCCCCTGCCTGCGTTGGTGGGCGTGCCCATGTTCACGACGATGGTTTCGTTCGGTTCATCACGCGTATCACTTCTGATGGTCAGACGCAGCGTGCCACTGGAGGCGCCGGCCGCGATGCTCACCCGGTTGGCGGAAGGAGCGTAGTCGGACGGGTTGCTCGCAGTTGAACCGCCGAAGCTGACGGGCACGGTGACGGTCCGGCCAGACACGGCGGACAGATCGACCCGCACCATCGCGCTACCGGATTCGTTGACCTGCTGGGATGCGCTGGAGAAGCTCACGGTTGGCGTCGCGTCGTTGTCGGTGATCGTCACGGTGTGTAGGGTGCGGGTTCCCAGGCTGGCGTTGGTCGGGGCGCTCAGGGTGAGGGTCAGGGTCTCGTTGGCTTCGTCCAGCCCATCGTTGACCAGGTTCAGCGTCACGTTCGCGAAGGTGGCACCGGCCGGAAGGGTGACCGACGTCGGCGGCGTGGCGTAGTCGGCCGGACTGCGCGCCGCGCCGCCAAAGCTCAGGGTCGCCCCGACCGGCGTGCTGCTCGCCGCGGACAGCTGCACGCGGACCGTGACCGTGACGGCCGATTCGCTCACGTTCTGCGAGGCCGCAGCGAACGAGATGCTTGGCGACCCCGCCGGCTGCAACGAGTCGATCCACTGGCCCACCAGTTCGACGCCGGCGCCATCAACGACGTTTGATCCGATCAGCGGCATCCGGTTGCTGTCGAGCCGACGCATGCGTTCCCACAGGACGCTGCGTTCCTTGCTTCCGGCCGCGATGATGAAGGCGTCGCTCAGCCCGAGGCCGCCCGCATTGGGTCGCACGTTGATCGCGTTGAGCTGCGCCTGGGTTGCGGAGGCGCGCAAGTCCAGCGACACCGGCGTAGGACCGCCCGGTTGATGGCATTGCGCGCAGTTGGTTTGCAGATACGCGCGGGCACGGTTGGCGAGCGTCGCCGCGGAGTTGGTCGGGTCGGTCAGCACACCGTACTGGCCTGCACTGCCGATGTCCTGGGTGAACAGGTCGATGTGATTGAACGAACGCAACTGATTGTCCGTGACACCGTTGCGATAGACGAAGCTGCGATTCATCTGCCCGGTATTTCCCGCCCCCAGGATCGTGCCGGCGACCGAGGTGTGGCATTCCTGGCAGTCGCGGCGGCTGGGGAACACATAGGTCTGCTGGCGCACACTGCCGGGACTGCCGCTGTCTGCCACGTTGAGTTCGACCGAGGTGCGGGAATCGGGGAGCAGGTCCGCATCGGTCTCGGCGGCGTTCCAGCGATAGGTATATCCGCGCCACCCGGTCGAGCCGTTGAACAGCACGCGGGTCTCCAGGCGCTTGCGGGTGGTGTTGGCGAGATCGATCTCGAAGTGCTTGACCACGACGGCTTTCCTCGGCCATGCCCAGGCGCCGTTGGCGCTGAACGTGATCCTGGAGGTTCCGTCCAGCCCGATCCAGCGCTTCTTGAGCGTGCCGTCCGACCAGAACGTTGCGTTGACCGCATATTCGATCAGTCCCGGGTTGGGCGTCAGCGTGGCGGTGTCTGAGAACAGTCCCGTCTCCGACAGCCTCGCGGGTGCCTCCGGAGTGCCATTACCACCGCCGGCGGCGCGGAAGGAGTAGATATTGCCGTCAAAGGAGGCGACGTAAAGGTTGCCCTGGTTATCCCTGCCGAAAGAAACCGGCTGGGGCACGTCGCCCACCAGGGTGGTGGCGCCCGCCACGCCATTGTTCTGGCTGAGCGCCCACACCCGGCCGGCTGTGAAGTCCGCAAACACATATTTTCCGACCAGCGCAGGCACGACGCTGCCGCGGTAAACATAGCCACCCGTGATGCTGCGCCCGGCGACGGCGGTGGGGGACGAGGTGCTGCGCGGGTAGGAGAAGATCGGGGCGTCGAACGCTGAGGCGGGCAGTCCGGCGGGGTTGATGTTGGAGATATTGGCCTCGTAGACGCGCCAGCCGTAATTGCCGTTCCTGCGGATGATGTCGATCTCCTCGCGCAGGTTCTGACCGACGTCGCCCAGCCAGAGACTGTCATCGGCCGGGTCGAAGCTGAAGCGCCAGGGATTGCGCAGGCCGATCGCCCAGATCTCGTCGCGTCCCTCGCGGCCGACATAGGGGTTGTTGGACGGGATGCTGCCGTCGTCGTTGAGTCTGAGCAACTTGCCGAGCGGGCTATTGATGTTCTGCGCGTTGTTCAGCGGATCGTTCGAACTGCCGCCGTCGCCTACCGCGATATAAATCTTGCCGTCGGGGCCGAACTGAATGCACCCGCCGTTATGGTTTTGCCGATCGGCCGGCTGCTGATCGAGCTCCAGCAGGACGGTTTCGGTGCTCCGATCGCCCAGGTTGGGATTGCCGGCCACGTGACGAAACCGCGAGAGGCGCACCCGGCGAACGGAACCGCCGGGGGTGTAGTAGACGTAAAAATAGCCATTGACCGGGTAGTCGGGGTGGAAAGCCAGTCCCAACAGGCCCCGCTCATTGCCGTTCTTGACGACCCGATCGGTGAGATCGATGAACAGGGAAGAGGTCCGTGTCCCCGGCGTGTTGGCAAAGCGCCGGATCGTTCCGTCCTGCTCGACCACGAACAGATCGTTATCGTTTCCCGGAGCGGCCGTGATGTAGAGGGGCAGGGTGAATCTCAGGTCGCTATGAAACGGACGAAAGACCTCGACGCTTCCCGATGAGGTCGGAAGGTCGAGGGGAAAGTTCACCCCTGTCAGCGGTGTCCGCGTGGTGAGGCCGAATGGCGGCTCCTGGGCCTGCGCGGGCGCCCCTCCTGCCGCTGCAATCACGGCCAACGCGCCCGCTGCCATCCGCGCCCACTTCATCCATTTGCTCATCACGTTGCTCCGTTATTCATTGCAGCCCGGGCTGCAATCGTATTCCAGGCGTCCGCGGGTCTCGGACCGATTTGAGCACACGTACGTCCGAGTCACGCTGCAAAGGCCTGTCGCGGGCATGGCCCGCTCCTACGAGACCCGCAGGAGCGGGCCATGCCCGCGTCCGTGTTCTCGATCCTGTGCAGAGACTTTCCATAGAGTACCGCCGGCCCGGAAAGTTACGACGACGCGTCAATTTCCAGGGCATCAGTCACCGGCGGGCTCGGTCGCCCGCAACACGTCGAATGCGCCGTACAGGCCGCGAAAGAACAGCAGCGGCAGACGTTCAGTATCCAGCACCTTGAGATCGACCACCCTGCCGACCGCGATGCTGTGGTCACCGGCCTCGTGCTCGGCCTCGAGTCGGCAATCGATGAAGCTCAGGGCGCCTTCCAGCATTGGCGATCCGGTCAGGCCGTTGCTCCAGTTGCGGCGCGCGAACTTGTCGCCGCCCGATCGCGCGAAACTGGCGCAGAGTTCCTTCTGATCGATGCCGAGCACGTTGATGCCGAAGCTGCCGGAGGCCCTGATCCGGGGCCAACTGCTGCTGGTCCGGGCCGGACAGACGCCTATCAGCGGGGGTTGCAGGGACAGCGAGACGAAAGACTGCGCCGAGAATCCCACCGGCATTCCTTCACAAAGGCCGGTGACAATCACGACGCCCGAACAGAATTGCCCCATGGCGCTGCGGAACTCGCGTTCCGTGAAGGTGCTCATCGACCGGCCCGTGTTTGGAAAGGCCGGAGATGATGACCGCAGCGCCGGTTGAATTGAAGGGTTTGATGTGACCAGGACGATCACCGGGGCAGCGCTCCGGCGTCTTGCAAGCACGGCTTGGCGCTGGCTTGAACGCTATGGCGGTCGTCTCAAGGCGGCCGCACCGGAGCGGCCGCCTCATTGATCGACCCCGGCTTCAATCCTGAAACGTCCGGCCCGCCTTTGCCATCTCCAGCAGCAGGGTGGGCGGGGCAAACCGTGCGCCGTACTTTGCGGCCAGTTGCTCCGAACGCGCGACGAACTTGTTCAGCCCATACGCGTTGATGTACTGCAAGGCGCCACCCTGGTGCGGCGCGAAGCCCCAGCCGAAGATCGATCCGATGTTGGTGTCCGCCACCGTCGTCACCACCCTTTCCTGGAAGCAACGGGCCGCGTCCACTGCCTGCACGAACATCAGGCGTTCGATCATCTCCTGCTGCGGCAACTGGGTTTTCGCCAGCGGCCAGTGTTCGGCGAGGCCTGGCCAGAGGTGCTTTTCGCCGCTCGCCGGGTAGTCGTAGAAGCCCTTGCCGGCCTTCTTGCCCGGCCGTTCGAGGCCCTTGACCATCTTCTCGATCACCGCGTCCCCGGCGCGCGACTCCAGGACCTTGCCCTCGGCCGCGAAATCCTTGCGCGTCTGTTCCAGAACGTGCAGGGACAGCGACAGCGAAACCTCGTCGTGCAGGGCCAGCGGTCCCACCGGCATGCCGGCCTGCAGGCCCGCGACCTCGATGCTGCGCGGGTGCACGCCTTCGCTGAGCAGCGCCAGGCCTTCCATGATGTAAGTGCCGAACACGCGCGAGGTGTAAAAGCCACGCGAGTCATTGACCACGATCGGCGTCTTGCGGATCTGCTGCACGTAGTCGAAACCCTTGGCCAGCGTCTCCTTGCTGGTCTTCTCGCCGACGATGATCTCCACCAGCGGCATCTTCTCGACCGGCGAAAAGAAATGCAGGCCGATGAAGTTGTCGGGACGGGAGTGCGCCTTGGCCAGCCCCGTGATCGGCAGGGTCGAGGTGTTGGACGCGAAGACTTTGTCAGCCCCCGTCACGGCCTCCGTCTTCCGGGTCACGTCGGCCTTGATCGCACGATCTTCGAACACCGCCTCGATCACCAGATCGCAACCCGCGAGGTCCTCGAACTTCGTGGTCGCCACGATGCGGTCGAGGAAGGCGCTCTTGTCGGCCGGCAGCAGCTTGCCCTTCTTGATCTCCTTGTCGAGCAGTTTTGCCGAGTAGTCACGGCCCTTGTCGGCGGCTTCCTGCGTCGTATCCAGCAGCACCACCGTCATGCCGGCCTTGGCCGAGACATAGGCGATGCCGGCGCCCATCATGCCGGCGCCGAGCACGCCGAGTTTTTTCACCGCCGATTTCTCGATGCCGGCCGGCCGCGACTTGCCCTTGTTGATGCCGTTCAACTGGAACCACAGCGTGCCGATCATGTTCTTCGACACCTGCGACACCGCCAGCTCGGCGAAGTAGCGCGACTCGATGCGACAGCCGGTTTCGAAATCGACGATGCCGCCCTCGTAGATGCTCGACAGGATATTGGTCGCCGCCGGGTAATTGCCCTGGGTCTTGGCGTTGGTCATGGACGGCGCGACGGCGAGCATCTGCACCACCGCCGGATGCCGTGCGTCGCCGCCCGGCCATTTGAACTTCTTGTCGTCCCAGGGCTGCACCGGCCTGGGATTGGCGAGGCACCAGGCTTTGGCCTTGGCCAGCATCTCGCTTTTATCCTTGGCCAGTTCCTGGATGATGCCTTGCTGCTTGGCCTGCGCCGCGCTCAGTTCCTTGCCTTCCAGCATCAACGGCGCCGAGGCCTGGATGCCGATCATGCGCGGCAGGCGCTGCGTGCCGCCGCCGCCGGGCAGCAGGCCGAGCTTGACTTCCGGCAGGCCGAACTTGGCCTTGGGGTCGTCGATGGCCACGCGGTAATGGCAGGCCAGCGCCAGTTCCAGACCGCCGCCGAGCGCCGTACCGTTGAGCGCCGCGACGACCGGGCGGCCGAGCATTTCCAGCCGACGGAACTGCGTCTTGAGTGCTTCGGCGGCATCGAAGGCGAGCTTTGGATCGGTGATGGCAAACAGGCCCTCGATGTCCGCGCCGGCCAGGAATTCCTTCTTGCCGGAGGTGAGGATCACGCCCTTGATCGAGGCATCGGCCTCGATCCTGCCGATGGCGTCCATAAAGGGACGCATGAGGTCCTCGTTGAGCACGTTCATGGAACGGCCCGCCATGTCGAGGGTGAGAGTGACGATGTTGTCGGAGTCGGTTTGGAAGTTGACGCTCATGATTCAAATCCTTGTTGTCGCCATTCCGGCGAAGTCGGTCATCCAGTTTTCGTCCGCCATTCCAGCGCGGTCGGAAAACAGCAACTGGATTCCCGCCTGCGCAGGAATGACGGAAGAGAGGGGGTGCGCTCAGACGCGTTCGATAATCGTCGCGATGCCCATGCCGGCGCCGACGCATAGCGAAGCCAGGGCGGTGGACTTGCCGGTGCGCTCCAGCTCGTCGAGCGCCGTGCCGAGGATCATGCAACCGGTCGCGCCGAGCGGGTGCCCCATCGCGATGGCGCCACCGTTGACGTTGATCCGGTCCATGCCGATGTCCAGGTCGCGCGCCGCGCGCATGACCACGGCGGCGAAGGCCTCGTTGATCTCGAACAAATCGATGTCGCTGGCAGACATTCCCGCCTTGCGCAGCGCCTTCTTCGAGGCCGGGCCGATACCGGTCAGCATGATGGTCGGTTCGCTGCCGGTCACCGCCACTTGCCGGATGCGCGCGCGGGGCTTGAGACCCAGCGCCGCGCCTTTTTCCTTGCTGCCGATCAGCATCAGCGCCGCGCCATCGACGATGCCGGAGGAATTGCCGGCGTGGTGCACGTGCCGGATTTTCTCCACCGTCGTGTACTTGCGCATCGCGGTGGCGTCGAAACCCATCTGGCCCATCATCTCGAAGCTGGGCTTGAGGCTGGACAGCGATTCCACCGTCGCGTCGCCGCGCACCGTCTCGTCGTGGTCCAGCACCACCAGGCCATTCATGTCCCTGACCGGCACGACGCTCCTGACGAACTTGCCGGCCGCCTGCGCCGCCGCCGCGCGCTTCTGCGATTCCACCGCGAAGGCATCGACGTCTGCGCGCGAAAAACCTTCGAGCGAGGCGACGAGGTCGGCGCTCACGCCTTGTGGAATGAAGCCCAGCCGGTTGTTCACGCGCGGATCCATCGCCCAGGCGCCGCCGTCCGAACCCATTGGCCAGCGGCTCATCGACTCCACGCCGCCCGCCACGATCAGGTCTTCCTGGCCGGACATCACCTTCATCGCTGCCAGGTTCACCGATTCGAGGCCCGAGGCACAGAAGCGGCTCTGGGTGACGCCCGCCACGTTCTCCGCCCAGCCGGCATAGAGCACCGCGGTACGCGCCACGTCCGCGCCCTGCTCGCCGACCGGGGTGACGCAGCCGAGCACCAGATCGTCGACCTGCGACGTATCGAGCTGGTTGCGGTCCTGCAGCGCCCACAGCAGCGTGCTCACCAGGTGTATCGGCGTGATCTCGTGCAGGCTGCCGTCCTTCTTGCCCTTGCCGCGCGGCGTGCGCACGGCGTCGAAGATGTATGCGTCGGTCATGAGTGGCTGCTCCGTTGAGAGAAACTGAGAAAAGCGTGGGTAAGAGTCGTTACGAGATCTTGCGAACCCGGCCCGTGGGCCGGGTCGTTCACCAAGGGTTCGCCATGGTTCGAGCTTGAAGACGGGGAGTCCATAAGCCTAGACACCGGCGTTCCGGGCGTCAACCTACACGACCAACGCGACTCCGAGAGCCAAACTTTCGTATAGTAAAGATCGTTACCGATATCTCGATTCCCGACACCCCATGAACAAGCTGGAAAGCCTCGCCGAGAATCACCTGCCGGATTTGAGCCAGCTCGATCCCGACACCCGCCTGCGGATCGAACAGGCCGTGCTCGACACGTTCTCGCAGCGTGAATTCCACCGCGTGGGCCTGATCGAGATCGCGCGCGGCGGCAACGTTTCCCTGCAGACCATCTACAAGTACTACGGCAGCAAGGAAGCGCTGCTGTTCTCCACGCTCGATGCGCAGCTCGAACGGCTCGCGTTGCGCATGCTCGATCACCTGCAGGGTATCGAGCAGTACAAGGAGCGCCTGCGCAAGACCTTCTGGGTGTCGCTGGATTTCTTCGAGAGGAATCCTCGCGTGCTGCAAATCCTGATGAGCTCGGTTTACATCAACACCTGGCGCCGCTCCGGCAATTACGAGAACCGCCCGCTGTTCGGGGTGTTCATGAAGGTGCTGGCCGAAGGCCGTAGCGCCGGTGTGCTCACCGACGAGGTGGACGAGAAGATCCTGCTCGACTACATCACCGGCGTGGTCTGGCGGCTGGTGCAATCCTGGGTCATGCGCGGCATGAAGGACTCGCCGACGCGGCAGGCCCAGGTGCTGTTCGAGATGCTGTGGCGGGCGATCGCCAAGCCGGCCTGAGGACTTTCAGGCGCCGTGCAGCCACCGTACCGCGCCGCGCGCGGCGTGCACGCCGCTGGCGAGACTCGCACTGAGCAGATAGCCCCCGGTCGGCGCCTCCCAGTCCAGCATTTCGCCAGCGCAGAACAGGCCGGGAATGCGTTTGAGCATCAGGTGTTCGTCGACCGAGCTGAAGCGCACGCCGCCGGCGCTGCTGATCGCCTCGGCCAGCGGTCGCGGACGCAGCAGTCTCAGGGGGAGGGACTTGATGCGAGCCGCGAGCCGCGCCGGATCGGCGAGTTCCGTCGGCGTGGCGATTTCGAACAGCAGTGCGACTCTGGCACCGTCGAGACCGACCGATCGGCGCAGGTGCTCGCCGATTGACCGACCCTTGCGTGGCTGCGCCAGGCGGGTGGCGAGGGACCCTGCGTCCCGCCCCGGTAAGAGGTCGAGGTGCAGTTGGGCGCTGCCGTGCATCTCGATGGCTTCGCGCAAGTCCCGCGATGCCGCGTAGACCAGGCTCCCTTCGATGCCCTGCGCGGTCAGGATGAACTCGCCCTGTCGCCGGTGCTCGTCGCCCGACCGGTCGGTCCAGCGCATGAGCACGGGCTTGACCGGCAGACCGGCGTGGCGCGTGCGCAGGTGCTCGCTCCACGCCACATCGAAGCCACAGTTGGCCGCTTGCAGCGGCGCCACCCCGATCCCCTGGCCGGACAAGCACTCCACCCAGCGGCCGTCCGATCCCAGTTGCGGCCAACTGCCGCCACCCAGCGCCAGGATCGCCGCCTCGGCTTCGACGTCAACCGGCCCTCGGGGGGTCTCGAACCGCAGCGCCAGGGTTTTTCCGGACGGGCGGGTCCATCCAATGATCCGGTGCTGCACATGGAACCGCACGTCCTGCGAGCGCAAGCGCCGCACCCAGGCGCGCAGCAGCGGCGCCGCCTTGAGGTCAACGGGAAACACGCGGCCCGAGCTGCCGACGAACGTCTCCACGCCGAGGGTCCGTGCCCAGGCTCGCAGGGTGTCGGCGTCGAAGGCGGCCAGCCAGGTTTCGATCACCTCCCGTTGTGGCCCGTAACGCTGGACGAACTGCTCGAACGGCTCGCCATGCGTCAGATTCAATCCGCCCTTGCCCGCCAGCAGAAACTTGCGCCCGACGGAGCCCATGTGCTCGAAGAGCGCCACCTCCATTCCGGCCGCCCTGCTCGCCTCGGCTGCCATCAGTCCGGCCGGACCGCCGCCGACAACGGCGATCCGGGGCGAACGGCTGGGGGCGATGGATGCCAGGGGACTGCTCCAGAGGGCGCGGTGGGCGCTAGATTACGGCCTTGGCCGATCTGCGCACGCGTTGTCATTCGGAGTCACCGGGTTCGGCCTCGTGTCAGGGCGAAGAGGGTGGATGCGCTTCGCTTATCCACCGTCCGCCAAGGTGTCGCATGATCCTCCCTCGACCCCGCCGAATGCTTTTCGGCTGGGTTTCGCCTGGAATTTCCCAGGCCAATCGCTACAATACGCGCCCTTTTGCGGCCGCCCGGCCGCCAGTTTTGCGAGAAACAGCAGTATGGTCACCATTCGACTGGCCCGCGCGGGCGCCAAGAAGCGGCCGTTCTATCACGTGGTTGCGGCCGACAAGCGCAGTCCGCGCGACGGCCGGTTCATCGAGCGCCTGGGTTTCTACAATCCCAGCGCCAAGGGCGGCGAGCAGCGGCTGGTGCTCGATGTGGCCAAGCTCGAACAATGGAAGAAGAACGGTGCGCAGGTGTCGGATCGCGTCGCTTACCTGGTGACCACGGCGCCGGCTCCGCTTCCGGTTGCTGTGCCAGTTGCGGCTCCGGTCGAAGTGGCGGCTGAAGGCTCGGCCGCGGCCGCGACGGGCTGAGAGCAGCGGTGAGCCGGTTGCGGCTGGGCCGCATCGCCGGTGTGTTTGGAGTGAGGGGCTGGCTCAAGATTCAATCCTTCACCCAGCCTGTCGACAATCTTCTGGAATACGGCCCCTGGTGGATTGCAAAAGGCGAGGGATTCGTAACCCGGCCGCAAGGTGGGCGGGTTCACGGAACGGGTCTGGTAGCGCAACTCTGCGGGGCCGATGGCCAGCTGATCGAAGATCGTGATGTGGCGGCCGGATTGACCGGCAGCTATATCGAAGTGGAGCGAAGTGCCCTCCCGGAATTGCCGATCGGTGAGTTCTACTGGGTGGACCTGGTAGGACTCAAAGTGCGAAATCTGGAAGGCGTGGCTCTGGGAGAGGTCAAGGAAGTGACCAGCAACGGCGCGCAGGAAGTGCTGGTGCTGGCGGACGGTGAGGCGGAGCGGCTGATTCCGTTCGTGCACGGTCCGATCATCAAGGATGTGAGTCTGGCGGACGGCCTGATCGTCGCCGACTGGCAACCGGAATATTGAAAAGAATTTTGGAATGGAGCGGCGGCGGTGATGCGGATCGAAGTCATCACGCTGTTCCCGGAAATGGTGGAAGCGGTGACCCGGCACGGCATGCCGAGGGTGGCGGTGGAGCGGGGCGCGCTGTCGGTGCAGACGCTCAATCCACGCGACCATGCGCACAACAAGTGGCGCAGGGTTGACGAGCGACCCTTTGGCGGCGGACCGGGGATGGTGATGCAGGCAGCGCCGCTGGCGCTGGCGATCGAAGCGGCCAAGGCCGATCTCGGGCCGGCGACGAAGGTGCTGATGATGTCGCCCCAGGGCGAGCGCCTGAACCAGCGATGGTTGGAGCGCCTGAGTCAGGATGCGGCGCTGGTGGTGGTCTGCGGTCGGTACGAGGGCGTGGACGAACGCCTGGTGTCGAGCGCGGTGGATCTGGAGTTGTCGCTGGGTGATTTCGTGCTTTCCGGAGGCGAACTCGCGGCGATGGCGCTGATCGACGGCATCGCGCGGCTCTTGCCGGGGGTGCTGGGGCATGCGGAATCGGCGGGACAGGATTCGTTCTCTGCCGGCCTGCTCGATCACCCGCACTACACCCGGCCGGAGGTGTGGAACGGTGAGGCTGTACCGGAGGTATTGATGAGTGGCAATCACGCCGAGATGGCGCGATGGCGGCTCAAGCAGGCGCTAGGGCGGACGTGGTTGCGTCGCCCGGACCTGCTGGACGGGATGAAACTGGATGCGGAACAGCAAAAGCTGCTGCGCGCCTTTATTGCTGAACAGATCGCGGAACAGAAGGCAGATTGATATGAATGTGAACAAGATTATTGCCTCGGTCAACGCCGAGCAGATGACCAAGCCGATTCCCGACTTCCGCCCCGGCGACACCGTCGAGGTCAAGGTCAAGGTCAAGGAAGGCGAGCGCGAGCGTCTCCAGGCCTTCGAGGGCGTGGTCATCGCCAAGAAGTCGCGCGGGCTCAACTCCGCGTTCACCGTGCGCAAGGTCGCCCACGGCGAAGGCTGCGAGCGCACGTTCCAGACCTACAGCCCGCAGGTCGCCGAGATCGTGATCAAGCGCCGCGGCGACGTGGCCCGCGCCAAGCTGTATTACCTGCGCGATCGCGCCGGCAAGTCGGCGCGCATCAAGGAAAAGCTCGACTGATCCGGGCCCGGGCGAGCTTCGTCCGGGCGGTCGTTTCAACGAAAAAGCCGGCTCCGCCATGCGGGGCCGGCTTTTTCGTGTGCGCTCAGTTCTCGTCTTCCAGCAGATACAAGGCCAGCTCGGCGAACAGGTTGGGCCACACGCGAATGCGGGCTCCGCCCTGATGCGCCCGATCCAGCACGCTGCGCCGGATGCAGGTCCAGCGCTGTTTGGCGCACAGCGTCTCGAAGTCACGCACGGTGCACAGGTGGATGTTGGGCGAGTCGTACCACTGCGCCGGCAGGGCTGGCGTCTGCGGCATGTGCCCGGCCATGAGCTGGGCGCGGACGCGCCAGTGGCCGAAGTTGGGAAAGGTCACGATGGCGCGACGGCCGACCCGCAGGATTTCGGTCAGCGCCTGGTCCGGCCGCGCCAGTGCCTGGAGGGTCTGGGTCAGCACCACGTAGTCGAAAGAATCGGTGCCGAAGTCCTTGAGCCCGTCATCGACGTCGGCCTGGATCACATTGACGCCGCGCGCGACGCAGGCGGCGACGTTGGCCGGATCGATCTCCAGCCCGTAGCCGTGCACCCTGCGCGTGCGCGCGAGGTGATCCAGCAGCATGCCATCGCCGCAGCCGAGGTCGAGGATACGGCTGCCCGGCTCGATCCATTCGCTGATGACGGCGAGGTCCGGGCGCAGCGGTGTGATGGCGTTGAGCGTCTGCACGGGTCGGTCGGCTGTAGGTCGGTTCAAGCCGAAGGCGGAACCGACATTGCGCTGTAGCCGACAACACCCGACCGACGCTGGAATTTCTTGATCATCATCCGGCTTCGCATTCGACCGCGACGCGATTCAGAAACCCGCGCAGCACGCGGTGATATTCCGGAATCGGCATCAGGAAATCGTCGTGGCCCAGTTCGGACTGGATCAGGGCGTAGCTCACGTCGCGACCGGCTTCGACCAGACTCTTGACGATCTCGCGCGAGCGCGTCGGCGAGAAACGCCAGTCGCTGGAGAAGGCGACGACCAGAAACTTGGCCGTGGCGCGGCGCAGCGCGTCGGCCAGCTTGTCGCCGTAATCCCGCGCCGGATCGAAGTAATCCAGCGCCTTGGTCATGATCAGATAGGTGTTGGCGTCGAAGCGATCGACGAAGCTCTGGCCCTGATGCCGCAGGTAGCTCTCGACCTCGAACTCGACGTCGAAATTGAAGCTCGGCGTGGACAGCCGCAGCTCCGAGCCGAAGCGCGCGCGCATCGCCGCGTCCGACAGGTAGGTGATGTGGCCGAGCATGCGCGCCAGCTTGAGACCGCGCGAGGGCACCACGTTGTGTTCGTAGAAGCGTCCGCCGTGGAAATCCGGGTCCGACAGGATGGCCTGGCGCGCGATCTCGTTGAACGCGATGTTCTGCGCCGACAGCTTCGGCGCCGCGGCGATCACGCAGGCGTGGCGGATGCGCTCGGGCAGATCGATGGTCCATTGCATCACCTGCATGCCGCCGAGCGAGCCGCCGATGGCCGCCGCCCATTGCCGGATGCCGAGGTGATCGGCCAGCAGGGCCTGGGAGCGGACCCAGTCGCGCACGGTCAGCAGCGGGAAGTCCGGTCCCCAGAGCCGCCCCGTTTCGGGGTTGAAGGTATTGGGGCCGGTGGAGCCGCGGCAGCCGCCGAGATTGTTGAGGCTGACGACGAAAAAGCGCTGGGTGTCGATGGGCTTGCCCGGCCCGATGCAGTTGTCCCACCAGCCGGGCTTGCGGTCGCCAGCCGAATGGAAGCCAGCCGCATGGTGATCGCCCGAGAGCGCGTGGCAGATCAGCACGGCGTTGGAATGCGCGGCGTTGAGTTGGCCGTAAGTCTCCACGGTCAGGTCGAAGCGGGGAAGGGTGCGGCCGCAGTCCAGCCCCAGTGGACGCTCGATGGCGATGTGGCGCGGGGTGACGATGCCGACCGAATCCGCCGGAATCGAGTCCGCCGGAACAAATGCCGGCCCCGTGGACGCGTTCATCCCACCCTCAACCGAGGATGCCGGCGCGGAAGATGCCGGGCAACGGGACGAGCATCACCAGCACCTGCAAGCCGATGATGACGAACAGCGGCGACAGGTCCAGCCCCGCGACCGGGGGGATGAGTCGCCGCACCGGACGCAGCAGCGGCTCGTTCATGCTCCACAGGATGTTGGAGGCCGGGTTGTTCACGCCGGGCCCGAACCACGACAGGATCGCCTGGAAGGTCATCGTCACGGTGTAGAGATTGGCCGCGAGGACCAGCACCTTGAGCACCGCGTAGAACGGCCCGGACAGGAGTGCCAGATTGATGCCGACCATCCACATGACCACGTTGACGTGGATCAGCGCGAACAGGAACAGCAGGAGCGTCGCCGGCGTGTCCAGCCGCCGCCAGCGCGGGATCATTTTGGCGAACGGTGCCAGCAGCGGCTGCGTCAGCTTCCAGGCCAGTTGCGAAACCGGGTTGTAGAAATCCGCACGCACCCAGGCCAGCACGATCCGCAGCAGCACCATGCACAGGTACAGGTTCAGCAGCGTGGAGACCAGGTAGTACAGCGCGTTGTTGGCGTTGGCGCCCATCGGTATTGGCGGAAGTTGAAACCTGTCAGGAGGCCGTGGCTTCGAGCGCGTCGCCGAGTTCGGCGGAGCGGCAGGAAGCGACGGCGATGGCGTCACGGATCATGGGGCGCAGGCCGGCTTTTTCGAGATGTGCGAGCGCGGCCTCGGTGGTGCCGCCTTTGGACGTGACCTGTGCGCGCAGTTCGGCCACGTCGGCCGTGCCCGCCGCGATCATGCGCGCCGCGCCGACACAGGTCTGTGCCGCCAGCTTTGCCGCCGTGTCGGCGTCGAGCCCCAACGCGCGACCGGCGTCACGCATCGCCTCGACCAGCAGGAACACGTAGGCCGGGCCGGAACCGGACAGGGCGGTGACGGCGTCGAGTTCGGATTCCGCCTTGAGCCAGCAGATCGCGCCGGCGGCGCGCAGCACCGTCTCGGCGCGTTGGCGCGCAGCGTCCGGAGTGCCGTCCGCAGCAAAGAGACCGCTGATGCCGCAGCCGTAAAGGGCCGGCGTGTTGGGCATGCAGCGAACCAGGTGCACCGTATCGCCCAGTGCACGCCTCAGAAAGCCAAGGCGCACGCCTGCTGCGATCGAAACGAGGGTGCTGCCGGCATCCGGCCGCAGGCCCTTCAAAGCAATACCCATCTGTTGCGGCTTGACCGCGAGCACGACGGTCTGCGCGCCGGCCACGATCTCGCCGCCGGCCGCTTTCACTTCGACACCGAAGCGTTCACGCAGCAGCGCCGCTCGCGCGGTTTCCGGCTCGGCCACGCGGATGCCGGAGGCCGGATGACCGGCCGCGATCAGTCCGCCAATCAGGCTGGCTGCCATGTTGCCGCCGCCGATGAAGGCGATGACCTCGGACATGTCGGGAGTTCGCAAAAAAGGGGGAGGGACAGCGGGCCGATATGATACGGCGCCTGTCTCCCAGAAGAACCGCCCCGTGGCCGCCCCAGCCGTGACTTCCCGCGAACTCCCGCCCGATCCGCGCGAGACCCAGCCCCTGCTCGACCGTTACGCGCGACTCATCGCGCAGGCGGCCGGGCGTGTCTACGCGGTGGCCCGGATCACGCCCTTGCTGGCCGCGCCACGCCTGTCGGCCCGGCTCGGGCATGGCAATCGCCTGCTGCTCAAGCGCGAGGACTTGCAGCCGGTGCACTCGTTCAAGCTGCGCGGCGCCTACAACAAGATCGCGGGCCTCGACCCGGAGTTGCGCAAGTCTGGGGTCATCTGCGCCTCGGCCGGCAACCACGCGCAAGGCGTTGCACTGGCTGGACGCGAACTGGGAATCCCGGCGTGGATCGTGATGCCGCGCACCACGCCGGCCATCAAGGTCGATGCGGTCAAGAGCCTGGGTGGAAAGGCGATCCTGCACGGCGACGCCTACGACGACGCGCAGGCTCATGCCGAGACGCTCGCGGCCGAGCGCGGCATGAGCCTGATCCATCCCTACGACGACGCCGAGGTGATCGCAGGGCAGGGCACGGTCGGCAAGGAAATCTTCGAGCAGCTCGCCGGGGTCGGCGCCGCCCGGCTCGACGCGGTATTCGTGTGTACCGGTGGCGGCGGCCTGCTGGCCGGGGTCGCGGCCTGGATCAAGCACGTCAGCCCGCACACCCAAGTGATCTCGGTGGAGCCCGACGATTCGGATTGCATGGCCCAGGCGCTCGACAGGGGACGTCTGGTGGAACTCAAGCAGGTGGGCCTGTTTGCGGACGGCGTGGCGGTGAAGCAGGCGGGCAGGGAGACCTTCCGTGTCGCGCGGCAACTGGTGGATGGCTGGGTGCGCGTGTCGGTCGATGAAATCTGTGCCGCGATCCGCGACGTGTTCAACGAGAGTCGCGCCACCCCCGAGCCGGCCGGTGCACTGGCCGTGGCCGGCGCCAAGCGCTGGGTCGCGGATCGGGGCGTCAGCGGCCAGACGCTGTGCGCCATTGTGTCCGGCGCCAACGTGAACTTCGATCGACTGCGCTACATCGCGCAACGTGCCGAACTCGGTGACGAGGCCGAGGCCCTGCTCGCCGTCACTCTTCCCGAACGTCCCGGCAGTTTCCGGTCTTTCCTGGAGAGCGTGGGTCGCAGGGTCATCACGGAGTTCAACTACCGCTACTCCTCGGGCGGCGCCGCGCACATCTTCGTGGGTCTGAGGCTCGGTGGCGGTGGTCACGGCGAACGTGAGGAACTGGTCGCGGGACTTCGCGGCCACGGCTACGAAGTCCTCGACCTGTCCGGCAACGAGTTGGCGAAGACGCATGTGCGTTTCATGGTCGGCGGTCGCGCGCCCGGCCGGGTCGACGAGCGCCTGTACCGCTTTGAGTTCCCAGAGCGCCCGGGTGCCTGTCTGGAATTTCTGCGGGCGATCGGCAGCCGCTGGAACATCTCGCTGTTCCACTATCGCAACCACGGCGCTGCCTACGGGCGCGTGCTCTGTGGCCTGGAGGTGCCGCCGCGGGAGCGCACGGAATGTCGGCGGACGCTCGACGAACTCGGTTACCCCTACTGGGAGGAGTCCGGCAACCCAGCGTACGAGTTGTTTCTCGGCGCGGTATAGGTGGGGTCGAAAATCGATGGGCTAGCTTTTTTCGTCGAGCGCCGAATCCGCCCCCGCGGTCAGATCTTTCCCGGCGTGTTTCAACTCCTCCCCGGACAGGAAATGCGCCAGTGCCGGCAGCACCACGATGGCGCCGACCATGTTGCTGAGGAAGCCGAACACCAGCAGCACGCCCATGTCGCGCTGGAACTGTAGCTCCGACAGCATCCACAGCCCCACCCCGGTGGCCAGGCCTATGCCGGTGAACAGGGTGGCTTTTCCGGTGGAGCGCATCTTCTGGTAGTAGGCTTGTTCCAGCGACAGCCCCTTGCGCAGACCCGCCGCGACCACCGAATAACTGTAGATGCCGTAGTCCACGCCGATGCCACAGGCAAAGGCCAGCACCGGCAGGGTCGCCACCTTCTGGCCGATGCCCATCGCCACCATCAGCGCGTAGCCGAGCAAGGTCACCATCGCCAGCGGCAGGATCACGCACAGCACGCCAGAGACGGTGCGGAAGGACAGCCACAGGAACAGCACGATCACGCCGTAGACCCAGCCGACCACCGGCAACTCATTGCGCCGAACCTCCTCGTTGGTCGCCGCCATCACGCCGATGTTGCCCGAGGCCAGGCGCAGCTTGACCCGTTTCTCGACCTGTATTTCGGCGCTGTACTGCTTCACTGCGTCGGTCAGCGTGGTGATGGTGCTGGCCTTGTGATCGGCGGTGAAAATGAACAGCGCGATGGCCGAACAGGTGTTGTTGAGGAAGCCCGTGGTGGTCGGCACCAGGGCGGTGATCTGGGCCAGGGTTTCGGGCTGCTTGGGCAGCACCTCGGCGTCGAGCCGACCCTCGTTCAAACCGGCGTGGGCGATCTTGGCCAGCTCCAGCAGGGACAGCACGTCGCGCACCTCGGGGCGGTTCTTCATGGTCCAGGCGAAGCGGTCGATCTCGGACACCACGCCGGCATCGATGCAGCCGTCGTCGAAGGACTCGGCAATGATCTTCAAGTGATCCACGCCCAGGGTGAAGTTGGCCGCGATGGCGCGTGCGTCCTGGTTGAAGCGCGAGTCCGGGCGCAGTTCCGGCACGCCCTCGGTGGTGTCGCCGATCTGTACCAGGGGGTATTGGCTGGCGCCGAAAATCGACAGCCCGACGCAGACCAGCACCACCACCGTGGCCGGTCCACGTCGCGTCAGCACCGCCATCCGCGCAAACAGCGCATCGCCCATGCGTTCGCGCAGCGCCTGCGCCTGGCGGAACTGCGCCAGGTTGGGAATGCGCACGTAGGTCAGCACGATGGGCAGCAGCATCTTGTTGACCATGATCACGCCGACCATGCCGAAGGCGGCGTTGACCGACATCTCGCGGATCACCTGGATGTTGATCAGGTAAATCGTCGAGAAGCCCACCACATTGGCCAGCAGGGCCACCACGCCGGGTATCGCCAGCGCGCGGAACGTGGCCAGCGAAGCCTGCTGGCTGCTCGCACCGCGGGTGGAAATCTCGTTGGCCCAGGCGCTGACGAACTGCACGCCATGACTCACCGACACCGCCATGATCAGAAACGGCACCAGCATGGCGAAGGGATCCAGCCCATAGCCCACCCGATTGAGCAGGCCCAGCTCCCAGACGCAGGCCACCAGCGAGGTGCTGACCACGATCAGCGCCAGCGGCGCGGAGCCGATGTACAGCCACAAGAGTGCGCCCATCAGCAGCAGCGCGACCAGGAAGAAGGCCGCCACCTGCACGCTGGCCTTGGTCATGTCGTCGACCACCTTGGCGAAGCCGACGATGTGGATCGAGAGGTCCGCGGTCTCGTACCTGGCGCGTATCTCCTCCAGCTTTTCACCCACCTTCACGTAGTCGAGGCCGGCCTCCGGCGACTCGTTGCGCATCAGCAGTCCGGACACCGCCTTGAGCTTCGCCGCCAAGTCCGCGCCTTTATCCCAGGCTGCGCGCACGCGCTCGGCCATAGGCTTTTCAGCATCGGCCAGACCCTTCACAGTCCCGGCGGAAGGATCCTTCTCCAGCAGTTCAAGCTGGATCAGCGCGGTGCGCTGATCCTCCGACACCAGCCGGCCGATGACGCTGGCCTTGGCCACGTTGCGGCGGATGCGCGCCATCATCTGCGGTGTCGGCGCATAGACGGACGGAATCACGTTCTCGCCGGCCAGACCGCCTTCGACGACCTCGATGTAGAGGATGCTCGGCGAGAAGATGGAGGTGACGCGCGAGCGGTCCACGCCGGGGATGAAGAACGCATCGTCGGCCGCCTTGCGCAGGGTCTCCATGAACTCGGGCTGGTAGATGTCGCCGCGATGGTTGTGCAGCGCGATCAGCACCGTGTTGGCGCCGCCGAAATCGGCGTAGTACTGCAGGAACGTCTGCATGTAGGGGTGCTGCTTGGGCACCATCTTCAGCCAGCCGGCATTGGGTCGCAGTTGGGCCGAATTCCAGGCCAGCAGCAGCGTGAGCAAGACCAGCACGCCGAGGGTGAGCGCACGCCGCGCGTAGAGCACGGGTTCGACCACGCGCAGGATCGCGCGGGTCATGCTGTTGGAGGTGGTGCTGGCGCTCATGGCGCCGCGCCGAGGTCTTGTACGCCGCGGCGGCCGACACCGATCAGCCGGCCCTTGAAGGCGACGACTCTCGACAGGGTTTCCGCGGCCGGCGTCTTCAGCGCCGTCAGCACGCCAGCGGCCGAGTCCAGGGTCGCGACGCTGCCGTTGACGCCAACCAGCAGCGCGCCGGTCGCCACCGGCAGCGCGCCGAACAGGCTCTCCTGCACCGGGTTGTCGAGCCGGCGCCAGCCCAGCGCGGCGATGCGCGCCGGATCTTCGATGTTCTCGCGCGCATACGGATCCCAGCTCCCGATGTCCTTGAGCGGCACCGCGCGGGCTGCAACATCCGGCGTATCGAACACCTTGCCACGCATGCCATAGACCGTGACCCCACGCTCGCCCAGCGGCAGCGCACCGAACAGCGATCCGCCATAGGGGAAATCCAGCACCTGCCAGGTCGCGCCGGCATCGGAGGAGCGCGCCATCAGGCCGCGCTCGCCAGCGATGAAGAGCGAGCCGTCGCCGAGCTTGAGGATCGAGTTGAAGTGCATGCCGAGCGCGGACAGCGCCGATTCGCGCGCGGTCCAGCTTGCGCCGCCGTCTGTGGTCTCCAGATAGCTGCCGTAGGCGCCCACAGCAAGACCGTGCTGCGCATCGAGGAACACCAGGTCGTAGAGCGCGCGCGCGGCGGCGTCGTAGTGCTGAAGCGTCCAGCTGCTGCCGCCGTCCACGGTCTTCAGGATGCTCGCGTCGTAGCCCAGCGCCCAGCCGGTCTGCGCGTCGGTGAAGCGCAGGCGGGTCAGCATCACGCCCACCGGTGATCGCGCCTGCTGCCAGGTTTTGCCGTCTTCAGAGGTGAGGATCACGCCCTGCTCGCCGACGGCGACAAGATGCGAGCCGGCGACGGCGATGTCGAGCAGGCGGTTGTGGGCAGCCTTGGGGGCGGTGAGGGCGGGTTGGGGATGTTGTATTGCGGGCTCAAGGGCCACGGCTCCCGCTGCAAGACCTCCGCACAGGATCGTCATTCCCATAACCGGAATGATTCCCGCGAAGGCGGGAATCCGGTTTATCCGACACCCGGCCGGTCGTGGAGTCGTCACGGAAACGAGTGCGCGTCGGTCTTTGTCGGACACGGGCATTGAGTCACTTTCCGACAGGCCAAATCGCCCATCGCGGGCATGACGATGTTATTGATCCGGCCACAATCGAGTTGAATTCGATGATGCAAACGCAGGTCGGCGTGGCCGGATCAATAACCCAACCGTGCTCTGTGTTATTGAGGCGGCCAGCGCCAACCTCGTCGATCGACGGGATCTCCGCCTGCGCGTGCATATTCAAGTGCACAGTGGCCGCCTCAATAATTGGTTGACCTGATCCCCTCATTCCGACCATTCCGGGTTCTCCGCTTCGGTCAATCCGAGCTTCCAGGCCCGGTTTCACGTCGTGAGCTGCTTCTCTCGAACGATGGTGTTTCTCTTGCTCGAATTCCAGCTTTCCATCCCCCATCCCTTTCCAGCCGGCAGACGCCGCTGTTCGACGGTTTGCGCGTACTGTCGGACGGTGCCCCGGCCGATCCGGTCTACGTCCCCGCCAACGCGCCCCGAACGTAGGCAATCGGCGCCGGCCGCTCGTGTTCGTCGAAGGTCACCGTTTCCCAGGCCGTGGTGTCGGCCATAACGGCACGCAGCAGTTTGTTGTTGAGCGCGTGGCCGGACTTCCAGGCGGTGTAGGCGCCGATGATGCTGTGGCCGATGAGATACAGATCGCCGATCGCATCGAGGATCTTGTGCCGCACGAGTTCGTCCTCGTAGCGGAGGCCGTCCTGGTTAACGATGCGGAATTCGTCCAGCGCCACAACGTTGTCGAGACTTGCGCCCAGACCCAGGTTGTTGGCCCTGAGCTGATCCAGTTCGCGCATGAAGCCGAAGGTGCGGGCGCGTGCCACTTCCTGCACGTAGGACGTGGTGGAAAAATCCACGACCGCCGACTGCTGCCCGGTCTTGAACACGGGATGCTTGAACTCGACGCCGAAGCTGAGGCGAAAACCTTCGTGCGGTTCGAAGCGCGCGAACTTGTCGCCGTCCTGCACCTGCACCGGCTGTTTGATGCGGATGAATTTCTTCAGCGCGTCCTGCTCATGAATGCCGGCAGACTGGATCAGGAACACGAAGGGGCTGGAGCTGCCGTCCATGATCGGCGTCTCGGACGCGGACAGCTCGACCACGCAGTTGTCGATGCCCATGCCCGCCAGCGCCGACATCAGGTGCTCGATGGTCGCCACCCGGGTGCTGTCCTGTACCAGGGTGCTGGACAGCATGGTTTCGCGAATCAGCTCGGCCCGGGCCGGGACTTCGACCGGCGGCGACAGGTCCACACGGCGGAACAGAATGCCGGTATCCGGACCGGCCGGCAGCAGGGACATGAACACGCGTTGCCCCGAGTGCAATCCAATGCCTGCGGCACGGACGGCATGCTTGAGAGTGCGCTGTCGGACCATGAGTCGCCAAGCCCTCAGCCAACGGCTGAAGCTTGCACAGCGAACGGGCTAACGATCAACGACTGATTTTCTCAGTCCGCCTGCTGCCGCAGGAACGTCGGGATGTTGAGCACGCTCTCGTCGAGACTCTGCAACCAGCCGGGGCCGGACGGCTTGCTCTCGGCTGCGGCGGCTACCGATCGCGCAGCCGCCGGAGTCTCGTACACCTCGGCCTTTCGGCTGCCGAACATCGGTGGCAGCGAGGGCGTAGCCCGAACGCTGCGAGAGGCCCCCACTTCCATCAGGAGGGGTCGGGACATCGGAACGACCTTGCTGTCGGACACCTGCTTGCTGCCGAGCCCTGTGGCGACGACGGTCACCCGCAGATCCTCGCCCAGCGACTCGTCGATGATGATGCCGAACTTCATGTCGACCTCGGCGTTGCCGATCTGGCCGACCCGCTCCATCACCAGGGTCAGCTCCTTCTTCCGCAGCGAACCGCCGTGAGCGAGGGTCACGAGAATACCCTTGGCATCGTGCAGCTCGATGTCGTCGATCAGCGGGCAGGCCAGCGCCGACTCGACGGCCTCGATCGCACGGTTCTCGCCCTTGCCCATGCCGATGCCCATCATCGCCATGCCGCGGTTGGACATGACGGTGCGCACGTCGGCGAAGTCGACGCTGATCTCGCCGGGGTTGGTGATGATTCCGGCGATTCCCTGCACCGCGTTCTTGAGGACTTCGTCCGCTTTTTTGTGGCACTCGACCACCGTCATATCCTCCGGCAGCACGAGTTGCAGCTTCTCGTTGGGAATGACGATCAGGGAATCGACCAGGTTGCGCAGCTCGGCCAGGCCGCGCTCGGCGACGGCGCGACGCTTGGGTGGTTCAAACGCATACGGCTTGGTTACGACGCCGACCGTGAGAATTCCGAGTTCCTTGGCGATCTCGGCAATCACCGGCGCGGCGCCGGTGCCCGTTCCACCGCCCATGCCGGCGGTGATGAACAGCAGATCGGTGCCTTCGATCAGCTCGCGGATCATGTCGCGCGATTCCATCGCCGCCTCGCGGCCGCGTGCCGGATCGCTGCCCGCGCCGAGTCCGCGCGAGACCCGCGGGCCCAGTTGCAGGATATTGGCGGCCTTGCACCGCTCCAGGTGCTTGCGATCTGTGTTGGCGGCGATAAGCTCTACGCCCTCGATCTGCGCCATCACCATCTCGTTCACGGAATTGCAACCGCCGCCGCCGACCCCGATCACCCGGATGATGGCGTCCATGGGCTGTCCTTCCACGATTTCGTACAGTTCGTTTGTCCGTGTCAGCATGTCTGTCTCCACTTGCTTCGTGCCGTTAGTTGCTTGTGACAACGGATGAGATTCGGCACGAAAATTCAAGGTTTTGAAGTGTACTGGCTGACTATCCGATTGCAACACTTCACCCGGGATTTATTTCGTCTCGAACAGGGTCCGCCGCCTCTTTCAAAAATTCCCCTTGAACCAGCCGCTGATGCGCCCGAACCAGTAGGCCGCACCCTGTGAATCACCGACCGGCCCACGCTGCTGATTCTGCGCCCTGGCGTAGATCAGCAGACCCACCGCAGTGGCGTACGCAGGGCTGCGTGTGACCTCGCGCATTCCCATCACGTTGTGTGGCAGCCCGATCCGCGTCGGCAGCTCGAACACCTCCTCGGCCAGCTCGGCCACGCCCGGCATCAGCGAGGCGCCGCCGGTGATCACCACGCCGCCCGCGATGGCCGGGTACCAGTCGGAACGGTGCAGCTCCTTGCGCACGAAGCGGAACAGCTCCTCGTAGCGCGGCCGGATCACCTCCGACAGCATCATCCGTGACAGGCGTCGCGGCGGGCCGTCGCCCACACTCGGTACCTCGATCTCCTCGTCCTGCTCGATCATTTGCGGCAGCGCGCAACCGTACTTCAGCTTGATCTCCTCGGCCGCCTGGCCCGGCGTGCGGAAGGCGACGCTGATGTCGTTGGTCACCTGCTCGCCCGCGATCGGCAGCACCGCCGTGTGGCGTACCGAGCCGCCCCTGAACACTGCGACATCGGAAGTTCCGCCGCCGATGTCGAGCATGCAGATGCCGAGATCCTTTTCATCCGGCAGCAGCACCGCGCTACTGGAGGCGATGTGCTGGAGGCACAGTTTCTCGACGTGCAGCTCGCAGGACTCCACACATTTCTGGAGGTTCTGCGCCGCCGACTGCGAGCCGGTGACGATGTGCACCTTGGCCTCCAGCCTTACCCCGAACATGCCCACCGGTTTGAGAATACCTTCCTGGTTGTCGACCACGAACTCCTGCGGCAGCACGTGGATCACGCGCTGGTCGGCCGGGATGGCGATCGCGCGACCCGCCTCGATCACCTTCTCGACGTCTTTATGCGACACCTCGCGCGAACTCACCGGCACCACACCGACCGAGTTGTGGCTCTTGATGTGCGCACCGGACAGGCCCACGAACACGCTCTGCACGCGCGTGTTGGCCATCATCTCGGCCTCCTCCACCGCACGGCGGATGGACTGCACGGTGGCTTCCATGTTGATCACCACGCCGCGCTTGAGGCCCCGCGAGGGCTGCTGCCCCAGTCCGATCACCTCGATCTGCCCGCCCGGCATCACCTCGCCGATGACGCACACGACCTTGGACGTGCCGACGTCCAGGCCCGTCAGCAGATGGCGCGTTTCCTTGCGACTCATGGGGCGACCGATCCCGCGGACGGGCCGGGCGACGGTTCGGTGCCTGCGTCATCGGCACCCTCCGCCCAGCCGACCGCGAATCCATTGGTATAGCGAAGATCGATGTATTTCACGTCCACCCAGCGCCCTTCCAGCGTGCGTCGCGCGGCGCCGGTCAGCACCGGCAGGCGCTCGTCTGGAAAAACCTGGCCGAAGCGCAGTTCGATGCCGCCGGCGGTGCGGGCCGTCCACTCGCCACGCGCATCGACCTGCAAACCCGCCAGCTTCAGCGGCGTGTCGTGCAGTGCCGGCGCGATCCGCTGCCAGGCCTGCGCGACCTCGGACTCGTTGCCGCGGGTTCCACCCAGCTGCGGCAGGCCGGAGGGAATGTCGGCTGCCCGCGGCGTGAACACGCTCGCCTCGGTATCGAGCAGGTCAGACTCGTTCCAGCGCGCGAACGGTTCGCGCTCCCAGGCGCGCACGGTGACGGCACCCGGCCATTGCCGCTCCACCCGCACCCGCGTCACCCAGGGCAGGGCCGCTACCGTATCGCGGATGCCCGCGAGGTCCGTGGCAAAAAACCCGCTGTCGAGAAAGGGCTCGGCCGCGGTGCGAACATCCTCGGCGCGCAGGCGTTCGAAATCGCCGCGCAGTTGCAACTGGGTGAGCGCCAGATCACGCGGGAACGCCATCCAGGCCGCCAGCGCTATCGCCGCCAGGACCAGCGCAGCCTGCAGGCCCGGCGGAATCCTGAGTCTCGGCAGCGGCATCAACGGTATTCTGGGCAGGGTCTCGGCCACATTCATTCGGCCGGGCCCTGATCATCGTCGAGCGTGGTGGCGAGCACCGCCCAGCACAGGTCTTCGAAACTCATGCCGGCGGCACGCGCGGCCATCGGTACCAGCGAATGCGAGGTCATGCCGGGCACCAGGTTCGCTTCGAGCAACCAGGGCCGTTGCTGAACATCGAGCATGAAATCGACGCGCCCCCAGCTTTTGGCTCCGAGCAGTTCGAAGGCTTCGATGCAGATCTTCTGGCAGAGCGCTTCAAGTGCCTCGGGCAGGCCGGAGGGGCAGTGATACCGGGTATCGTTGGAGATGTACTTGGCGTGGTAGTCGTAGAACTCGCCATCCGGCTCGATGCGGATCAGCGGCAGCGCGCGTCCGTGCAGGATCGCGCAAGTGTACTCGGCATTCTTCGAGGCATTGCCGGCGCCACCGGAGATGAAGGCTTCCGCCATCACCACGCGGCCGCTGTCGCCGCGCGCAAGCTCAAACGCGCTGGCAAGCTGGTCGGCCGACTTGAGCTTGGTGATGCCGACGCTTGAACCTTCTTCCGAAGGTTTCACGATGAAGGGGTACCCCAGCGCCTCGGCCGCGCGTTCCAGTTCGGCCACGCTGCGGACGAGGAAATATTCCGGTGTCGGAAGACCTTCGGCCTTCCACATGCGCTTGGAGCGCAGCTTGTCCATCGCCAGCGCCGAGGCCAGCACGCCGCTGCCGGTATACGGCAGGCCGATCAGGTCGAGCACCGCCTGCAAGGTGCCGTCCTCACCGCCGGAGCCGTGCACGATGTTGAAAGCGCGGTCGAAACCTGCCCGCTTGAGCCCGAACACGCTGTCGCGATCCACGTCCACTGCATGGGCATTCACCCCGCGGGACTCCAGCGCCGCATGAACCGCGCGGCCGCTCCAGAGCGAGACCTCGCGCTCGGCCGACCAGCCGCCCATGAGCACGGCGACCTTGCCGAAACGGGCAGGATCGGTGACGGGATTATTCATGCGCGGCCTGCCCCACGATCCTGACCTCCGGAATCAGTTCCTGGCCGGTCTGTTGGCGCACCGCGGTCCGGATTCGGTCGATCAACTGCTCGACGTCGAGCGCCGTGGCGGAGTCGTCGGTGAGAATGAAGTTGGAGTGCAAGGTCGAGACTTCGGCGCCGCCGATGCGCGCCCCCTTGAGTCCGCAGCTTTCGATCAGCCGTGCCGCGTAATCACTTGGCGGATTGCGGAAGGTACTGCCGGCGCTGGGCTTGCCCACCGGCTGCGTCGCCTTGCGCCGGGTCAGCCATGCGCGCGTGCTGCGCTCGTGCTCGCCGTCCACGTCCCCGGTCACGCGCAGGCGCGCACCCAGAAATCCCGCGAACCCCGCCGGCAGATCCACGTGGCGATAACTGAAATGGAAATCGGCCGCCGGCAGCCACGCCGTGCGGCCGTCGCGATACAGGACCTCGGCCGCTTCGACCTGCGGCCAGGTTTCGCCACCCCAGGCGCCGGCGTTCATCGCCAGCGCGCCGCCGATGGTGCCGGGAATGCCGGCCATGAAACCCAGGCCCGCGCGGTGATGCGACTGCGCGAACTTGGCGAGTCGCGCGCAATGCACACCGGCCTCGGCGTAAATCTCGAACGGTCCGGCCACGACCAAGCCTTCCAGCGCCCCGTGCATGGCGATCACCGTGCCCGGCCAGCCGCCGTCGCGCACCAGCAGATTGCTCCCCAGGCCCAGCCACAGCAGCGGCTCGACCGCGGGCAGGCCGCGCATGAAGTCGATCAGGTCCTCGCGGTCCGCCGGCTCAAAGAACCGCCGCGCCGGCCCGCCCACACGCCAGCTCGTGTGCCGCGACAACGGCTCGTCGTGGAGGAGCCGGCCCCGCGGAGACGGCCCCGATGCTTGCCGCGTGACCGGATGCGGGAGCTTGGACGACGCGCGCCGCGTGCCGGATGAGGAACGCTTGCGTAGCGCGCTCATGCGGCGGCTCCCAGTCGTTGCAGCAGCGAGGCGGGCGCCGTTCCGATATCGCCGGCGCCGATCGTCAGCAGCAGATCGCCATCGCGCACGATGCCTTCGATCAACTCGGGTAACTCGGAAACGGACCGGGCGTACACGGGCTCGACCTTTCCACGCGCCCGGATGCCCCGCGCCAGGCTGCGACTGTCGGCGCCCGCGATAGGCGCCTCCCCGGCCGGATACACCTCGATCAGCAGCAGCGCATCCACCGTGGACAACACCTCGCAAAAATCGTCGAACAGATCGCGCGTGCGGGTAAACCGGTGCGGCTGGAATGCAACCACCAGGCGCTTGCCCGGATGTGCGGCGCGCATCGCCTGGAACGTGGCGGCGAGTTCGCGCGGGTGGTGGCCGTAATCGTCCACCAGCCACAGGCGGCCTTCCGGCAGCCTGAGCCAGCCATGCGGTTCGCAGCGCCGGCCGATGCCCTGGAATTCGAGGAAAGCCTTGCGGATGGCGGGCAGGCTCACGCCCAGTTCGCGCGCGATCGCCACCGCAGCCAGGGCGTTCTGCACGTTGTGCAGTCCCGGCAGGTTCAGGTGCAGCGCCTCGCGCGTGCCGTCGCGCCAGACCGCGGTGAAGTCGTGCCCGCTGCCGCTGGCGACGACATCTTCGGCGCGTACATCGGCATCCGCTCCAAGGCCGTAGGTGAGCAGCGGCCGACCGATCTTGCCCAGCAGCGCGCGCACCACCGGATCGTCGCTGCACATCACCGCCAGCCCATAAAACGGCAGGCGTTGCAGGAACTCGACGAAGGTGCGCTTGAGCACCTCGAAATCGCCGCCGTAGGTTTCGAGGTGATCGGCGTCGATATTGGTGACCGCCGCGATCATCGGCGTCAGGTGCAGGAACGAGGCATCGCTCTCGTCCGCCTCGGCGACCAGATACTGTCCGGCACCGAGCCGCGCGTTGGTCCCGGCGCTTTTCAGCTTGCCGCCGACGACGAAGGTCGGGTCCAGCCCGCCCTCGGCCAGCACGCTCGCGACCAGGCTGGTCGTCGTGGTCTTGCCGTGCGTGCCGGCAATCGCGATCCCGTACCGGAAGCGCATCAGCTCGGCCAGCATCTCCGCACGTCGCACCACCGGAATTCGCATGGCCTGCGCGTATTCCAGCTCCGGATTTCCGGCCCTGACCGCGGTGGACACCACGATCACGTCGGCGCCTTGCGCGTTCTCCGGCTGATGGCCGATGAACACCTGCGCGCCCAGCAACACCAGCCGGTGCGTGGCCGGACTCTCGCGCAGATCGGTGCCTGACACCGCGTAGCCGAGATTGATCAGCACCTCGGCGATACCGGCCATGCCGCTGCCGCCGATGCCCAGCATGTGGATGCGGCGCACCCGGCGCATCGCGGGGTTGCTCACCTGCGGCACCATCATCGCGCGTCTCCGGCTGCCGCAGCCAGGCAGGCGTCGGCAATGTCGTCGGTGGCGTGGGTCCAGGCCGCGGCGCGGGCGGCCTCGCCCATCGCGATCAGACGGTTGCGATCGGACAGCAGGTCCTCGATCTCGCGCGCAAGCCGCTGCGGACTCAGGTCCGATTCCTGGATCATGCGCGCGGCACCCAGGCGCACCAGATGCTCGCCGTTAGCCGTCTGATGATCGTCCACCGCAAACGGAAACGGCACCAGCAGCGCCGCGCAACCCGCTGCCGACAGCTCTGCGACGGTCGATGCGCCGGCGCGGCAGATCACCAGATCGGCCCAGGCATAGGCGGCCGGCATGTCGGTGATGAAGGCTTCGATGCTCGCTTGGACGCCGGCCTGCGCGTAGAACGTCTGCGCAACTCCGAGCGTGCGCCCGGCCTGGTGTCGTACCTGCGGGCGCCGCTCGACCGGGATCAGGGCGAGCGCCTGAGGCATGCGTTCATTCAGGGCTTTGGCGCCCTGGCTGCCGCCGATCAGCAACACCTGCGGAGCGTGATCCATGCGCGCGGCGAGTCGTGTCGCTGGCGCCGGCAGTTCCGCAAACCCGGTGCGGACCGGATTGCCGACCGTCCGCGCTCCGGGCAGCGCACCGGGGAATGCCTCGAGCACCCTGCGCGCCAGTCGTGCGAGCAGGCGATTGGTCATGCCCGGTGCGGCGTTCTGCTCGTGAATCACCAGCGGAATGCGCTTGAGCCAGGCCGCGAATCCACCCGGACCCGCGGCAAATCCCCCCATGCCGAGCACCGCCTGCGGCCGATGCTCGGACAGAATCACCCAGGCTTCGCGGACGGCGCGAAGCAGTTTCAGCGGCGCGCCCGCCAAGGCCAGAGCGCCCTTGCCACGCAGGCCGCCGACCCGCACAAATTCGATCGGAAAGCCCTGAGCCGGGACGGTGCGAGATTCAAACGAATCCGGCGTGCCGATCCAAACGATGTCGTGGCCGCGACGGCGCAGTTCGTGCGCCACCGCTAACGCCGGAAAAACGTGTCCGCCGGTTCCGCCCGCCATCACGATGATTTTCATCCTGACAACCGCATTCGAATGCAAAGGCGCAAAGGTACAAAGAGAGGACGCAGAGAAAAAAGGATGCTTGTTACGCATCGTCCATCAGGTGCCACATCGTGCATGGCTGTCCTTTGCGTTCTCTCTTTTCCCTCTGCGCCTTGGCGTTGAACCACTTGTTCCAGGTTCATCGCGATGCCCCGTTACGCGACTCGATCAACCGGTTCTCGTAATCCACGCGCAGGATCAGCGCCAGCATCACCAGCACCGTGACCAGCGAGGAGCCCCCGTAGCTGATCAAAGGGAGGGTCAGGCCCTTGGTCGGCAGCGAGCCCATGTTCACCGCCATGTTGATCAGCGACTGCAAGCCCAGCCAAGCGGACAGGCCGTAGCAGAGGTAGGCTTTGAAACGCTCGTTGAGCGCCTCGCTGCGCGCGCCGATGACGAAGCCTCGCCAGACCACCACGCCGAACAGAACGATCAGCACGCACACACCCACCAGCCCGAACTCCTCGGCGAGGATCGCGAAGATGAAGTCGGTGTGCATTTCAGGCAGATAAAGAAGCTTCTGCACGCTGTTGCCCAGACCCTGCCCGAACCATTCGCCGCGACCCACCGCGATCAGCGAATTGCCGAGCTGAAGACCGCTGTTGTAAATGTCCGCAAAAGGATCCCTGAAGCTCAGGATGCGGATGAGGCGGTAGGCCTCGCTCACCGCGATCACCCCGAGCAGACCGCCGGCCAGCAGCGCCACGCCGCCGAGATAGATCAGCCGCGCACCGCCCAGGAACAGCATGACGAAGGCCACGCCGATCAGGATCGCGGTGGCGCCGTAGTCGGGCTCCAGCAGCAGCAGGCCTCCGGCCGCCGCCAGCGGCAGAAAGGGGATCAGCAGTCCGAGCAGCGTGCTCTGCAGGCGCCCCTGCCGGCGCACGATATAGCCCGCCAGGTACACGATCATCGCCAGTCGCGCCGGCTCGGAGGCTTGCAGCTTGAAGAACTTCAGGTCGATCCAGCGCTGCGCGTTATTCACCGTCACCCCGATGCCGGGAATCAGCACGATCAGCAGCAGCAACAGCCCGCCCACGGCGAGCCAGCCGCTCCTCCGCTCCCAGACATGCATCGGCACGAGGAACGCGATCCACGCGAGCACCCCTCCGAGCCCGATAAAGGCGAGCTGGCGAACGAAGTAGTAGAACGGGTCGTGCCAGGCTTTTTCTCCTTGCGCGACCGAGGCCGAAGCCACCATCACCAGACCCCATGCGAGCAGGGTGGTCGCGCTGATGCACAACCAGGGGTCGAGGCTCAGGCGCGCGCGCGGCAAGGGCAGCGAGAGCTGCCGCGGCTCGGGATTCCAGCGCGGGAAGGCCCAGTTCATGCGTTGTCCCGGACCCAGGCCGCGAACCGCTCGCCGCGATCGACGTAGTTCCTGAACTGATCGAAGCTCGCGCAGGCTGGCGACAGCAGCACGCGATCGCCCGGCTGAGCGATCGACTTCGCCCGAACCAGCGCGGCATTCATGTCGGGTTCGCGATAGACCGGCAGCGCGCCGAAGATCGCCTGTTCGATCGACGCAGCGTCCTCGCCGAACAGCAGCGCCGCGCGCGCCTTGCGCGCCAGCGGTCGCGCCAGCGGCCGGAAGTCCTGGCCCTTGCCCTGGCCGCCGCCGAGCCAGACGATGGGTGCGTCCAGTCCCTTGACTGCCGCCAGGGTGGAGCCGACGTTGGTACCCTTGGAGTCGTTGAGCCAGGTGACGCCATTACGGTCCACGACAAACTCGCAGCGATGCGGCAGGCCCTTGAACGCCGCCAGCGCGCGCAGGCTCGCCTCGCGCGGAAGGCCCGCCGCGTCGGCGAGTGCCAGTGCGGCCAGCGCGTTGGCGGAGTTGTGCAGGCCCGGAATTTTGAGTGAGGCGCGAGGCGCGAGGCGCGAGGCGCCGTGGGACAGCCAGCGAACGCCGCCCGATTCGGCCAATCCGTATTCCTCGTCACGGGGCTCGTCCAGGCCAAAGTTCACTACCCGCTGCGCCTGCTCCGAGCCGCCTCCCGTCGCGGGGTCGTCGCGATTGACGACCGCAGTTTCGCAGCCGCGGAAGATGCCGGACTTGATCTTTCCGTACGCCTGCATCGTGCCGTGACGATCGAGATGATCCTCGGACAAGTTCAGAAAAGTCGCAGTCTTGCAACGCAGGCTATGCGTGGTTTCGAGCTGGAAGCTGGACAACTCCAGCACGTACAACTCCGCGTCCCCGGTCAGCAGATCCAGGGCCGGTGTTCCCAGATTGCCGCCTACTTTCACGTGTATGCCCGCGGCCTTCGCCATTTCTCCGACGAGGGTCGTGACGGTGCTCTTGCCGTTGCTGCCGGTGATTCCGATCACCGGCGCGTTGGCGGCGCGCGCGAACAACTCGATGTCGCCGATCACCGGCACGCCGGACGCAAGCAGCTCCTCACAGAAGGGCTCGGCCAGCGGGACGCCGGGCGAAACCACCGCCTCCGCAAATTGTGTCAGCGGACGTGGCGCATCAAAGCCGCCGAGGAAAAAACAAACACCCGGAAATTCTGCGCGCAGCGCTTCGATCCCAACAGGCGCAGCGCGTGAGTCGGTCACCACCAACTCAGCGCCTTCACGCGCCAGGTAGCGCAACGCCGAAGCGCCAGACGAACCCAGGCCAACGACCAACAGGCGCCGGCCGTCGTATCGCCTGTCCTGGGGCTCACGCCTCATTCAGCACCTTCGTCATTTCCATCAATCAAACGCGGTCTTTCGTGCAGTGCGAGGTTGGATGCGCTGCGCTTGTCCACCCTACGCCGCAGGTGCAGGGACCGTTGTTGTAGGGTGGATAAGCGAAGCGCATCCACCGGACCCGGTGTGAATTCGCTGAACCGATGACGGTGCGCCACTGCGCGGCTCGAATCCATCACCGCACCTTGAGCGTCGACAGTCCGATCAACACCAGAATCAGCGTGATGATCCAGAAGCGCACGATGATCTTGGGCTCGGGCCAGCCCTTGAGTTCGTAGTGGTGGTGCAGTGGCGCCATGCGGAAGATGCGCTTGCCGCCGCTCCACTTGTAGTAGCCGACCTGCAGCATCACCGACACGGTCTCGGCCACGAACACGCCGCCCATCACCACCAGCACCAGTTCCTGGCGTACGAGGATCGCGACCACGCCCAGCGCCGCACCGAGCGCGAGTGCGCCGACGTCGCCCATGAACACCTGCGCCGGGTAGGCGTTGAACCACAGGAATCCCAGCCCGGCGCCCGCCAGCGCGGTGCAGAAGATCACCAGTTCGCCGACGCCCGCGATGTAGGGGATGCCGAGGTAGGTCGCGATCTTCACGTTGCCCGTGCAGTACGCGAATACCGCGAGCGCGGAGGCCACCAGCACGCAGGGCATGATCGCCAGGCCGTCCAGGCCGTCGGTGAGATTCACTGCATTGCTGGTGCCGACGATGACCAGATAGGACCAGGGGATGAAGAAGATGCCGAGCTGGATCGCCACGTCCTTGAAGAAGGGCACGATGATCGCCGTCTCCAGCGAGACCTTGCCGTTGCCGAACAGGTCCCACACCGGCGCGTTGGGTGCCGTCAGATAAATCAAGGTGGAGAAGCCGAAGCCCGCCAGCGACAGCCAGAAATATTTCTGCCGCGCGCTCAGTCCCAGGTTCCGCCGGTTCCTGATCTTGATGTAGTCGTCGGCAAAACCGACCAGCCCGAAAGCCAGGGTCACGCCCAGCGCAAACCAGATGAAGCGGTTGCGCAGATCGGCCCAGGCCAGGGTGGAGAGGGTGATCGCGGCGAGGATCATCACCCCGCCCATGGTCGGTGTGCCGGTCTTGGCCTGGTGCGACTTCGGGCCCAGTTCACGCACGATCTGGCCGAACTTGAAGTCGTGCAGCTTCTGGATCATCCACGGTCCGGCGATGAACGAAAAGATCAGCGCGGTGAGCACGCCCAGGATGGCGCGGACCGTGAGATAGCTGAACAGGTTGAAGGTGCTGATGGTCTCCTTCAGCCACATTGCCAGGTGGTACAGCATCTAGTGGCTTGCTCCCTTGGTAAGCGACGCCGGGCATAGCGCGTTGACGACCCGTTCCATGCCGGCGGAACGCGATCCTTTGACCAGCAGGGTGACGCCGTCGCGCGCCTGGGCCTGGAGCATGTCGATCAGCACAGATACTTCGTCGAAGCGCTCGGCGCCGGCGCCGAAACCGCGTGCGTAGTGCTCGCCCGCCGGTCCGACAAGCAGCAGCCGCTCGATTCCCAGCTCACGGGCAAGCCGGCCGCAGTCTTCGTGCAATCCAGGTCCGGTCGCACCCAGTTCCGCCATCCCTCCCAGCACCGCCCAGCGCGGGCCCGGCTGCTGCGCGAGCAGTTCCAGGCCCGCGCGCATCGAGGTCGGATTGGCGTTGTAGCTGTCGTCGATCAATCGCGCGCCCTGCGTCGTCGTCTTCCAGGCGACACGGCCCTGCGCCGCCTCCACTCGTGCCAGGCCCGCCGCGATGGACCCCGCGTCCAGACCGAGGGCCGCCGCGCTGGCAGCCGCGGCGAGTGCGTTCATCACGTTGTGGCGTCCCGGCAACGGCAGATTCACGTCTGCGGCGCTGCCCGGAATCGACAGCCGGAAGCGGCTGGAGGCGGCGTCCAGTCGAATACTCGTGGCCTGCACGTCCGCAGGATGGTCAATGCCGAAACTGATCTGCGGACCCCGCGCCAGATCGCGCCATAGCGGTGCGAAAGCATCGTCGGCGTTGATGACCGCGATGCCCTTGTCGGAGAGTCCTGCAAACAATTCGCCCTTGGCGCGCGCCACACCTTCACGCGAACCAAAACCTTCGAGGTGTGCGTCGCCGGCCTGCGTGATCACACCGACATCCGGCTGCGCGATGCCGGTTAGCAGCGCGATCTCGCCGGGATGGTTGGCGCCCATCTCGATGACGGCGGTGCGATGGTGACTGCGCAGTTCCAACAGCGTGAGGGGCAGGCCGATGTGATTGTTGAGATTGCCGCGCGTGGCCAGGACCGGGCCGCGTTGGGCGAACACCGCGGCCAGCAATTGCTTGGTCGTGGTCTTGCCGTTGCTGCCGGTGACCGCCACCACGGGCGCATCGAAACGCTCGCGCCGGTTAGGCTCGGTGCGCCAGGCGCGGGCCATGTCCTGCAAGGCGCGCAGATTATCGCGAACCCTGATCTGCCCGATTTTCAAGTCCAGCCAACGCTCCGTCACAATGCCTTCGGCGCCACGCGCGGCGGCGTCTGCCGCAAAGTCATGCCCGTCGAAATGCTCGCCACGCAGGGCCACGAACAGATACCCCCGGCGTACGGCGCGAGAATCGGTGGTCACATGCCAGATCCTGCGCTCGGCTGGCGCGACAAGAAGTCCGCCGGTCACTCGCGTGAACCAGCTCAGCGTCGCCATTTGCATGACGTCCTCGGTCATACACCGACTCCAACGAGAGATCCGACGAGCGCGCGGTCGCTGAAAGGACGCACGTCCGATCCATAGACCTGCGTGGTCTCGTGTCCCTTGCCCGCGATCAGCACGATGTCGTCGGCGCCTGCCTCGGCGAGGGCCGAGCCAATGGCTTTTGCACGGTCATGCTCGATACGCAGCCGGCTTCGCGCCTCCATCGGCATACCTGCGGTGACCTGGGCGACGATGTCAGCAGGCGACTCACTGCGCGGATTGTCGTCGGTCAGGATCAGCGTATCGGCCAGCCTCGCGGCGACCTCGCCCATCAGCGGGCGCTTGCCGCGATCACGATCGCCGCCACACCCGGACAGGCACAACAGCTCGCCCTGCACATGCGGACGCAGCGCCTGCAGCACCTTTTCCAGGGCATCCGGGGTGTGCGCGTAATCCACCACCACCAGCGGCTGCGCACCGCCACCCAGGCGCTGCATGCGGCCTACCGGCCCCTGCAGTTGCGGCATGACCGCGAGAATCTCGTCCAGCGGATAGTTCAGGCCGAGCAAGGCACCGACTACCGCCAGCAGGTTGCTCAGGTTGAAGCGCCCCAGCAGCGGGCTGCGCAGCAGACCGGCGCCCTGCGGCGAGACGATGCGCGCCTCGATGCCGTCATTGCTGAAGCGGGCTTCGGAGCAGTACAGGTAGGCATCGGCACTTTCCAGGCTGTAGCCGATCAGGCGCGACTCGGCGACCTCGGCAGCCAGCTGGCGACCGAAGGCATCGTCCAGATTGATCACCCGGCACTTGAGCTGCGGCCAGGCGAACAGCTTGGCCTTGGCGGCCGCATAGGCTTCCATGCTGCCGTGGTAGTCGAGGTGATCACGCGACAGGTTGGTGAACACCGCCACATCGAAATCCAGTGCCGCCACGCGCCCCTGCTCCAGGCCATGGGAGGAAACTTCCATGGCCACCGCACGAGCGCCGGCCTGCTTGAGGC
>JBQTIX010000093.1:0-27751 GCA_052387695.1 Panacagrimonas sp. | reverse complement strand
ACCAGCAGGCGCAGGGCGGATCGGCGGGACCGGCACAAGCCGCGACGGCCCCGGGTCGTGCATCAGTATGAAATCCGTTCGCACCGAGTGGTAGCGCCGCGACAGCGGCGCTGATTGCGCAGCAATGCCGCGTATCGAGGTGCCGGGCATGCCCTCGATACGCGACGCTTCCCTCGGTACGCCCGCTGCGCGGCTACTCGGGACGAACGGGCCGGCGCTACTCGGGCCGAACGGGGTTGGTTCTGGAATTCAAACTGATGCACTACCCGGCCCCGGTGCCGGTCGTCAGCGGCTCATGCCAGCAGGCGCGCCGCCTTGTGCAGCCCGACGACGAGCTGATCGATATCGTCGGTGCCGTTGTAGACCGCGAGCGAGGCGCGGGCGGTGGCGGGGACGCCGAAACGCGCCATCAGCGGCATGGTGCAGTGATGTCCGGTGCGGACGGCCACACCTTCCTGGTCGAGGATGCTGCCCAGGTCGTGAGCAGACGCGCCGTCCATGACGAAGGACAGCACCCCGGCCTTGTGCGCAGCGGTGCCGATCAGGCGCAGGCCCGGAATCCCGGACAGGCGTGGCGTGGCGTACGCCAGCAGTTGCTGCTCATGTGCGTGGATGCGGTCCAGTCCGACCGAGTCGATCCACTCCAGCGCCGCGGCAAACCCGATCGCGCCGGCGATGTCCGGCGTGCCGGCCTCGAACTTGTACGGCACCTCGTTCCAGGTGCTGCCTTCGAAGGCGACGGTGCGGATCATGTCGCCACCGCCGTGCCAGGGCGGCATGGCTTCCAGGTGCTCGCGCCTGGCGTACAAGGCGCCGAAGCCGGTGGGACCATATGCCTTGTGCGAGGAGCAGACGTAGAAGTCCGCGCCGAGCGCGTGGAGATCCAGTGCCTGGTGTGCGATGGCCTGCGCGCCGTCCACCAGCACGGGTACGCCGCGGGACTGCGCCTCGCGAATCATGTCGGCGACGGGATTGATCGTGCCGAGCGAATTGGAGACGTGCACGATGGCGGCGAGTTTGGTGCGCGACGAAAGCTTCGAGCGCCAATCGTCGAGGTCCAGTTCGCCAGTGTCGGTGACGCGCGCTGCGACGGTGTTCGCCCCCGCCAGCTGCCAGGGCACGATGTTGGAGTGATGCTCCATACCGGTGACGAGCACCTCGTCGCCGGGCTGCACGCGCGGCTGCAGGAAGCTGCGCGCCACAAGGTTGATGCCCTCGGTGGCGCCGCGGGTGAACACGATCTCTTCGCGCGCGACCTTTAGATAAGCGGCGATGCGATCGCGCGCGGCCTCGTACTGCGTGGTCGCGCGGGCGGCGAGTTCGTGCACCGCGCGGTGCACGTTGCTGTTGGCGTGGCGGTAGTAACCATCCAGCGCTTGGAGTACCGCCTCGGGCTTCTGCGTCGTGGCGGCGTTGTCCAGGTAAGCCAGGCGCTTGCCGTGAATCTTCTCCGCCAGGATGGGGAACTGCGCGCGGATCGCGGCCAGGTCGAACGCCGTGTCGCTCATTCCAGCACCGTATCGTCGAGTTCCGCGTCGAGGTGCGCAGTGACGAGGCGGAGCACCTCGGTGCGAAAACCTGCATGGGGAATCTGTCGCAGCGGTTCCATCGCGAAGGCCAAGGTCAGCAGCGCGCGCGCCTCATCCTCGGGCAGGCCACGCGAACGCAGATAAAACAGCGCGGTGAGATCGAGTTGGCCGAAGGTCGCGCCGTGTGCGCATTTGACGTCGTCGGCGTAAATCTCGAGTTCTGGCTTGGCATTGATCTCAGCCTTGGGCGAGAGAATCAGGTTGGCAATGCGCTGCTCGGAGTCGGTCTTCTGCGCGCCGGGGTGGACGACGATCTTGCCGTTGAACACCCCACGTCCGGCGTCGCGCGCGAGGCCGCGGACGAGCATGCGGCTGGTGCCGTGCGGCGCGCGGTGATCGACGCAGATGTGGTTGTCGATGTGGCCGCTACCGCTGGTCACGAACAGGCTACGCATCGTCACGCTCGCGCCCGGCTCGACCAGTCCGATATTCAGATCGTGTCGCGACAGGCGGCCGCCGAGATCGACGGTCGACACGTCGAGCGTCGAATCGCGCCCGAGCCTTGCGCGGATGCGGGTCAGGTGATGCGCATCGGGCCCGGCGTTCTGCACGCGCAGCAGTTGCAGGTGGGCGCCTTCGGCGAGATCGAGATCGAGAAACGCTGTCTGAAAAACGGCATCGGGATGAGTCTCCAGCCGCAGCAGCGCGCGTGCATTGCGGCCGATCCGCAGGCAGTGGCGGCGATGGCCAGGACCGTCTGCGACGATGATCTCCGCAAGATCGGTTTTCGCCGGAATACCCAGGTCGAGCCCGCCGCTGGCGAAGGCTGCATTCAGCGCATCAAGACCATCCGCGTCGCCGGCCAGCGTGGGCGACAACTCGACGCTGTTCGTCCCCACGTCGGGAGGAAGATCGCGCAGCACTGCGAGGTCGGTGTACTTCCAGTCTTCCTGGTCCGTCGTCGGCAGGCCCAGTACGAGCAGGCGATCCAGCGCCGCGCGGCGCGCAGGCGTGCGGGCCGCAGCGGGCAGACGGTCGAACGCCCGCGAATAAGACTCCAGGGTCTGCATGTTCAAGCCGCCTGTAGCCAGCCGTAGCCCTTGTCTTCCAACTCGCGCGCCAGATCGGGCCCGCCGGATTTGACGATCCTTCCATCGACGAGCACGTGCACCTGATCCGGCAGCACGTAGTCGAGCAGGCGTTGGTAATGCGTCACCAGCAGGGTCGCGCGCTCGGGCGAGCGCAGGGCATTGATGCCGTCGGCGACAATCTTGAGCGCGTCGATGTCCAGGCCGGAATCGGTCTCGTCGAGAATCATCAGCTTGGGCTCCAGCACGAGCATCTGGAGAATCTCGTTGCGCTTCTTCTCGCCGCCCGAGAAGCCTTCATTGACGCCGCGATGCAGCATTTTCACATCCATCTTCATCTGCTGGACTTTCTGTTTGACGTAGGCGAGGAAGCCGGCTGCGTCCAGTTCTTTCTCGCAGCGCGTCTTGCGCTGCGCGTTGAGCGCAGCTTTTAAGAAATAGAGGTTGGTGACGCCGGGAATTTCGACCGGATACTGGAAGCCGAGAAACACGCCCTGCGCCGCGCGCACCTCGGGGTCCATGGCCAGCAGGTCCTGCCCGGCATAGCTGACCGAACCCGCGGTGACCTCATAGCCCTCGCGACCTGCCAGGACGTGCGACAGCGTGGATTTTCCCGAGCCGTTGGGGCCCATAACCGCGTGGACTTCACCCGGCTTTATCGAGAGCGTGATGCCCTTGAGGATGTCCTTGGCTTCGACCTTGGCGTGCAGATTCTGAATTTCAAGCATGGTGATTTCTGTTTGAGCGGCGAACCGCCATAAGTCTGTTCAGCCGACGGCGCCTTCCAGCGACACCGCCAGCAGCTTCTGCGCTTCCACCGCGAACTCCATCGGCAGTTCCTTGAAGACCTGTTTACAAAAGCCGTTGACGATCATCGACACCGCGTCTTCGGCCGGGATGCCGCGCGAACGGCAATAGAACAGCTGGTCCTCGCCGATTTTCGACGTCGTCGCTTCGTGTTCGAGAATCGCGGTGGGATTGCGGATCTCGGTGTATGGAAAGGTGTGCGCGCCACACTGGTCGCCGATCAGCAGCGAGTCGCATTGCGTGTGGTTGCGCGCACCAGTGGCGGAGGGCAGCACGCGCACCAGACCTCTGTATGACTGCTGACCATGACCCGCCGCAATGCCTTTGCTCACGATGGTCGAGCGCGTGTTCTTGCCGACATGGATCATCTTGGTGCCGGTATCGGCCTGCTGGCGATGGTGGGTGAGCGCCACGCTGTAGAACTCGCCGACCGAATCGTCGCCGCGAAGAATGCAGCTCGGGTATTTCCAGGTGATGGCCGAGCCGGTCTCGACCTGGGTCCAGGAAATCTTCGAGCGCGGGCCGCGGCAGTCGCCGCGCTTGGTCACGAAGTTGTAGATGCCGCCCTTGCCGTTCTCGTCGCCGGGATACCAGTTCTGCACGGTCGAGTACTTGATCTCGGCATCGTCCAGTGCAACCAGTTCAACCACCGCGGCATGCAGCTGGTTCTCGTCGCGCTGCGGCGCGGTGCAGCCTTCGAGGTAGCTCACGTGGCTGCGTTCTTCCGCAATGATCAAGGTGCGCTCGAACTGGCCGGTGTTGCGCTCGTTGATGCGGAAGTACGTGCTCAGTTCCATCGGGCAGCGCACGCCTTTGGGGATGAACACGAAAGAGCCGTCGGTGAACACCGCGGAGTTGAGCGCCGCGTAGAAGTTGTCGCCGAATGGCACGACCGTGCCCAGGTATTTCTTCACCAGTTCCGGATGCGAGTGCACGGCCTCGGAGATCGAGCAGAAGATCACGCCGGCCTCGGCCAGCTTCTTGCGGAACGTCGTGCCCACCGACACCGAGTCGAACACCACGTCCACCGCAACCTGCGGTACCACGCCTGCCAGCATCTCCTGTTCCTTGAGCGGAATACCGAGTTTCTTGTAGGTCTCCAGCAGCTTGGGATCCACCTCGTCCAGCGACTGCGGACGATCCTTCATGGATTTCGGAGCGGACCAATAACTGATGCTCTGAAAATCCACCGGCGCGTAATGCACGTGCGCCCATTTGGGCTCCGTCATCTTGAGCCAGCGGCGGTAGGCCTTGAGTCGCCAGTCGAGCAGCCATTGCGGCTCGTTCTTGCGCGCGGAGATCAGGCGGATGGTGTCTTCCGACAAACCGGGAGCGCTGGTGTCGGACTCCACGTCGGTGATGAAGCCGGCCGAGTAGGCCTGCGCAGTTCTGCGCGTGACGAGTTCCTGGACGGACTCTTGAACTGTTTGGGCGTTGGCTGCCATGAGGGTGGCCTGTTGTTTCGAATCAATCCGGCGCGGCGGAAGAGGCCCGCGCTGGAAAATGAATGGAGATCTCGGTGAGCCCGCGTTTGGGTCGTGTGAGCGGGGTGGTCATCTGCGCCAGCGTCACGGCTTCGAGCGCGCTGCGGATGGCGTGGTTGATCACGCGCCAGTTGGCGCGCACGCCACAGTGCGAGTCGATACCGCAGCCGCGATGCACGGAGCATTCGGTGAGCGCGATCGGACCCTCCAGCGCGCTGACGATGTCGGCCACCGTGATGTGCTCGGCCCGACGGGCAAGCCGATAGCCGCCGTGCGCGCCGCGCAGGGACTCGACCAGTCCGCTTCTGACCAGGGTCTTGAGCAGCTTGGCGACAGTGGCCGCAGACAGGTGGGTGGAGGTCGCCAGGCCCTGCGTCGTCTGCAAGACGTCGGGCGCAGTCGCAAGCGCCGTCATCAGGACCGTGCCGTAATCCGTAAGCTTGCCGAGCTTGAACATCAAACAAGACCAATTTGGTACCGATTGGAGTGTAGCGTGCTCGGGTCACGAGCGGCAACGCCTTGCGCGACGCGCCCGTTCCAATGACCACTCACAACGATGATTCCCCATGACCGATGACCGCCTCCCCTGGGACGTCAGCGCCCCGTTTGCCCAGACCGTGACCGTCGGTCCGGAACACCTGGATGAATTCGGCCACACCAACAACGTGATCTATCTCGGCTGGCTGCAGGACGTCGCCTGGGCGCATTCGCACAGCCTGGGGCTGTCGATGGATGACTATCGACGCCTTGACGCCGGCGTCGTCGCCCGGCGGCATGAACTGGACTACTTCGCCGCCACCTTCGCGGGCGAGCGCCTGCACCTCGCCACCTGGATCGCCGAGAACAGTGGCCGACTCGACATGTGGCGCGCCTACCAGATCATCCGCGAGGGTGACCGCAAAACCGTGCTCCGCGGGCGGACGCAATGGGTCTGCGTGGACATGAGGTCCGGCAGACCGCGACGGCAGCCGCCGGAATTCCTTGCCGCCTACATGCCGCAAACGTAGGCTTGGATGTGCATCCGAACGACCGAAACGATGCGACGAGGGAGCCGAGCATGGACGACACCGAGTTTCAAAATCTGCTGATCCAGAGGATGTGCTCGCAAAAGTGCATGGGGCATGCAGGCAACAAGGGCGGCTGTTGCACTGTGGACAACAGGGACTGGATTCTGGGCCCTGTGCGCGATGTCGAGGAGAGTCTGGCGCGGCTCAGCAGGCACTTCGCTCGGCCGCTTTCCTTCGACGAAATTTTTATCAATTTCGAAGAGGGCAAGGCACTGTTTCCCACCCGCCCAACCTGGCAGAACCCGGCGAATTATCCGGCCCTGCGCGTGCAGACTCATGGCCGCCACGCCTGCCGGTTTTACGATCAATCGACGGGAGGCTGTAGCGTCTACGATGCGCGACCCGGCCTGTGCCGGGGCTATCAATGCGGATGGCTCAAGGAAACCGTCGGCCGGGTTTGCTGAAGCCGCTACCGCGGAACCCAGCCGCCGCACACCGGAAACACCTGCCCCACGAAACAGTTCGCCGCCTCGCTGCACAGGTAGGCCGCGAAGCTCGCGTCCTCCCGCGCAGACACGAGGCGGCCGAGCGGGACCTCCCACTTGATCCGTTCCTTGAAGGCGGGCAGGGCCTGCACCTCGGGTGGGAAGTAGGTGGGGTTTTCGACCAGGTTCTGCGCGATGGCGTTGACCTGCACCTGATGCGGCGCCATCTCGACACCGATGGCCTGCGTCCACGCCAGTTGCGCGCCGCGCGCCGCGCTGTAGGACGAAGCGCGCTTCATCCCGCGCAGGGCGCTGGCACTGCCCATCAGCAGAATCTTGCCGCTGCGGCGCTCGATCATCTGCGGCAGCGCCGCGCGGGCCAGGCGCGGAAGGGGATCGACCATGTGCGCGAACATGCTGCGCCACTCGTCTTCGGTCGTATCGGCGACGCCCCGGCCGGGATTGGGCGCCGCGAGATGCGCGATGAGGATGTCGATGTGGCCGGCCGATTGCACCAGTTGCGCGGGCAGTTCGGGGTCGAGCAGCGGGCGGTCGTCGCCGATCACGGTGGCGCCAAGCTCGCCGAGGACCTCGGTCAGGATCGGGCCCATGAAGACATTGGCCTGGGTCAGAAGAATGCGCTTGCCGTCGAGGCGGGTGGAAGTCTGCATGGGAGTTCGGGGGGCTGAGGGTGAGCCCGGACATGATGCCTGCAACCTCTGCACAGGTCGGAATTCCCCGGCCGGTCAGGTGTAGGTCGGCTCAAGCCCGCGTGCTGTTCGCGGGCGGAGCCGACATGCGCCCTTCGTCGAAGGATGCGCAGTGTCGGATCCGCCTTCGGCTTGATCCGACCTACACCGACCTACAACCGACTCAGCGTCCGCGCAGAACCTTGCGTTGCATGCGATTCACCGCCTGGCCCAGTTTCTGGTCGAGGATCGGATCGCCGATCAGCAGTTGCAGGCCGATGCGGAATCCATCTTCGGAGCGGGTGACGTGGCGCACCTCGGCGTCGGTGGCGAAGTCGAAGTCCGCCAGCGAGACGTGAAGGTTGACCTCGGCCCCGGGCACGAAACGGCTGTCGGAATCGACCCGCAGGCCCAGACCTCCGCGCGACATATCGAGCACGCGCGCCGGTCGCGCGACGCCGGCCAGGTCGATCACGGCGGCGCGCGGCAGGCCGTTGGCGGGCAGGCGCACGCGGTACGACGCGCGGCGCTGCTGGTCGAGCACGAGCTGCGGATCGGTGACGAGGTACGCCGGGCCGTCGTCGAGCTGGGCGATGCGCGCGAGCCGGCACTCGAAACGCAGGCGGCGGCCCTCGACCTGGGTGTCGAAATACAGCGCATCGTCCACGCTCAGGGCATCGTCGTCGCGCAGCGCATCCAGCAGCAGCCAGCCCTGTTGTCGCTCGACCGCGAGCACGATGCTGATGCCGGCCGAGGGACGGCCGACGACACCGACCCAGATATGGGCACGCAGCACCTGCAATCCGGACAACAGCTCCCAGGCGTCCTGCGAATCCGCGATCAGGTCTTCGCTGTTCATGCCGAGGCAATTTTCTGGCGCAGGCCGCCGAAGCCTGCCGTGCCGTGACGGCCGTAGGTGGGCGTGGAATCGCCGCGATTGAGCACTTGCAGTGCCGCGCCGGCACGCGCGCGATGGCGGTCCAGCAGCACCCGCGATTCCCGATTGACGCCTTGCAGGCGACGCGCGGCATCCAGCAGCGCAGCCCATTCGTTCTTCAGGCCGAGCGCATTCAGGCGCGTGCCGGGTGCGTCGGCGGTCAGGAACAGCAGTTCGCGCATCAGGTTTTGCAGACGTGCGGCGACGGTGAGCTTTTCCGCCGCGACGCCCTGCACCGCGGGCCAGTCGCTCGCGCCGATTCCCTCGCGCTCACGGAACAGCAGCGCGTCCATGTCCTGCGTTGCGACGGTCTGCGCGGCGAGGTTGGCGCGCAGGCGATCGGTCGCGCTCACCTCCTGTTTGAGAGGGACCATTCGGTCTCCACGAGTCTGCCGGCGATGGCTGCTGGATCGGGGGAGTAGCGGCCTTCGGCCAACTGCCGGCGGATGTCGGCGACCCTGGCCTCGTCGATGCCGGAGCTGTCCCGCGCAGCGTGTTCGATCCGGGCCAGGGTCTGGGCCTCGCCGGTCAGACGGACCGAATCGTTCGGCGCCACCTGGGTCGCTGCGGTCGCGGTGTGGTCCTTGACGGAGGAGCGCACGACGGGGCGGACCGGGGCGGTTGCGGCGACGAAGGATTCGATCTTGTTGCTCATGGCACAGGCTCGGAAAGCGTGATGATGCTCATGCTATCGGCCGTCGCTTTCCAAACTTTAGCTCCTGGCTCTACAGACCCACCTGGACCGTGCCGTCGGCATTGACCTCGCCCTCCACGACCCGGCGCGAGGACAGGTTTTCGACCCGGATCAACTGGCCGGCCGAAGCGTCGCCCAGAGCCTTGCCCTGCGCGCGGATCTGAAAGCGGCCCGACCTGCCGATGAGCGTGACGGCCTGGCCGCGTTTGACCAGACGCACCGGCATCAGCGCGCCGGCGGTGAGCACCGATCCCGCCGGGATGGCGCGGGCGAGCACTTGCCCTCCAAGCTGATCAGGCGAGCCGAGATAGGCGACGCCGAGCGTGGCGCGGTCGCGGATCTGGATTTCGATGTCCGCGGCGCTCACCGTCGCGCCGCGGGCGAGCGGGCGGATCGCGACCAGCACCGGCACCTGGAGCCTGATGGTCACGGGCACGAACAGCTTCCAGCCGGCCGTGTCGCAGCGCACTTCGATGCTCATCGCGCCGCCGTTGCCGGCTTCGGATGCGGTGCGCGCCGCCAGCGGAGCGTCGCAGGCCGCGAAGCGCAAGCGCGCGTCGAGCGCGCCGACCTCGATCCTGGCGTCGTCGTCGGCAATCGTGGTCCTGGCGTGCCGGAGTGCGGCGTCGCGGACCTCGTCGATCGAGGTGGTCTGCGCCGAGACTGCGGAACCGGCCTTGGCCTGGTCCAGACCAAAGACCCAGAACAGGAAGAACATCAGGGCGAAAGGCTTGTAAAGGTTGAGCAGACGCATCTGGAGCTCCGGCTGGCGTTCGTCATCTTCGGCGTGCTCGTGCAACTCCTGTGCTCGCCCTCCTGCCGTTCCGCCTTGACGAGCGTCAATACTTTGGCGTCAACGGAGCTGGGGTGTAGGTCGGATGTAGGTCGGGTCAAGCCCGCGGCTTCATGCGGGCGGACCCGACATGCGCGGTCCGGTGTAGGGCGCGCAGTGTCGGTTCCGCCTCCGGCTTGAACCGACCTACAACCGACCGACAACCTGCGTCGTTCGCTGCCTTCTCCCTGGCACAGCCCTTGTACCGCTCCCCCCAATCGTCTCCACCACCCAGGGGCAGTTCGCATGGCGGACCCACTCTTCGGCATTCACGCGATCTCGCTGCACGTGCAGCGACAGCGCATGGAGTTGCTTGCCGGCAATATTGCGAACGCCGACACACCCGGCTACAAGGCCAGGGATCTCGACTTCCAGGCCGCGCTGACGCAGGCCATGGCCGGCAGCGGCGGCGCGACTGCAAATCCGGCTTCGTTGTATCGCATCCCGATGCAGCCCTCGGTCGACGGCAACACGGTCGATGTGCAGACCGAGCAGGCCGCGTTCATGGACGCGTCCATGCACTACCAGGCCTCGCTGAGCTTTCTCGACGGCCGGCTCAAGAGCCTGCTGACGGCCATCACCGGAGATTGAGCATGAGCTCTTTCCGAATATTCGATATCGCCGGTTCCGCGCTCGCGGCGCAATCGGTGCGACTCAACACGGTGGCGTCCAACCTCGCCAACGCCGACAGCGTCGCGGGCAGTGCGGAGGCGGTCTACAAGTCGCGCATGCCGGTGTTCCAGGCCCAGCTCGATGCCGCAAATCCGGACGCCCCCGGCGTGCGCGTGATGGGCGTGATGGAAAGCCAGGCCGAGGCGCAGAAGCGCTACGAGCCGGGCAATCCGCTCGCGGATGGCGACGGCTACGTCTACGCGCCCAACGTCAACGTGGTCGAGGAGATGGTCAACATGATCTCGGCCTCGCGCTCTTACCAGTCGAGCATCGAGGTCATGAACACGGCCAAGGAACTGGCCATGCGCACCTTGAGCCTGGGTCGATGAGGCACCGATGAGGATTGAACGATGAGCGTCGCCAGTGTCAACGAAACCTTCTCCAACCTCGGGCTCGCGGTACGCCAGTCCGGCAACGGGCGCACCGAGCTGGGCCAGGACGCGTTCCTGAAACTGATGACCACCCAGCTCCAGAACCAGGACCCGTTCAAGCCGATGGAGTCGGGCGAGTTCCTGGGCCAGATCGCGCAGTTCTCCACCGTCTCCGGCATCCAGGGGATGCAGGAATCGCTGGCCGGCCTGAGCTCCGCGCTCACCTCCAACCAGACGCTTCAGGCTGCGGCGATGGTCGGTCGCGGCGTGATGGTGCCGGGCGACTCGGCGTTCCTGTTCGATGAAGGAAGTCTGTCCGGAGCGGCCGAGCTGCCCACGTCCGGAGACCTGACGGTGGAAATCACGGATTCGGCCGGCCAGGTCGTTCGACGCATCGAGCTGGGCACGCAGTCCGCCGGCACCACGCCCTTCGCCTGGGATGGGCTCGACGAGGCCGGCACCCGCCTGCCCGAAGGCAGTTACGGTTTTCGCGCGCAGCTCGATGTCGGCGGCGCCACGTCCTCGGTCTCCACGCTCGCGGTCGGCCTGGTGAACAGCGTGTCGCTTGGCGCCAACGGCCTCACCCTCAACCTCTTCGGCATGGACCCGGTCGCCCTGACCGAGGTCCGCGAAATTCTGTAAGTAAAAATCCCAGGAGCCCCGCATGTCCTTCCAGATTGCCCTCTCCGGCCTCAACGCCGCCTCGGCCGAGCTTTCGGTCACCGCCAACAACATCGCCAACGCCAACACGAACGGCTTCAAGCAGTCGCGCGCCGAGTTCGCGGACTTCTTCCCGGTGTCGGCCTACGGTCTGTCGAACAGCGCCATCGGCGGCGGCGTACGGCTGGATCGCGTGGCGCAGCAGCACTCGCAGGGCTCGGTCAATTTCACCAGCAACGCGCTCGACCTCGCCATTTCCGGCGAAGGCTTCTTCACCGTCTCCGACGGTGGTGCACAGGTCTACACGCGGGCGGGTGGGTTTGGCAGCGACCGCAACGGCTTCGTGGTCAATTCCGCCGGCCAGCGCCTGCAGGTGTTTCCGTCGGTCAACGGCGGAGAATCCTTCGACACCGCCCGGCTGAGCGACTTACAGTTGTCCAGCGCCGACAACCCGCCCGCGGCCAGCACTCACATCGCCGCGCGGTTCAACCTGCCGGCCAGCGCCACGGCGCCGACCCAGGCGACGTTCGACGCCACCGATCCCAACAGCTACAACCACACGACCTCGGTCACCCTGTACGACTCGCTCGGCGCCTCGCACAGCGCGAACCTGTTTTTCGTCAAGGGCGCGAACCCGGGCGAGTGGACCGCGCACACCCAGATCGACGGCACGGATGTCGGCACCGGTGATGCGCTCACCTATTCGTCCAGTGGCGTGCTGACCACGCCGGCCAACGGCCAGGTCAGCCTTTCCGGCTACACCGCGCCCAACGGCTCCGCGCCGCTGGCGCTGACCCTGGACCTGGCCGGCACGACCCAGTTCGGCGAGACTTTCGGCGTCTCCAGCCTGCGCCAGGATGGGTATACCACCGGCCGGCTGGCGGGTATCGAAGTCGGCGCGGGCGGCGTGGTGCAGGCGCGTTACACCAATGGTCAGGCGACGCCGCTGGGCCAGCTTGCCCTGGCCAGCTTTCCCAACACGCAGGGTCTGCAACAGCTTGGCTCGGCCAGCTGGGGCAGCACCTTCGACTCTGGCCAGGTCATGCTCGGCGCCGCGGGTTCCAACAACTTCGGCGAGGTGCAGTCCGGCGCGCTCGAAGCGTCCAACGTCGATCTCACCGCCCAGCTCGTCAACATGATCACCGCGCAGCGCAATTTCCAGGCGAACGCGCAGATGATTTCGACCAGCGATCAGATCACGCAGACGGTGATCAACATCCGGTGATTTCTCGGCGTAGGTCGGCTCAAGCGAAGCAGAGCCGACGTGTGGCTCCCTCCAACCGGCGCATGTCGGATGCGCCCGCGAAAAGCACGCGAGCTTGACCCGACCTACACCTAAGTATCAGTGAGGTTCGAATCGAATGGATCGTGCGCTCTACATCGCCATGACCGGCGCCACGCAAACGCTCAAGGCGCAGGCGGTCAACAGTCACAACCTCGCCAACGCGAGCACGGTTGGTTTCAAGGCCGAGCTTGCCGCGCAGCAGGCCGTCGAGGTCGACGGACCCGTGATGCCGACACGCGTGAATGCGCGGCTGGAAGGGCTGGGCTTCGACGCCAGCCTGGGCTCGATCATGCAGACGGGAAACTCGCTCGACCTGGCACTCGCGCCGGATCGCTGGTTGGCCGTGCAAGCCCAGGACGGATCGGAAGGCTACACGCGTGCAGGGAATCTCCAGGTTGGCGCGGACGGCCTGTTGCGAAATGGCGGCGGTCATCTGGTGATGGGCGACGGCGGCCCGTTGTCGATGCCGCCGAGTTCGCAGATTGTGATCGGCGGCGACGGCACGGTCACGGTCGTGCCCCTGGGACAGGGACCGGAGTCGCCCGCCGTGATCGGTCGGCTCGAGGTGGTGACCGCGCAGCCGCCGCAACTCGACCGTGGCATCGACGGCCTGATGCGCGCCCGCGCCGGCGAGACGCTGGAGCCCGCGTCGGGCTCCGTGCTCACCAGCGGCGCGCTGGAAGGATCGAACGTCAAGCTTGCCGAATCGATGGTCACGATGATCCAGCTTTCACGCAACTTCGAACTGCAAGTCAAGCTGATGCGCACCGCCGAGCAGAACGCGCAGGCTTCGGCCTCGCTGATGAAGATGAGCTGAGCGCGTTCGCGTGACCAGCGGTTGCGCTGATATAACGCATCGGTGAACAGACCAACCGATTCGCCGTCAAGCTCAATCCCGAATCTGCGCGAGCACACCTTTCTCGGGCACGAAGGCATTCGTCTCGTCGGTGACGTGGGCGGCCAACCCGGGCGGCCTGCCGTGATCCTGCTGCACGGCGGCGGCCAGACCCGACACTCCTGGTCCCGTGCTCAGCACGATCTCGTCGCCCGCGGCTATCACGTGATCAATTTCGATTCGCGCGGACACGGCGACAGTCAGTGGTCCGAAGACGGCGGGTATTCGCTGGACCGGCTGGTCGCCGATCTGCGCTGCGTGATGGCGACCTTGAGTGTGAAGCCCGCGCTGGTCGGCGCCTCGATGGGCGGGATGACCGCGCTCGCGCTGGTGGGCGAGTTCCGGGAGGACCTCGTGACCGCGCTCGTGCTGGTCGATATCGTGCCGAAGGTGGAGCCCGCCGGCATTTTCAAGATTCGTCGCTTCATGACCGCCAACCCGGAAGGCTTCGCGAACGTCATCGAGGCCGCCGACGCGGTGGCGGCCTACAACCCGCACCGGCCGCGGCCGAGCGACACCAGCGGACTGATGCGTAATCTGCGCCGGCGCGAGGATGGCCGTCTGCACTGGCACTGGGATCCGCGCTTCATGGGCGATCGACCTCCCTCCCCAGAGCCCCCCAACTTCCACGCTCGCGCGCTGCGGGCCTGCGCCGGCGTGCGGGTGCCCAGCCTGCTGGTCCGCGGCATGAACAGCGACATCGTCGGCGAGGATGGTGTGCGCGAATTCAGGGAGCATCTGCCGCAACTGGAAATCTTCGATGTCGTCGGTGCCGGCCACATGGTGGCGGGAGATCGCAACGATGCCTTCAACGCCGGCGTCGCCCATTTTCTGGCGCGGTCGGCGCTGGCATAGATTCGAAGCTTGTCGGTGGCGGAAATATCCGTTCGCCGGATGCGAACCCGGTAAATTCCACGCTGATGACGGCCTCTACGGTCGCTGCAACAGCGTCAGGCAGTCCAGTTCCGCGTGTCCGCCCCAGTTGATGACCTGCTGACGCAGCACCACCAGACCTTCCTTGCGCGCGTAGTGGGCGAAAAAGGCCGCGCTCATGAAGTTGCGTGAGGCGGGGTTGCTGCGCCAGTCGTCGCCGCCGGTGTAATTGGAATGATGCAGAAACGCGTGCCCGCCGGGGACCAGTACGCGCAGGGTGTCGCGCAGATAGGAGCGGATCACGTCGCCGTCGAAGTGCACCATCGCGTCGAAGCAGTAGACCAGCGTGGCCGAGGCGTCTGCCGCGGGACGCAGGTCGTAGCCGTTGTTCACCGCGAAGCTGTAGCGCGGATCGTCGCCGAAACGCTTGCGACACTTCGCAATATTGCCCGGCTGGATGTCGAGCATGAGGATGCGCCCGGCGTGTTCGCCGAGTTTCCTGCTGTTGCGCCCATGGCCGCAGGCCAGATCGATCACGGAACGGAAATCGCAACCCTCGATCAGCGGCCACACGAACTGGTCCCAGCCCGAGTCCATGAAGGTCTCGGCGCGCGCGAAGTAATCGTTCTCCGGCACCCAGGGGTCGCCGGAATAGCGTGCGAGTTCGAGCAGGCGGTCGGGGCTGGTTTGCATGTCGGGAAGGTGAATCGCGAAAGGCGGGGCGCGCGATGATCGCGCCAGCGCCCGGAAGGAACAACCGCAGATCGATCCGCAAAGCGGTTTCCAGGTTCAAATCCTTGGGGCAAGCCGCTATCCTTGCCGCCCCGCAGCCGTGCCCGCCTCGATGCAAGCCCGTAAAGCCAGCGTTTCCCGCGACACGCGCGAAACCCAGATTCTGGTCGAGATCAATCTCGACGGAACCGGGATTTCCAGGCTCAACACCGGGCTCGCCTTTCTCGACCACATGCTGGACCAGGTGGCGCGGCATGGCTTGGTGGACCTGCACATCGAGGCCAAGGGCGATCTGCATATCGACGCGCATCACACCGTCGAGGACGTCGGCATCACCCTGGGGCTGGCGTTCGACAAGGCCGTCGGCGACAAGAAAGGTGTCACCCGCTACGGCCATGCCTATGTGCCGCTGGACGAGGCGCTGGCGAGAGTGGTGATGGATCTTTCCGGGCGGCCGGGACTGGAATGGTTCGTCGAATTTCCGCGTGCGCGCATCGCGGACTTCGACGTGGACCTGTTCCGTGAGTTCTTCCAGGGCTTCGTCAACCACGCCAAGGCGACGATCCACGTGGATTCCCTGCGCGGCCGCAACGCACACCACATTGCCGAGACCGTGTTCAAGGCCTTCGGCCGTGCGCTGCGTGTGGCCGTGACCATGGACGCGCGCATGGGCGACGTGATGCCTTCGACCAAGGGATCACTCTAGTCCTGCAATGGCCGTCATCGGCGTCATCGACTACGGGATGGGCAACCTGCACTCGCTTGGCAAATCGCTGGAGCGCGTGGCGGGCTCTGACCGCATTGAGGTTTCTTTCGATCCGGACAAGCTGCTCAAGTGCGACAAGCTGGTCCTGCCCGGTGTGGGCGGCGTGCTTGGCTGCATGAACGAGTTGCGCCGGCTGGAACTCGATCAACTGGTGATCGAGGCCTCGCAGAACGTGCCGATGCTCGGCATCTGCCTGGGCATGCAATTGATGCTGGATTTCTCCCAGGAGAACGAAGGCGTGCAGGCGCTCGGCCTGTTCCCGGGCGAAGTGATCCGGTTTCCCGACCCGCCACCTGCGCAGGGAGCGGATCGGCTCAAGGTGCCGCACATGGGCTGGAACCGCGTCCGCCAGACGCGTCCGCATCCGGTCTGGGACGGGGTTCCGGACGAGAGCTGGTTCTACTTCGTCCATAGCTACCATGCGCAGCCCAAGGTGGCGGCACACACGATCGGCACCGCGGATTACGTGCATCGGTTCACCTGCGCGATCGCGCGAGACAATCTGGTGGCGTTCCAGTTTCACCCGGAGAAGAGCCAGGGTGCCGGCCTGCGCCTGCTGGCCAATTTTGTTCAGTGGGACGGGACGGTTCAGAGCTGACCCGCTTGCCGCCATTTGTGAACTGATGCACAGTCGCGTCCATCAGGGAAACCACTAAAACCGCCGTTCGACAGGCTCCCGCGCGTCCCCGCGCCCATCTCCGCAACACCTCCTAAGCCGGCCCCGCCCGCATGCTGCTGATTCCAGCCATCGATCTCAAGAACGGCCAGTGCGTGCGCTTGCGGCAAGGGCGCATGGACGACGTCACCGTGTTTTCCAAGGACCCGGTCGGCGTTGCGCAACGCTGGGTGGATGAGGGCGCCGAGCGCCTGCACGTGGTCGATCTCGACGGCGCGGTCAAAGGTCTGCCCGTCAGTATCAGGGTGGTCGAACAGATCGCGGCGGCGATCAGCATCCCGGTGCAGGTCGGCGGCGGTATCCGCGACGAGGAGACGGTGCAGCGGTATCTGGATGCGGGCGTGGCCTACGTCATCATCGGCACCAAGGCGGTCAACACGCCGCACTTCCTGCACGACCTCTGTCTGGAATACCCGCGCCACATCATCGTTGGGCTCGATGCCAAGGACGGGCGCGTGGCGCTCAACGGCTGGGCCAAGCTCACCCATCACGATGTGGTGGAGATGGCGCAGCACTGCGAGCGCGACGGCGTGGAAGCCATCATCTACACCGACATCGGCCGCGACGGGATGATGAACGGCTTCAACGCAGAATCCACCCTACGCCTGGCCAGGGCCGTGAACACGCCGGTGATCGCCAGCGGCGGCGTGTCCTCGCTGGACGACATCCGCGCCCTGCGGCAGCTCGAGACCGATGGCGTGATTGGCGCCGTGATCGGTCGGGCGCTTTACGAGGGCGAGCTGAGCCTGAAGGACTGCCTGCGGGCCGCCCAGCAGTCCTAGCATTCGTCGCAAACCAAACATGCTTGCCAAACGCATCATCCCCTGCCTGGACATCGACCGTGGCCGCGTGGTCAAGGGCGTGAAATTCGAGTCCGTGGCGGACGCCGGCGACCCGGTGGAAGTGGCGCGCCGCTACGATCGCCAGGGCGCGGACGAACTGGTGTTTCTCGACATCACGGCGAGCAGCGACGATCGTCCGACCCTGTTCCAGACCGTCGAAGCCGTCGCCCGCGAAATCTACATTCCGCTCACCGTCGGCGGCGGCGTGCGAACCAGCGCCGACGTTCGCGCCCTGCTCAAGGCCGGCGCGGACAAGGTCTCGATCAACACCGCGGCGGTTCACAACCCGGATTTCGTGACCGAGGCGGCGGACCGCTACGGCGTGCAGTGCATCGTGGTGGCCATCGACGCCAAGCGCGTCACGGAGAAGAAAAAAGGGTCGCCGCTGTCTCGCGCAAGGACGGTTCCAGTCGAACCCCTGCGCTGGGAAATCTTCACCCACGGCGGCCGCAAGGCGACCGGCATCGACGCCATCGAGTGGGCCGTGCGCATGGTGAAAAAGGGCGCGGGCGAACTGCTGGTGACGAGCATGGACCGCGACGGCACCAAGGAGGGTTACGACATCGAACTGCTGCGCGCGATCAGCGATGCGGTGCCGGTGCCGGTCATCGCGTCCGGCGGCGTCGGCGAACTCGAGCATCTCGTGCAGGGTTTGCAGGACGGGCACGCCGACGCGGTGCTCGCCGCCAGCATCTTTCATCAGGGCACGTACACGGTGGGCGAGGCCAAGCGCTTCCTCGCCGAGCGTGGCGTTCGGGTGCGCGAGCAGGCGCTACCTGCATTTGTCATCTGAAGCGGTCAGACTCGATGGCTGTTGACCAGAGCCGGATCGGCGAAGCACTGGACGCACTGTACGCGACCCTCCAAGCGCGCAAGTCGGCCGACCCGGCGACCTCCTATGCAGCCAGCCTGTACGCCAAAGGGCTGGACGCGATACTCAAGAAAATCGGCGAAGAATCGGCCGAGACCCTGATCGCGGCGAAGAACGGGGTCAGGCCTGAACTGGTGCACGAGATGGTGGATCTGATCTACCACCTGTTCGTGTTGATGGTGCGAGAAGGCATCTCTCCGGCCGACCTGGCCGTAGAAGTGGAAAGGCGGGCCGGGCGTTCCGGGCTCGCCGAGAAGGCCGCCCGCAGTTCCTAGCTGGCGAATAGGCGCACAATCGAGGTCTTGCAATAGACCTCTGAAGGAGAATGGATCATGGGTAGTTTCAGCATTTGGCACTGGCTGGTGGTGCTCGCCATCGTGGTGCTCGTGTTCGGCACCAAGAAGCTGCGCAATCTCGGCGGCGACCTCGGCGCCGCCATCAAGAATTTCAAGGGCTCGATGAAGGAAGGCGAGGCCACGGTCAATGCCGACCAGAATCCTGCCGAACTGACCGCGGAGCAGAAGGCCGCGCCAGTCGAATCGCGCGAAAAGACCCAGGTCTGAACCGTAGCCCGCGCGTATGTTCGACATCAGTTTTTCCGAGCTGGCCCTGTGCTTCATGGTGGCCCTGGTCGTGCTCGGCCCGGAGAAGCTGCCCAAAGTTGCGCGCACCGTCGGCCGCTGGGCCGGCCAGGCGCGTGCGTACATGCGCAACCTGTCGGTCGAACTGGAGCGCGAAACCCAGGTGATGGACATCAAGCGCCAGCTCCAGGAAGCGCAGAGCGCCTTGCGCGAGGCAGGTGCCTCGGTGGAGCGCGAGACGCGCTCGGTCGTCGATAGCGCCTCCAAGGATCTCAAACCCAAGCCGTGAACGAGGAGCAAGAGGGACAGACCGCACCCGAGCAGCCACTGATCTCGCATCTGCTGGAACTGCGCGATCACGTGCTGCGCATCATCTACGGCGTTGCGATCGCCTTTGCGCCGCTGGCGTATTTCTCCAAGGAGATCTACGCCTTCACCGCCGAGCCGCTGATGCGACTGATGCCGGAAGGCACTTCGATGATCGCCACCGAGGTCGCCTCGCCGTTCTTCGCGCCGCTCAAGCTGGCCGGCGTCTTTGCGGTGGCGGCATCCATGCCGTGGACGCTGTTGCAGATCTGGTCGTTCATTGCGCCGGGCCTATACAAATCCGAGCGTCGGCTGGTGGTGCCTCTGCTGTTTTCGAGCACCCTGCTGTTCTACGCCGGCATGGCGATGGCCTATTTTCTGGTGCTGCCAACCGTATTCCGCTTCCTGATCGGCGTTGCGCCGGAAGGCGTGGCGGTGATGACGGACATTAACAAGTACCTCAGCTTCGTCCTCGCGATGTTCCTTGCTTTTGGTCTCGCCTTCGAGACCCCCGTGGCGATTGTGTTGCTGGTGCGGACCGGGTTTGTGACGCCCACGAAGCTGCGGGAAAATCGCGGTTACGTGCTGGTGGGCTGCTTTGTCGTCGCTGCGGTACTCACGCCGCCGGACGTGCTGTCGCAGTTGTTGCTCGCGATTCCGACTTACATCCTTTACGAAGTCGGCATCGTCGCCGCGGTGTGGCTGACGCCGCAGGTCAAAGAAGTCGAGGAGCAGGAGCGGGAGATGCTCGACAAGTAGGGTTTTGCAGTCGCCATTGCGCGCCCGCGCATCAATCAATCCTGCGGCGGTTTCTCCACGTGCCGGCGGTGCACGGGCTGATGCGCCGCCGTGACCTCGCTATCGGCATCCGCGGCGGCCATGTGCTCACGCAACATCGCGAGCACCGGCCCGACCTGCGGACGGATACCGCGCCAGATTGCGAACGCGCTTGCGGCCTGCTCGACCAGCATGCCGAGACCGTCGGCAATCCGCGTCGCGTTCTGCCGCCCGGCCCAGGCCGCGAACGGCGCGTGCGCCGCGCCATAGCTGAGGTCGTAGCAGCTGGCGCCAGGCGCCAGCAAGGGGCCGGGCAGCAAGGGAATGCCACCGGCGTGGCCCGCCGATGTGGCGTTGATCACCAGGTCGTAGCGATCACCCTTGAGCGCGATGTGCGTGCGCGGGAGGACCGGGCCCAGCGGTTTGAAGGCTTCGGCGAGCTCCTCCGGTTTCCAGGGATTGCGGTTCGACACAACCAGTTGCTCGGGCGCCGCCTCCAGCAGTGGCGCCAGAATGCCGCGGGTCGCGCCGCCTGCACCGAGAACCAGCACGCGCCGTCCCGCGATCCCGATGCCGAGTCGCAGCAGGTCAGCGACGAAGCCTTCGCCGTCGGTGTTGTCGCCGCGCCATCCCGAGTCGGTCTGTGTCAGCGTGTTCACTGCACCCGCAAGCTGCGCGCGCGCGGACACCTGTTCGCAGAGCTTGGCGACGGACTGTTTGTGCGGCAGGGTGACGTTGAGCCCACGCAGGCCTTCAGCGCGTAGCCGATCCAGTTCGGCGGCAAGCGACGCCGGTACGATTTCGATGGCCTCGTAAACCAGCGTCTGCCCGGTCTGCCGGGCAAAGGCGGCGTGAATCAGCGGTGAGCGCGAGTGCGCGATCGGCTGGCCGATGACGGCGTAACGATCCACGGGCGCGCCGCTCATTCGGCCAGCCACTCCGCGGCCTGCCTGGCGTAGTAAGTCAGAATCAGGTCGGCGCCGGCACGACGGAAGCAGAGCAAGGCTTCCATGAGCGCCTTCTTCTCGTCGAGCCAGCCGTTGGCGACGGCCGCGCGCAGCATCGCGTACTCGCCGCTCACCTGGTAGGCGGCGACGGGAACGCCGAAGCGATCTTTCACCCGACGCACGATGTCGAGATAGGGCATGCCGGGTTTGACCATGACGATATCCGCGCCCTCGGCCAGATCGAGTTCCACCTCGCGCAGCGCCTCGTCGGAATTGGCCGGGTCCATCTGGTAAGTGCGCTTGTCGGCCTTGCCCAGATTGCGCGACGAGCCGACCGCGTCGCGGAACGGGCCATAGAAACTGGACGCGTACTTTGCGGCGTAGGACAGGATCACGGTGTTCTTCTGGCCGTCGCGCTCCAGGACGTCGCGGATCTGGCCGATGCGGCCATCCATCATGTCGCTGGGCGCGACGATGTCGGCTCCGGCGCGCGCATAGACGAGCGCCTGCTTGCGCAGCATTTCGACCGTGGCTTCGTTATCAACATCGCCCTGCGCGTTGAGCACGCCGTCGTGGCCGTGCGTCGTGAAGGGGTCGAGCGCGACATCGACCATCACCGCGAGATGGCGACAGCTCTGCTTGATCGCGTCGATCGCGCGCGGCACCAGGCCGTCCGGATTGAGCGCCTCGTCGCCGCGATCGTTCTTGAGTTCCTGCGGAATGACGGGAAACAAGGCGACGCAGCCGACCCCCAGCGTCTCCAGCGCAAGGCATTCACGCACCAGTTCATCCAGATCCAGCCGCACCACACCGGGCATGGACGCCACCGCGCCCTTGAGCGCGCCTTCGGCGGCGAACAGCGGCTGGATCAGCTGCTGCGGCGCCAGGCGGGTTTCGCTGACCATTGCGCGGATGGCATCCGACTGGCGCAGACGCCGTGGACGGACGGCAGGAAACTGACCATTTCTGGGGCCGCTACTCAAGGGCTTGCTCGGTGGGTGGAGTTAAGCGAATTATAGGGGCGATGGATCATCCCCCCGCTCTTGCCGACCTGTTGCGCCCGCTGATCTTCTTTGGCCTGCTGGCCTTGATCGGGACCCTTGAGCGTGTGCGTCCGTTCCGTCTCAGCGACCCGCAGCGGCCGCTGCGCTGGCCGGCCAACTTCGGATTGGTGGCGCTGGGTACGCTGCTGTTGATCGCCTTGCAGCTCAGCGCCGTCGCCGCATCGGTATGGGCGGAGCGCAACGCGTTCGGCCTGTTCAACCAGGTCGATGCGCCGCCCTGGTGTGAGGCGATCCTGGCGTGGCTGTTGCTCGACCTGGCGATCTACGCGCAGCATCGCGGCTTCCACGAAATCCGCTGGTTGTGGCCACTGCATCGCGTGCATCACAGCGACGTGGAGTTCGACGTCACCACCGGCCTGCGCTTTCATCCGGCGGAGCTGCTGGCCTCGCTCCTGTTCAAGATCGGCGTGATCGCGCTGCTTGGCGCGCCCTGGCTGGCGGTGTTGCTGTTCGAGATCGGATTGTCCTCGTTCGCGTTGTTCACGCATGCCAACCTGCGACTCGATCCGCGGGCCGAGCCCTGGGTGCGCGCGGTGTTCGTCACGCCCGGGATGCATCGCATCCATCACTCGACGCACCGCCTGGAGATGGACTCCAATTACGGCAATCTGCTGAGCGTGTGGGACCGTCTGCTGCGCAGCTACACGCGCGCCTGCCGCGAGAATCCGCGTGAAATGCGCATCGGCCTGGCCCAGTTTCGCGTATCGTCCGCCCAAAGCTTGCCGGCCCTGCTCAGCCAACCCTTCGAACGATGAGACATAGGTGCCGTACGCGGCGCGCGCCGTCGCGCAATCTGCCGTCACTATGATGTCGGCCCCCACCCCAGCAGAAGCCTGATGGCCGCCGACGCCCACCAGCTCACTCAACTGCTCGCCGCGACCGCGACAGGAGACGAGCGTGCGTTTTCCGAGCTGTACAAGGCATCGAGCGCGCATCTGTACAGTTTGTTGCTGCGTATGCTGAAACGACGTGATTGGGCCGAAGAGGCCCTTCAGGATTGTTTCCTAAAAATATGGCAGAAGGCGGAAACCTACGAGCGGGAAAAGGGCGCTCCCCTGACCTGGCTCATGACCGTCGCGCGCTACCGGGCCCTAGACCTGCTGCGCATGAAGCGGCCCGAGGTGGAGATGCCGGAACCGGACGACATGTTCCAGTTGCCACCGATGACGATGGCAGACGATTCGCAGGACCCGCTGGCGCGGGCAGAAGAGGGGCAGGGCATCCAGCGCATGCGCGAATGCCTCAAGGACCTGCCACCCGAGCAGCGCGACGCGCTGTTGCAGGCGTACTACGAGGGGTACACCCATCAGGAGCTGGCAGCGCGCTTGCATGCGCCCTTGGGAACGGTGAAAAGCTGGGTGCGGCGCGGGCTTGCACGGTTGCGGGAATGTCTGGATCAATGACAGTTGCGAAGTGAAATACGAATCCACCAAGCTCAAGCAGATGCTCGCGGCCGAGTACGTGATCGGCACGCTGGTGGGCGGCGCCCGCAAGCACTTCAAACGCTGGCTGGCGCGAGACCGCTGGTTGCGCGGAGAAGTCCGTTACTGGGAGGAACGGTTTGCCCAGCTCGGAGTGTTCGAAGCGGTTCCCCCGCGTGATGCGGTGTGGGCCGAGATCCAGTTCCGGATCGAGACGATGAAGGACAAGGTGGTGCCGCTGGATTCGCGGCGTCGCCAGCGCGGTCTCAACTTCTGGCGCGCCTGGTCCGGGCTGGCGACGGCGGCGAGCCTTTTGCTCGCGGTTGTTCTGCTGAGCCAACCGACGCGTGAACCCGCTACCTCTGCGCCGACCCGCGTGCTTGAAGTGAAGGTGCCGGCGCAGAGCTATGTTGCCGCCCTGCGCCTCCCCAAGGAGGACGCGCAGTGGACGGTGAGCGTGCTGCCCGACACCCGCCTGCTCCGCGTGATCGTCAACGGCCCGGCCAAGTTGTCGGTGGACGAGGACTACCAGCTCTGGTGGCTGGCGGACGAAGGCGTGACCTCGCTCGGCCTGCTGCCGCGCAGCGGCGCCTGGGAAGCCCTGTTGCCCGCCAACGTCCGGCCTTCCGCCGCCGGCAAGGTGGCTGTGAGCCTTGAGCCCGCGGGCGGATCGCAGGCCGAGAAAGGCCCGAGCGGACCGGTGCTGTTGGCGGCGCCGCTGGTGCCGGCGATCTGATTTCGCTTCGACTTCGTCCTCCCGCGGGGTCGCGTGGGGGACCGCTATTCGATTTCCGCCTTCGCCGGTCGTGTTGCCAGGTTCCGCACCGCTTGCACGGGCGTGATCTCTCCCGCGATCAGGCGCACGACCTGCTCGGTGATCGGCATATCGACGGCGTGCTTGCGTGCCAGGCGCAGCACTTCCGGCGCGGCGCGGACGCCTTCCACCACCTGATGGATCGCCGCGACCGCCTCGGGCACCGATTTTCCTTCGGCGAGCAGCAGGCCCATTCGACGGTTGCGAGACTGGTTGTCCGTACAGGTCAGCACCAGGTCGCCCATGCCGGCGAGTCCCATCAGCGTCTCGGGATGGGCCCCCAGCGCCTCGCCCAGACGCATGATCTCGGCCAGACCGCGAGTGATCAGCGCCGCGCGCGTGTTCGCTCCAAGCCCGAGCCCGTCGGCGATGCCGACCGCGATGGCCATCACGTTCTTGACCGAACCGCCGATCTCGACGCCGACCACATCATCCGAGGTGTAGGCGCGGAATCCATCGCCATGCAGGGCCTGGGCGATGAGGTCGGCGAAGGCGAGGTTGACCGAGGCCACGGTCACCGCCGTCGGCAGGCCCAGGCCCAGCTCCCGGGCGAAGGTGGGGCCGGAAATCACCGCCAGCGGACGCGCCTCGCCCAGGCTGTCGGCGACCACTTCGTGCACCAGCCGTCCGGTGCCGGGTTCCAGCCCCTTGCAGGCGCAGGCCAGGCCCTGTTCGGGTTGCAGTTGCGGGGCGATGCGCTCCAGGGTTTCGCGCAGCGCGTGACTGGGCACCACGATCAGCAGGTGGGCCGAGCCTGCGACCGTTCCATCGAGGTCAGAAGTGGCGCTGAGCGAGGCCGGGAATCGGCATCCCGGGAGATACCGGGCGTTGACTCTCGCGGCCTCCATCGCCGCCAGCTCCGGCGGGTTGCGGCCCCATAGCCGGGTTGTCGCGCCACGCCGGGCAAGCTGGATCGCGATCGCGGTCCCGTAGGAACCGGCGCCCAGCACGCCCAGTTCCATTGGAGGGGCCCTAGTGAGAAGTGGGGAGTGCGTTGGGATCGAGGATCACGCTTCTGGATTCGGCGCGCTGGCGCGTGACGTGCTCCATATAAAGGGCCTCGAAGTTGATCGGCTGCAGCAGCAGTTGCGGGAAGCCCGCTTTCTGCACGAAATCGGCCACCGCCTCGCGCGCGAACGGAAACAGCAGGCTCGGGCAGTAGCCGCCGAGAATCGCGGCGCGCTCCTCGGGATTGGCGAAGCCGCGCACCAGAAAGATGCCGGCCTGCTGGACTTCAACCAGAAAAGCGGTTTCCTCGCCGATCTTGGCGGTGACGGTGACCGTCAGCACGATGTGAAACTGGTCGTCCGCCATCGGCTGCATATTCGTGCCGACGTTGACGTCGATGGCAGGCTGCACGTTCTTGGTGAAGATCTGCGGTGCCTGCGGTGCCTCGATGGAGGCATCCTTGACATAGATCTTCTGCAACAGCACCTGTCGGGAGTTGTTGGCGCCTTGCGCGGGGCTGGCGGGTTCGGCCATTGATTCGGTTCTCGGGTTGCGCCGGCTCGTGGCCGGTCAGGGGATCAGGGGGCGCGCAAGGATACCGTGCCCACCGCCACCGCGGGACTTCCTCAGCGTCTGGTTCAGCCGCCCCGCAGCAGCGGGTCGAGCCTGCCCGCGCGATCGAGCGCCGCAAGATCGTCGAAGCCGCCGACATGCGTTTCACCCACAAAGATTTGCGGCACCGTGCGCCGTCCCGTGACTCGCGTCATCTCCTCGCGCCGGCCCTGCTCCTCGTCCACGCGGATTTCCGAGAAGCTCACACCCTTGTTGCTGAGCAGGCGTCGCGCCATCACGCAGTACGGACAGAATCCCGTGCTGTACATGCGAACCCGTTTCAGTATTGGCGCGTCCATCGACGACTCGTGGCACCTACTTGGCGGTCACCGGAAGATTGTTCTGCAACCAGGCATTGAGGCCGCCGCGCAGCGGGTAAGCCTCGGCAAAGCCGAGCTTGCGCAGCTTCGTCGCTGCCTCGCCGCTGGACCCGCCCAGAGCACAGTACAGAAGCACGGGTCGCGTCTTGTCCTTACCCAGCTCGTTGACCCGCTCGTCGAGCTTGGCCAGCGGCAGGCTGACGGCGTTGAGCAGGTGGCCCTTCTTGTAGTCCGGTGTCGGGCGCAGATCGACAATCAGGGGCTCCCGGTCGTTGATCATGCGCACCGCCTCCAGTGCGGTCAGGCGTTTGCCGCCGGTGACACTGCCGTGCACCTCGTTGGCGATGATCAGCAGGATGACGCTGCCAAGCGCCGCAAACAGAACAAGATGGCCGCTGAAGAAATCGATGAACTGCTGCATGAGGAGAGGGCTGCGCGAAGGAAGGGGCCCGTGACAAGATTGGGCATGAGGATTATCGCATCGTGCCGAGGGTGCAGGAAGTTTGCGCGGGGATTCGTGCTGATCCTGTGTGCAAGCCTCATGCCGCTGGCGGGCGCCGTCGACAAGGCTGCGCCCAGCGCCGCCGACCTCGATCGCTTGCGCGAACGTATTGGTCAACTCGATCAGGAACTGTCCCGCGACAGCGCAGAGCGCGACCGCCTGGTGGGCGACCTGGAGGACGCCGAGCGCGACATCGCCGCCGCGGCCAACGAAAGGCGAAAGGCCGATGCTGAAGTCGCACTGGCACAGCGCGAACTGGCGGCCGCGACCGCCGAGCGTGGCCAGGCCGAGCAGGCGCTGGCGCGCAGCCGGGTCGATCTGGCCAAGGCCCTGCGCGCGTCCTACGTCGCGGGCAGTGGCGGACGCTTGCAGGGTTTCTTTCTGGGCTACGACGTGGCCGCGACCGTGCGAATCGACGCCGGCACGGAGGCGATCGCGCGCGCCATCGATTCCCGCATCCGGCGGTTGCGCGAAACGGCGGAGCGCATTCTTGCGGCGGAGGTTGCGCTGGTCGATGCGGGCGAGGCGCTGAAACAGCGGCGGAAGCTTGCGAACGAGGCGCTGACGAAACTCCAGCAGGCACAGGGCGAGCGGCGCGATGCGCTGTCGAATCTGACCCGGCGCACCGCCGACCGCGCCACCGAACTCACCCGCGCCAAGTCCGAAGAAGCCCGCCTGCAGAAACTGCTGGACGATCTGCGCCAGGCCCTGCGCGACTCACCGATGAAATTCGAGAAAGGCGTGCCGCTGAAGTCCCAGCGCGGACGCCTGCCCTGGCCGCTGCGCGGACCCCTGCTTGCAAAGTTCGGTACGGACAAGGCCGGTGGCCCCTTGAACTGGAGCGGCTGGTGGATCGCCGCCCCGCAGGGCGCGCCGGTGCGCGCGGTGGCTGACGGTCGCGCGGTCTACGTCGGATTCGTGCAGCGCTACGGGCTGGTGGTGATCCTCGATCACCCCGGCGAGTACCTGTCGCTCTACGGACACGTGCTCAGTTCCTCGGTCGAGGTGGGCGAGAGCATTGCCGCCGGCAGCACCATCGCGGCGGCCGGGAACAGCGGCGGGCATGAGCAGAGCGGCGTGTATTTCGAGATCCGGCAGGGCACGGAACCGGTCGATCCGGCGAAGTGGCTGGTGCCCTAATCTTACTGTGTCATTAAATCAATATACTGTGATCACTTCTTCGAGTTGGAGATGAAGTGTGATGGGAGCAGGAGATCGGTTTGAATCGTATTTGGAGCATCTGGCGCAGGGATTGGGTCACGCG
>JBQTIX010000092.1:0-67316 GCA_052387695.1 Panacagrimonas sp. | reverse complement strand
TTGGGCTTATCCGGGAGTGCCTCAATGGCACTCCCGGACTGGGACCCAACCATTGCTGCGCAATCAGCGCCGCTGTCGCGGCGCTACCACTCGGTGCGAACGGATTTCATACTGATGCACTACCCGTCCTGACGAAATCTTGAAATCGGGTTGAAAGATTTTTCGATGATTTCAGGATTTGGTCAGAACTCGTCGCCCATGCCGCGGGGCCTCGGCCACAGGGATGCCCGACCGGCCGCTCTTGGCGCTCCTCTTCCGGCGCGCGCACAATCGGCCAGTTCCGTCCCGCGCCGTGCGCCATGACCAGCCTGCTCAAACCCCAGCACGAATTCAGCTTCCACGATTACCTCGCCTGGGAGCAGAAACAGGAGGAGCGCTACGAATACGTCAGCGGCCTGGTGTACTGCATGTCCGGCGGAACGCAGGCGCATAGCCAGATCACCGGCAACGCCTACGTCGCGCTACGCCAACGCTACGCCCCCCACTGTCACACCCACAGCCAGGCGCTGAAGGTGAAGCTGCGCATCCTCGGCGAGGACATCGGCTATTACCCGGACGTGCTGGTCACTTGCCGTCCCGGCACGCCGGACGCCTTGTACAACGAACATCCCTGCATCGTGGTGGAGGTGCTGTCCCCCTCCACCGAGCGTGTCGACCTGCGCGAGAAACGCTTCGCCTACTGCGCGCTGCCGGGGATGCACACCTACCTGGTGCTCGATTCCGGGAAACCCGAGGCCAGGGTTTTCCGTCGCAGCCTTGAATTCGTGGCTGAGCGCTACGCCGGCTTCGAGACCCGAATACCGGTGGAATGCGGCGCCGACACGCCGGTACCGGGCGTGCAGTGGCTGACGCTGGCGGAGCTGTACGAGGGCGCGCTGTAGGCGTGACTCTTGGCTTCTGCGCAGAAAAAGCGGCGCATCAATCTCTCAGGATTTTTTTAGCCAGGGGTCAGGATTGACCCGCCAGAAACACGGATAACGGTCTCACTCGGTAGCTCCCCGGAGAACGACCATGAAAGGCTGCGACGTCATCCCTGTTTGACAAGACCCGACGCGGGCCGGCGGACGCGTTTCAGAACGATGATCCACAAGACGAGGGCCGCACACAGCCCTGTAGACGTCATCAACTCTGTCATCCGCGGCGGCAGGATCACGAAAAAACCGTGACCCTTGATCAACGACGAAAAGCTCGATACGCAGAACGGCATCAGGAACAGGCGAAAGGTCGGCCAGGGGTAGAGCCTGCCGAACCCGCCGGGGTTCACACAGAGGACCAGGCCGGTACCGATGACGGCACTGATGCCGAGCGCGTTGAGCCAGAGGGATGGCGTCGGATCAAAGTAATAAGCGACCGTCACCAGGTACCAGATCAGATAACACCACAGCACGATCCTGCCGGTGCTCAGCGCCGTGAAATACTGAAGCACGGCGCGCGCCGACATCAGTGCGTATCGCAATCCGCCAGAAACTGGATCAGCTCTTCGCGCAGCCGGTAATAGTCCGGATGTTCGAGCAGCGCCTTGCGCGTGCGCGGGCGCGGCAGATCCACTTCGAGGATCTTGCCGACCCGGGCGTTCGGGCCGTTGGTCATCATCACCACCCGGTCGCCCAGCAGGATGGCCTCGTCCACGTCGTGCGTGACCACGATGGCGGTGAGCTTGGTGCGCGTCCACACGTCCATCAGCACTTCCTGCAAGTCCCAGCGGGTCAGCGAATCGAGCATACCGAAGGGCTCGTCGAGCAACAGCATCTTGGGCGAGAGCGCGAACGCGCGCGCAATGCCCACGCGCTGCTTCATGCCGTTGGAAAGCTCCGACGCCTTTTTGTGCACGGAATCCGAAAGCCCCACGCGCCCGAGATAGTGTTCGGCAATTTCCATCCGCTCGGCTTTGCTGACATGCGGGAACACCTGGTTGACGCCAAGCATCACGTTGTCAAAGGCACTGAGCCAGGGGACGAGGCTGGGTGCCTGGAACACGATGCCGCGGTCGGGCCCGGCGTCGTGCACCTCGCGTCCGTCCAACACGATGACGCCCTCGCTGATGTCGTTGAGCCCGGCCATCATCGACAGCACGGTCGATTTTCCGCAGCCCGAGTGGCCGATGATGGAAATGAACTCGCCCTGCCGCATCTTGAGTTCGAAGCCGTCCACCACCTTCACCGGACCCTTGCGCGTCGGGTAGATCTTGGAGACCTGGCTGAACTCGGCGTAGCGATGCGGCTGCGTCGGCGCGCGCTTTTTCTGACTCTGGAGCGCGCGCGGGTGCTCGTCGCTGGTGGTGGGCACCTGCGGGCGCAGTTCCACGACCTTGCTCGACAGCTCGCCGCGCGAGCGCGCACCGGCGTCGATCAGGTATTGAGTGATCTCCTTGCGCAGGCGGATGAAGCCGGCGCTGTGATTGACCGCGCGCCGGTCGCGCGGCCGCTCCAGATCGACGATGAACTCGGGACCGAAGTGGGCGCCGCGACGGTTCGCGCCCGTACCCATGCCGGGATCGAGCGGAATCACCCGGTCGGCCATCAACAGCGCTTCGTCCACGTCGTTGGTGATGAGCACGCAGGTTTTCCGGTCCCGGCTCCAGATCTGCACGATCTCGTCCTGCAGCTTGGCGCGGGTGAGTGCGTCGAGCGCGGACAGCGGCTCGTCGAGCAACAGCACATCCGGATTCGCGGCCAGCGCACGCGCCACCGCGACTCTCTGGCGCATACCGCCGGAGAGTTCCGCCGGGCGCTTGGTCATGGCCGGCGTGAGACCCACCATGCCGACGTATTTCTCGACCCGCGCGACGCGCTCCGCTTTCGGCAGATGCCGGAAAACCTCGTCCACCGACAGCGCAACGTTTTCGCGCACCGTCATCCAGGGCGCCAGCGAATAGCTCTGGAACACCACGCCGCGGTCCGGACCCGGCCCGGTCACCGGCTTGCCCTTGATGAGAATCTCGCCAGAGTCGGCACCGATCAGCCCGGCCATCAGCGAAATCAGCGTGGTCTTGCCGCTGCCGGAAAAGCCGACGATGGCGACGAACTCGTTCTCGCGGATGCTGAGGTTGATGTCTTCGAGCACCGGTGTGCGATTCGTGCCGACGCCGTAGGATTTCGAGACGCCGCGCAGTTCGAGGCATACCGGCGCGAGTACCAGAGACGGCTCAGGCAGCGGCGATAGGGTTTGGGGCAGGCTCATCCTAAAGACTCGTTAGCCACGGATTACGCGGATGAACGCGGATAAAAACAACGCCTGCAATGTGCGCGGCTCGCAACCGAGCGACCCGACGACTAATCGCTTGATCCGCGTTTATCCGCGTAATCCGTGGCCAAAATATATTCCCCATCACTGCACCGGCTCGCCAAAACTCGCGAGCGCCTGCAAGGTCGCCATGATGCGGTCGAGCATGAAACCGATGATGCCGATGGTGAACACCGCCACCATGATTCGCGACAGCGACTGGCTGCTGCCGTTCTGGAATTCGTCCCAGACGAATTTTCCCAGGCCCGGGTTCTGCGCCAGCATCTCGGAGGCGATCAGCACCATCCAGCCCACGCCGAGCGACAGGCGCAGACCGGTGAAGATCAGCTTGAGCGAGGACGGCAGCACGATCTTGCGCACCTTGGTGAACCAGCTCAGCTTGAACACGCGCGAGACGTTGATCAGATCCTTGTCCACCGAGGCCACGCCGACCGCGGTGTTGATGAGCGTCGGCCACAGCGAGCACAGGGTCACGGTGATGGCCGAGATCAGAAAGGATTTCTGGAACATCGGATCGGCGCTGACGTAGGCCGCGCTCACCACCAGGGTCACGATGGGCAGCCAGGCCAGCGGAGAGACCGGCTTGAACAACTGGATCATCGGATTGAGCGCGGTCTGCACCGTGTTCGACAGCCCGCAGACGATGCCCAGCGGCACCGCGACGAGGGTCGCAATCAGAAAGCCGGTGAACACCGTGAACAGGCTGGTGAGAATCTGCTCGGGATAGGTCGGCTTGCCGGTCCAAGGGCGAATCGTCACCGCGGCGTTCGGGTCGGCTGCGAGCGTCTCGGCGTTGCGTTGTTCCTGTCGCTCGTAGAACGCCGCGGCTTTCTCGCGCTCCGTGCTGTGCTCGGCGAACAATCCGCCGGCTGCGTCCCAGACCGCGACCGGACCCGGCAGCGCACCGAGGCTGGTCTGCACCGACTGCGCGAGTCCGCCCCACAGCAGCAGGAACACGCCGAAGGCCAGCACCGGAATGCCGATCCTGCGCAGGATCTCGCGCACCTGTTCGCGCGGGTCTTCACCGGCGGCGAGCCGCACGATTGGCACGAACCAGGTCAGGCCGGATTTGTTGAGGATGTTGACGGTGTGGTTGAGCATGTCGGTTCGGCCTAGATATTCGGGAGCTCCCTCCCCCGCGTGCGGGGGAGGGTTGGGGTGGGGGCTCTCGCCGATCCAACGGCGCTTCGCCCAGCGAGCGCCCCCATCCCGGCCTTCCCCCGCACGCGGGGGAAGGAGACAATCACTTCACCTGATCCTCACCCTTCAACCCAATCTTGAATTGCTCCAGGTAGGCGTTGGGCTTGGTCCCGTCGTAACTCACGCCATCGATGAACGCCGTTGTCGCCGGCCTGAAGCCGGTCTCGGCAGCGAAGTCCGGCAGATCGGCCGCCTTCAGCTTTCCGGACTCGACGAGGCTTTTCGCGGCGGCGGCGTAGATGTCCGGGCGATACACCTTCTTGGCCTGCTCGAAATACCACTCGTCCGGGTGCGCGTCCGTGATCTGGCCCCAGCGACGCATCTGCGTGAGGTACCAGACCGCGTCGCTGTAGTACGGGTAGCTCGCGTCGTCCTTGTAGTAGATGTTGAATTCCGGCAGCGGCCGCGTGTCGCCCTTCTCGTACTGGTAGACGCCGGTGATGGGGCCGACGATCACGTCGTAGTCCGCGCCGATGTACTCGGCCTTGGCGAAGATGCGCGCGGCCTCTTCACGATTCTTTCCGTCGCCTTCGTCCAGCCATTGCGCGGCACGCAGCAGCGCACGCGTCACGGCGAGTGTGGTCTGCGGATTCTTTTCCGCCCAGTCCTTGCGAATGCCGAACACCTTCTCCGGCGTGCGCTCCCAGATGTGATACGCCGTCACCACCGGCACGCCGATGCCCTTGAACACCGCCTGCTGGTTCCAGGGCTCGCCCACGCTGTAGCCGTAGATCGTCCCGGCTTCCAAGGTCGCCGGCATCTGCGGCGGCGGCGTCACCGAGATCAGCACGTCGCCGTTCAACTGGCCGCTGATGTCGGTCTTGGAATAGAAGCCCGGCTTGATGCCGCCCGCGGCCAGCCAGTAGCGCAGCATGTAGTTGTGCGTGGAAACCGGAAACACCATGCCGAGCGGAAAGGTCTTGCCATCGGCCTTGTACTTGTCCACCACCACTTTCAGCGCATCGGCCTTGATCGGATGCACCGGCTTGCCGGCTGCGTCCAGTGGCACGCTCTTCTTCATCTGCGACCAGATGTCGTTGGAGACCGTCACCGCCAGGGTGTTCAGGCCCATCGAGAACGGGGCGATGATGTCGGCCTGCGTGCCGAAGCCGATGGTCGCGCCGATGGCCTGACCCGGCAGCATGTGCGCACCGTCCAGTTCGCCGCTGATGACTCTGTCCAGCAAGACCTTCCAGTTGGCCTGCGCTTCCACCGTGACGAACAGGCCCTCTTCCTCGAAGAAGCCCTTCTCCTTGGCGATAAGCACCGGCGCGCAGTCGGTAAGCTTGATGAAGCCGAATTTGAGGTCGGGCTTTTCCAGCTTGACCGCCGTGGCGGCGGGCGCCGGAGCTGCGGCCGCAGGGTCTGCGGGTGCCTTCTCGCCACTGCATGCGCCGAGCGCGGCCATCGCGATCAGCGCCAAGCTGCTCGCGAGCATCCGGATCGCCCGTGCCAGGGTTGAGGTCTGGAATCTCGGCGGGTTCGTCGCGCGGCCGTTCAAACGGTCATTCATGGAATCCTCTCGTCCAAAAAAAATCCACGAGCGTTCCCCGGATTGATCGGGATCGCTCGTGGACATCGTTGTCCTGTGTCACGGAAGCGCCCGTGACCGCGTACCACGCTGTTCGCACTGCCGGGCCTGCGTTGGCCCGTGCCGCGCGTTCTCACCAGCATGGGACGTGCCAGCCCAATATCGAACATGACCACCGCGAGAAGCGGTGGGTGGGGCGTAGGTCGGGTCAAGCCCGCGTGCTTTTCGCGGGCGGACCCGACATGCGCCCTCTATCGCGACGTCGCGCAGTGTCGGTTCCGCCTTCGGCTTGAACCGACCTACTACCGACCTGCGATGTCGCGGCAAGAACGCCCTCAGAATTCTTGACAAGCAGTAGCTCAGGCGGCGGCCGACTGCGGATGCCCCTGCCGCTCGTGCAGGAAGCGCAGGATTTCGGCACGCAGATGGTTGTAGTGCGAGTCGTCCGCCAATTCGATGCGGCGACGCGGACGCGGCAGGTCGATGGTAAGGATCGAGCCCACCGTCGCGGCCGGACCGTTGGTCATCATCACCACGCGATCGGACAGCAGCACCGCCTCGTCGACATCGTGCGTGATCATCAGCACGGTGTTGCTCAGGCGGGCCTGAATCTCCATCAGCGAGTCCTGCAGGTTGGCGCGCGTGAGCGCGTCGAGCGCGCCGAAGGGCTCGTCCATCAGCAGAACCTTGGGTTCCATCGCCAGCGCGCGGGCGATGCCCACGCGCTGCTTCATGCCGCCGGAGATTTCGTTGGGACGCTTGTCCTTGGCCGGAGTCAATCCCACCAGGTCCAGCGCCGCCAGGGTCCGTTCCTTCAACCGCGCCTTGCTCTCCGCTCTTCCGAATACGCGCTCCACGGCCAGGTGCACGTTGCCATAGCAGGTCAGCCAGGGGAGCAGCGAATGGTTCTGGAACACCACCGCACGTTCCGGACTCGGGCCGTCGATCTCGCGGCCCGCCAGCACCGCCCCGCCCTGTGCAGCGGGCGTGAGTCCGGCGACGACATTGAGCACGGTGGACTTGCCGCAGCCGGAGTGGCCGATGATCGAGACGAACTCACCCTTCTCGACGCTCACATCGATGTCTCGCACCGCAACGAAGGGCGCACCGCGGGTCTTGAAGATGACGGAGAGGTTGTCGATTTCGAGGTAGCTGGTAGCCATGAGAGCCTTTGTAGGAACGGGCCATGCCCGCGATTGCAAGGGTGGGAGATTGCGCTGCGCGTGTCGCGGGCATGGCCCGCTCCTACGCGTTTATTTCGCCCGGTAGTCGAAGCGGTTGGCGACGAAATTCATGCCCTGTTCCAGCAACAGGCCCACCACCCCGATCACGCCGATGGCGATCAGGATGTGTTCCATATTCAGGTTGTTCCACTCGTCCCACAGCCAGAAACCGATGCCGACACCACCCGTGAGCATCTCGCTCGCGACGATGGCGAGCCAGGCGATGCCCAGCGACAGCTTGGCGCCGGTCAGCACATAGGGAATCGAGGCGGGCAGCAGGATCTTGGTGAACACTTTCCATTCGGACAGCTTCAACACGCGCGCCACGTTGAGATAGTCCTGCGGCACGCTCGCCACACCGAGCGCGGTGTTGATGATCATCGGCCAGATCGAGCAGATGAAGATGGTGAAGATCGCAGCGGGGTTTGCCGCCTCGAACACCGCCAGGCCGATCGGCAGCCAGGCCAGGGGCGAGACCGGCCGCAACACGCTGATGATGGGCTGGAAGGCCTTGGCGGCCAAAGCGAAACGGCCGAGCACGAAGCCCAACGGAATCCCCAACAGCGCCGCCATGCCGAACCCACGCGCCACGCGCTCCAGCGAGGCGAGCAGGTTCCAGCCCACGCCCTGATCGTTGGGTCCCTTGCTGTAGAAAGGATCGGAAAACACGTCCACCGCCGAGGTGAATGTGCTGCCCGGTCCCGGCAGATAGTCCGAGAAACTGGCGACCACCGCCCACGCAAGAATGAGCACGCCGATGCCGAACATGGGCGGCAACACCGCGCCGAGCACCGCACGCGTCCTATCCGCCGCAGCCGATACCGGAGCAGGCAGCTTGAGCGGCGGAACGCTCCAAAGGGGTGCGTCGTTGGCCGGGGGTGGTGCAGTCATCGCACCAGTCGTCTTGGCTTCGGAGCGGGCAAGCTTCAGCGGTGCAGCCATTCGAATCTCCTGAGGACAAATCCCTCCCCCGCGACCGGGGGAGGGGTAAGGGTCACACCCTGATCTTGAAACCCGCGGCGTACTCGGTCGCCTTCGAGGGATCAAAGACCGTGCCGTCGAACAGCGTCTCGGTCTTGAGCGGGCTGGCCGGAACCGGCACGTTCAGGGCCTTGGCGACTTCCGTGTAGAGATCCACCTGGTTCACCTGCCTGGCCACCGCGAGGTAATCGAGATCCTCCTTCAGCAGACCCCAGCGACGGTGCTGCGTGAGGAACCAGGCGCCGTGTGAGAGGAACGGATAGTTCACCTCGCCGTCCATGTAGAACTTCATGTAGTCCGGCTCTTTCCACTTCTTGCCGGCGCCGTCGTCGTAGTCGCCGAGCATGCGGCCGAGAATGACCGGTGGCGGCGCATTGACGTAAGACTTGCCGCCGATGATCTCGGACACCGACGCGCGATTGGCCACGGTGTCGATGTGCTGGCTCGCCTCGATCACCGCGGCCATCATCGCGCGCGTGGTGTTGGGGTACTTGTCGACGAATTCCTTGGTCGTGCCCAGCACCTTTTCCGGATGGTTCTTCCAGATGCCCTGCGTGGTGGTCGCGGTAAAGCCGATCTTGTCGAAGATGGCACGCGCGTTCCAGGGCTCGCCCACGCAATAGCCGTCCATGTTGCCCACGCGCATGTTCGCCACCATCTGCGGAGGCGGGATGACGATGGCCTTCACGTCCTTGAACGGATCGATGCCGTTGGCGGCGAGCCAGTAGTACAGCCACATCGCGTGCGTGCCGGTGGGAAAGGTCTGCGCGAAGGTGTAGGTGCGCTCCTTCTTGTCCACCGCTTTTTTCAGCGACTCGCCGTCCTTGATGCCGGCGTCGAGCAGCTTCCTCGACATCGTGATGGCCTGGCCGTTGTAGTTCAGATTCATCAGGATCGCCATGTCCTTTTTCTGCGATCCGATGCCCAGGTGCGCGCCGTAAATGAGTCCATACAGCACGTGCGCGGCGTCGAGCTGGCCGAGCAGCAGCTTGTCGCGCACCGCGGCCCAGCTCGCCTCCTTGGAGATGGTGACGTTGAGACCGTACTTCTTGAAAAGTCCCAGCTCACCGGCCATGACGACGCTGGCACAGTCGGTGAGCGGGATGAAACCGAGGGTGAGATCGGTTTTTTCGGGCTTGCCGAAATCGGCGGCATACGCGTTCTGGATGAAGGCCGGCGCCACGCCGCCGAAGATCGAGGCGGCGGCAAAGGCCAGCGACTTGCGCACGAATTCGCGGCGCGACGAATCGACCGATTCGGGAGTTTCGATGAGGGTTGTCATGAGGGTGATCCTTCGTGTTGAGCCCGGTACAAAGTCAGAACTTGTATTCGACGTAGAGCCAGAGCTTGTCGGTGTCGAAGGTCTTGGGAACGAAGGGCGGCGGCGGTGTCGCCGGCGGCACGGCGGGGGGCGGAGGCGGCGAGGTCTTGGGGAACTCGTCGGCCGAATAGGCCGCGTACTTGGCGCTGAGCACCAGGTTCTCGATCACCGTGAAGCTCGCCAGCAGATCGATCTCGTCACCGAAATCCACGCTGCCTTCGTCGGATTCGAACTGGTGATAGACGGCGGTCAATCCGAGCTTTCCGACAGTCGCATTGACCGAGGCGTAAGAGCGCACGAGGCCGCCCTGCGGCGTGATCAGGAACTGGTCCGCCCAGCCCTGGTGCGCGTGGGCGGTGGCCAACGGCGTCTGGAAACTGTTGGTCCCGTCGCCTTCCAGCGTCTCGTATCCGAGCGTGCCCTTGAGCTTGGCGTAGGCCAGACCGGCCTCGATCAGCGAGTAGGTGAAGTTGATCGTGCTCGGCGCGTCTTCATAATCCTGCTGGTCGGCGTATTCCAGAGCGTAGGACGCGGTGAGCTTGGCTACCGGCACCGCGCCGGTCGCGCGCAGGCCGATCGTGCTCGTGTCCTGGAACAGGCGACCGGCCGGCGCACCCGCGGGAATCTCGTCGAAATCGAGCAGGTAACCGTAGGCGGTCAGCACCAGCTTTTTTTCGATGGCGGCGAACTGGGCGTTGACCAGATGCGCCTTGATGTCGATGTTGTCGTCCAGCGTGACGGCCATCGGATCGGGGTTGAAATCGAAGAAGCGGAACGAGTTGACGTTGCTCAGGTAGGCATAGGTGAACGTGGTCCTGGGAATCAGGGTCGAGGTGAGCAGACCAGCGTCGTAGGTCATCTCGGTCTGGCGCCAGCCGACGTTGCCGACGAAGCGGTGATTGTCGAGCAGGATGCGCTGGCGTCCGTACTTGAGCTGGGTCTTGGGCAGGCCGGAATACCGGATCCAGGCCTGGTTGAGCTCGTTGGTCTTGGCGTCGGCCACGACCGGAAACGTCGCGTTGCCGTTGGCAAAACTGTTGTAGTCGTCGTCGCCGAGGAAGCTCAGGCCCTCGTACTCGATCTGGCCGTCGATCTCGTTCCACTTGCCCGTGGTGTAGCCGAGGCGTGTGCGGATCGTGAGGGCGTCGGCTTCTTCCTTCAGATTCTCCTGATCCACGTTCTCGTAACGCAGACGGATGTCCAGATTCGGTGCCCCGCCGGCGAGATTGAACGGCAGGTTGGACAAGGGATCTGCCGCCTGACCCATCATCGGCACGAGCCCCATGGCGAGTGCCGTCATACATGTGCGCAGCCTGTCCCCCGACTGCTTGCGCGATACCGCTCCCAAAATTTCCATAACCCCGAGAACTCCCATAGTTCAGAAAAAAAGTGACGGGCACAAAAAAAGACGCCATCCCGACAGCCGTTGTTGCGGCTGTGGAGATGGCGTCTTTGCCCAATTGGTGGGTGCAACAGTCAGCGCGAGAGGACCGTCATTGGTCCCGTCGAATCATTTCCGATCCGGCGCACGCGCTATACAAAATCAGGACAGCAATCAGCGTGCCATATGCTCCGAAGTCGCAGTCGCGATAGCCGCGGCCTGCGCGTACAAACGCATGTCGTACGTGCCTTGCGGGATTTCGGCAACCGGCGCATTCGCCGGCACCTGCGACCAGCGCCGCATCTGTGCGACGAACCAGCGTGCATCGTCGTGGTGCGGATTGGCGGCACCGCCTGCACCGAACACGAACGCAGGACCGCAAGGATCCGAGCCGTCGTCGATCAAGGCCCGGCGCAGCGACTCGTCCGCTGCACCGATCAGGCGCGCATCGATCAGCATCTGCGCGGCCTGTGCGCGATGGCCAGGCTGCTCCAGCCAATGTCCCGCTTCGATCAGCGCCGCCACCAGGGACAAGTGCGAGTGCGGATTGAGCGTGGCCCAGTCACGGGTCACGCCCAGCACTTTCTCGGCGCAGTTGGGCCGCAGCAGGTGCGTGGCGAACAGGCGACGGCCCACGCCTTCGAGCTCGGCCGCCATACCCCAGGGAGCACCCACGCAGTAGCCGTCGATGCGACCTTCGCGCAGATGCTCCAGTACCAGCGGCGGCGGAATCACGATCAGGCTCACATCGCGATCCGGGTCGATGGCGCAGGCCGCGAGCCAGTCGCGCAACAGATAGTGGTGCGTAGAAAACGGGAAGACGTGCGCAAAAACGCGCGGGCCGCGTCCGGCGGCGCGATCCTGTTCGAGCACCTTGCGCAGCGCCCAACCGGCGGTGATCGGGTCTGGCGGCGGCGCGCCCATCAGCTCGAACAGCGACCTCGAGACGGTGATGCTGTTGCCGTTGCGCGACAAGGTGAGCGCGGTCTGCATCGGCACGCCCAGACGATCCGCACCGAGATTGGCCGCGACCGGCATCGGCGCCAGCAACTGCGCGGCGTCGATCATGCCGGCGGCGAGCTTGTCGCGGATGCCGGCCCAGGACGCTTCCAGGCTGAGCTTCACGTCCAGCCCCTGCCCGGCGAAGAAGCCGAGGTCGCGCGCCACCAGCAGCGGCGCGGCATCCGCCAGCGGCAGCATGCCCACGCAGAGTCGCGCGCGCTTCAGCGGCGAGGCTTTCAAAACAGCTCCGCGGCCGCCAGCAGGGAGCGGGCAATCTCGCCCAGTCTCACGTTGCGGTCCATCGCCATCTTGCGCAGCAATTCGTACGCGCAGTTCTCATCCATTCCCTTGCGCTTCATCAACATTCCCTTGGCTTTTTCCACGTCGCGCCGATCGGCGAGTTTCAGCTTGGCGTTCTCCAGTTCGCGACGCATGCCCTGGAACTCCTGGAAACGCGCGATGGCGACCTCGATCACCGGCTGCAAGCGCGCCGGCGTCATGCCGTCGACCACGTAAGCCGACACGCCGGCACGCATCGCGCGACGGATGGTGGCGGAATCCGAAGTCTGTGCGAACAGCACGATCGGTCGCGGCCGGTCCCGGGAAATCTGGCCCAGCGATTCCAGCGTGTCGCGGCTGGGGCTGTCGACATCGATGAGCACGATGTCGGGCTGTAGCGTGTTCACCGCGCGGAGAATGTCGTCGGTATCCAGCAGCCGTCCCACCACCTCATGTCCCGCTGAACTCAGGGCCTCGTCCAGCAGGCCCATGCGCTCGCGGTCGTCGTCCACGAGCATTACGCGCACGGCAGCGTCGAGTTGTCCGGTCTGGAAATCATGCGGAGCGGGCGAGCAAAAAGCATGCCCCAGCGCTCGCAGGTCGAATGCAGGTCGGTTCAAGCCGAAGGCGGAACCGACGCTGCGCGCCCTCTCAATGGAGGGCGCATGTCGGGTCCGCCCGCATGAAGCCGCGGGCTTGACCCGACCTACACCCGACCTACAACCGACCTACAACCGACCTACACCCAAGCTTGCCGGCTTGCGCAGATCTTCGCGCGACGCATACCCCCGGTGCGATGGCACGCCTTTCGCTAACTGAACGGCGGATCATGCGGGGCAGCGCCGCCCCGTTCCAATCGTCCTCCAGGCCGGAATCCGTTTCGGTGGGGAGACACAAACAAGGTGGGTCCGCAGGACCGCGAGCGTCCTCTGCAATCAAACGCAGTGGGCGCTTTTTTTTTGGACTTTTACCGGCGCGGGGGGCATGCGGAATCGACCGATGAAGGAGTCGCAAAGACAATGTCGATTTGCAACGTGGAAGCGGTGCGCAGCCCGGTCAGGCCCTCGCGGCCCGTCCTCCGGCAGCCGCCGATGAGCCTGAGAGTCATGGTGGTGGACGACGACGATGCCCGTGCGGCCTTCGTTGCCCAGGCGCTTCAGGACAGCGGCTATGACGTCGTGGCGCGTATCTCGGCGGCAGAAGATCTTCTGGCGGCGGTCCGCCGCGTGCAGCCCGACGTGGTGCTGGTGGACATGGACAACCCGGTGCGCGACGTGCTTGACAGCTGTGCCGCGGTGACCCAGGAAGTGCCACGTCCCATTGTCTTTTTCGCCCGCAACGCGGAGCCCGATACCATCGCCGAAGCGGTGCGGGCAGGGGTCAGCGCCTATGTCGTGGACGGCCTGACCGCGCCGCGGCTCAAACCCATCCTCGACGTGGCGATCGCCCGCTTCAAGGAACACCAGAAGCTGCGCAACGAACTCCAGGACATGCGCACGCGCCTCGCCGACCGCCGCGACGTGGAACGCGCCAAGGCGACCCTGGCCAAGCTGCGCAAGCTCGACGAGTCGCAGGCCTATGCCCTGCTTCGGCGCAGCGCGATGGCGCGGCGCATCACTATCGGCGAAGCCGCGCGCACCGTTCTTGCGGCGGCCGAGCTGTTCGACACGCCGGACGTGTGATGGACCTCGCATCGTCCAGGGTGTCGGTCAATCGCAGGTCGGTTGTAGGTCGGTTCAAGCCCGCGGCTTCTTGCGGGCGGAACCGACATGCGCCCTCGACAAAAGACGCCACGCATCGTCCGAGCCTCGTCCGTCGGCTCCGCCCGCGAAAAGCACGCGGGCTTGAGCCGACCTACGTTCCGCTATCTGCCCCCGGAGGATGAAACTCTCCCTCCCCTTCCACCCCGAGCAGCCCCAGCTCACCGTGGGCTACATGCCGCTGCTCGACTCCGCGCCGCTGCTGTGGGCGGCCCACCGCGGCTATTTCCATGCGGCCGGGTTGTCGGTCACCCTGATGCGCGAAGTGTCCTGGGCGAGCCTGCGCGACCGCCTCGCCTACGGCGCGCTCGACGCGGCGCAATGCCTCGCGCCCATGCCGGTCGCCGCGACCCTGGGCGCCGACTGCGTCGGTATTCCGCTGGTGACCGGGCTGTGCCTGTCGCAGGGCGGCTCGGCGATCACCCTGTCACGCAGCATCGCGGATCGCGCCGGTCTGAGTCAGAACATGGACCCGCTGGACAGCGCGCGTGCGATCGCCCGCTTCATCCGTGGCGGCGGCCGCCTGCGGCTGGCGCACGTGTTCGCGTTTTCGATGCACCACTATCTGTTGAGGGACTGGCTCGCCCTCGGCGGACTGCATGGCGACGAAGAAGGCATCGAGTTCCGGGTCTCGCCACCACCGCAGATGGTGCGCCTGCTCGAAAGCGGTGCAGTGGACGGCTTCTGCGTCGGCGAACCCTGGAACACCGCGGCGGTGCGCGGCAATCTCGGGATGATCGTGACCCCTACCCGCGCGATCTGGGACGGCGGCGCGGAAAAAGTGCTCGGCGTGACGCGCGAGTGGGCGCAGCGCAATCCGCAGACGCATCGCGCCCTGATCGCCGCGGTGATGCTGGCGTTGCGCGATCTTGCCACGCGCGACGTGGTGCAGGAGCTGGCCAGCTTGCTGATCAAGCGCAAGGTGCTCGCGGTGCCGGAAGAATGGATCGTTGCTGCATTCCGCGGGCCCGATGCGCGCTGTCCGCCCAGCTTCGCCGACGGCCTGCGCGCCTTCCCGCGGCGCTCGCAGATGATGTGGTGTGCGTTGCAGATGCTGCGCTGGCGCCAGTGGGCCAGGCCGCTGTCGCTGTCGGCGCTCACCGCCTCGGTCTGCGACGGCGCGGCCTTCTCCGATGCCGCGGCGGCTCTCAGCTTTCCCTGTCCCGCGGTCGATTCGGTCTGCGAAGGCGCGGGGCTGGTTGCGCTTGGCGTCGACGGCGCAACCATCGAATCGCGGTTCATCTCGGGCAGCGAACTCGATCCCGCCAACCCGGTGGCCTACCTCACCGGCCGCGGCTGGCGCACCGATGCGGCGCAGGCAGTGCTGTCGGGATAGGTTGGGCGTAGATCGGCTCAAGGCCGCGGCTTTATGCGGCCGGAGCCGACGGGGCGCCCACCGGCGCACATCGGTTCCGCCCGCGAGAGGCACGTGGGCTTGAACCGACCTACACCCACCGACGCCGACCCGCGACGACCCCTCCCCCGCAGCTTGTGGCACAGGCTTTGCTGAATCTGGCAGGGGTCATCGCAGACTCTTCTTTCGCGGCCAACGACGTCCGTGTTTCGGCTGGTTCCAGCGTCGCGATCGAGCCCCGTTCGACCTCGCGCGCTGCTGGCAGCAGCCCCACGCAGATGGTCGATCCATGAGGACCCGCTTCAGGAATTCCACCGCCCGGTCGGCGCTTGCATCGCTGCTCGCCCTGTTTGCCGGCACCGTAGCAGCCGATACCGCCAGTGAACTCGCGCGCGATGTGCTCGCGCTGGATCAGCAGGTCCATGCGGTCGAGCTGACGCAGGCCGATCCTCAGTCGTCCCGACTGAGCGTGTTCGTCAGCGCCCGTGCGCCCGACTACCGGCTGCGCCGGATCGGTCTGAAGCTGGATCAGCAACCGATGCTGAACTACGAATATTCCCAGCCCGAGTGGCAGGCGCTCGCTGCGGGCAGCGTACATCCGGCGATGTCGCTCGCGCTTGCTCCCGGCGAACACCGCTTGCAGATCGAACTGGTCGCACGCGAGCTGGACGCGAAGGCCGGAAGTACCCGCGTGGTGCAGCGCCTGGATCATCGCTTTAGCTCCAGCGGCCGCGAGACCCCGATCGAACTCAGTCTGGTGCAGGCCAGCTTCGGGCGCGAACGCATCGAGGTTCGCGACTGGAATCAGCCCGCGACGGCGGACGATCTGCGTACCCCGCCGAGCCTGCGCGCGGCCGAATTCTGGCTGGCCTCCGGTCAGCCTTTTCAGGCGGCGCAACTGCTCCTGCGTGCGCAGCTTGGCAATGCGGGCAGCGACTTCGTCGCGCAGACGGCAAACGTGCAGGCCCTGAGCCTGAACCGGATCGCCGGCGGGTCCACGCAGGATCTCTCGAACGACCCAGCCATCGCCCGTCACAACGCGGCGGTCGCAGCGCTCGGCGTCGGCAATCCGCAGGCAGAGCTGAACCTGGCGTCGCTGGGAGACGAAGAGCTTGAGGACGAAGCCGGTCTGGCCTTGCGCGACCGCGCCAATCTCGTCCTTGGCTACCATCACCTGCGCCAGGGTAAGGGCCAGGCCGCGCTCGAAGCGCTGGGTAAGGTGCGCAGCCCCGGTCCGCACGGCAATGCCGCGCTGCTCGCCTTCGGCTGGGCCTTCCTGGTGTCACCGACCGACCCGCCGGAGGCTGCAACCCAGGGCCTGGCCCAACCTGCTTTCATCGCCGCGCTGGCCTCCGGGACGCTTCCCTCGGAAGAACGCAGGGACCGGCTGCAACGTGCGCTGGTCCCGTGGACCGAGCTGATCGGTCGCGATCCGCTCGACCCCGCCGCGCAGGAAGGCGCACTGGCGCTGGCCTGGGCGCTGGACGAACTCGGCACCGGCAAGCAGGCGCACACCTACTACCAGCGCGCCGCCACCCAGCTCGAACTGGCGCGCGCGCAGCTCGACGCGGCGATGGAACACGTCGGCAGCGGCCGCGCCGCGCAGGCCATCGGCGAAGGCCTTGGCGATGCCCAGAACGGCTGGCGCGTCTGGCTGGCCGACCTGCCTTACAAGGACGAGACCGAGTACCTGAAGTACCTGCTCACCGACGCCCGCTTCGTCGAGGCGCTGGAGCCGTATCGCATCGCGCATCGGCTGGCGATGGAAATGGAGTCCTGCACCCGACGCATCGAGGCCCTGTCGATGATGCAGGACGGACGCGCCGTGGTGCTGGCGGCGGGTCTGCCCGCGCTGCGCCAGCGCGTGGCGAACCACGAGACGGGCGCGCGACGGGCGATGGAGTCGGTCGCGCAGGACTGGCTGCGTGCGCAGAAGGCGCAGGCCGAGCGCTATCTGGTCGAGGCGCGGTTTGCGATGGCCCGGCACTTCGATCGCGCGCCCGAAATCGACCTGACGGATCGCAAGCGCGCGACCGGAGCGGCGTCATGATCGCGCGCCCGGCCGGGATCGCAGGACGCATTCGTGCGCCGGCTGCGTCCACGCGTGAACGCGTTCCCCGCTGGTTGCTCGTTGTAGCGGCGCTCGCGACGCTACCTGCACACGCCGCACGCAACCCGCCTCCGACGGTGGCCACGGTGGCCGAAAGCAACGGCCTGTCCTCCAACGGCTATCTGGTCGTACAGACGCCCAGCATCCTGCGCGTGGAGGTCACCGAGCCGCTGCCGCCCGACCCGCGCGCGGCCATCGAGCAGTACGACCGCCTGCTGGCGCTGAATCCGGACCCGCTGACGCGCGCCGAATCGCGGCGTCGCGCCTCCGACCTGCGCGTGCAGCTCGCCGAGGCCGAGCAGAGCGCCGGCAACGCTTTCCACGTGAGCGAGGTGCGACGCGCCATTGCCGATTACCAGCGGATCCTGGTCGAGGATCCCGGCTACGGGCAGAACGATCGCGTGTTGTACCAGTTGGCCCGCGCGTATCAGATCGTCGGCGAGGTGGAGCCGGCGATCCTCGCGCTGCGCCAACTCGGCACGCGCTACCCGCAGTCCGCGCGCGCCGCCGACGCACATTTTCGTGCGGCCGAGTGGCTGTTCGCGCGCTCGCGCTGGCGCGAGGCCGAGCCGGCCTATGCCGCGCTGCTGGCGATGGGCCCGGAAGCGCCGTACTACGAGATTGCGCAATACAAGTACGGCTGGTCGCTGTACAAGCAGAGCAGCTACGAGCAGGCGGCAGACGTGTTCATCGCCATCCTCGACCGCGATCTGGTCGCGGGCGACCAGGAGAACGCGGACCAGGCCATCGCCACCGTGGCACCCGACAAGGCCGAGCGCGCCACCGAATCCCTGCGCGTGCTGGGCCTGTCCTTCGCCGCGCTCGGCGGCGGGCCGGCGCTCAACGCGCATTTCGCCAGATCCCGCGTCGGGTCGCGGCTGGAGACGCTGATCTACGCCTCGCTGGGATCGGCCCTGCTCGACAAGCAGCGCTTTACCGACGCGGCCGGAACCTTCATGGCTTTCATCGAGCGCCATCCGGATCACGCGCGGGCGCCTCAATTCCAGGACCGCACGATCGCCACGTTCCAGCAGGCGGGCATGGTCGATCTGGCGATCCGTGCGCAGGAAACCTACGCGACGCGCTATGCGCCGGATTCGAGCTACTGGGCGCAGCGCACACCCGATCCACGGGTGATGAGCGAGGTGCGGCGCCATCTGGACGAACTCGGCCGCGGCTGGCAGGCGCGCGCGCAGCAGACCCGCGAGCAGGCGCCGCGTCAGGCCAGCTATCTGGCGGCGGCGGGTTGGTATCGCCGCCTGGTCGAGCTGTTTCCACAGGACGCAACCATCGCCGAGACCCACATGCTGCTCGCCGATGCCCTGCTCGAAGGCGGTCGCAGCGCCGATGCGGCGCGCCAGTACGAGCACACCGCCTATGGAATCACTGCCCACGCGCGTGCGCCGGTGGCGGCGATTGCGGCGGTGCAGGCCTGGCAGCGGCAGGTGCGCGACGCGCCGGAAGGCGAGGCGCGGATGACGGCGCGGCGCGCCTCGATTGTGGCCAGCCTGAAACTCGCCGACCACTTCCCCGCTCATCCGCAGCGCACGGCGGTGCTGATGGCGGCGGCCGAAGATCAGTTTGAACTCGGGGCGCTCGACGAGGCGATCGCCAGCGCGGATCGCGTACTTCAAGCCCAGCCCGCGCCGGCCGACGAGCTGCGTCGCGGCGCGCTGGGGGTGATCGCCGACTCCCGCTTCGCGCAGAAGAAGTATCCGGAGGCAGAAGCGGCCTACACCCGGCTCCTCCCGCTGGCCGCGAGCGCGGGCAACGAGGAGCGCCGTCGCCTGGCCATCGAGCAGCTCGCGGCCAGCATCTACAAGCAGGCCGAGGCCGCCCGCGCTGCGGGCGATCTGAAACTGGCGACGACGCATTTCGAGCGGGTGGGACGGGTCGCGCCGGAGGCGAGCATCCGTGCGTCGTCGGACTACGACGCCGCCTCCACCCTGGTTCTGCTCGAAGACTGGCCGCGCGCCGGTGTCGCGCTGGAAGACTTCCGCGGCCGCCACAGCGGACACCGGCTGCTGGCCGACGTGGACAAGAAACTGGCGCTGGCCTACGAGAAGAACGCGAAACCCGCGCTGGCGGCCGCGGTTCATACGCGGATCGCCTTGCGCGAGGAAGAGACGGGTGCGATCCGTCGCGCCGCTGCATGGACTTCGGCGCAGCTCTACGATCAGGCCCGGCTGCCTGCGGAAACCTGGCGTGCTTATCAGTTCTACGTGTCGAGCTACCCGCAGCCCCTGGACCCGGCGATGCAGGCACGGCAGCGCCTGTCGCAGCTCGCGCTGTCCCATCTGAACGATCCCAGCGCGCACCGGCACTGGCTGGACCAGATCGTGCTCGCCGACCAGTCCGCCGGCGACGCGCGCAGCGAGGTCTCGCGACGGCTGGCGGCCGAGTCCAGCCTGTCGATCGGCCGGCTCGACGCGGGTTCGGCGCGGCAGATTGCGATCGAGGCCCCCTTGAAAGAGAGCCTGGCCAGGCGTCGAACGGCCACCGAGATCTCCATCGCCACACTGGAGCGCGCTGCGGCTTACGGCTACGCCGACATCACCAGCGCCGCGACCTACGAGCTGGCCTCGGTGTACGTCGAACTCGGCCGTGCGGTGCTCGACTCCGAGCGTCCGCAGCGCCTCAGCGGCGATGCGCTGGAGCAGTACCAGGTGCTGCTTGAAGAGCAGGCCTTCCCGTTCGAGGAGAAAGGCATCAAGGCGCACGAAACCAATCTCGCCCGCCTGCGCGCGGGCATCTGGAACGACTCCATCGCCCGCAGCGTCACCGCGCTCGGCGAGCTGTCACCCGCCCGATATGGCAAGCAGGAAAAACGTGAGACCACCTATGACACCCTCCATTGAAACGCCGTCCCTTGAATCGCGCGGCTTCCTGACCCGGCTGATCGGCGCGGGCGCCCTCGCGCTGACCCTGGCCGCCTGCGGATCGCCGGGGCCGCGCAACAAGCCCGCCGCGCGCCCGTTGCCTGCGGCAGCACCGGTCGAGGCACCGGCAACCAAACCGGCTTCGACCGCGGACCTGGAGGACGGCGTGCTGGCCGCCAACCGGCCCAAGGGCGATCCCGACCAGATCTTCCAGGAGGCGCTCCGGCTGATGAAGGAGCGCAAGTTCCCCGAGGCACAGAACGCGTTCATTGCGCTGTCGCGCGACTACCCGGCGTTCTCCGGACCGCTGACCGACCTCGGCATCCTCTACGCCCAGGGCGAGCAGCACGAGCTGGCCCTCTCCAGCCTGTCGCGCGCGGTGAAAGCCAACCCCGGCAACGAGGTGGCGCACAACTGGCTCGGCACGCTGTATCGCGAGAATGGCGAGCCGCTGCGCGCCGAGCAGAGCTACCGCAATGCCATCGCCGCCCGGCCGGGCTACGCCCAGGCGCATCTCAATCTGGCCATCCTCTACGACGTGGTGCTGCACCGGCCGCGCGAGGCGCTGGTCTCGTATCGCGACTACCAGCGCTTTGCCGGCGACAACAACCTGATCGTTGCGGCCTGGATTCGCGAGATCGAAGGGCGCTTGCAGACGCTGGAATCGGTGCAGACCACCACGGTGGCCGAGGCCGTCCGGTGAAGCGCGCCGTGCTGCTGGTTCTGGTCGGCTTGTACGCGGTGCCGATCACGGTACCGGCGACCGAAGCGGACCCCGCCGGAACCACCATCCTCGGCGACCAGGACGCAGCGGTCGGCTTGTATCTCACTCCGTGGAAGGACGAGGAACCGGCGGAGCTGGACCGGGCACCGGGTCTGCACGACGAGGCACCCGCGGCGCTCGATGCGGCCAGCTTCGCGCGCACGCACACCTATTACTCGACCGTTCGCGCCTGGCGGGCGGAACGACTGCAGAAGAACCGCTAGCCGTTCAAGCTTTCCACCACCGCAGGGACACCATGAAAAAAACAAGCGTCCACTCCGCCTTCCTTCCGACGATGATGCTCGCGCTGGGCGTCGCCAGCCCCCTCGCCGTCCATTCGGCTGACGTCGACATCCTCGCCTGTGCGCCCAAGGACAAGGACGCGGTGACACCGACCGACCTCCTCAGCTGCCAATGGAAGAACGGCGGGTTCGATGCCACCCTCGCCCAGGTCTACAGCGACGGCTGGCGCCTGATCGATACCGCGTTCTTCGAAGGCGACCGCCAGGTCATCTACCTGGAAAGAACCGTGGTTCCGGCGTCGTGAAATCCGCGTTAGGGCATCTCTGACCGAGCCGGCTGCCGCTGCAAGGGTGGATGCGCTGCGCGCATCCACCAACGCTAAGGTCCGCACAGGTTTGATCCGGCTCGTAGGTCGGTTCAAGCCGAAGGCGGAACCGACGCTGCGCGCCCTCGACGGAGGGCGCCCGTCGTGTCCGCCCGCGAAAAGCAGGTAGTGGGTCAGTTCGAAAGTCGTTCCCACCGTTCATCCCGAGTAGCGCCGCGTATCGGGGGAGCGCCGGTGCCTCGATACGCACTGCGCTCCGCGCAGAGGCTACTCGGCACGAACGGAATTCAAACTGACCCACTACCGAAAAGCACGCGGGCTTGACCCGACCGGTGAATTAAGACCTGTGCAGAGAACCCCTATGGAATTCCGCTCCGGGTTTCGCAGGTGGTGGCGGTGTCGGTACCGGCGTCACCCCGGCAGTTGTCACCGCCCGGGCCGCCAATGAGGGTGTCGTTGCCGTCGTTGCCGTTCAACTGGTCCCCGCCTTTGCCGCCGTCAACCCGGTCGTTGCCGATGCCCCCGAACATCACGTCGTTGCCATCGCCGCCCTTGAGCATGTCGTTGCCATCACCGCCACAGATGCGGTCAACGCCAGCGCGGCCGTCGATGGTGTCAATGCCCAGACCACCCTGAATCACGTCGCCCGAAGTCGAACCGACGATGGTGTCGTTGCCGCTGGTGCCCAGGCAGGGTCGGTTGGCAACCCCATTCACGGTGCAGGCGTTGGTGACGGGCGTGCCCTCGCAATTGCCGGCGGGCGGCGGCGGCGTCACCTGGAAGTTCACCGTGGCGGTTGCTGATGCCGCATTGGGATTGCCCGCCGCGTCCAGGATCGCGGCCGCCGTCACCCCCGCGCTCACCGTGCCGGCCACCGTCATGCCGGACACCGACACGGTGTAGGCGCTACCGGAGCCGGAGACCACGGCCGTGTTCGCCCCCGCTGTGCCGCTGAGGATGACGTCGGCCGCCGTGAACTGCACCGTGGACTCGTTGAACTGTACGGCGAAGAGGACCGGTGAAGCGGTGGTCGGATTGGCCTGGCCGGACGCGATGGCGATCGTCGCCGTCGGCGCCAGCTTGTCGACGCTGTAGACCTCGCCGGTGGTGAAGGTGCCGTTGCCCGCACCCGCTCCGCCCAGGGGCCGACTGCCTCCCGAGACGCTGACGATGCTGTCGTCGTCCACCACGTTCAGCCGCAGCGTGCCGCTGCCGGTACCGGTGTTGACGGACACCGTACGCACCGCGCCAGACCCACTGACCCCGGTCACGCTGGCACCGCTGAGCCCGGCGTTGGTCAGCGAGAAGTCCGCCACCCCGACGCCGCTGACGGCTTCGCTGAAGGTCACGGTGTAGGTGACCGAGGCCGCATTGGTCGGGCTGGGGTTGGCGCGGACCACCGTCAGGACGGTGGGTCCGGGGGGTGGCGCCGCGTCGCAGGCGCCCGCTCCGGTGACAGTCAGCGAGAACGCCCGAACACTGCCAATGTCGAGGAACTCAAGATCCTGCACCTGCAAAGCCCAGGTACCGTTGGCAGTGGAGCCGTCAAAACCCGACAAGGGGGCCGCCGGCTTGAACGAGCCGGTGAAGGGAGCCCCACTCACCGTGACCGTCTGGATGTTGGGCCCCGCGCTTTCGTCGTCCAGCAGGGTCTGGCAGAGGTTCTGCCCCCCGCCGCCGGCCTGATTGACCACACCGATCACCTGTCCCGACGGCGACACGACACGAACTTGCAGATCGCCGACGAAGGTATGGTCGATGCCCACCGTGGTCGAGCCGGTGTCGGTGTTGCAACTGCTGCCGCCGATTCTGAGATTCACATCCGTGATGGGTCCGGTGACTCCGGAGACCGCGAGATTGGCGTTGACGGACGCTCCTGGAAAGTCCGGGATTGCCACTACTGGGCCGGTGAAGCTGAAGCTCGCTGGCGTACCGGGCCCACCGGTGCCCGTGGAAAACGGGAACATCTGCGGACTGAAGGTGCCGGAATACGAGGCCCGCAGCGAGAAATTGATCGTGCCTCCGCAGAGAAAGGCCGGTTCCACCCGGAAGGTGAAGGCGGTGGTGTTACTGCCACTCGCCGACGGCGCCAGGTTGGCGTAGGACGAATGGGCGTTGAGGATCGTGACCAAGCCTGAACTGCTGCTCAGGGTGGCGGAAATGGCGGTGGCGGCGGCCGGACCGACGTTGGTCAGCGGCAGGCTGATCGAGAAGGTCTCGGTGGGCTCGATCGACGAATCGCCGTCGCCCGACACCTGGGTGAACACCGCCGTTCCGGCCGACAGTTGCGGCTGCGGTGTGGCACCCGCGGCTTGCAGCGCAGGGACCGGCATGACGATGCCGGCGCCGGTCGTGCGATCGACGCCGACGGTCTCGATGTCGATCGCGGTGCTGGTCAGGAGGTTGCGAACCTGTGCCTGCGTAAGTCCCGCAACCGCAGACTTCAACAGACCCGCGATGGCGGCCGCGTGCGGTGCGGAAGCGGAGGTGCCGTAGAACGGCGCGAATCCGGGCGCCGACGTGGTGACGCCGTCCGCCGCCGCGATGTCCGGCTTCTGCCGCAAGACGCCGCCGCTGAACGTACGGTTGCCGGGCGTGAGTTCGGCGCCGGTCGGGCTCAGGAGGATGCGGCGTGGGCCATCGGAACTGAAGCTCTCGGAGGTGTTGACACTGGTGAACTGCCCCGGAAACGGGCCGGGCGTGGAAAAGCCGTCGGCCGATGCAGCGGCCGGTGTTGCCGCCGTGCTGAAGGCGGCGGCAGCGACGCTGTGGCCGCGTGTGGCGCCGCTGGTCGCGAGTGCCTGGCTCAGCCTTCCGCGGAACAGGATGAGGTTGAACGCCGGGACGCTGGTGGTCGTCCCCGATGCGAACCGTGCCACCACCACGCGCTCTCCGGGGAAGGCACCGCCACCGATGAACTCGATCGGAAAATCATCGCCACCTGTTCCGTTCTGCCTGTCGTTGGAGGTTTCAAAGACCGTCGTCAGCGCACCGTTGAGGACGTAGATGTCGAAGTCGGTCGACGCGGACCCACCGGTTGCAGGGAAGTGCTCGGCCCAGATCAGGATCAACCGGTCACTGCCGGAAACGACACCGATCGACTGGCCGCCATCGCCAAAATTATGCAGTGCTCCTGCGCCCGCCAGGGGGCCGGGATTGGCCAGCGTGCTGGCGAGGAAATTGCCCTCCCAGGTGCCGGAGGTGCCATCGCTCAGATTGCCCTCGTTGCCGGCCGACGAGAAATACAACACGCCGTTGCCGGTCACGGTGTTGACGGCCTGCGCGATCGGCCCATCCTGAAAGGGTGATTCGTTGAGATAGATGATGTCGTCGACGATGATGTTGCAGCCGTCGGCGGCCAGATCGAGGATGTTCTGCGCAAACTCTGCCGGCGAGTCCAGTGCCGTCGCGAAGCCAAGCGCGGCCATGGGCGCCACGTCATGCACGATTTCGAGCATCGCAGTGCCTTCGTCGCCCTCGCCCGCCCGCCCGGGAAGGACGTCGACCTCTGGCAGATCGCCCGAGGACTGCGCCGTCGCCAGGGAATCGACGCCGTCCGACATCACGCAGATCTTGACGCCCAAACCGGATGCGCCGAAGGAGGCCCGCGCCGCGTCGGCACCGTGGGCTTGCACACCCTGGGAACGGTTGAGGGCATTGGCGACCGGGCCGAAGCTATCGCGCGAAGTTTTTTTCGAAGGTTTTTTTAAGGTCGGGCCCTTTGCAGCGGGCACCGCGTTGGTGACGGCGGGGATGGCGCGACCCACCCGGCTCACCTGGCCCATTGCAGCCAGCCGCTCCAGATCGCCCATGCGGACCCGGGCACGAACGGTTCGCGAGTCGTAGGCGACGCGCTTGTCGGTCAGGGTGACTGCATCGAGCGCCTTGAGTCGTTCGAGCACCGCCCCGACGCCGTCCGTTGTCTTGACGATCAGGTCGACGGCGATCCGCCCATCGGCTTCCGGCCGGACATAGCGGTAGTCCGGCAGTTGTTGCGTGCGCGAGTCCCCGCGCTGCTTGAGCACCGCCATCAACAGGCCAGAGTCGAGCTTGCTCTCGGTCGCGCTCTTGGACGTCTTGATGTCATTGAGCACAGCAATCTGCTGCGCTGCGCTGGGCTGTATCGCCAGAGGCGCAACGGATTGCGCTTGCGCGCAGATCGAACCGATCGACAGCAGCACAGCGGCGATACCGATCCGTCCGCATGCAAACAGCCAGGGCGCCATCAAACCTTTCATGCTGGGTCTCTCCATCGTCAGAGCCCGTCCGCGCGAGTGCGGATGGGCTGCATACGGAATTTCGCCGCGTCGACAAGGCCTCGTCCCGGACGATGCCCTTGAGCGGCCCGCGAAGCGTGATTCAGCACAGGCAGTCGCACAAGCCCCGGATGGGGTCGATCTGTGAACTGCGTCACAGTCAAACACCGGTTTTTTGAAGTCGCAAAAAATTTGGGCCGTGCACGGCCCTCGGAACCCGTGGAGAACCACCCTTGATAAGCGACGCTTCCCTCGATACGCCCGCTGCGCGGCTACTCGGGACGAACGGGCCGGCGCTACTCGGGTTGAACGGTGGGAACGACTTTCAAACTGACCCACTACCGCCCGCCCACCGCATCATTGACATCGGTTAAATTCGATCAAACTCCCGCGAGACCCGATCCCCATGAGTCCCTTTCGCACCGTCGGCGTCATCGGCAAGCGTCGCGAAGCCAACATCGATCTGCTGCGCAGCCTCTGCACCACGCTCAAGGAGCTGGGCTGCGAGGTGATCCTCGAAAACAACAACGCGATCCGCGGCGACTTTGCGGCGCGGCGCGCGGACCGCGACACCCTGGCCAGGCAGTGCGACCTGGTCATCGTGGTTGGCGGAGACGGCACCCTGCTCGACGCCGGGCGCGGGCTGGCGGTGTCCGAGGTGCCCCTGCTCGGAGTCAACCAGGGCCGGCTGGGCTTCATGGTGGACGTGGCGCCCGAGACCATGCGCGAGAACCTCGCAGAAATCATCGGCGGCAATTACGAATCCGAAGACCGCCTGCTGCTGTCGTCCACCGTCGAGCGCTTCGGTGCGGCGGACGGCCCACCCAAGCTCGCCGTCAACGACGTCGTCATCCGCAACCAGGCGACCATCCGGATGATCGAATTCGAGACCTGGATGGACCAGGAGTTCATCAGCAATCACCGCGCCGACGGCGTGATCGTGACCAGCCCCACCGGCTCGACCGCCTACGCACTGTCCGGCGGCGGCCCGCTGATGCACCCGGGCCTGTCCGCGTTCGCCCTGGTTCCGATCTGCCCGCACACGCTGTCGGACCGGCCCATCGTGATCGGCGGCGACAAGTCGATCCGCCTGGTCATCCGTGGCGTCGACCGTGCGCAGGCCATGGTCACCTTCGACGGCCAGACCAGCGAGACGCTGGAGCCCGGCGACGTGGTCGAGATCCGTCGTGCACCGTTCCCGCTACGGCTGATCCATCCGGCCGGCTACAGCTATTTCCGCATCCTGCGCGACAAGCTGCGCTGGGGCAGCGGGCCTGAAGGCCCACGCGAACGGGCCTGAGAGCCTGTGAAAAATTCGCTCGCCTGCTGCGGACGCCGCTGCGCACCCACGGCAAGGCGCGCTGCGCGAAAAAAGCCGTCATTGGGTCCATCCAACTCGGCTTTTTTCGCGCAGCGCGCCTTGCCGTGAGCACGCATCGACGCGCTCGCTACGGCGTTCGCTTTTTTCACAGGCTCTGAGGACACGATCCCCGGAGACATGCTCGAACATCTTCACATCCGCAACCTGGCCACGATCGAGGAACTTTCGATCGACTTCGCGCCCGGCTTCACCGTCCTCACCGGCGAGACCGGAGCGGGCAAGTCCATCCTGATCGACGCGCTCGGCCTGGTGCTCGGCACGCGCGCCGATCCGGCCCTGGTGCGTACGGGCAGCGAGCGCGCGGAAATCTCGGCGAGCTTCCGGCTCGACGACGCACGCGCCGCGCGCGACTGGCTCGGCGAGCACGAACTGCTCGACGCGGACGATCCTTCGATCTGCCTGATCCGCCGCGTGCTGGGCACGGAGGGCCGCACGCGCGCCTTCGTCAACGGACAGGCCGCCGCGGCCGGCAGCCTGCGCGAGCTGGGCGAGCACCTGGTCGAAGTCTTCGGCCAGAGTGAAAGTCACCGCCTGCGACGGGCCGAGGTGCAGCGCGATCTGCTCGACAGCTTCGGCCGGCACGCCGACCTCAACCGCGCGGTCGCCGCGCACGCGCTGGAGTGGGCCGAACTGGCAGGCCGGATCGAACGCCTGCGCGCCGCGGCAGCGCGCGATCCCGCCCAGACCGATTACCTGCGACACCAGGTGCGCGAACTGGCGGCGCTGAATCTCAAGGACGGCGAGATCGAGCAACTGGATGCCGATCACAAGCGCCTGGCCAATGCCGGCAAGCTGCTGCACGACGGCGGCCTTGCCCAGGAGCTGCTGTACGGAGGCGACGGCAGCACTCACGACCAGTTGGCCGCGATCCTGTCGCGTCTGCGTCCCCTCGTGTCGCTGCACCCCGCATTCGCCGACGTGGAGAATCTCGTCTCGTCCGCGCAGGCGCTGACCCGCGAGGCTGCCGACGATCTGCGCCGCCTGCTCGAAAAGCTCGATCTCGATCCGCAGCGGCTCGCCGACGTCGAAGCGCGGCTCGCCGACGTCCACGATCTGGCGCGCAAGCATCGCGTGCGCGCCGATGAATTGCCGCAACGCCTCGTCGCACTTCAGTCCGAACTTGACGAGGCCGAAGCCGCGGGCGGCCAGGTCGATATCCTGCTGCGGCAGCAGGCGCTCTGCCTCGCCGCGTACCGGGAGGCGAGCGCAAACCTCGGCGCCGCCCGACGCGCCTGTGCCGGCGACTATGGCAACACGGTGACCCGGCACGTGTGTGAACTGGGCATGCCCAATGCGCAATTCCGGATCCGCGTCGAGGACGCTCACCGTCCGCGTCCCCACAGCGCGGGCGAGGACCAGATCGAATTCGAGTTCAGTGCCAACCCCGGCCAGCCGCCGCGGGCGCTGGCCAAGGTGGCGTCCGGCGGCGAACTGTCGCGCGTGTCACTCGCCATCCAGGTGGTCGCGCAACAGGTCGGCGCGGCACCGACCCTGATCTTCGACGAAGTCGATGCGGGAATCGGCGGGGCGGTCGCCGAAGCCGTCGGCCGACAGCTCCGGCAGGTCGGTGTCCACGGCCAGGTGCTGAGCGTGACCCACCTCGGCCAGGTCGCCGCCTGCGGCCAGCAGCATCTGGCGGTACGCAAGCGGGTGCGCGACGAGCAGACGTTCACCCAGATCGACGTGCTCGACGGCAAGTCCAGGGTCGCCGAACTGGCGCGCATGATCGGCGGGCAGAAGCAGACCCTGGCAACCGAGACCATGGCGCGCGAACTGCTCGATCAGGCACACATCAGGCAGAGCACCTGACGCAGGAAACGATCGCTCCTGACGTCGCCAGCGCACTACGGATACAGACCCGCCAGCATCGGAGCCTTGTCGCCAGCCTTGGGCGCAACGGACAGCCGCAGACTCGCGAGAGCCTCGCCATCCCAGGGACCGTCCGCATAGCAGGCCCGGTCGAGTTGCGGCAGCAGCTTGCCGGCTTCGGGATCGTCGAGGCGCAGGGCCAGCGCGCCGAGGCCGGTCGGCGGATGGTCAGGCCAGCTGGTGCGCGCCCAGGCCAGCAGCTGCTGTCGGGCGGCACGCGCATCGTGCTTGCGACAGGCTTCGCGGAAGGCCTTGAGCGCGGTTGCGGCGGAAGTCTGCGCCGCGGATGTCACAGCCTTTGCCACCGGTGGCGAACGCCGTCCGAAGCCCCACCACGCCGCCATCGTGCCCAGCCAGAGCAGGCCCAGCGCAAGGCTGATCCAGGGCCATGGCAATACTGCCGTCGAGACGGCGGCGACGGACGGAGCCGCAGGAACCGCGCTCGAACCCGCAGCGGGCTTTTCGGACTCCTCGACGCGAGCCGCAGGCACCGGAGCCGGGGACGGCTCTCCGCCGGCACCCGCGACAGCCGGCAGGATGTCCAGCGTACGCGCCGGCAGCACGGCTTCGCGTTGCACGTCCGCCGCGGTGTCCCACCAGGCCAGTCGCAGTTCGGGCAACTGGTAGCGCCCGGGCCGGGCAGCGATGATCGCGACGTCCTGTTCACGGCTGCCGACGAGCTGGTCGTCGCGCAGGCCGTTGTCGAGTTTGGGCTGATCCGGATAAGCCCGGAGGCCATCCGGCATCGGCATCAGGCTGCTGAGGTCGGGCAAACCTTCCGCGGTGACGCCCTCTGCGCTCAGAGTCAGATGACGGGTCAGCGGTTCGCCGACACGAACTCCCCCACCGTCAGACTTCCAGCTTTCCTGGAGCGCGACCTTTCGCGCCGGCAGCCAGTCGCGGCCGGTCGCGTTTGCCGGGCGCGGCTGCACGTCCAGCACGATCTCGTCGCCGCGCAGGCGCAACGGCCGCGTGCGACCCATGAGATTGCCGAAGGCGCCGCCGAAGAAGGGATCGAGCTGACTCTGGCGGTCGTCCTGGACCTGGGCGTCGAACACCGGCCCGTCCAGCTTGAGCGTCCCGCTGCGCTGCGGCAGCAGCAGATACTTGCGCTCGATCACCTCGTAGGCGCGCCCGTTACGCGTCTCACGGGTCTGCCGATCCTTGCCCAGTTGCTGGACCAGCAGATCATCCGTGGCGGGCAGGTCCAGGCTCGCCTGCGCGAGCGCCTGGCCCAGGTACAGGCGAACGGTCAGGACCACCGCCGCCTGAACATAGGGTTCGGTGATGTCCAGCGAGGTGGTCAGGAACACGGGCGAGGAGCCTGCGGCGGCCTGCCCGCCTTCGGTCGAATCGTCGGCACCGCCGCCGCCCGGACCGACCACAAGTTCCAGCGCGGGCGAGCGCTCCCCGTTCCATTCCAGAGACGGGATCTGGAGCTTGCCGGCGCGTTTCGGCGCCAGGGTCAGCGTCATCTGGCGTTGCATGGAGATATCGCCGTTGACCATCCGGATGCTGGACCCGCTCTGGGTGCCGAGGACGTCGAAATCCCGGGCCAGCGGCGACAGGTCGGGTTTTTCACCAGAACGTCCTTCGCGTTGCAGCACCAGTTGCACGGTCTCGCCTTGCTCAACCCGATCGTGATCGAGCGAGGCGGTCACCGCGGCGAACACAGGCCGGCTCAGGACCAGGCAACAGCCCAGCAGCAGGAAAAAGGTCCAACTCGCAGGTCGGTTCAAGCCGAAGGCGGAACCGACGCTGCGCGGCCCCGGGGGGCGGCCAAACCTGCGCGGGCGAAGCGGTCCGGAATTTCCCTTGATCTTCATGGCGGGGACTGTTGCTGCTGTTGTCGTAACAGATGTTCGATCATGAACTTGCGCCGCAGCAGGCCACCGGGATCGTCCGGAATGCGGCGCAGCCACTGTTCCTGCGCAAGCTGCTGCTCGGTGCTGGGCGTCGCCGGGACCGGGACCGCGTCTGCGCTGGCCTGCGTGGGGTCGCCGTTGTCGTCGGAACCCGCCGCGGCCGACCGAGCCTTCGCGTCGTCCTTGTCCCGAAGGCTCTGCTCGGCATCACGCCGAGCCTGGGCGGCCTCGTCACCCGGTGGGTCGGGAGATGATTCGGAGGCGTCCTGCCCGGACGGGTTCGATTCGCCGTTCTGCTCTCCGGGGCTGGGCGGCGAATCCTGGACGGATTCCTTCGACGCTTGCTGACCGGTCTCGCTGGCTTCGTTCGGCTTGCCTTGTGGCCCCTCGGAATTCTGCCCGGGCGGATCAGCTGCCGCGTCCTGCGAACGCGAACCGGGGTCGGTGTTCGCGTCCTTGCCCTGTTTGCCGTCCTCGCCGGACTCCGGACTTCCCTCGCCCTCCGGCGACGGAGAAGGCGCTTGCTGTTCCTGCTGTTTCTTCAGGGCCTGTTCGACGAGATCGCGGTTGTGTTTCGCGTCCTTGCTCGCCGGATCCTGCGACAGCGCGCGATCGTAGGCGCCCAGGGCGGCTTTCAGATCGCCGGCCTGAACCAGCGCATTGCCACGGTTGTAATGCGCGTCGGCGTCGTCGAAGGCTTCGAACCCGCGCGCCGCGGCCGCGCCATCGCCCGCCTTGAGCTGGGCCAGCGCCTTGCGCCGCGGGTCGGAGTAGGTGCTGGCGGCAGCCGCCGCGTCGCCCTGCTGGAGCAGGCGTTCACCGCGCTGGTCGGAGTTGAGCCACAGGCTCGACCAGCCTTCGCCGGCCTGCACCGCCATGGTGAAAGTCATTCCGGCCCATAGCAGCAGCGAACGCCTCATCACAGCCATCCCCGTCGCGACAGCAGCGCCGCCAGCATCAGCAGCACCGGCAGCAACCACACCCCCGCATCGCGCCAGCGCGATATCTCGATCTCCGACGCGGCCGCGGCGCCCCCGCCGGAGCGACGCTCCTCGCGTGCTTGCAGCTCATCGACCAGGGACCGCAGATTCGGCAGATCCACATAGCTTCCGTTGCCGGCGCTCGCCAGAGCATGCAGCAGGTCGGAATCCAGCCGGGCCAGCCGCGTCTGGCCGCCGACGTCCTTGGCAAATCCTCCCCCCGCCTGCGGTTGCGGCGCGCCGCCCTGGGTGCCGATGCCGACCACGCTCAGGCTGACGCCGGCCTCCTTCAGTTTCCCGGCCGCCGTGAACGCGGCCGCGGGATCGGCAAAGCCATCGGTGAACACGATGACGCGGGCGTTGCGGCTGCCAGCCTGTCGCAGCAGTTCGCCAGCCCGCGCCAGCGCGGGCGCGAGCTGATCGCCCGGCGCGGGCATGAGGTCCGGCGCCAGCGGCGTCAGCAATGCCCGCACGGTGGTCACATCGTCGGTCAGCGGCGTCACGGTGAACGGCTCGCCGCTGAACACGACCAGCCCGACCCGCGCATCCCGGGCCGCGCCGAGCAGGTCGTCGAGCGCGTAGCGCGCGCGGGTGACGCGGTTGGGCGCCAGGTCCGCGGCGGCCATCGAAGGCGACAGGTCCAGCACCAGCACCCAGGCCGCGGGCGCGCGAAACGCGGCGGTTACGTCGCGCTGCCAGGCCGGTCCGGCCAGGGCCAGTACAGCCAGCGTCCAGGCCAGCGCCAGCCAGACCCAGGGCGATGCGGCGCGCGCCGTGCCGGTCGTGCCTTCCAGTTGCAGCGCCGGCAACAGCTCGGGGTCGATCAATTGCGCCCAGTGACCGACGCGCCCGCGCCGGCGTGCCAACCACCCCGCCAGCAGGCACACGGGCAGCAGCGCCGCGAGCCAGGCCGGCCGCAGGAAATGGAAGTCCTGCACGATGCTGCTCAGGTCCATGCGCGGCGATCGCCCAGCAGGAGGGCGGGCACGCTCAGCAGGAGCGCCGCCGCCAGCGGCCAGGGAAACCATTCCGTGCTCGGCCGGTACCACTGCTCGCGGCCGGCGCTGGGCTCGAGTTCGTCGATGCGCTGATAGACCTGTCCCAGCGCGTCGGCGTCGGTGGCTCGAAAGTATTCTGCGTGGGTCGTCCCGGCGATGGCCTTGAGCGTGTCCTCGTCGAGATCGCGGTTGCCGCCACCCAGCCCGAAGAAACGGTCCGATCCATCGCTGCCCACGCCGATGGTGTAGACCTTCAACCCGGCCTCGGCCGCCAGTTTCGCCGCTTGCAGGGGCGGCATCGCACCGGCGTTGCTGCGGCCGTCGGTGAGCAGGATCAGCACCGTGTCTCCGGCCTTGCGCTCCGGAGACTTGTCATCACGCAGCCGCTTGAGCGCGAGGCCGATGGCGTCGCCAACCGCGGTCTGTTGGCCGGCAACCCCGAGCATCGTCTGTTGCAGGAACTCGCTGACCGTCGCCAGATCGGCCGTCAGCGGTGCCTGCAGGTAGGGCTGCGTACCGAACAGGATCAGCCCGACCTGGTCGCCATGACGCCGGCCGATGAAATCTCCGGCCACTTTCTGCACCACTTGCAGGCGGGTCAGATCCCCGGCCATGTCCTGGGCACCCATCGAGCCGGACACGTCCACCGCCAGCAGCAGCCGCCGCCCGGTGCTCGGCACCGGCTCCGGCTCGCCCAGCCACTGCGGGCGCATCGAAGCACCGAGCAGCAGCAGCCAGATCAGCACGAACAGGATTTTTCGAGCAGGCGGTCGCGCCCGTACGTCCGGCAGGCCGTCCGAAGTCAGGTGCGCCGCAAACGGCAGGTACAGCGCCGCACCCTGGGGTGGTGCAGGCGGCAGCCAGCGGTTCAGCAGCCAGGGCAGCGGCAGCAGAAGCAACATCCAGGGCCAGGCGAGATGGATCACGTCGCGGGCCGCGCCTTGTTGAGAAAGTCCCGCGCACCCTCGATCCACCGCGCCCGGTCGGCACGGGTGGCGCCGCCGTAGGCCGCGCGCAACAGCGCCCGACCCACGTCACCCGACCAGGCCGCGCCGCCGTGAGCGACCACGAACGCGATCCAGGCCTCGCCGCTCAGGCGCGCGACCTGCTCCCGATCGAAGCGCGCCAGCGCATAGCGACGGAGCAACTGCTCCAGCCCCCGCGCCAGCACGATCTCGTCGTCGGCGCCCTCGAGCTGTCCGAGTTCGGCCAGGGCCGCGCGACGCAGGCGCGATATGCGGCGGCGATAGCGGTAGGTCATCGTCGCGATCAGCACTAGCAACAGGGCGGCCAGCACCCACCAGCCCGGCGCCGGCGGCCACCATCCGGGCGGTGGCAGCGCGTGAGGCGCCGCCAGTTGCGCCAGCAGGTCCGCGTTCACGCCGCCCATGCCGGCGCTCTCAACAAGGGAGGAAGGGTGCGGGTCACGTCGTCCGGCGTGTCCAGGCGTGTGAGGGGCAGGTTGAGGCGCCGGGCGAGTTGATCCAGACCCTGTTCGCGCGCCGACCAGGCTTCCTGCCAGGGCCTGCGGCTGCGCGCACCGTCCAGCCACCACAGGCGACCGGGCAGGCCGACGCGGAACTCGCCCGCGGGCAGGCCGGCGGCTTCGAGCGGATCGGTGATCCACAGCAGATGGCCGTCGCAGCGGGCCATCACGCCGGCGAGAAGGGTCTCGACCTCGGGGTCGAGACCGCTGAAATCACTCAATACCAGCACCAGGCTGCCGGGCCTGAGCAACGGTTGCAGGGTGGCGAGCGCGGCACGCAGGCCGCCGGCCGGATTCACTGCAACGGGTGCACGCGGCTGCCCTTCGACCAGCGCTTCGAGAATCGGCAATATGCCCGCTTCGCGGCCATGCGGCGGAAAAATCTGCGGCGCCGTCTCCGTGCCGGTCGTGATGACGGCACCGAGCCGATCGCCGCCACGCACCGCGGCCCAGCCGAGCAGGGCCGCCGCCCGCAGCATCAGCGCAGACTTGAATTGCCGCTTGCTGCCGAAGAACAGGCCCGCGTGCAGATCCACCAGCAACCAGACCGGGCGCTCGCGATCTTCGCGGTACAGCTTGGTGTGCGGCCGCCCGCGTCGCGCAGTCACCCGCCAGTCGATGCTGCGCGCGTCGTCGCCGATGGCATACGGACGCACCTCCTCGAACTCCAGCCCGCGCCCACGCTGCGCGCTGCGGTGGCTGCCCTGCAGGCGCGCCAGTGCGGAGCGGTGCGATCTCAGGCTAAGGCTCTGGGCCGCGCCGCGCAGGGCGACCAGCTCTTCGAGGTCCGGCAACAAGGTCACGGAGCGGGAACGTGGTTGAGCAGTTCTTCAACGCAGGCCTGGGCGCTGACGCCGCGAGCCTGCGCGGTGTAGTCGAGAAACAGGCGGTGTCGCAAGGCGTCCGGCGCGATCGCCTGCACGTCCTCGGGGCTGACGTAATCGCGACCGCCCAGCCAGGCCAGCGCGCGTGCGCCGCGTTCGATGGCGATGGCCGCGCGCGGGCTGGCGCCCCAGCGCAGCCATTCGGCGAGCTTGGCGCTGTAGGGTGCCGGTCGGCGGGTCGCATCGACCAGTGCGGCGATGTATTCGGCGACCGATGCGGCCAGGGTGAGCTCCAGAATCTCGCGGCGCGCGGCGAACACGTCGTGCTGTGACAAACGCTGCGCGGGCGGCGGCAGTTCCTCGGCCGCGACGGCCTCGCGACGCGACAGCTCCATGATGCGCAGGGTGGTCGCGCGATCCGGGTAGTCCACGCGCACGTGCAGCATGAAGCGGTCGAGCTGCGCCTCCGGCAGCGGGTAGGTACCCTCGTGCTCGATCGGGTTCTGCGTGGCCATCACCAGGAACAGGCGCGGCAGCGGGTAGGTCGCGGTGCCGACGCTGATCTGGCGTTCGCCCATCGCTTCCAGCAGGGCCGATTGCACCTTGGCCGGCGCGCGGTTGACCTCGTCGGCGAGGATCAGGTTATGGAACAGCGGGCCGCGCTGGAACCGGAAGCTGCCCTCCTCCGGCCGGTAGATGTCGGAGCCCGTGAGGTCCGAAGGCAACATGTCGGGTGTGAACTGCACGCGCTGGAAATCACCCTCCAGACCGTGCGCGAGCGCCTTGATCGCGCGCGTCTTGGCCAGCCCCGGCGGGCCTTCGACCAGCAGATGACCGTCCGCGAGCAGGGCCACCAGCAGGTGCTCGACCAGATTTTCCTGGCCCAGGATCTGGGCGTTGAGATAGCGCCGCAGGGCGTCGAAGGACGTGCGGGTGGATTGGGCTGTGGACATCGTTTCGGGGTCGAAGGAATCTTCCATTGTAGGAGGGGCTTCAGCCCCGACCGTCGCCCGACGACAGGATCTCGGTCGAATCTGCGAGCGGCGGTCGGGGCTGAAGCCCCTCCTGCGGGGGCGTGGAGCAGGGCGATAGAACGGGCGAGCCGGGGTTTAGTTCCCGGACGAAAAGCCACTCACCCGCCGGTGGCGATCGCCGCACGGATCTCACGCAGCCTGGCCTTGATCACCGCGGCATTGCTCTGCCCCAGTCGCAGCAGGGCTTTCTGGCCGCTGGAGCTCTCCTCCAATTCAGGATCGGCGTACAGGTACAGCACCTTGGGCCGGACCAGGGGGATCGGTTCGGCCAGCTCGGGCGTCTCCAGCAGATGGTCGATGATCTCCACCAGCCGGTCGTTGAACTGCACCGGCCCCTCGGTGCGGATACCGCTCCAGGCCTTCTGGAATAGCGGGTACCAGCGCAGATACAGCGCGGTCGATTTCGAGACATCGACGGCCTTGATGGCCTGCATCAGCAGGCGGTATCGCTGCGCGTTGGACGCCGTGATCGCCAGCGCCTCCTCACCGTCCTTTTGCGCCTGGAACAGTCCGGGCACCCGCGGCACGCTGCGCAACCACAGTGGCGCGGGATCGCGGTCGAGCGAGTCGATGTTGAGCACCAGCCGGCGGATGATCTCGCGCGGAACCAGCAGGGTTTCCAGCGGCGCCTTGCCACCCAGGGCTTCCTGCAGCGCGGGCTTGAAGCTGCTGTCGCTGCCTTCCAGCGGCGGAAGGCTGGCCGCCTCTGTGCCAGCGGGAACGGGGTGCAGAATTTCTGGCGGCGCCGGCACGCTTGGGGCGGCCGGCGGCTCGGCCACGACCGGCTCCGGCGTTTCCAGCGCGGGCACGACCGGCGGCGTCTTTTCGAGATTGAAATACACCAGCGCGCCGACCAGCAGCACAATGCCAAAGCCCAATCCCATCCAGACCGATCGGGTCATCATCTCCTAGCTCCCCTGATTGTCCGGCGCGAGTTTCACACGAAGGATACGGACTGTGGGGGTGAATCGAATGCTCACTGCATCTGATCTTTCAGCGACGCTCGCCGCGAAAACTGTAAGCCAGGGCCCGTCGATGTGGCGCGCGCAGCAGCCGCACGATTTACGAACCTCGCGTGTCGGATCCGCCCGCGAAAAGCGTGCGGGCTTGATCCGACCTACGCCCGGCCGGTGCATTCTTCGGGTTAGCCCGTAGGTCGGTTCAAGCCGAAGGCGGAACCGACGTGGCGCTCGCAGCAGCCGCACGACTTACGAACCTCGCACGTCGGATCCGCCCGCGAAAAGCGTGCGGGCTTGATCCGACCTACGCCCGGCCGGTGCATTGTTCGGGCTAGCCCGTAGGTCGGTTCAAGCCGAAGGCGGAACCGACGTGGCGCTCGCAGCAGGGGCGCGATTTACGAACCTCGCATGTCGGATCCGCCCGCGAAAAGCGTGCGGGCTTGATCCGACCTACGCCCGGCCGGTGCATTCTTCGGGCTAGCCCGTAGGTCGGTTCAAGCCGAAGGCGGAACCGACACTGCGCGCCCCTGCCGAAGGGCGCATGTCGGATCCGCCCGCGAAAAGCACGCGGGCTTGATCCGACCTACATCCGACCTGCCGGTGAAGTCGGACCTGTGCAGCAGATTCTTAGCTCACGGCGGCGTGAGCAGCGACCGCTTTCAGGACCGACTCCCGCAATAGATCCGCCGCCACCGGCTTGTGCAGCAGCTCGATCCCCTCCGTCAGCGCCTCGCGCAGGCGGTCCGGGGCGGTGTCGCCGCTCACCAGCAGCGCCGGCAGTTCCGGCCAGACGCGGCGCAGGGCACGGACCGTCTTCAGGCCATCGTCGGCGCCGGCCAGACGAAAGTCGGCGAGGACGATCGACGGCGTGAACGTGCGCGAGCACTCAACCGCGCCGTCGGTCGAGGCCGCCACCTGCACGCCGAAACCCATCTCCTCCAGCAGGGTCCGCATGCCCAGGCGCACGTCCTCCTCGTCATCCACCACCAGTACGTCGATGCCCTGAATCGCGGGCCCGTCCTCCTCGGTCAGCCTGGGGATGGGTTGCTCCTGCGGTCGCGCCAGCGGCAGTTCCAGCGTGAAGCGGGTGCCCGAGCCTTCTACCGATTCCATGCGCAGATTCAATTGCAACAGCTCGCTCAGCCGGCGGGCGATGGACAGCCCCAGGCCCAGGCCACGCGCGCGGTCCCGCTCCGCATTGCCGAGCTGGTAGAACTCCTCGAAGACCCGCTCCTGTTCTTCCACCGGAATTCCCGGGCCGGTGTCCCGTATCCAGACCCGGCACCCGGTCGACGACCGCTCGGCGGCCAGCTCGACCAGACCCTCCCCGGTGAACTTGATCGCGTTCGACAGCAGATTGGCCAGCACCCGCCGCAACAGCAGCGAATCGCTTCGCACCCACAGCTCTTCCGGGCTGGACAGGCTCAGGCGCAAACCCTTGTGCTCCGCCTGCGGGCGGTACTCCTCCGCCAGTTGCGAGAGGACGCCGGACAGGTCGATGGATTCGATCGACGATCGGACCACGCCGGCATCGAGCCGGGAAATATCGAGCAGGGCGTCCAGTTGCGCGCCCAGAACCTTCACCGACTTGTCGATCTGCTGCGCGATGGCGGCGCTGCGCGGGTCCAGCGGACGCATCTGCATCGAGCCGCTGAACAAGGACAACGCATGGATCGGCTGGCGCAGGTCGTGGCTCGCGGACGCCAGGAACCGGGTCTTGGCGCGGCTCGCGGCCTCGGCCGTTGCCAGCGCTGCGGCCAGGCGCTGGTTCAGATCCCATCGCTCCAGCCGGATCCGGTAGGACTCCACGAACACCTGGTAAGTCCCACTGGCAAAACCGAGCAACACCTTGGTGTACACCGCGATCAGCACCACGAACAGGAGCCGGTCGAGCCAGCCCCGTGCGGGGTCTGGCGTGAACTCCCAGGCACAACTCAGCGCGCCCATCGCAATACAGTTGTAAGCGGTCACAACCGGACGGTACCCCGCGGTGTTGGCGGTATTGCCCGTACACATGCCGGCCAGGTAAATGCTCAGCAAGGCCCCAACGTGGACCGGCACGAAGGGAACGAAGCCCATCAGCAGCGACTGGACCATGGCCGTCCACGTGCGCAGCCAGAAGATAAGGCGCAGCCGCTGCGGATCGGATAGCGCGGGGTCGTGGCGCGCGCGGTCGATCAATTTGACGCGTCCGTAAAGCGTCGTGGTGATCAACAGCCACCAGCCCAGCGCGTAGAACGCCGGAACGTTCATCAGAAGGATCGTGGTGGCACCGGCAGAACCGAACACGGTGAAGTGTTTCAGCCGGTGTTCGTTCGCCGCGATCAGCGCGATCAGTTCGCCCTCGATCGATCTCAGGGGTGCGTCCACACCCACCTGCAGCCGTTCGTGCTCTGACTCTGACATTTCCTCGGGCACCCCGACCGGCTGGCAGACCCGTCACAGGATGCAACCGCCGGGCAGGAATGGGAACTGGCCGCTTGGCTACGACCATCGACCAGGCCGTGGCTCCCGCGACCCCTCCTTCGGCTAAGCCATCAGGTGAATGTTCGCCGCTTTGCTCGCCGGGCAGCATGACGACACCGAATTTGGGGCCGATGGACACAGCGTAGCGCGCGCGAATGCGCCGGACCTACTGCCACCGCCTTATCAATCGCCCGGAACAACTCACGGATATGGACGCCATCAGCTTTCACCACCGGCCCGCCGCTCACAGCACTGTGCCTGCCGCGACGCTGCAGTCAGACGGGCCGAAACGTCATCCGCAAACCCAGCGCACGAGCCACTTTCATCACTGTGGCAAAGCTGGGGTTGCCTTCTCCGGACAGCGCCTTGTACAGCCCCTCGCGGGTCAGGCCCGTGTCCCGCGCGAGCTGGCTCATGTTGCGGGCGCGGGCCACCACGCCCAACGCTCGGGCGATGAAGGCGGGATCATCGCCGCCCTCTTCCATCACCGCTTCCAGGTAGGCCGTGACGTCGTCTTCCGTCTTGAGGTAGTCGGCGGTGTCGTAGCGACTGAACGATTCGCTGGTCATGAGTCAGTCCTTCCACTGCGCGGCGATGGTCTTGGCCAGAACGATGTCCTGGTCCTGCGTGGACTTGTCGCCACCACAGAGCAGAACCACCAGCAACAGGCCACGCCGCATGAAATACACCCGGTAACCGGGCCCGTAATCAATCCGCATCTCGGAGATGCCCTCTCCAACCGGTTTCACATCACCCGGATTGCCCGCGGCCAGACGATCCAGCCGGGCCTGCACCCGGACCGCGGCCCGGCGGTCACGCAGCTCGTGCAGCCATCGGTCGAAGCTGGTGCTCTTGACGAGTTCGATCACGCGGCAACTGTAGTTCAAGCCCGAGCCATTGCCAACCGTAGTTCACATACCTGCGTTGCACCGGGTCAGCGCTTTTGCCGGGTCAGAAAAATTTCGGGCCGTTCAGATGTGGACCGCATTCATGCGGCACAGAAGACCCGCGGGAATTCCGCGCGGCCGCCAAACCGGCGGCGCGTCATCGCTTCAAGGCGCCGATTCAGAAATATTTCAGGAAAAATTCAGGATTTCGTCAGGATTTGGAGCGGTTGCGTTGGCAGTCTGGCGGCCATCGTCGGAGCACATCCGCTTCGGCGTGGCCGCGGTACCTATCTAAAGGAGTTCAGTCATGTCCGAAAGAAAGATGTTGCTGTCATGCCACTCGGCGTTTTCGTCCTGCGCCAGGAAGCAGGAAAAGTTTGCCAACAACAAAAAACTTCAATTCGCGAGGGCTGCGGCCCCCGTGGATGACGACCTCGCGATTTGGTCGGTCTCGTTTGACTGTGTGGCTGCAATGTTTGCGGTTGACGGCTGGGTCGATCCCGCCATGGACATCACGCAGGCGACCACCGATCACGCTGCCGCGATTGCCGACTACATCAACCTGACGATGCCGCAGCCCTGCGCCAACTATGGGCTGCGATGGGGTGGCATCACCGACGAACAAGTGAAAGCGACGACCACCATCGAAAAATTGCGAATCGAGATCGCTACCCACATACGGCCCGTCATCAGCGAGCCGCTGCCCTTGATGGCGGTCAGGAGCCTCATCCATGTCGCCTAGTGCCCGATTGACCCTCTTGATGCTCGCAGCGCTCGCTGCACCTGCGGTGGTAGCACAAACACCTAATCTCAATCCGCAGCCGAATGCGGTCTCGATCAGCGCACTGCTCTTTGGCAGCCCTGAGCAGCAGAAAAGCGAGGTCGCGAAGGCGGCTCCGCAAGCCGCCGGAGAGGATGCCGCAGATGTTGCAAGCGATGAGAAAAAGCTCGACATCGGGCCGCTGCGGCTCACGTTCGGCCCTACCGAAGATGGCTTTTACGGCACCACGCTAAAAGGCGAAGGCAGGCATATTTTTCGCGAACTCTCGACCGCGCCGCTGAACTGGCTGGCCAAGGAGCCAGGATCAATCACCGGCTACACAACGTCGCTCGGCTACGTTGTGGATGGTGGCTGGGCCGGAGGAGACGAGGCCAACAACAATGTCAGCGTCAACCTACGTCCGGGCTTGGACTGGCTATGGATGCGTTCCGAACAGGATTACCGCGCCGTGACCCCGGAAACCGCTCGTAAGGTGCTGGAGGATTCCAAAGAACGATTGGAGAAGTGTCGTCAGACCGTCAGCGTTCAACTCAAGCCGGTGCGGGTCCGTGACTGCGTCACGCTGATTTTCCCCCAGCCACGACTGTCGATCGGGATTTTCGGCGACCTGCGCTACCGCTACGGATACTTCACGCAGGACGAGCAGAGGGTGAGTGTCAATCAGGCCATTCTTGGTGCCGGCCTGCGAATGACCCGGTTCACACCGGATCTGGGCTGGGTGAACAGCTGGCCTCGATTGAGTGTCGGCTATTACACGGTGAAGGACACCGAAACGTCGTCCGGAGAAGTGCCGGACGACATCGAATCCGACGTGATAAAGCTGGACGCCTCCACGAAGTTCAACCTGTGGAAACGGGGCTCAACCAACGGCGGACAGGACTACGCGATCAGACTTTACCTAGATATAGAAGCGAGCAAGCCCACCGAGGGTGATGACCGTGATTGGCAGGCTCTCTACCAGGCCCAGCTCCTGTTCAAGACCGACGGCGATTTCAAACCCGCGCTCACCTACCGGGACGGAGAGGAGCAAGGACTCGACTACGACAAGCAGGTGATTTTCGGCATTCTGTATGAGCTGGCTGCCGGCTGATCCCGACCTGATACGGATGCGACGGACCGAGGCCGCGACCATGTTCGAAGTCTTTGAAGCCATCACCGAGGGGCAGAAAGCGGAGCTGTACCGCTTTCGCTACGACGTATTCGTGCCGGCGCAATACATATATCCACGCCCATGAAGACCGTCGAACCCGACCAGACGCTCCGCTCAAGCCGCTTGCGAATACACCGGCATTGCCCCACTCGCTCGCGCGTCGAGCACCACCACTTCCACCACGCTGCCGTCGGCGGCGTAGCTGTTATGCGTGTTCCAGTCCCGCGACACCTCTCGGGCAGTCGGCTTGTCCAGCACGTGGAGCACGAGGATGTCGTCATCCTCAAAGTATGTGGCGCTCACCACGGCTTACCCCGGTTGAAAGCGGTGCATGACAGAGGTTCCTACTTGGACAAACGCTCCGCCATCCGGGTTTGCCAGCCGGGACCGGTGGCCTTCCAACGTGCGAGCACGTCGGCCGGCAAGCGCAGGGAAATGCGCTCCTTGGTCGGCGCCTTTTGTGGGCCGCGTTGGCCGCGTTTGCGGCGGGCCTCGGCCAGGGCCTTGCGGACGGCTTCGATGCCGCCGCCGTGGACCACGACAGCCTTGTCCCAATACGCATCGACGGCTGCCTCGTCGTACGGATCGTACGGGTCTGTCTCCGGATCGTACGGCGCGGTCCGCTCTGGAGCCGCCGCGATCACCGCGGCAATCTCTTCCGGCGAGCGCGGAAAATTAGAGGGGAGCTTCCTTGAAGTAACGGGCTTTTTCATGGGGAGTGGCTTCTCTCAGAGAGATGGCTCGCATCGCTTCGCCATCGTCCGTGTAGGTCAGATGCATCACGTGTCCGTGCAGCCAGCCCAGCAGTTGGATGCGTTGCTCTGCATAGGCTTCACGGGTGTCTTCCTGGGTTGTGATGGGGGCATCGAAGATCGCTTCCACGCCCGCAAAGTCATATCCGTGCTTGGTGATGTTCTCGATGCGCTTGGCTTCGTCCCAGACGATCATGCTTTGATTGTGGGCACAAATAAATTTGCTCGCAAATTCGTGCCGGCGGGGTCAGGGCCGTGAGTGCCTTCACCAACTGGGACTGCGGCGTCCCCGAAACTGTCGCTGCAACGCTCGCGGCCTGTTGTTCCAGCGAGGCCCCGCCCCGAACCCCCTGCAACTGTAGAGACGGCGGCCATGTTTGAAGTCTTCGAAGCCATCACCGAAGAGCAGAAGGCGGAGCTGTACCGCTTTCGCTACGAGGTGAACACGAAAGACATGCCCTTGGTCGAAGGGCTCGAGTCCGCCGAGGTGCAGGAGCTGATCGCTTCTTCCCAGCACCTGCATATCGAGCAGGGTGCGCATCTCGTGGGGCGCGGTGACATGGGGCCGGAGTTGTTCCTGATTCTCGATGGAATAGCCGAAGTTCGCGGCCATGTGCGCGATGGCCAGATGGGACCGGTGCTCAACACCTTCGGCCGCGGCGACTTCTTCGGCGAGATGTCGGTGCTGACCGGCAAGCCGCGCTCTGCCGACATCTTTGCCAAGACCGCGCTGGAAGTGATCTTCATCGACCAGCTCACCTTGCGGCGCTTCGTCAAGGGCAAGCCGGCGCTGGGCGCAAAGCTGCTGTTCAACATGGCCCGCGTGCTGGCGGATCGGCTGGAGCAGATGAGCGAACGCTGGCTTTCGGACCAGGCGCGCATCGTTGCCACGGAGGTTGCCGGGCTGCCTCGCAAGATCGAACCCAACCCATAACGAGACCTGAAAACCATGGACCGCCTGACCGCCGTCATCGAACGGGCACAACACGAGTTCGCCGTCCTGCTGAGCGCAGCACTGCAAGGCGGGCCGCTGGGACTGGAGGTGTACGTGCGCTTCCTGTCCATGCAATACCACCTGACGCGTGGCGTGCAGCGTTACTTCATTGTCGCGGCCGCTCATGCCGACCTGGCGCGGCGCAAGGGCCTGCGGCGTTTCCTGTTCGAGTTTGCCAACGAAGAAGAGCTGCACTACCTCGTGGCCGCCAACGACCTGCGCAAGCTGGGTCGCGATCCGCTACCCGAGCCTTTTGACGTGACGCTCTGGCACGCGTACTTCCGGCCGCTGGTTGCGGAGCGGCCGTTCATTCGCCTTGGCGCGGCCTGCATTCTGGAGAACATCTCGGCCGGCGCGGCCCGGCCACTCGTTCGGCAGGCGTTGTCGACGCCCTTCCTGACTCGCGACAACACCAAGTTCCTGGTCCTTCATCAGCACGAGACGCTGCCGCACGGCGAGCAGATGGTGCAGGCGCTGGTGGACGGAAATCTGGGCCCGCAGCAGATCGAGGATGTGCTGGATGGGGCGCGCAAAGGGCTGGTGATGTACCTGCGCATGGCGGAGTGGGCGCTCAATCCGGAAACGCTTTCAGGCGTGGCGGATGGGCCTGCGGTAGTGCTGGGCTCTTCTGAACGTGAAGAGATCGAGACGTTCCAGATGGAGCACCTTGATGCGCCTGTGGGGGCAGAGGGATGAGCATGCGCGAGGGCAATCCGCTCATATTCAGCCCCGATCAGCTCACAAGCTTCTCATGAACCCCGTCATCGACGCGGGTCCAGGGCTTGATCTTGGCCAAAGTCTTGGCCAGTGCGCTCTTTGCAATCGCAGCGTCGTGGTCCATTTGCAGGCCGGTCCAGAAACCCTCGGACATGCCGAAGAATCGCGACAGCCTCAGCCCCGTGTCAGCACTCACGCCACGCTTGCCGGCCACGATCTCACCGATGCGCCGCTGCGATACACCAATCTCCTTGGCCAGCCGGTACTGCGTGATGCCCATGGGCGCGAGGAATTCTTCCATGAGGATCTCGCCAGGGTGGGGGTAGGGAATCTTGCGCATGATCTTTCTCTGTCAGTGGTAGTCCACGATCTCAACATCCTTCGGCCCCTGTTCGGTCCAGACGAAGCACACGCGGAATTGATCGTTGATCCGACACGCGTGGGCCCGAAACCGCTCACGCGCCCCGAACCCCACGTCGGTTCAGCCTGCGGCTTGAACCGACCTACGGGATTGAAGTCATCATCCGCCGTCCGCCGCACGTCGATCAGCGCCGGATCAACGATTCAGAGCCGCTCTGCGCCCGCCAGCTTCGCCAGACCGCGATCAAAAGTCCCCAGCGGAAGGTGCCCCGCCTTGCGGGCAATTTCCAGCACCAGGCAATCGGAAAACCCGAGTGCGGGACGGGCACGGAAATGACGCAGGGCCGCTTCGATGACCTCGGGTTCCTGAAGCATCAGATTCCGGTGGCCGAGCAGCATCTCTACCGACGTGGCGATGGCTTCGGCGTTCAGCCCGTAGACCGAGTCCAGCACCCACAGGGTCTCTGCAAGCACGAGTTGCGATACCCAGGCGCTGTTCTCGACAAAAGTTTCCGCCTTGAGGACCTGAGTCCGATCGTCGCGAGTCAGCAGACGGACCAGGGTGTTGGTGTCAGCCGCGCGCATGCCCGCCCGAGTGCCGCTTGCGCATGTTCTGGCGGATTCCAGTTTTCAGATCGGCATCCGATTTCGGCACGGGCGGCGTCGGAAACAAAGCGCGGTGGATGTCGGCGGAGTCGAATCGGCCGCTGCGACGCAAGACGATGTTGCCGTCTACTTCGTCCCAGTCCAGGACGGCGCCCGGGGTCAGGCCGAGCTTGCGGCGTACGGCCACCGGAATCGAAATCTGGCCTTGGGCGGTGAGTCTGGATTGAGCAATGATCATGAAACCATCATTTCACAGTACCCCGGTAATGAGCAACGGCATCTACTCTTCAATTCACGCGCTGCTGATCACCATCTCCCGCACCATTTGCCTGGCTGTAGCTCTCTATTTTTCAATCGCGCTATCCGCCGCAGGCGCTGAACCCGTCCCACCCGAGGCCCTGATGCGGGCCAACTACGAGGCGACGCTGGTCGATGACTCGACCGGTACGGCGACCATGACCCTGACCTTGCCGAACGGGCAGGTGCGGACGCGCGATCTTTCGAGCTGGACCAAGCGGCGGCCAGGCACCGTGCAGAACATGCGGGTCACCCGTTTTGAGAAGCCCGCAGACGTGAAGGGCACGGCGACCTTGCTGATCGAGAACGCATCCGGCGATGACGACGTGTGGGTCTACCTGCCAGCGCTCAAGCGCTCGCGCCGCGTGATCGCGGATCAGAAGAAAGACAGCTTCATGGGCAGCGATCTCAGCTACGGGGACGTGGTCGGCTACAAGGTGAGCGAGTGGACGCATCGCATCGCCGGCACCTCGGAGCAGGATGGGCGACCCTGCACCTTGGTGGAGTCGGTGCCGGTCGGCGAGCAGATCGGCAAGAGTTCTGGGTACTCGAGGCGGGAGTCGTGCATCGACGCGGCGAGTCGGGTCGCGACGCGGATCAGGACCTGGGATGCCAATGGGCGCGAACTGAAACTGATCGAGTACAAGGCGCTGCGCGAGGTCGATGCGAAGAATGCGAAGTGGCACGCGATGCGGATCGAGGCGCAGAACCTGCAAACGAAAAGCCGCACGCTGATCGAGGTTCGCGAGGAGCAGGTCAATACGGGGCTGTCCGATGAGTTGTTCAGCGCCAGTGCGCTGGAACGCGAGGAGTAGGCGGGTGCGCACACCATCAAACAAGGATCACGCGACCCCTTGGCCTCAGATGGTGGATGCGCTTCGCTTATTCACCCTACGCCGCTCGATCCGACTCGTAGGTCGGTTCAAGCCGAAGGCGGAACCGACACGAGGCTCAGGGTGCACGAGCCATTTACGACCGGCGCACGTCGGTTCCGCCCGCATGAAGCCGCGGGCTTGAACCGACCTACTCCTGACCGATGAATTCTGACCCGTGCAGAGGTTCGTGGAGATACCTGGTATTCGGCGCCGGCGCATTCCGCGCTCGATCTCCGAGCGCGGTTTCGGTACCGATATTTCTGTGTTGCTGCGTGCTTGCGGCGACATGGAATACCCCGGTCGGCGCCGAGCCCACGCCTTACGCACAGCAGCGGCTGAAGCTGTCGGGTTCGCTGTCCATGGGCGCGTCCAGCTCCAACCGCGAACTGGACGACGAACGCTCGATCGCCGTCCCGCGCGTCTCGCTCAAGCTGACGCAGGCGCTGGCGCCGGGCGTCTACTTTCGTTACGACGTCGATGCCTCGTCCCGCGACGCGCATGGCGGCGGCGACGCGGTTGCGCTGCGCGAGGCGTTTCTCAATTACAGCGACGGGCCGCTTGATTTTCGGCTCGGCGTGCAGACCATCGCGTGGGGACGCACGGACATCCTCAATCCCACCGACAACCTCACGCCTTATCGCTACAACTGGCTGGGCATGACGGACGCGGATCAGCGCGTCGGCTCGGTCGCGGCGCGTGGGAGCTACCGGACGCCAATAGGCCAGATCACCGGCGTGGTGCTGCCGCTGTTCCGGCCGAGCAAACTGCCGCTCGGAGACACGCGTCCGGTGCGGATTCGCGAGTCCGAACCGGAAGAGCCGGTCGATGCCCTCGGGCTGAAGTTTTAGCAGCAGGGATCAGGCCTCGAATGGTCCACGTCCTGGTTCCACGGGCGGGCGCTGCGTCCCAACCTGGTGCCGGCGCCGGACTTCGCGGACAGCCTGCTTGTGACTCTGCGGCACCCGCGAGTCGACATTTTCGGCGCGGACTTCGCGATGCCCTGGCGCTCGCTGATCGTGCGTGGCGAGGCGGCGTACACGAAGGCGGACAACTGCTGCGATTTCGCGGGCATCGAGTTCCGCAAGAGCGACAACGTGTTCGCCGTGCTTGGGGTGGAGCAGGCGGTGGGCTCGGGCTGGCGGCTGGTGAGTCAGGCGTTCCACAAGCAGAACTTCGATGACGCCGCGAGCCGTGGCGGTGCGTCGCCCCTTCTCGATGCGGTCGCGCGCGGCGCGGACATCCTCAACGAGGAAGCGCGGCCGGCTTACAGCGGCCTGTCGGTCGGCGCTTACCCGGCCAGTCTGGGCACGCGCTTCTCGGCCAGCGTCGATGCGGCATGGATCGCGCAGACCCACGACTACGTGTTGCGGCCGCGACTGACGCTGATTCTTCGCGACGACGTTTCACTCAACTTCGCGGCTGATCTGTATGGCGGCGACAAGGAAGGACCGCTGGGCCGGCTGACCGACAACTCGCTGGTGATGGCGAACGTGCAGTTCAGCTTCAGCCGCGAGTGGTGAACCATGACTGTCAGAACCAACATCGATCGATTCTCCGACGCGCTCTCGGCCTGGACGCGCTTCGTCCTTCGATACCGGTGGGTAGTGGTGGTGTTCCTGGTGATCGTTACCGGGCTTGCCGCAAGCCAGTTCGGCAAGCTGCGGACCGAGGTCGATCTCGACAAGGTGCTGCCGCAGAACGATCCCTACGTGGCGACTGCAAACCACGTCCGCAAGGTGTTCGGGTCGTTCTACTCGATGCTCGTGGGCGTGAAGTTCCAGACCGGCACGATCTGCGACGCCCGCAACCTGGAGTCACTGCGCAAAATCCAGGACGCGATCACGGCCAGGACGACGCTGCTGGTCGGGCCGCGGATTCTGAGCGTGGTCTCGCCGCAGGTGAAGGACATCCGCCGGGCGGGCGACGATGTGGCGATCACGGATCTGGGCGAGGAGATGCAGCGTGACGTCGCAAGCTGCAATCAGGCGCTGGATCGGGCCGGCGACGTGAAGGGCCTGCTGTTCGATGCATCGCGTACCCGCGCGATGTTCCTGGTGGAGTACGCGGACAAGCAGGGCAGCTATCGCGACGTGGTCAATGCGGTGCGCGGCGCGCTGGACGTGGTATCGGATGGATCGTTCCGCTACCAGCTTGGCGGCAACGTGGCCTACATCGCGGAGACGGAGCGCTATGCGGATCGCGTGCCGCTGATGCTGGCAGGCGCGATCATCGTCATCAGCGTATTGCTGTACCTCGCGTTCGGCAGTTTGCAGGGCGTCTTCATTCCGCTCGTGACGGCGATCCTGGCGACGCTGTGGTCGCTGGGTTTGCTGGGTTATTTCCGGGTGGCGATCGATGCCTTCAGCTCGCTGACGCCGATCCTGATTCTGGTGGTGGCGGCGGGGCACTCGGTGCAGCTGCTGAAGCGCTTTCAGGAGGAGTACGAGCCGCAGGCCGAGCAGGGAAAGGCGGCCGTATCGACCGCTGTTTCTGCCGCGGTCGTGACATCCCTTGCGGCGGCGGGTCCTGCGACCGTTGCGGCCGGACTGGCCGCCGCGCTGGGGTTTGCGTCCCTGCTCAGCTTCGACATCCGCTCCATTCAGATCTTCGGGCTATTCACGGCGGCCGGCATCGCGTCGTCGGTGATCATCGAGCTGACACTCATTCCCGTCCTTCGCGCCGCGCTGCCTGCACCCATGCGGAGACAGCGAGGCGATGCCTGGCTGGACCGCCTGCTGCACACCGTCGCGAGACTGTCCGGAGATCGACCGAAAGCAGTTCTTTGTGCCGCCGCCATCCTGATGCTGATTTGCGGTTGGGCGGCGACGACACTGTCGACCGACAACTCCATCAAGCGCTACTTTTCGCCCAAGCTCGCGGTTTATCAGGACGATCAGGAATTGAATGCGGCCTCGGCCGGAACCAACTACCTGATGATCCTGCTGCAAGCGCGGGACGGACATTCGTTCCGCGAACCGGAGCTTCTGCAGGCACTCTCCGACCTCGACGCCTGGCTGCTCCAGCAAGCCGATGTCGGGCAGGTCTACGGCGTGCACCGGATGCTGGAGCGCATGCATCGCAACTGGGGCGCCGAAAAAAAGGCAGCCGAAGACAGACTCCCATCCACGCCGGAAGAGGCCGCCCAACTCCTGCTGCTCTACAGCTTCAGTGATCCCGCCGGCCTCGCGCGGATGGTGGACGCCGAATACCGCGAAGCCCTGGTGATGACCTACCTGCGCGACGACAGCACCGAGGCGGGTCGCAAGCTTCTGGCGGAGCTGAAAGCCTGGTCGGAACATCGCTTCGGCGACCAGGCGACGGTCAGCTTCAGCGGCACGGTCGCTACCGCCGATTCGCTGAACCGCGTCATGGTGCAGGGCAAGATCGCGAATCTCGTCCAGCTTGTACTGGCCATCGCGGTCGTTGCGGCGGTCGTGTTCCAGTCCTTGCTGATGGCCCTGATCGTGGTGGCGCCGCTGATCGTCGCGGCCCTGGTCAATTTCGCCGTGATCGCCGCGCTCCACTTTCCGCTCAACGTCCCGGCATCGCTGAGCACCGCGCTGGCAGTGGGCGTCGGCGCGGATTATTCGATCTACCTGCTCATGCGGTTGCACGAGGAACTGCGCAGCGGCAAGCCCTTGCGGAGTGCGATCGACGCGACCCTGAAAACGGCTGGCCGCGCCATCGTGTTCGTGTCGGGCAGTATCGCGACGGGCTATCTGATGCTGCTGTTCTCGCTGGATTTTTACCCCCACAGCCTGCTCGGGGGACTCATCTCGGTCTCGATGATGTCGGCCTGCCTTGCCACGTTGCTGCTGGTGCCGGCGTCCATTGCCATCGCGCGAGGCCGCGTCGCGAACACGAAGGGAGGGTCTGCACAGATTCGATCCGGCTCGTAGGTCGGTTGCAGGTCGGTTGTAGGTCGGTTCAAGCCGAAGGCGGAACCGACATGCGCGCGCTCGACGCCGACCGGCGCCTGTCGGCTCCGGCCACGAAAAGCCGTGGCCTTGAGCCGACCTGCACCCAACCTTGAATTCAGACCTGTGCAGAGCGTCCTGAGAGCCTATCCCAGCAGGTCTGTGCCGTGATCGGCGAGCAAACGGGCAGCTTGGGCAGCCCGTGGTGTCGGCCCGAATCCACCCATCAAACGCTCGACGATCGGCGCGATCCTGATGCGGTCACCCGACGTTCTCCAATCGAAGTCTCCAGAAAATCCCGGATCGCCGTTGAGACCCTCGCGGGTCAGCACCCGACGCACGTGACGCGCGACAGCGGCGGCGGTGTCGAGAACGGTTGAACCTTCGCCCGCGCGCTTTTCGATGAGGCGGCGCAGGAACGGGTAATGGGTGCAGCCCAGGACGAACACATCGGCGTCAGCCGCGCGCAATGGCGCCAGGTAGTGCTCTACGAGAAGCTGCGGACGAGCACCATCGAGATCTCCCATTTCGACACACTCGACCAGGCCCGGACAGGGCTGCGTGATGACTTTGACGCCTTGAGCGTGCCGATCGACGAGGCGGTGAAATTTTTCCCCGCCGAGTGCGGCGCCAGTCGCCAGGACAGCGACCACGCCGGTCTTCGTCAGCGCGCAGGCGGGTTTTACGGCGGGCTCCATCCCGACGAAGGGAACCGGATAGTGGGCGCGCAGATGCTCGACGGCCGCGATGGTGGCCGTGTTGCAGGCGACGACAATCAGTTTGGCACCGGCCTCGATCAACTCCCCGGTGATGGCGATTGCACGCGACTGGATTTCAGACGGCGACTTGCCGCCGTAGGGGCAGTGGCCGCTGTCAGCGTAGTAGAGGAAACGCTCCTGCGGCAGTTCGCGTCGAAGTTCGCGCAGGACCGACAGGCCGCCGACACCGGAATCGAAGACGCCGATCGGCCCGTCCAAGGCTTGCCTCAGCGCATTTTTGTCGAGGCCGACGGCGTGCACATGCAAAGCGCGTAAACGCCCTGGCGCTCGGTGAAGCGTGCGAGCCAGTCAGCGGCACCGGTGCGGTCCAGTGTCCCGATCAGTGGAGCGATCGACGACTGGCCCTGCAGGGATGCCATGGCCATGCCGAAGAACTGGCTGAGGATCTGCGCGGGAAACTGGGGCTCTTCCTGGAATTCCTCGAGCGACCACTTGCCCTCGTCCAGGCCCGCCAGTTCCGCCGCTGCGCTCGCGGCGTCATCGAGTCCGCCGAAGTCATCGATCAGCCCGAATCCCTTGGCATCCGCACCGCTCCAGACGCGACCCTGGGCGATGGATTCGACCTTGGCGACATCGAGCTTGCGGCCCTTGGCGACGCCTTCGACGAAGTCGCGATAGCCCTTGGCGATCTCGGCCTGGAAGATGGCGGCGACCTCAGGGGAAAGCGGACGGTCCATTCTGAACGCGCCGGCCAGCGGGGTGGTGCCGATGCCGTCGGTATGGATGCCGAGTTTGGACAGCGGCCCGTCGATGGTCGGGATCAGGCCGAAGATCCCGATCGAGCCGGTGATGGTGGAGTCGAAGGCGAATATCTTGTCGGCGTCCATCGCCACCCAGTAGCCGCCGCTGGCGGCGACCGAGCCCATCGAGGCGACCACCGGCTTGCCGGCGGCGCGCAGTTGCTGGATCTCGCGGCGGATCAGCTCGGAGGCCCAGGCACTGCCGCCGGGCGAGTCGATGCGCAACACCACCGCGGCGATGTTTTCGTCGCGGCGCGCCTGTTCCAGCAGGTCGGACAGCGTGTCGCCACCGGCCTGCCCGGCTTCGCCGACGCCATCGACGATCTCGCCCTGCACCACGATCAGCGCGACCTGGGTCTCGGCCCCGTTGTCCTGTTGCAGCTTGCCTTCGTGATGCACGGCGCGCAGGTATTCGCCGTAATTGATCTGCCGGAAGCTGCCGTGGTCGTCATCGATGCCCACCGTTTCGGCGATGCGGGTACGGAACGCGGCGATCGATTCCACGTGCGTCACCAGGCCCGCGTCCTTGGCGTAGAGAGCCATGTCGCCGCGCGCCTTCTCGACACCCGCGCGGAAGCCGCTGACATAGCGATCGGCCGCGCCGGCTTCCAGCTTGCGCGACTGCGCCACACTGTCGCCGTAGTCTTTCCACAGATCCCCGAGCCATTCCTGGTTGGCGCGACGCGCTTCCTCGGACATGTCGTTGCGGATGAAGGGCTCCACCGCGGCCTTGAATTCGCCGACCCTGAACACGTTGATCTGGACGCCGAGCTTGTCGAGCGCGTCCTTGAAATAGTTCTGATACACGCTGAAGCCTTCGAGCACCACCGAGCCCATCGGGTCGATCGAGATATCGTCGGCGGCGCTGGCGGCGAGGTAGCTGGTCTGGTCGAGGTAGGCGCTGTAGGCGTGGATCGCCTTGCCGGATTTCTGGAAGCGGCGCATGGCGCCCGTCAGTTCTTCAATCTGCGCCATGCCCGCGTGTTCCAGCGTGTCGAGCTTGAGCACCACGGTGCTGATGCGCGGGTCTTCGGCAGCGGCGTCGAGCGCGTCGATCAGGTCCCGCAGCAGGGTCTGCGAGGGGGGTTCGCTGGTGAAGCGTTCCAGCAGGCGTCGCTCGCGATCGAGCTGATCGACCAGTTCTCCGGTGGGCCACAGGACCAGGGCGACGTTGTCTTCGACCGTGGGCGTGGGTCCACCCCTGAATGTCATCCACAGGAAGCCGAGAAACACCACCACGCTGAGGATGATCATCAGGCGGTACAGGGCGATGACGGCGCCCCAGATAAAACCAAGGATTCTGCTGATGACGGACTTCTGTTCGGACATGGACGGGAGATCAGGGGAAGCGGGATGAACCGAGTATGGCATGCGGTGCCACCGCTTCATTTTTGCTTGTCCCGGGCCGGCAGGTACGGCACCGGGTTGACCGGCTGGCCGCGTTCGCGGATTTCGAAATGCAGCACCGGCTTGTTCTCCGGGCCGGTTCCGAGTTCGGCGATCTCCTGCCCGCCCGCCACCATCTGACCCTCCTCGACCAGGCGCGTGCGGTTGTAGCCGTAGGCAGACAGCCGCAGTTCGTCGTGCTTGATGATGATCAGTTCGCCATAACCCTTGAGCGCCGCGCCGCTGTAGACGACCTTGCCGGGCGCGGCGGCGACGACCGGCTGACCGACCCTGCCGCTGAAGTCCAGGCCCTTGGAACCGCTCGCCGGGTCGTAACCGCGTACGACCAGGCCCTGCGTGGGCCACTGCCAGGTGTAGGGACCGCCGGATTCGCTGGTGATCGGCGGTGGCGCTGCGTTCGCGGGCGGCGGCAGGGTGGCAATCACCGGCGCCGGTATTGGAGGGGGCGCGACCGCGGGAGGCAAGGGCGTCCGCTTTGAACGCCTGCGGTCGCCGGGACGTGGCGGCGGCGCGGTCGACGGGGGCACCTCGGACGTCAGCGGCGTCGGAGCGGCGGCCGGCGGCTCCTCGAATTGAGTGGGGGTGGAGACGATGTCGCCGTGCACCAGCTGGGTCGGTGGCGGCGCGCGCAAACGCAGGACCTGGCCGGGCCGGATGAGGTAATCGCGGCCGATGTCGTTCCAACGCGCCAGTTCGCGATAGTCGAGATTGCCGCGGAACGCGATCGAATAGACCGTGTCGCCGCGGCGCACCATGTAGTCGTTGGGGCCGACCGGACGTTCGGGCGTGGGCTCGGCCTCGGGCTGGTTCTGCACCTTCTGTTCGGGCGGCGGATCCCAGGTCAGCCAGTTGGCGCAGCCGGCGAGCGCCGCGCAGCAACTCAGGGTCGCGACCCAGCGAGTCGTGCTCACGACGAGGGCTCCGCGGCCGGCTTCCGGCGGTGCCTGTAGACGAACCAGACGACGAAGATCATCAGGGCCAGCAGGGCCACAAGGCCGGCCTCGTGCGTGTACTCACGCACCACGGCGACGACAGGCTCGCCGGCAAAGTATCCAAGCGCAACCAGCACCGCGCACCACAGGGTGGCGCCCAGGGTGGTCAGCAGCACGAAGGGCGGAATCCGCATGCCGAACAGGCCGGGGGGGATCGAGATCAGATGCCGCACGCCGGGAATGAACCGCCCCACGAACGTGGCCATGTTTGCGTTGCGCAGGAACAAGGTCTCGGCATCCTGGTAGGTCTGCTCGTTGATCAGGAAATACTTGCCGTACCGGACCAGGAAAGCGCGGCCGACATAGCGCCCGAGCAGGTAATTGGCCGATGCCCCGAGCAGCGACCCGGCGCCCCCGGCGAGCGTGGCGATGAAAGGATTCAGATCGCCCTGCGCGGCGCGGTACCCGGCGGGGATCATCACCAGTTCCGATGGCACCGGGAACAGGCTCGACTCCAGTGCCATCAGGAACAGGATTTCCCAATAGCCGAGATGCGCGAGCACGCCGTGCAGCCAGGTTCCGAAGGCTTCCATCAGGCGCGCTCACCGTTGGTTTCGGGGTAGCCGGACACGAGGGGTCAGAGGCTGTGAAAAAATCGAACACCTTAGCGCAACGCCGCCGTGGGCGTGCAGCGGCGTCCGCAGTAGGTGGGCGAATTTTTCACAGCCTCTCAGACCTTCCCGGTGAGGAGGGGCACAAAGCTGACCGCGCAGAGTTCCCGTTCGGTCAACCCATCGGCCGTCCGTTCGACCAGTCGCAGGGACTGCGCACCCGGAGGGCCGACCGGAATCACCAGCCGCCCCAGAGGCCCCAGCTGGTCGATCAGCGCAGGCGGCACGTCGGCACCGCCAGCCGTGACCACGATGGCGTCGTAGGGTGCATACGGCGGCCAGCCCAGGGTGCCGTCGGCATAACCGAAATGGACATTGCTGATGCCCAGATCCATGAGACGCTTGCGTGCGGACTCGGTCAGCGGCCGCACCCTCTCCACCGTGAGAACCCGCTCGACCAGCGCCGCGAGCACCGCGGTCTGGTAGCCGCTGCCGGTGCCGACTTCGAGCACGCGCCGCGGAAGCGCCGGACCGGCAAGCACGGTCTGGGTCATCAGGGCCACGATGTAGGGCTGGGAGATGGTCTGCGAGTGGCCGATCGGCAGGGCGCGGTTTTTGTACGCCTCGCTCTGCAAGGCTTCTTCGACAAATTCATGGCGTGGGATGCGACCCATGACCTCGAGCACGCGCTCATCGCTGATGCCCATGCCGCGCAGCTCCTGCATCAGGCCGGCGCGCACGCCCGCGGCGACCATGCCATTGCCACGGCCGTGTTGGTGCTGCCGGAGAGCGTCGCGCATCGCTAGCCCGGATTTCTCAGAGGGGGCCGGAGAATCCTCCGACAGCGTGTTTGTGAAGCGAACTCGAAGAACGCTGTGAGGATGAGCAATAGCAAGGGATTCTCCGGCGACCTGTGAGAAATGCGGGCTAGAGTTTCTGGGACCAGGTCGCGAGCCTTTCCATCGCGGCGTAGCGGGTGAGGTCTACCAGCAGGGGGGTGATCGAGACGCGACGGTTCGCGATGGCGTGAAAGTCGGTGCCGGGACCGGCGTCTGCGCCGCCGCCAGAAGCACCGATCCACCAGATCGGCCGGCCGCGTGGATCGCTCGACCGGATCACGCTTTCCGCGCGATGCCGGTTGCCGAGCCGCGTGACCTCGAAACCTTCGAGCAACTCGTAGGGAACGTCCGGCACGTTGACATTGAGGATGTTGTCGCCGGGCAAGGGGTCGGTTTTCAGCTGCTCGATGATTCGCATCGTCACCTTCGCGGCGGTGTCGTAATGCTCGGGCGCAATCGCGCAGCAGGAGACCGCAACCGCAGAGTAGCCCAGGAAACGGCCTTCCATCGCGGCCGCCACCGTCCCGGAATACAGCGTGTCGTCGCCGAGATTGGCGCCGGCGTTGATGCCGGACACGACCATGTCGAATGGCTGTTCAAGCATGCCGGTCAGCGCCAGGTGCACGCAGTCGGTCGGTGTTCCATCGACGCACAAGCTGCCGTCCCCATGCTCCTGCACGCGCAGGGGATTGGACAGGGTCAGCGAATTGCTCGCGCCGCTGCGGTTACGGTCCGGCGCCACCACGGTCACTTCATGGCACGCACGCAGGTGCTCGCGCAGGCAGATCAGCCCCGGCGCGGTACAGCCGTCGTCGTTGGAAAGGAGGATTCGCATGGATTTGCGTCAGGACAGGCGACGCTAGTTTATCCGCCCCGTCTTATCATTTCGTGCAAGGGGCTCAATGGATGGGTGAATCAGGACCGATGAACGCTGACGACTCCGATCGATCCGGACAGGATTTTCGCTCTGCAATGGCGGGCGTGCGTCGGCATGCGGCCAGCGACCGGGTGACGCGGACTTCGCCGCCGCCCTCGCCGAGTCCACGCCACAGTCTCGCCGACGAGGCTGCGGTCCTGGCCGAGTTGATGGACGGCCCCGATCCCGACAGTTTCGAATCGGGCGACACCTTGACCTATCGGGCACCGGGCGTACAGGAGCGCGTGCTGCGCCAGTTGCGACGCGGCAGCTTCCGGCTTGAAGCCGAGCTTGATCTGCACGGACTCAACCGCAATGCGGCGCGCGCCGAGGTCGCCGGATTTCTCACCGACTGTCGCAATCTGGACCGTCGCTGCGTGCGCATCATCCATGGCAAGGGCAATGGTTCGCCCAACTCTGGACCGGTCATCAAGCAGAGTCTCGACGGCTGGTTGCGCAAATTCCGCGACGTGATGGCCTTCTGCTCCGCGCGGCCACAGGACGGCGGGACCGGCGCGATCTACGTGTTGTTGCGCAATAAGCCTTGACGCCGCGGAGAAAATTCCGAAGGTCGCACGTCGGATCAGGCCCGCGCGCTTTTCGCGGACGGATCCGACGTGCGCTCTTCGCCACAGGGTGCGCAGTGTCGGTTCCGCCTTCGGCTTGAACCGACCTGCAACCGACCTACAACCCGGATCGAACCTGCGAAGGGTTTTTTCTGATCACGCCGTCTGCAAGTGCAGCAGACGAAGCCGCTCGTACTGCATGCGCAGTGAGTCTTCCAGCGCCAGCAACTGCCGTCGCGCCTCACTGTGCTCCCAGCGATCGACGACCTGCTTCTTCGCCGCCTCGATCTTCTCGGTCTGCAGACGCGACCATTCGTTGACGGTCGCCTTGAAGGCTTCCATTTCCTCTTCCAGGAGTTTCCGCAGGGTCTCCATGCGCGTGGTCGCGGGCGCGGTGGAGAGCCTGGCGCTGGCGCGCGCGAACTGGCGCTCAACCATCGCGCGGCGGATGCGGAACTCGGGCACCCGCTTGAGATTGCGCGCCTGGCCGAACCAGGACCAGGCCGCGATCCACCACTTGGTCAGGTCGAACTGCCACCAGCGCACGCCATTGCGATAGTCCCACTGAAACAGGTGATGGAAGTTGTGATACCCCTCGCCGTACGTCAGCAGCGCGATGAAGTCGTTGTCGCGCGCCGAATTGTCCTCGGTGTACGGCCGCCGGCCCCATAGGTGGGCGAGCGAGTTGATGAAGAAGGTGAGGTGATGATTCAGCACCAGGCGCAGCAGACCGGCCACCAGCAACACGCCCCAGACATCCCCGCTCAGCATGCCGACCAGGGCAGGCAGGCCGATGTTCATGAACAGCGCGATGCCCAGGTAGTGCCGGTGCTGGAACATCACCACCGGATCGCGCTCCAGATCGCGGGCATTGGAGAGATCCAGCACCTGGCTGGGATAGTCGCGCAGCATCCAGCCCATGTGCGCGAACCAGAATCCGCGCTTGATCGAATAGGGATCGCGGTCCACGTCGTCCACTTCCCGGTGATGCACCCGGTGCATCGAGGCCCAGATCAGGATGCTGTTCTGGAACGCCTGAGCGCCGAACAGCATGTAGAAAATTCTCAGGGGCAGACTCGCCTCGTACGTCCGGTGCGCCCACAGGCGGTGGTAGCCGGCGGTGATGGACAGCCCGCTGGCAAACAGGAAGACGCCGAACCAGGTCCAGGCCGCCGCCGAGAACTCGTGGAACCAGGCATAGACCGGGAACGCGGTCAGCAACAGCACCGTCGTGACAGAGAACAGGATCGTCGCCGGCACATTGAGCGGGGCGGCGACCAGGGGAAGCGGGAGAGAGCTCATGGAAGTCGCGGGCTCGAAGAGGTCAAAAAGAAAGCCGCGGCGAAATCGCCGCGGCTCTCGATTACTGCAATATCGAAAATAGTTGGACGAGAAAGGACCGGCCGACGGATCAAACCGCCTTAATCTGAGTGGCCTGCATCCCTTTCTGACCGCGCTGGGCGATGTACTGCACGCGCTGTCCTTCTTTCAGGGTCTTGAATCCGGAGCCCTGGATTTCCTTGAAATGAGCAAAGAGGTCTTCGCCACCACCTTCCGGGGTGATGAAACCAAAGCCCTTGGCGTCATTGAACCACTTCACTACACCGGTCGATACATTCGACATGAAACGTTCCTCTGAACAGTTGATGATGTGTGGACTCCCCGCCCACATGGTGCAAGCGTTCAAGAAACGTTGCCGGGGAACTGGAGCGTCCCCGGACAGTGAAACGGATCACTGTCAGGGCACAGAAGATCGCGGAGCAAACCCTGCTTGAAACGACTGCGGGGCCGACGTTATCCGACCTTTGCGCGTTTGTCTAACAGGTGCAATTACTGCCCGAATCGACACTCCGAACCGGCCGGTGGACGCCTTTGGAGCCGGCGCCCGATGGGGTCTGGCAAGCAGGCAGGGTCGCTACCGGAACCGGGCCCGTCTTGCCGTTCGAATTCAGGGTGTCCGTCGCGATCCTGTTGCTGCACCTTGCGAACGCAAACCGTTTGCCCGATCGGCCGGGCTCGCGGCGTGGCCGGCATCCTGGGGGAAAGGCGAAGTCCGGCCGCGCGGCACGCTGCGCGGGCCGCTGCGGCTCAGCACCGGGCCAACACGTCGCGATGGAAAAACTCGCTTTCTGCGCGGTGCCGCACAGATGAAACGGCGCGGTGCGGACACGCTGAGCGTCCTCGACGACGCCCCACGAGCCCCGGCCGACGAGGCTGCGGAGGCGCTGCAAAGGTCATGGTGTTCGTGGAGGACGCTGGGGAGCATCGATGAACGTCAGAGACGACTACGCAACACCCGGATTGGGCCGGACGGCGCCGCCGGCGCCGATCGGAAGCGCCGGCTGGGTTGAAGCGCGGCCCAGGACTGCTGAGGTCATCGAGGTCTGACGGGATATGGAAGCCACCCTCCTCGTCCTCATCATGCTGCTGGCGGTGGTCGCGAGCCGCTTCATCGCCGGCCTCACGCGCCTGCCGGTGCCGCTGATCCAGATCGCGCTCGGTGCCGGGATCTTTTACTCGGACCTCGCGTCGGCAGAACTCGACCCCGAAGTTTTTTTCCTGTTGCTGCTGCCACCCCTGTTGTTCCTGGACGGCTGGCGCATTCCCAAAGACGATCTGGTTCGCGAAGGCCCGACCATTCTCACCCTGGCGCTGGGCCTGGTGGTCTTCACCGTGTTCGGCGCGGGCCTGCTGATCCACTGGCTGATTCCGGCGATGCCGCTCGCGGTCGCATTTGCGCTGGCCGCCGCGGTCTCGCCGACGGACCCGATCGCAGTATCGGCCATCGCCGCGAGAGTGCCGATCCCGACACGGATGATGCGCATTCTCCAGGGCGAATCGCTGTTCAACGACGCCTCCGGTCTGGTGTGCATGCGCTTTGCGGTCGCGGCAGCGCTGACTGGTTCGTTCGTGCTGTCGAGTGCGCTCGTGACGTTTCTGTGGGTGGCCGCGGGTGGCCTCGCCATCGGCTTCGGGGTGACCTGGCTGGTGACCCACGCCAAGTCCGAATCGACGGTGTTGCTGGGGGACGATGGCGGCGCGCAGATCCTCATCACACTGCTCATCCCGTTCGGCGTGTACCTGCTGGCCGAGCGCCTGCACTGCTCGGGAATTCTGGCCGCGGTCGCGGCCGGCATCACCATGGGCTTCACGCCGCACGCGCACTGGCACCCGGTCACACGCATCCGCAGGACGGCCGTATGGGAGACCGTGCAATTGGCGGCCAACGGCAGCATCTTCGTGCTGCTGGGGGAGCAGATTCCGGCCATCCTTTCGGCATCCGAACAAACCGTTCTTCTCACCGGGCGGCGCAATCCCTGGTGGCTCGGCTTGTATGTCGTGCTCATCGTCCTGGGTCTGGCCATTCTGCGATTCGCATGGGTGTGGGTATCGCTGAAGCTGGCGTTCTTCGGCACGCGCTCGCTCGGCGTCCCCACGCCGTCACACTGGCGTCTGGTCATGGCCATGTCGCTGGCCGGCGTGCGTGGCGCCATCACCCTGGCCGGCGTGTTGACCCTGCCCTCGACGATGAGCGACGGAACACCCTTCCCGGCACGCGATCTGGCGATCTTCCTGGCCGCCGGTGTCATCGTCCTGTCGCTGGTTCTGGCGACGGTCGCCCTGCCGCGCGCACTGCGCGGCCTGGAGCTGCCAGCAGACCCGGCGGATCGAAGCATGGAGACCCGTGCCCGGGCGGCTGCGGCCGAAGCGGCGATCCGCGCCATCGAGGCCGTCCGGAGTGCGCCGGCAGACGGACCTGGGGACGCTGGCCTGCATGCCGACGCAGCAACGCATCTCGTGGCGCGGTATCGGCGCCGCATCGACCGGCATGCGAGGGATGACGGCAACACCACGAAGCGACATGGCGCCGACGCCATCGAGCGGCAGTTGCGGCTGGTGGGCTTGCGCGCGGAGCGCGACGAGATTCTGCGAATTGGACGCCAGCACGGAATTGCAGAATTAAGCTTGCGCAAGATCGTGCGGGAAATCGACCTGCAAGAGGCGCAGTACAGCGGCTGACGCCGTGCCACAGGTGCTTTTAAACAGACGTGGAGGCATTCACTCACCCCCTCAGATCGTCAGCCGGGCAATCGCCGTATCGAAAATCGGGTCGTTGTCTGCCAAGAGACGCTCTGCACAGGTTTGAATTCAAGGGTAGGTCCGGTGTAGGTCGGCTCAAGACCACGGCTTTTCGTGGCCGGAGCCGACAGGCGCCGGGCTTCGTCAAGGGCGCGCAGCGTCGGTTCCACCTTCGGCTTGAACCGACCTACAACCGACCTACGAGCCGGATCGAACCTGTGCAGACCTCCCCAAGGTGAGTCCTCGCGGTTTGCTAGCGCACCAGCAGCACGGCAACCGGCGAGCGGTCCAGTGCACCGTTGGCGACGCTGCCCAGCAGCGCGGGCTCCAGTCCGTCGGTTGCGCGTGCACCGAGAATCAGAACGTCGGCGCGATGTTCTTCGACGGCTTCCAGCAGGCATGCGAGCGGATCGCCGACTCTTACCTCGGTCCTCACCGCCCAGCCCGAGCGCTCCAGCCGGGCCGCCGCCGTGTCGAGCCTTGCTTGTCCCTGCTCGCGCCTTTGCAGCTTGATGGCAGTCACTTCGCGACGAATGGGCGCCCTGATCGACGAGGGAAAACGTGCCAGCGAAGTCGGAACGTGCACGGGTTCGACCACGTTGACCAGCACCACGCTGCTGCCACGTACGGGATGCAGCGAGCCGAGAAAATCGAGCGCACGTCCGGCATTGGCGTAGCCATCGAATCCGAGCACGAAGCGGCGCACCGTCTTCGGCGCGTCGCGCACCACCAGCACCGGACAGGGCGCGTGCGCGGCAATACTGCGCGAAACGCTGCCCGCCAACAGCCGACGAAACCTGCCGTGACCGCGCCAGCCGAGGACAATCAGGCTCGCCCTGAAGCGCGTGGCCTCGGCGAGAATCGCGGCCTGGGGCATCTCGTCGACGATGACCACCTTCGGGTCCGGCCACCGTCGCGCCAGCACGCTGCGCGCCGCGGCCGCGACCGGCTCGAAATTCTTCTCCAGCGCGGCGCGCGCATCCGCATGGTCGGTCAGCCAGTCCGCATCGACCGGCAGCCAGCTCGTGCGCGCAATGACGGCACGCACGCTCGAAAGCTCCGGCCACGGGAATCTGGCCGCCGTCGCAAGCGCCGCCTGGGCAGCGCGCGAGCCATCGGTTGCAATCAGTATCCGGTGTTGCCTGGGCTTTGCCACGCGGCCTCCGGCGGTCGCCGTCGTCAATCCATGAGTTATCCACGCATTGGACGGCGGCGTCGGTCTGGCAGCGCACGTAGGCCAAGGCGATCCCGCGAGTGCGTTCAGGCGCAGCGCCTGTTCCCTGGCCATGACCGGGGCTGCACACGGCGATCAAGCGGCTGCGGATGCTTCATCTCCCTCGCGCCCACGCGCGACTCCCGAGCTTGCGCAACTCGCCGAACCAGAGCACTCCGCTCGCCATTGCCGCGCACAACAGCCACTGATCGAGCGTCATCGGCACGGTGTGGAAGGCGAGATTGAGGAAGGCGAGATTCACCACCATGACTTGCAGGAGCACCGACAGCGCGATCGCGCCCCACAGCCAGGGGTTGACGAACAGGTGCGTGAACGCGCTCGCGGTGTCGGAGCGCGCATTGAAACAGGTGAACAGGCTGGCGAACACCAGGGTCGTGAAGCCGGCGGTGCGGGCGGTGGCGAAATCCTGATGGCCTTCGATCAGTCCCGCAGCAATCAGTCCGCCAGGCAGCACGATGTCCATCGTCAGCAAGGTCACCCCGGCGATCACCACGCCGACCTCGATCACGTCCGCCCACATGCGAGAGTCGATCACCCGATCACTCAGGCGCCGCGGCTTGCGCGCCATGAGATCCTCGGTGGGCGGGTCGAGGCAGATCGCGAGCGCAGGCGCGGAGTCGGTGACCAGGTTGATCCACAGAAGCTGCGTGGCGAGCAGGGGCAGCACCACGGCCTTACCCGAGCCGCCGAGCCCGATCACACTGGCGCCGATCACGCCGAGGAACACGGTCAGCACCTCGCCCATGTTCGAGCACAGCAGGTAGCGCAGGAACTTGCGGATATTGTCGAAGATGGCGCGGCCCTCGCGCACGGCCTCGACGATGGTGGCGAAGTTGTCGTCGGCCAGAATCATCTTGGCCGCCTCCTTCGTCACCTCGGTGCCGGTCAAGCCCATCGCGATGCCGATGTCGGCCGACTTCAGCGCAGGCGCATCGTTGACGCCGTCGCCGGTCATCGCCACCACATTGCCATCGGCTTGCAGCGCGTCGACGATGCGCAGCTTGTGCGCGGGCGCCACCCGCGCGTAGACCGAGGTCTTGCGCACTGCCTGCCGGAACGCTGCGTCGTCGAGCGCATCGAGTTCGATGCCCGTCAGCGCGACCGCGCCGGCTTCGACAATTCCGAGATCCGCGGCGATGCGCGCAGCGGTGCGCGGATGATCGCCGGTGATCATGATCACGCGGATGCCGGCGCGGCGGGCCTCGACGATAGCCAGCGCGGCCTCCGCACGCGGCGGGTCGATCATGCCGACGGTGCCGACGAAGATCAGTTCACGTTCGAGCGATTCGCTTGGCTGGCTGTCTTCGCCCGGTTCGAGCGGACGATAGGCAACGGCCAGGGTGCGCAGCGCGGCGTCGGAAAGGGTATCCACGTCCGCCAGCAGCCGCGCGCGCAGAACCTCATCGAGCGCGACGATTTCCATGCCCAGCCGCGCGCGGGTGCAGCGATGCAGCAGCACGTCGGGCGCGCCCTTGACGATCAGCACGAGCGCGTCGTCGTGCTCATGATCGAGCGCGATCACCGACATCATCTTGCGCTCGGAGGTGAACGGGATTTCGCCGACGCGCTGGAAACGCCGCAAGCGCCGCTCGCTGACTCCGAGCTTGCGTTCGGCCACCAGGAACGCCGCTTCGGTCGGGTCGCCGTGAATCTCCCACTCGCCGCCCGCGGTCTGGCGCAGATCGGCGTCGCCGGCCAAGCTGCCGCCGCTGAGCATCACGATCTGCTCGTCGTGCAGCGGCCCGGCTGCGAGCGCGGCGCCCTCGTGCCGGACCTCGCCTTCGGGCGCGTAGCCCACCCCGGTCACATCGGTGCGGCCCGAAGCCGTCATCACGCGCTCGATGGTCATTTCCGCGCGGGTCAGCGTCCCGGTCTTGTCGGAGGCGATGACGGAGGCCGAGCCCAGCGTTTCCACCGAGGAGAGTTTCTTGACGATCGCGTGGTGCCTGGCCATGCGCTGCACGCCGAGAGCCAGCACCACCGACAGAATCGCCGGCAGCCCCTCGGGCACCGCCGCCACCGCCAGCGAGACGCCGAGCAGCAGCACGTCGATGACATCGGCCGCGCCGCGGATATCCGAGATCAGCAGGATGGTCGTCACCACCGCGAGCGCAATGACGACGACCGCGGCGCCGAGCATGCGACCGATGCGCCCGACTTCCTTCTCCAGCGGCGTCGGCTCTGCCACAGTGGCTTCGAGCATGGCGGCGATATCGCCCATCTCGGTGTCCATCCCGGTCGCCGTGACGACGCAGCGACCCGTGCCCTGCGCAACCGCCGTGCCCTTGAAAACCATGTTCAGCCGGTCGCCGAGCGCTGCGGGCGTGGGCAGCGTCGCAGCATCCTTGAGCACGGCTTCGCTCTCGCCGGTCAACGAGGCTTCGTGCACGCGCAGCGCGCTGGCCTGAACCAGGCGCGCGTCCGCACCCACGGCGTCGCCTTCGCCGAGCACGAGTACGTCTCCACGAACCAGTTCACTGCTGGGCACGCGCAACACCTGTCCGTCGCGCAGCACAGCGGAGGTGACTGCCGTCATGCGCGCCAGCACGGCCACCGCGTTCTCGGCCTTGGCTTCCTGCACGTAGCCGAGGACCGCGTTGAGCAGCACCACAACCGCGATCACGATCGCGTCCACCGGCCAACCCTCACCGCCCTCGATAGCCCACGCGACGAGCGCGATGACGACGGCGGCCAGCAACAGATAAACGAGGGGGTCCTCGAAGTGCGACAGCACGCGACGCCAGGTCGGTGTGCGCGGCGCCGCACGCAGCTCATTGGCGCCGTTTTCCGCGAGTCGTCGCGCCGCCTCTTGCGTGCTCAGACCGCCTGCGAGGTCCGCTGCGAAAATCCTGGCAACTTCGTCTGCATCCTTGAGGGACGGGTCATCCGCCGTGACGGCCGTCATCAGGAAGCTTCCTGCGAGACCAGCGCCCAGGCATGGCGCGCTATCTGCTCGTCTTCCTGCGAGGGCAGCACCTGCACGGCGAGGTGCCCGATCCAGGACAGGCCCTCGCAAATCGCAGCACGAACCTTCGCATCGTTCTCGCTGATACCGCCGGTGAAGACCAGCAGGTCGACGCCACTGAGCACCGTGATCATCGCGGCGATCTGCTTGCGCACGGACGTGCAGAACATCTCGATGGCCAGCCGCGCATCGGCGTTCGACTTGGCCGCCTCGTGCAGTCGGCGCATATCGCTGGCGAGGCCCGAGACGCCGAGCAGGCCGGAGCGGTGATCGATCAGCTCTTCGAGCATGGCCAGGTCGAACTTCTTTTCGCGCATCAGGTGAATCAGCACGCCCGGATCGAGGTCACCGCTGCGCGTGCCCATCATCACACCGCCGCTCGGCGTCATGCCCATGGTGGTGTCGATGGAGCGTCCATCCCTGATCGCGGTGATGCTGGCGCCGTTGCCGAGATGCGCGACAACCAGGCGCCGCGGCAGATTTGGGCCGAGCTGCCGCACGATCGATTCGCAGGACAGCCCGTGGAATCCGTAGCGCTGGATGCCTTGGGCTTGCAGCTCTCGCGAGATTGGAAGCACGCGCGCAACGTCCGGCAGCGCGGCGTGAAACTGGGTGTCGAAGCACGCCACCTGCGGCACGCCAGGAAACTGTGTCTGCGCGAATCGCATGAGCGACAGCGCCGCGGGTACATGCAGCGGTGCGAAGGCCGTGGCCGCTTCGAGTTGCTGGATGACCGCATCGTCGATGAGGCAGTGCTGCCGCAGCGACGGTCCGCCGTGCACGATGCGATGACCGATGCCGTCGGGCATGGGCAGCTTCGCGTCGGAAAGTCGTTCCGCAATCCGAGCGGACGCGTCTGCGGAGTCGAACGTTTCCGATAGCAGCGTTTTGCTCCCTGAAGCGTCCACGCGAAACAAGCCGATTTTGAGCGAGGATGAGCCGCTGTTCAGCGCAAGAATGTGTCGGGCGTTCAAGGCGCCTGTCGCGGACATGGCCCGCTCTTACAGGTGCCGGGTTCCGTAGGAGCTTGCAGCGCGCAGTCGCGCGCCGTTATCGCGGAACAAACGGATGCACTCTCCTGCCATGCCGTCCCCGGTGGATGCGCGTAGCTTATACCCCCAACCCGGCGCCCGCCGGGAGGGGGGGTAATCGAAGCGCCAACACCCAACCACGGCCAAGGGGGGCGGGGTACGGGTTT
>JBQTIX010000091.1:0-6099 GCA_052387695.1 Panacagrimonas sp. | reverse complement strand
TGCATCAGTTTGAAATCCGTTCGCACCGAGTAGCGCCATTGCGCAGCAATGCCGCGTATCGAGGTGCCGGGCGTGCCCTCGATACGCGACGCTTCCCTCGGTACGCCCGCTGCGCGGCTACTCGGGACGAACGGGCCGGCGCTACTCGGGCCGAACGGGGTTCCGGAATTCAAACTGATGCACTACCCGATTCCCCCGCAGTGGCGGCAAGCCTCGCGACCGGCGACAATCCGCGCCCGACATGAGCCCCTCCCTCCAACTCGACCAGCATGGCCGGCTGCGCCATCTGTTGACGATCGATGGTCTGTCCCGGGAGCTGATCAGCGAAATCCTCGACCGTGCGGCGGCGTTGGCCGAAGCCACTTCGGGCGCCGACAAGAAATTGCCCAATCTGCGCGGGCGCACGGTGGTGAACCTGTTCTTCGAGGCCTCCACCCGCACCCGCACCACGTTTGAGCTGGCGGCCAAGCGTCTGTCCGCCGATGTGCTCAACCTCCAGGTTGCAGCTTCCAGCACATCCAAGGGAGAGACCCTGCTGGACACGCTCAAGACCATGGAAGCGATGCAGGCGGACATGTTCGTGATCCGCCACGAATCCAGCGGCGCGGCGCATTTTTTTGCCGAGCATGCGGCGCCGGGCGTGGCCATCCTCAATGCCGGCGACGGGCGTCACGCCCATCCGACCCAAGGCCTGCTCGATCTCTACACGATCCGTGCGGTGAAGGGCTCGCCCGAGCATCTGCGCGTGGCCATCGTCGGCGACGTGCTGCATTCGCGCGTGGCGCGGTCCGACATCCACGGCCTGCGCATCCTCGGTTGCACGGATATCCGGGTGATCGCGCCGCCCACCCTGATCCCGGTTGGCATCGAGCAGATGGGCGTGCGGGTGTTTCACTCGCTGGAACAGGGACTCGAAGGCGTGGATGTGGTGATCCTGCTGCGCCTGCAGAAAGAGCGGATGCTCGGTGCTTTCCTGCCCTCGCTGGGTGAATTCCATCGCGACTTTGGCCTGACCCAGGCGCGGCTGGCGCGGCTCAAGCCGGATGCGGTGGTCATGCACCCAGGGCCGATCAATCGCGGCGTCGAGATCGAGGGCGAAATTGCTTACGGCGAACGCTCGCTGATCCTCGCCCAGGTGACGCACGGGATTGCCGTGCGGATGGCGGTGATGGACATGATTCTGGGGAACAGTGTGCGGAGGGAGGCGTGAGGCCAGAGGCGAAATATCCAGGTCCGGCGAGGCCGCGCCGATGAGCGATCAGGCCTCAGCCCTCAGCTCTCACGCCTCCCTTCTCTTTGCCGGCGCCCGCGTCCTCGACCCGGCCAGCGGCTTCGACGGCGAGGGTTTCGTCGCCGTTCGGGAAGGCTTGATCGCGTCCATCGGCGCTGAGCGACCCGGCGGGGCGTTCGATGAGATTCACGACGCGCACGGCCTGTGGCTGATGCCCGGAATCGTCGATCTCGCCGCGCGCTTCCGCGAGCCCGGCGAATCGCACAAGGCGACGTTCGCCAGCGAGACGCGCGCAGCACAGAGCGCCGGAATCACGGCGGTGACGATTCCGCCCGACACGCAGCCGCCGATTGCCAGCCCGGCGGTGGTGGACCGGATTCGCGGCATTGCCGGGCGGGTAGGGGGGCTGGACGTTTATCTGATCGGCGCGCTCACGCAAGACCTCGCTGGCGAATCGCTGGCTGAGATGAGCGCACTCCGGCAGGCGGGCTGTGTCGGTGTGGGCAACGCCGGCTTCGGCCTCCGGGATTCACTGGTCGGGCGGCGGGCGCTGGAGTATGCGCAGGGTCTGGGGCTGACCGTGCACGTGTTCGCCCAGAATCCGGCGCTGGCCAACCGCGGCTGTGCGCACGAGGGACCGGTTGCGACGCGGCTCGGTCTGCCGGCGATTCCGGTCGCCGCCGAGGTCTCGGCGATCCGGTTCTGGATTTCACTGGTCGAGGACACCGGCGCGGCGGTGCACTTCGGTCGCCTGTCCACCGCCCGCGGCGCGGAAATGGTGGACGCCGCGCAGAAGCGCGGCCTGCGGGTTTCCGCCGACGTGGCCGCGCACCAGTTGTTCCTGACGGCGGAAGACGTCGAAGGCTTCAACGCAATGGCCCACGTGTTGCCGCCACTGCGCTCGCGCGCGGACCGTGAAGGCCTGCGCGCCGCGGTGGCGCGCGGCGTGATCGCGGCCATCTGCTCGGATCACCAGCCGCACGAGGCCGATGCCAAGATCAATCCCTTCCCGCTGACCGAACCCGGTATCTCCGGCCTGGAAACCCTTCTGCCGCTGAGCCTGCAGTTGGTCCATGAGCGGACGCTCGAACCGCTGGCGATGGCCGCTCGGCTCAGTGCCGGCCCGGCGCGGGTGTTGGGGGTGCAGGCGGGCCGCCTTGCGGTGGGCGAGCCGGCCAACCTGGTGCTGTTCAACGCTCACCTGCGCCAGATTCTCAGCCGGGAAAATTTTTCCAGCGCCGGGCGCAACACTCCCTTTATCGGGCGCGACCTGCCGGGCCGTGTGACGCTCACACTGCATCGCGGACGGGTGGTCCACAGGGCCTCGCCCGGGTCCGGTCCCGCTGGATAGCGGCAACTTGCCGGGTTGGCTGGCAGCCCCCTATTCTTCGCATCCCCTTGGGCTCTGAGCCCACCAACAGGATTGAGATACATGACATTCCAGGCCGATCTCGAAACGCTCTTCGGACTCAAGACCGTCAGCTATAAGCACAATCTGAGCAAGGAAGAGCTCTTCGACGAGGCCATCGCCAACGACCGTGGCCGGGTGCGCCGGGACGGGCCCGGCAACGAGCAGAAGGCCTATCCCACCAAGCTGGGCGTCAAAGGTCCGCTGGTGTACTACACCGATCCGGACTGCACCGGTCGCCGCACCAAGGACACCTACGCGGTGAAGTGGCCCGAGGTCGCCGACGAGATCTGGTTCAAGCCCGATCTCAGTCCCTACGACCCGGAGCAGTACCAGGGCCTGCTCAAGCGCGTCATCCAGCATCTCAACGACAAGCGCGGCACGCTCTACGTCGTCGACGTGTTCATGGGGTCTGACCCCGATTTCGCAGTGCCGTACCGCTTCGTCGGCGAGTACGCGACGCACGCCATGTTCTGCAAGAACATGTTTCCGAAGAATCTGCAAGGCGTTCAGGACGTGGACGCCCGCCGCTGGACGATGCTCAACGTGCCTAGCTTTGTCTGCGTGCCGGAACGCGACGGCTGCCGCGCCGAGGCCGCGGTGATCATCGACGCACGCAACCGCATCTGCATCGTCGCCGGTCGGGCCGATTATTGTGGCGTCAACAAGAAAACCATCTTCACGGTCGGCAACTACCTGCTGCCCAAGCAGGGACGTTTGTCGATGCACTGCTCGGCCAATGTCGGCAGGAACAATGACGCGGCCATCCTGTTCGGACTCTCGGGCACCGGCAAGACCACGCTCTCGGCCGACGCTTCGCGCCGCCTGATCGGCGACGACGAGACCAACTGGTCGGACAACGGCCTGTGCAATCTGGAAGACGGCTGCTACGCCAAGCTGATCAATCTCGACAAGGAGGCCGAGCCGGTCATCGCGGCCGCGCTGTCCAAGGCCGGCACCATCATCGAGAACGTGCCGCCGCTGCCCGGCAAGACCATGCCGGAATGCCATCCGGACGAGCTCGATCTCAACGACGGCTCGATCGCCGAGAACACCCGCTTCAGCTATCCGCTGGACGTGGTCCCCAACGTCATGCCCAATGCCCAGGGCCCGCATCCGCAGACCATCGTGCTGCTGACTGCCGATGCTTTCGGCGTGCTGCCGCCCATCTCGATCCTCTCGCCCGAGGACGTGATGTATCACTTCGTCTCCGGCTTCACCGCCAGAGTCGCGGGCACCGAGGTGGGCGTGACCGAGCCGCAGCCGACGTTCAGCGCCTGCTTCGGCGGGCCGTTCATGGCGCAGAAGCCCAACGTCTACGCCAAACTGCTGGCCGAGAAAATGAAGAAGCACAAGGCGCGCTGCATTCTCCTCAACACCGGTTGGAGCGGCGGCGCCTATGGCGTTGGCAAGCGTATGTCGATCAAGCTCACGCGTGCCCTGCTCAATGCGGCGCTCGACGGCAAACTCGATGGCATAGAGACCGAGACGTTGCCGATCCTGAATCTCACCATTCCGAAGTCGTGCCCCGGCCTGGCCGACACCAAGGTCCTCAACCCGCGGGAAACCTGGGACGACAAGGCCGCCTACGACGCCACCGCGACCCGGCTGCGCGACATGTTCCGCGACAACTTCGAGAAGAAGGGCTTCGCAAAATTCGGGATCGAGGCGCGGATTTAGCTTCGGTTTTGGGTCCCGATGTCGGCAAGAGGTTGCCGACCTGCTAAAACTGCCGCAGCGGCGGGTGTTCGCCACAAGCACACTCGCACTTAAGATGTGGCAGGAACTCCGCATCCATCAGAGCCGATGGAGCGCAGGGCAGTGGTCCGGGAGGTGGCGAAGTGCATACGGAAGCGCACGATCAACGCGACCCGTGCGAGGCGGCCGCGGCCGCCGGGCGGGTGCGCTGGAAGCTGGCCGGCATCGAGCTCGACGAGCGCACGCTGGAACTGCGGGTGCAGGGAGCGATGGCCTTCATCGAACCCAAGCCGCTGGACCTGTTCCGATTCCTGTTGCGACGTATCGGCGAGGTGGTGACCCGCGAGGAGATTCTCACGGAAGTCTGGCCGGCTCGGGTGGTGTCCGAAGCCGTGGTGACCAATTGCGTCGCCAAGCTGCGCACGGCACTGGGGGATACTGATCAGTCTATCGTTCGCACCGTGCCCCGATTCGGCTATCGGCTGGTGGGGGACGTGCAATGCGAGCCGGTGAACGCGGCGCTTGCGCTGGTCACGACGGATCTGGGCCTGCACGCCGGCCAGTCGGTGCCGATGCGCCCCGGCTGGCTGCTGGTCAAACCGCTGGGAGCCGGCGGTCATGGCGAGGTCTGGCTCGCCACCCACTCCGATTCCCGCGAAGAACGCGTTTTCAAGTTCTGCCGCCGACCAGACGATCTCACCACCATCAAGCGCGAAATCACGCTGCAGCGGGTCTTGCTGGAAACGCTCGGGAAGACCGATCACTTCGTCGGGCTGTTGTCGCATAACCTGGAGACGGAGCCGTTTTTTCTGGAGATGCCGTATTTCCCCGACGGCAATCTGGCGGACTGGCTGCAGCGTTGCGGCGGCGCAGCGCAGGTGTCGCTGGACAAGCGCCTGGAACTGGTGGCGCAGTGTGCGGAAGCGGTGGCGATGGCGCATTCGGCCGGCGTTCTGCATAAGGATCTGAAGCCGTCCAACGTATTGATCGAGACGGATGCGAACGGGGCGCTGCACGCACGGCTCTGCGACTTCGGCGCCGGTCGCATGCTCGATCCCGACCTGTTGACCTTGCTCGGACTCACCCGTCGCGGGTTCACCCGCACGCTGGTCGAGTCCGACAGCACGCCGATGTACCTCGCCCCGGAGGTCATGGCGGGCCAGCCGCCGACGGCCAGTTCCGACATCTACTCGCTCGGGGTCATCCTGTACCAGATGACGATCGGCGACCTGCGCCGGCCGCTGGCGCCGGGTTGGGAATCTGACGTGAAGGACCCGATGTTGCGTGAAGATATCGCTCTGGCCGCGGCGGGAAATCTTCGCCGCAGACTCAGCGACGCGGGCCAACTGACCACGCGCCTGCGCAGCCTGGCGGCCCGGCGTGAGGAACGCGAAATGCAGCGCCAGAATGCTGAAGACGCGGAAAAAGTGCGCCGCGTACTGGACGTGTGGCGTGCGCGTCGCGGGCTGGTCGTGGTCCTGGTATCGGTACTGGTTGTCGGCGCCGTGTTCATGGGATTCCACTTCTCCCGGGCGCATGGCCCGGGCGCTGCCTGCGCGCCGGTTGGAGCGACAGTCTCCCTGCCTCGGGAATGGGGGGCAGTGGCCGGGGTATTTAAGGAAGGTCTGCACAGGTTCGATAACACGGTCGCGGGGGGGGGCCGCCGCCCCCGGGCGGCGGGGGGCCGGCGGCCCGGCCCCGCCCCCCCCCCCCCCCGGCCCCGCCGCCGGAACCCCCCCCCCCCCGCGGGCGGGGGGCGGCC
>JBQTIX010000090.1:0-58255 GCA_052387695.1 Panacagrimonas sp. | reverse complement strand
GGGGGGGGGCCGGGGGCCCCGCCGGCTTGCTGGGGGGGCCGCCCTTAGCCCGGGCGTGTTTTCCTAGCGCCGGCGGCGGGGGGGGCCACCGCCCGCCACCACCCGGGGGTGTTTTTGGTGGGCCGCGCCCCCCCCCCGCGACGGTGTTTTCGACCCCTGTGCGGATTGTCCCCATGAGCGGAGAATCGAGGTGGATTTCACTGTGCGTCGTGAAAGATGATGCCCGCCGTCTGCCGATGCCCGCTGCGGATGCGGCTGACGCCGTGGCGCAGGTTCACGCGGTACGCGCCGCGGCTGCCCTGCACCGGGCGCTGGTGCACCGCGAAGATCACCGCGTCGCCCTGACGCAGCGGCACCACCTCGGCACGTGATTGCATGCGTGGCCGCTGCTCGGTGAGCACGAACTCGCCGCCGGTGAAATCCGTTCCCGGTTGGGACAGCAGGATCGCGACCTGCAAGGGAAACACGTGCTCGCCGTACAGGTCCTGGTGCAGGCAGTTGTAGTCGTCCACGCCGTACGTGAGCAGCAGCGGCGTGGGCCGGACCTGCCCGGCCGCATGGCAGCGTGCAAGAAAGTCCGCATGCTCCCCCGGGTACCGGACGTCGAGTCCGATCGCGGCATTCCAGCGGTTGGCGACCGTCGCCAGTTTTGGGTAGAGCGCGGTGCGCAGGCTGCCGATCAGCGCGGGCAGCGGATAGCTGAAGTAGCGGTACTCGCCGCGACCGTAGCCGTGCCGCTCCATCACCACGCGGCTGCGGAAGAGCGAGTCCGTGGTGTAGAGCCCGGCAAGCGTGCGGCTCTCATCGGCGCTCAGCAGGTTTTCGATCACCGCGGCGCCGTGCGCATCGAGGTCTTTCTCTACCCGCGCCCAGTCCACGGACGACAGACGCGAGATCATGGACGCGCCTCGCGATCCAGCAGCGCGCGCTTGCGCTCCACGCCCCAGCGATAGCCGGACAGCGCGCCGTCGTTGCGCACGACGCGATGACAGGGAATGGCGACGGCAATGCTGTTCGCAGCGCAGGCCTGCGCCACCGCGCGCACCGCCTTCGGGGAGCCGATGCGTTCGGCGATCTGCGTGTAGCTCGCAGTGGCGCCGCTCGGAATCTCGCGCAGGGCCTGCCACACGCGCTGCTGGAACGCGGTGCCGCGCACGTCCAGCGGCAGGTCCAGCCCGAGTCCGGGCGCTTCGACCAGACCGACGACCTGCGCGACTCGCTGTTCGAACTCGTCGTCCGCGCCGATCAGCCGCGCCTTGGGGAAACGGTCCTGCAGATCGCGGGCGAGTGCGTCCGGTTCGTCGCCGAACAGGATGGCGCAGACGCCGAGTGCGCTGCTGGCGACGAGGATGGAGCCCAGCGAGCACTCGCCGATGGCGAAGCGGATGTCCTTGTCGGCGCCGCCGTCGCGATAGGTGGTCGGGGTCATGCCCAGCATCTCCGTGGATTTTTCGTAGAAGCGGCTGTTGGAGCCGTAACCGGCGTCGAAGATCGCAGCGGTCACGGTGGGGCTGTTATCGAGCTGCGTGCGGACGCGCTGCGCGCGATGGGCGAGCGCATATTGTCGCGGCGTCAGGCCGGTGATGGCCTTGAACACGCGGTGGAAGTGGAAAGCGCTGAGGCCCGCGCCCGCAGCGAGTTCGTCCAGCGTCGGCACCTGCTCAGCCTGTTCGATCAGCCGGCAGGCTGTTGTCACCGAGGCGGCATGCTGCTCGGCCAGCGAACCCTGGTCCGGCTTGCAGCGCTTGCACGGCCGGAACCCGGCGCGTTGCGCGTCTTCCTGCGTTGCGTGGAAGGCCACGTTCTCGGGTCGCGCCGGCCGCGCGGCGCACGACGGCCGGCAGTAGACGCCGGTGGTTTTCACCGAGTACCAGAACTGGCCGTCGGCTGCTGCATCTCGTGTCTGCACGCGTGGCCAGCGAGGATCTTGCAACGTCACTGCTGCGAGTCGCTGCCTGTCTTCGTTCGGTTTCATGTTCGCTCCTTCGGGCTCGATTGCCGTGGAACGCAGTCTTGTCGTTTGCCTGCGCCCTCGCACTCCGAGGCTTGCGGTCGAATTCGGATGGGGGGCGTGTACCGCCTGCCGCGACCGCCATTTCGATGACCGGCACGTCAAGTGTAATGGTCGTGGTCATGGGGTAGTGGGTCAGTTTGAATTCCGTTCGTGCCGAGTAGCCTCTGCTCCCGAGTAGCTGCGCAGCAGCGTATCGAGGGGGCAGTGCGTATCGAGGCACCGGCGCTCCCTCGATACGCGGCGCTTCCCTCGATACGCCCGCTGCGCGGCTACTCGGGACGAACGGGCCGGCGCTACTCGGGATGGACGGTTGAAATAAATTCAAACTGACCCACTACCGGTCATGGTCATGGCGTCAGCTCGTCCAGGACGCCGCGGTGTCGGTGGCGACGCCGTAGTGCCGGATGGCCTCGGCGACGATCCTGCGTTCAAGCGTCCCTTCGTCGGCCAGCGCGCTCAGTGCCGCGACCACGATGCTGTGGCGCTCCACTTCGAAGAAGCTGCGCAAGGCGGCGCGCGTATCGCTGCGACCGAAGCCGTCGGTGCCGAGCGTCAAGAAGCGGCCGCGTACGAAGGGGGCGATGAGCTGCGGATAGGCGCGCACATAGTCGGTCGCCGCCACGGTGATGCCCTCGTCCGGCAGGAGCGTTTCGATATGACTGCTGCGGCGCGTGCCCTCCGGATGCAGGCGGTTCCAGCGCTCGGCGTCGCCGGCGTCACGCGCAAGTTCGCTGAAGCTGGTGGCGCTGAAGATGTCCGACGCGACACTCCAATCCTGGGAGAGGAGCTCACCCGCCGCGATCACCTCGCGGAAGATCGTGCCGGAGCCCATCAGGCGCACCTTGGCTTCGGCTTTCTGCGGAGCATGTCCGCCGAAGCGGTACATCCCCTTGATGACGTGGTCACTCACGTCAGCCGGCAAGGAGGGCTGCGCGTAGTTCTCGTTCATCACCGTCACGTAATAGAACACGTCGCGCTGCGCTTCCATCATTTCGCGCGCGCCGTGATCGAGGATCACGGCCAGCTCGCCAGCAAAGGCCGGATCGTAGGCGCGGCAGTTCGGCACCGTGGCGGCGACGATGTGGCTGGTACCGTCCTGGTGCTGCAAGCCTTCACCGCCCAGCGTCGTGCGGCCGGCCGTGGCGCCCAGCAGGAATCCGCGCGAGCGCTGGTCCGCGGCCGCCCAGATCAGGTCGCCCACGCGCTGGAACCCGAACATCGAGTAGTAGATGTAGTACGGCAGCATGGCGACGCCGTTGACGCTGTACGAGGTCGCGGCCGCGGTCCACGACGCCAGGGCCCCGGCCTCGTTGATGCCCTCTTCGAGCAGCTGGCCATCGGTGGCCTCGCGGTACGACAGCATCGACGACGCGTCTTCGGGCTCGTACAGCTGACCCACCGGCGAGTAGATGCCGACCTGGCGGAACAGGTTCGCCATGCCGAAGGTCCGCGCCTCGTCGGCCACGATCGGCACGATGCGCGGCCCCAGCGCCTTGTCTTTGAGCAGATTGCCCAGGATGCGCACGGCTGCCATGGTGGTCGACATCTCCTTGCCGTCGGCCTTGATGGCGAAGTCCGAATGCTTTTCCAGAGGTGGCACGGCGACCGGTCGTGCGTCCTTGCGGCGCGTCGGCAGGTAGCCGCCGAGCGCGGAGCGACGCTGTTTCAGATAGCGCATCTCGATGCTGTCGTCGGCAGGGCGGTAGAACTTCAGCGCCTCGAGGTCCGCGTCCGACATCGGCAGACGGAAGCGGTCGCGGAAGGTCTTCAGGCCCTCGACATCGAGTTTCTTGGCCTGGTGCGAGGTCATGCGGGACTCACCCGCGCTGCCCATGCCATAGCCCTTCTTGGTCTTGGCCAAAATGACGGTCGGACGGCCCTTCTGTGCCTTGGCCGCGGCGAAGGCCGCATGCAATTTGCGCAGGTCGTGACCACCGCGCTTGAGTGCGTTGATCTCAGCAATGCTCATGTGCGCGACAAGCTTTGCGAGCTTGGGATCCTGCTGGAAGAAATTGGCGAGGTTGTAGGCGCCGTCCTTGGCGCCCAGCGTCTGGTACTCGCCGTCCGGGGTCTCCGCGAAGATGCGCAGCAGGGTGTGCTCGATGTCGCGCGAGAACAGCGCATCCCAGTCCGAGCCCCAGAGCACCTTGATCACGTTCCAGCCGGCGCCGGTGAACAGCGCCTCGAACTCCTGGATCACCTGGCCGTTGCCACGCACCGGCCCATCGAGCCGTTGCAGGTTGCAGTTGACGATGAAGGTGAGGTTGTCGAGCTTCTCGCGCGCGGCGAGCGTGAGACCGGCGATGGACTCGGGCTCGTCCATCTCGCCGTCGCCGAACACGCCCCACACGTGGCGGCCGTCGGTCTGCGCCAGGCCGCGATCCCGCAGGTAACGCAGGAACCGCGCTTGGTACACCGAGCTGATCGGCCCCAGGCCCATCGAGCCGGTGGGGAATTGCCAGAACTCGGGCATCAGCCAGGGATGCGGATACGAGCACAATCCGTTGCCGCCGACTTCCTGCCGGTAGTTCGCGAGCTGGGTTTCGTCCAGCCGTCCTTCGAGGAACGCGCGGGCATACACACCCGGTGCGGAGTGCGGTTGGAAATAGACCAAGTCGCCGCCATGCCCTTCGTTGCGCGCATGGAAGAAGTGCTGGAAGCCGACCTCGAAAATCTCGGCGGCGGAGGCGTAGCTGGCCACGTGTCCGCCCAGATCGCCGTAGGCGGCGTTGGCGCGCATCACCATCGCCAACGCGTTCCAACGCAGGATCGCGACGATGCGTTCCTCGATCGCCAGGTCACCGGGATAGGCCCCCTGGTGATCCAACGAGATCGAGTTGCGGTAGGCGGAATACGGCTGGCTCAGCGCAACCGACCCATGCTCGCGCAGGCGCGCTTCGAGTCGCTGCAGCAGGAACTGCGCGCGCTCGCCGCCACCGTGTCCGATCACGGCATCAATCGAGGCGATCCATTCGGCTGTCTCGGTGGGATCGATGTCGCCGCCATCGATGGCGACGAGTCCCGTCTTGTTGTTTTCTGCCTTCATGATGCGGTCCTCGAAATCCTTGGAGGATCCCTGCACAGGTCTGTCGCGGCCGTTTCTCGAACCTGTGCAGGGTTTCTTAGGAGATTCTGCATAGGTCCACTCGCATTCCCGTTCGCGCCGAGTAGCGTCATTGCGAAGCAATATCGCGTATCGAGGCGGCGCGGTGGCTCGATACGCGACGCTGCGCGGCGCTACTCGCCATGAGCGGGAGATTGGAACCTGTGCAGGATTTCTTAGGGCTTGATCACGACCTTGCGTGAGGCGAAGCGCCAGCCCCGGTCGGTCAGCACGAAGTGGTCCTGGTATTCGGCGCGGATATGGTCGACCTCGGACGAGCCTTCACGACCGCGCTGCATCTCAAGATCGATGCGCCCGCTGGCACTCCGCGCATTGGTGGCCACTTCGATGCGGGCATTACTGTAGCGGTGCCGGGTCCACACGCCCGCAGGCCGGCCCGCGATGATGTCGCGGAGGGCTTCACGACCCGTGATGAGTTGCCCGAGCCGATCAAATACGCCATCGGCGGTGTAGAGGTCGGCGAACGCATCCGCGTCACCGGCATCGGCCAGCGCTCCATAGGCCCGGCACAGCGACTCACAGTCGGCGATAGCTTGCGAAATCAGGTTTTTTTGCATGATCAGCTTCTCCAGAGTCCGACAGGCTGTTAGGAAAGGTCTGCACAGGTTCGATCCGTCTCGTGGGTCGGTTCAAGCCGAAGGCGGAACCGACGCGGCGCGCGCTCGACGAAGGGCGACCGTCGGGTCCGCCCGCGAACAGCACGCAGGCTTGACCCGACCTACCCATGAATTCAGACCTGTGCAGAGAGTCCCTCGCAGCCTCAGATGTGTTCATGATGCTCCTCGTCCTGTGCCGCTCCGATTGCGTGATCTCGTCTTTTACTTACCACATGGTCAGTTGAATTTACCACCTGGACAGAACAACATGCAAGAGTTCCTGCATCTGGCGATTGCTCGATGGATCGACTCACGCTCCACTCGGGCACGAACGGCTGATGCGGGCGAGAACCGGCCCCTCACCAGGGAAATGACGTGCCAGTGAAGAAAGCTTCAAAGACGATCGCCAAGAAGACTCCAGCGAAGACGAACGCGCGGGGTCGTCGGCAGATTCACGCGGTGCGCCTGGCCGGCGGACCTCAGACGCGGAAGATCAAGGTTCCAGGTGCCAAGTCCTCTGGGCTGGAAGTTCGAGAGCGAGTCCTGAATTCGGCCCTCGAATGCTTCGGTGCCTTCGGCTTCGCGGGCACTTCGACGCGAGCGGTCGCGGAGCGCGCAGGGGTCAGCCATCCGCTCCTGCTCTATCACTTTCAATCAAAGGACGGCCTGTGGCTGAGCATGATGGAAAGCGTGATCGGCCGTTACCAGGACAATCTTCTTGCCCGGTTGGCCGCCGCCGGCACAGCCGACCCGGTTGCCGGACTGACGGCATTCATCGAGAACTTCGTGGCGTTCTCCGCGCAGGTGCCGCAATTGCATCGGATCATGACCCAGCAAAGCACCCAGGGCAGCGATCGAATTCAATGGTTGATCGATGGCTATCTGAGGGCATCCTTTGAAAACGTGTGCGGGATGATTCGCCGAGGGCAGGACGCCGGTCGTGTGAGAAGAGGCGACCCCGCCCGCCTGTATTACGCGGTCATCGGCCTTGCGGGGACGCTCTTTTCCGTGTCGGCCGAGTTCCAGATCCTGACGCAGCGAAACGTGTTTGCCCCTGACGAGCTTCAACAGACGATCAAGCTGATCTTCGACTTCCTGCTTGTTGCTGCGTAGGGAAAGTCTGCACGGATCTGAATTCACGGGTAGGTCGGGTCAAGCCCGCGTGCTGTTTGCGGGCGGACCCGACGGGTGCCCTTCGTCGAGCACGCGCAGCGTCGGTTCCGCATTCGGCTTGAACCGACCTACGAGCCGAATCGTCGCGGGGCTGCGGCTGACCGGTTCCGCCCCGCTTTAGTCGACGCCGCGCCGCAACTGGTTGAGAGGCCAGGTATCGAAGTAGGTGCCGTAACCCATCTTGTCCGAACCGGCACGCCGCCACTGCATCATCGCCATGGTGGATTGAGCATTGCCATAGAGCCGCCACGGCGTGTGACAGACCGCCACCCCGTACAGCAGGTGCTCGCGATCATCGATGTCGGTCACGCGCATCTCCACCGCGTTCACGTAGCGACCATTGCGGATCACGGACGCCGTGCCGCCCTTGGCGCCGCGAATGCGGCCGTCCGCCAACGCGTAACCGTGCCGGAACGTATGCTGCTGCCCGGCGGGCGCGAAGCGGTCGAAGGCAAAGATGGCATGCACCACATCGTCAATGCCGAAGTGCGCGTTGTTCCAGGTCATCGACGAGAAGCCGCGTTCGGAACGTGGCCCCCAGCTATGGTCCATGGTGCAGACACAGTCCACGGCGTAGCTGTTCTTTCCGATCCGCAACTCCCCCAGAGCGCGCACCGACATGTCGAAGTGCGAGGCGTACGCGCTGCCGAAGCCGCTGTTGGCGATGGCCAGCTTCGGATCGTCCGTGGCCATCGGGTCCATTGACGGATCATGAATGTCGTAGGGAGGCATCAGGCCGGTGAAATCCAGGCTGAACGAGACGCCCTCGGTCTCGTACTCCAAGTGATAGTCCCGTAGCGATTGCGCGCGGAACGAGAGTCCGCTCGGCAATGCGAATTCGCGCGCATTGGCCGGTAGGGGATTGTGATTCGTGTAGTCGATGTAGAGCGCGTCGTCCACGCTCGACGACCAGCCGTCGATGATCTCGACGTCCGACACCGTGACGCCCACGCCCGCGCGGTGGACCACATAGATCCAGCAGAACAGGTTTCGTTCCGGCACGTAGATATTGAAGTATCCGGTCTCTGCCCAGTCATGCGGCAAGGGGTTCGGACGGTGGAAATCGAGGTCGCGTTCTTGAATCACGGCACGTGCTCCGCGCAAAAAGAGTTTGAGAAATGTTCGGCGCTCCGGATGGAACGCCAACTTCGTCGGTCCGTCAACACACCCCGGAGACATCCTGTTCGTCGTGCTGAACTTCAGCGATCCCGGGCGACGCTGCGAGGATTCTTGCTTTTAGGGCATCGAAGACGACGGCGGGGAGTTCGCCGCAGGTGTATTGCCCGTTGGCCGTCGGTACCAAGTCCGGCCCTGGCCAGTAAAAGCAGTTCGCCTCCGTCGCCATGATCCAGTTCTTCTCATCACCCAGCCCGAGGCGGCGACGCGTGGAGGGCGTGAGTTCGATCGCCTGCTCGCGATTCGAGGGCGGTGTGTGCGTGATTGGCGCGACCGTCGCGATCTTCTCGCCATCGATCTCCTCGACGCATAGCACGACCGCGCACGGCCGATGCTTCTGACCTTCCGTGTTGCGCTGATCGGCTTCGCGCTTCCAGAGATAGGTGTAGCGGATGACCAGGCTCGGGACAGGAACCGGATAGTCGGCCAATATCGCTGAACGGGGACGGTGACTACCGCATCAATAGCACGGAGCATTGTTTGGTTATTGGTCCGGCCCGTTCGTGCTGGTCAACCAACACCCGCCAGGAGGCGAATCCGCGGCGATTTTCAAAGTATTTGCGGGCCGGATCAATAATCTTGCCGTGGTGACATCTCTTATGTCTGCCTTTGGTGGGCGCTTAACCCGTTTTTTGTCGCGGTGCCCGTCAGGGAAAAAGTCGTCAGGCATCTCCGCCAATAGGTGAAATGTCTCGCCTATACAGTGGCGTCGCTGGCGTCCGCTTTTCGGACCCTCTGCAGCGCACGCACAAGTTCCTGCACGGAATTTACGCCCATCTTATGCATGATGTTGTGCCGGTGGACTTTGACCGTCATCTCCGAGATGCCAAATTCCGCCGCGATTTGCTTGTTGAGAAGTCCTTTGTCGATTCCAGGAACCATCTCCAGCTCTCTCGCAGTGAGAGACTGAAATCGCCTTAGCAGCTCTGCGTTTTCTGATCGCTCCTGCCGAGTCCGCGCGTCCTTGGCAATGGCTTGTGAGATAACGGACAGCAGAGCTTCGTCGGTGAACGGCTTAGCTAAGAAATGAAATGCACCGCTCCTCATGGCCTGCACCGCCGTCGGAATATCCCCGTGTCCGGTGATGAAAATGATCGGAACCTTGTCGGCCGACTCGGTCAGCTTTCGTTGAAGATCGATTCCACTAATCCCCGGCATTCGGACATCCAGTACCAAGCAAGCGGGGACCTCAGTACGCTCGCACTGTAAAAAATCCGTAGCTGATCGGAACGATTCCACCCACAGGCCTGCGGAGCGAATGAGGCTACTGAGCGCTTCCCGGACGGCCTGATCGTCATCCACGAGGTAAACAATCGACGAAGGGTCTTTCATGCGATTTCCTCTGCGAACGACGGCAGGATCAGAGAAAATATCGTCCCACCTCCCTCGTTTGCAGTCGCCGTTAGCCGGCCTCCATGCCCCTCGACGATGGAGCGGCTGATCGCCAAGCCCATTCCCATACCCTCGGGCTTGGTGGTGAAGAATGCGTCGAACACTCCCCCCAGATCTGACTCGGGAATCCCCGGACCGTTATCCGAGACCTCGACTGCAATTTCTCCTTCCGACAAGCTTCTTGCCTCAAGCTGGAGAATGCGGGGTACTCTCGACCCCGTGTCGAGCGCTTCGATCGCATTGACTACGAGGTTGAGCAGTACCTGCTGCAGCCCGACACGGTCCGCCAAAACCTGAGGCAAGTTTCCGCCGACACGGACCCGTATGGAGACCTCCGCTGCACGAGCCGAGTCCCGCACGAAGTCGAGCGTGCCGTTTAAGAGATCTTCGATCCGAACTGGACGTCTAACCTCGGTGCCGCGTTTCAGAAACTTCCGAATTCTCGATATCACTTCGCTTGCGCGTGTCGCATCCCGGATTATCCGACCCACTGCTTCGCGGGCTTCTTCATCGTTTTTCGGATCAGACGAAAGCCAACGAAGGCACGCATAACCATTTGATACCACGCCAGTGAGGGGCTGGTTGACTTCATGTGCAATCGAAGCAGCAAGTTCACCCATCGTGGCCACCCGTGAAAGCTGCGCCAATTCTGTCTTTGTCTTCGCAAGCGCCGCTTCCGCGCGCCTTCGATCAGTAATGTCCTCCACGATGGTGACAAACATTGATGGAAAATCGCCGTCTCCAACAATTAAGGACTCGCTCGTCTCGGCCCAAACAGCCTCACCATCGGCACGAATGTACTGCCGTTGCGCGTGGACCTCGCGAACCCCACCCTGCTGAAGCAACGCCGCATCCCTGATCACGGCATCACGCTCCGCTGGAAGGATATATGCGAGTGGATCGAGCTCCTTGAGATCTCCCTCCCCGTACCCGAGGATAGACTGCAATGCCGGGTTGGCAGCCACTATTTTTCTGCTCGGATCGGATATGCAGACACCAACGGAGCTGCTTTCGTAAACCGCGCGCCATCGCTGCTCGGATTTTCGCAACTCGTCATGACTCCGTTGCAGGGCCCGACGACTGGCGACCACTTGTTTAGCGAGCTCGGCCAGATCTTGATTTTGCGTGACGAGTTCTTCCTGCAACGCCTCCCGTGCTTTTTTTATCGCTACAAGATTTCGGACTCGGATGCGTAACTCATGGGCACTGAACGGCTTTACGACGTAGTCCTGTACAGACTCCGCCAACAATCTCAGGCGCAGGACATCATCGGCTTTCGCTGACAGGACCAGGACCGGCGTCTGAGCAAGATCACTTCTGGCTCGCATCTCAGCAATCAAAACATCTCCACCCATCTTGGGCATCATCAGATCGGTGACCACAAGATCCGGGGGCTCCGCGATAGCCTTGGCCAGTGCCTCCACGCCGTTGTCAGCCGTGAGCACCCTATATTCGCCATCCAGCGTCTCCGCGATATAGCGCCGCATATCCGCGTTGTCTTCAGCGACGAGCACGACCGGTGCCTCCCCATGCATGGCGCCTTGAGGCCCGGTGTAGTCCACGCACCTTAGCTCTTCTACCGTGGCCGCAGCCATCAAACTGCTGGCGTGACCAACAGCACGATTGGCACGCGGATAGGTTCCCGCGGGTGCGCGCAGCGGAAGGTCGACTTGAAAAAGGGCACCCCCTCTAGGTGCGTCCGATACGGAGATAGCACCCCCGTGGAGATCGACGAACTCCCGGACGATCGACAATCCGAGGCCGGTTCCACCGAAGTCACGCGTCGTTCCGACTTGAGCCTGGCGGAAACGCTCAAATATTTCCTTACGGAGTTCTGGCTTTATTCCGGATCCACTGTCCTGGACGCGCAAAAGCATGCGGGAATGGCGCTTGACTTCGATCGAGCACTGGATACGTCCACCATCGGGCGTAAACTTAAAAGCGTTCGAGAGCAGATTGAGAAGAATGCGCTCGAATTTTGTCTGGTCTACATCGGCTTCAAGCTCCTTTGGAGCAAAGATGACGTAGGAGATGGAACGTTGCGGAGCCAACGCATCGAAATTCGCCGCGACGGTACGCACCAACTGGGCAACGTTGGTGCGGACGAAGTCGAGACTCATGTGGCCCGCGTCGAGCTTCGCCAGGTCGAGCAGATCGTTCACGTGCTTCAATAGCGTCAACGCATTGCGGTGCACCACGGCCAGGTCGTGTCGCTGTCGCTCGGTAAGGTTGTTTGCGTGTGCCAGGGATTCTGTAGGCCCAAGAATCAACGTCAGCGGCGTGCGGAGTTCGTGGCTGACATTGGCGAAGAAGTCGCTCTTCGCATCGTCGAGCCGCTTGAGTCGTTCCAGGAGCCGCTGAAGTTCCTCGTTCTTCAGGGCGATCTCCGCTTCCGCTCGCTTCTTGTCGGTGATATTTCGGCCTTCCGCGAGAAGAAATACGACTCGTCCACTGTTGTCCGTGATCGGCTGCAGCGAGAAATCAATGATGATTGTTTCCTCGCCAGAGGACTGCCCGTAAATCTCCATATCGCATCGAATGAATTCACCCTCCCGCGCCCGGAGGATAAGTGACCTCTGTATCTCCTGGGTCTGCTTCGATACGGCCCACCAGCGCGCTTCCCAGAACGGGCGACCCCGGATGGATTCGATGGTGATGCCCGCGCCCTCCAGGGCTGCCCTGTTGATTTCTAACGTCGTTCCTTCCGAATCGAGCAGTCCAACGAATTCAAATAGTTCGTCGAGAAGAATTCTCGACAGCTTTTCCCGGTGGGTTTGAAGGTCGTCCTCCGCCATCAGCGTCACGTCGCGGACACTGAGCGCTGAGGAACGCTCGAACAGTTGACGATTGATCGTAGTCATCGAGTGGGTCTCGAAATGCGTGAAACGGCGACAAGCGACAAGCGGCTTGGCGACAACCTTAGTCGCTCCTGGATCTAAACCAAAGCACTATTGTTGGCGGCCTGAATGAAGTGCATCATTCGGGCGCGGAATTGTCTCGGACGGTGGATGCATTCCGACTGCATTGAGCGCAACTGCTACATCACGCCTCGATCCAGCAATAATTGCCAGCTGTCGTGGGTGCGAGCCGTCCCACCAGATCGGTCTGGTCGCAGTCCTTTTCGCGATTCTCTGATACGCGATCCGCACGTCGCCGCTTCGTCGTCAGCCCGAGAGTGGATGGAGCGATGCCTTGCCCGACGCTGCGTGCCCCTCACTAGTGGAATATCTCAGCCCGTCACTCGCAACTAAACCAAAGTCTAATGGATTAGACACTACTTCGACGCTAGGCTCCTCCGCACTCAGCGTAACCGAGGTTTCGGGGGCTCTCGGCGATGATTCCTGCGACGGTTATGGCCTCAAAGAGAGGCAGTGAGCGCTCAATCAACATTCGGGAATTCGAACGGGGTCACGGCGCCACTGCAGATATGGATAAACCAGAGCGAGAGGCGTTCTGGGCCATGAAATACAGAGGTCGGACTCCTGCTCAGCGGGACGTTTCTAGAAAGAACAAGGATCGTTTGGACCAGTCTGAACGAGGCTGGCTTCTCCGGAGCGCCCGCCAACCGAGAAGGAGGACGTATTGAGATGATTATGCGTGATTCGATACCAGAGTTGGGTAAAGCGTCAGAGTACGCCATGCCGGCGAGAGAGGATCTTCTCTCGCGTCTCCGGTTTTCGCCCGAGTCGGGCAGTATCTGGATGGATACGAAGCGGATGTTCCTCCTTCACGTCGAAGCGTTCGGAACGCTTCGGCGAGAGCTCATCGAAACAGTTGGTGTCGAGCGGGCTCGGGGCATGCTTACCCGCATGGGTTACCAGTCAGGCAGCCGTGATGCCGAGATTGCGAAGAAAGTTCGCGCGGAGCTGAGCTATTTCGGCAGATTCTCGGTCGGTCCGCAGCTGCATGCGCTCGAAGGCGTCGTCTTGGTCGAACCCGTTAAAGTCGAGATCGACGTCGAACGCGGCCATTACTATGGTGAGTTCATCTGGCGAGAATCGATCGAAGATGAAGCTCATATCTTGGGTTATGGCCTAGGCTCCGAGGCGGTGTGCTGGATGCAGATCGGTTATGCATGCGGTTACACGAGCGCTTTTATGGGCAAATCTGTCCTGTATCGGGAGGTCCAGTGCCGTGCCTCGGGCGATGACCACTGCCGGATCGTGGGAAAGCCAGCGGAAGAGTGGAAGGATGCCGAGAAAGATTTGAGCTACTTCAAGGCACAGCCGTTCGTGAATCAGACGATCGTCGACTTTGGGGCGCGGCGAGCGGTGCACCAGCGACCCGCTTCGGCGAACCAGCAGTCGGGCAAGGGTCAACGAGGCGATTTTCGAATGCTGATCGGTGCGTCTGCCGGCTTCAACATCGTCTGCCACAGCATCAACCGAGTTTGCTCGACGGACGCGCCGGTTCTTCTCTTGGGTGAAAGTGGGGTTGGAAAGGAGATGTTCGCGCGCGCCCTTCAGGCGAACGGGCCCCGGGCCGACAAACCATTCATAACAGTCAATTGCGCCGCGATCCCGGATCAACTGATCGAGTCCGAACTTTTTGGAGTCGAGAAGGGCGCGTACACCGGCGCCGTGTTGAGCCGTCCGGGTCGCTTCGAGCGCGCCAATGGAGGCACACTGTTTCTGGATGAAGTCGGCTGCCTCAGCTTGTCTGCCCAGGGCAAGCTTCTCCGCGCTCTTCAAGAAGGCGAGATCGAGCGCGTGGGTGATAGCCGCTCCCGCCAGGTCGACGTGAGGATCGTCACGGCTACGAACGAAGATTTGAGAGAAAGCATCAAAAAAAAGACGTTCAGAGAAGACTTGTTCTACCGTGTGAACGTGTACCCGATTCGAATCCCTCCGCTCCGTGAGCGGACGGAGGACATCTCCATGTTGATGGAGTATTTCCTTGATCGTTACAACACACGACACCGTCGAAACGTCACCGGCTTCACCGATCAGGCGATCGACGCATTACTGTCCTACTCGTGGCCTGGCAATGTCAGAGAGTTGGAGAACCTGATCGAGCGCGCCGTTATCATGTCGCCGAATGGGGGCGCGATCGATGTAAGCCACTTCTCGGAAATTGTTTCGAGCCGGGCGCGCAGTCCGATGATGCACCCCTCATCGGTGGGCAGCCTGCTCGCACCTCAGGGAGCGCGCGCTCAGGTTCCTGCGAACAAGCCCGTCGGTGTCGACGATGAACCCAGCCCTGGAGACAAAGTCTGCGTTGACGGCCTTCGTGATTCGCTGACGCGCCACAACGGCAATCTGTGCGCGGTGGCACGAGAACTCGGTGCAACCCGGGCGCAGATCGCCTATCGCGCGCGTAAGAAGGGACTCGCGGAGTTCGTGCGGCGCCGCTCATAGGCTCGCCGGCGGACCGAAAGATCATCGGAAGGGGCGTGGCACGAGTGAGTGCTGCCGGTATGTAATCCCCCAGGATGCGTCACAACCCGCTCAGGTCGATGGGCCAGTTCGATATCGAGCGCGCGTACTGAGTGATGAATCTCGGTACGCGGCCAGCGATCCGATCTTCAACGTGGGTCGCGAGACGATTATGAGGGTGGCGGCCGGATTTGTGGCGGTAGCTGAACGCGTTTACTCGCGGGCCGAATGGGCAGTCGCGTGATGACGCCGTTGAGATAAGAAAATGGATCGTGTCCGTTTAGCGTGGTGCTCCGGATCCCACCGCGGACCCGCACTGCGCTCATAAGCACCTCATCTAACCTCAAGGTGACTTCGCGGAACGCTTATGAATCTGCCGCAGCGATGTCACCGGGGGTGCGGTCATGCAGAGCATGGTCGCCGTGAAGAGGCAGCGCCCCGCGAACTGGACATCGAAGAATTGCGCGAAGGCGCCGCCGGTATTGATCAGCAGGCCCTGTACGCCGAGAGACGTTTACCAGGGCGGTCCATGTGATCATCAATCAGTGATGTTGATGACACGGGGTTGGCAAACTATTAATGCGGATGCCTCTCGCCATAAAAATATATTCTCTGCAAAAACAAATATATAAAGTGTTGTCTAGATTGGCACGCAATTGGCAATCTCTTGTCAGAGATCGAGCGAACGCAGGAGCAGGCAGAGCGCGACGTAAATACTCAAACCATCACTGAAGGCTTCAAGAAGGTCGTTCGCATCGTGAGACCACGAGAGGACAAGAACATCGAAGTTCAGTACGCGATATCGGAGCCCGATCAGCACATCGAATCGACTCTTCCGCCAAGCGTATTCAAGACCAACAACGTCGTGCTGCGGGACGACGAGCGATCAGTAGCGAAGCAGTAGAAGCACATCGAAAGAAAGCGACCAAACAAAGGTTCGCGCGCAGGGTCGCCGCCGAGGCGATCACCACGACTGAGAGAGAGGAGAGTACGCATGTCCCTATCGATGAGAACTGCCGCGCTAATCGCTTGGACGGCCATTGCGATCACCGCCGAGCCGCTTGATGCGCGTGAATCGAGCGAGGCGTCCGCCAACGGGATGACGTCCGTCGTCGCCGGCGACTTTCAAAGTATTGCCTACAACGGCAAGACGCTCGTCGCGGTGTCCAACGCGGGTGTAGCGCGCTCTGCCGACAGCGGCAAATCGTGGGCGAGGGACGTAATGCCAACCGGCTCTTCGCTTATCGACGTCGCCACCTGCCCGGACAAGACCTTCGCCGCGCTCGACTTCTACAAGGGTGTTTGGATCGGGGACGCCGACGGCCAGAACTGGGTTCGGTCTGCGATGCCAACGGACTTCACGCCGATGGCACTCACCTGTTCGCCAAAGGGCGAGATCTGGACGGTAGGAACGTTTTCGACGCTGGCCCGGTCCGGCGATAGGGGCAAGACGTGGACGATCTCGCAGGTCGGTGAGGATGCGATCCTGACCGCTGTGCAATTCGTTTCGGACTCCGAAGCTATCGCCGTCGGGGAGTTCGGCATTGTGCTGGTGACCGTGGACGGTGGAGCAACCTGGAACATGCTGCCTCGCGTCCCGGATGAGTTCTATCCCTTTGACGCCTGGTTCCAGAGCACCCAGGTGGGGTGGCTGACGGGCCGCGGCGGTCGAATCTTGTCGACACATGACGGCGGCGCGACCTGGTGCGATGAACCCAACACGGCGCGCATCCCGATGTATGGCTTCGTCCCGACGTCGTCGAGTGGACTGATGGCCATCGGCGAGCTCGGCATGGTCATGACGAGACAAAGCAATGGCACTTGGACACCCTTGCAGAGCGCGTCCTACGGCGGCTATCTGCGGGGTGCGGTTTTTCTGCCTTCCACTTCTTCGCTTGTGGTGGTCGGCGGATCCGGAGCAAGAACACCCGCGGTGATCTCTTTGACGGATCCATAGCCCGACTTCGGAACTGGTTTCTGCAAGTGGACATCAACGCCCGAGCATGAGGAGAGAAAGAGTGATTCGAGAAACGATCGTACGGATTTTGATGCGCGGCGAAGAATGGATCTTCGCCAGTCCGAAGGTGGTGCTGGGTATGATTTTCGGGTTTTCGCTGTTCTTTGCGGCGCAGATCCCCGGAACCAAGATCGCATCCGACTTCGAAGATCTGCTCCCGCAGAGCCACCCCTATATCCAGCTTCATAACGAGGTGCGCGGAATCTTCGGCGGCGCCAACGTCATCACGGTGGCGGTAAAGGTGAACGATGGAACCATCTTCACGAACGAGACGCTGGCTGCGCTGGAAAGGATTACCTCCGCCATCGACACGCTCCCTGGCGTCAATCACAACCTCGTATCGAGCGTCACTCACCGGACAACTCGCAACATCTACGTCAACGAGGTCGGCACCATCCGATCGGATCCGTACTTCGATCCGAATGCAGAGCCGCTGACGACCGAACAGCTGCAGGTCCTCCAGCGAAAGATCCAGTCGGACCCGCGCGTAATAGGCCGCCTTGTCTCGAGCGACCTGAAGGTGGCGATCGTGCGGGCTCAGATGAACACATCGGCGTCGTCGGTCCTGCTCGAGGCTTTCGACGGTCTGCAAAAAATCAGAGAGACGGAATCTCGGGCCGACCTATCGATCTACGCGGTGGGAAATCCGGTGTTGACGGGATGGGTCTACACCTACCTGCCCCAGATCATGGAAATCCTGCTGTACACGGCGGCGCTCATCATTTTTCTGCTCGTCGTGTATTTCCGTCGCTTTTACGGCATCGCGCTTCCTTTGCTGGGAATCGTATTGTCGTCGGCGTGGGGGCTGGGCTTCATGAATCTCATCGGGGTTCACTTGGACCCCCTTTCGATGCCGATCCCATTCCTGATTGCCGCGCGGGCTACCTCGCATGGCGTGCAGGTGGTGGAGCGGTACTACTACGAGCTGGCGAGAACGGCTGACGGAAAGCGGGCGGCGCGAAACGCCCTCGACGCTCTGTTCCGGCCCGGGTCACTGGCCATCATCGTGGACGCGATCGGCATCGCAGCCGTCGCCATCGGCACAGCGCCGTTCAACAAGCACCTCGGTGCATTCGCGGGTTTCTGGGCGCTGTCGGTGATCTTCACCGTGCATTTCATGTGCCCGCTCGCGCTGACGGTTCTGCCTCAGCCAAAGAACATCGCGAACGCACGCGATCGTACTTCGCAGGTGTTTCACCGCTATGTTGCTCCCGTCTCCAATGCGTTAGCAGGCCGCACGATTCTGATCGTTGCGGCGCTTTTAATCGCCTTGGGAGCCTACCAGTCGAGCAAGGTGCAGTTCGGCGAGTCGGAGCCCGGATCGCCGATCCTCAATGCAAACCATGACTACAACACGTCGGCTCATCTGATCGCGTCGAGCTTTCCCGGCACCGAAGAAATGTTCGTGGCCGCAAGGACAGATAAAAAGGAAGGTCTGCGACGCCCTGAAGTGATGACGGCGATGGCGGAGTTCGAAGATTTCATGCGCCAGGAACCGGCCATTGGCGCCGCCAAGGGTGTCCCTGATCTGGTCAAGCAGGTGAGCCGTCTGACCCACGAGGGTGATCCGCGTTGGCTTCAACTGCCGGATGACGCGAGAGAGATCGGCGGTGTCTTGTACGCCTACGAGTACTCAAGCCCGACTCCCGGTGCGCTTCGAGAGTATGTGAACCCAGAGGAGAGTCTGGCTAACCTGGTGTTCTACGTCCCGGACCTTCAGGTCAAAACGATCAACGCGGCGATGGGACGCGCCATCGAAGGCGCTAAGAAGTTCTCGGAAAACGTAAAGGGCTTCAGCATCGTCCCGTCAGCCGGAATCGTGGGCGTAAGCGCGGCGATCAACGAGGCGAATTTCCATGACTCGGTGCTCGTAACGGCATTCGTGCTGGTCGCGTCGTTCGGAATGGTCGCTCTGTACTACAGCTCGCTCCATGCGGGGTGGCTGATGATCCTGCCGATGATATTCGCGACAACGCTGAGCTACGGCTACCTTGGGACAGCCGGCATCGGCATCAACGTCAACATCATTCCGGTGATCGCGGTTGGCATGGGCGTCGGTATCGACTACGCGATCTACGTCATGGATCGAGTACGCGACGAGATCGAGAAAGGTCGAGGCTTGTTCGACGCGGTTGGACATGCGGTCAGTACCACAGGCCTGGCGGTGATGTTCACAGCGGGAATGCTGGTCGCCGGCGTCGTGATGTGGGTGTTCCTGTCGGATCTGCGATTCCAGTCATCGGCAGCCTTGCTGCTCATTGTGATGCTGGTACTCAACGCGATTGGCGCAATGGTCATCGTCCCCGCCTGGATCCTGGCTTTCAGACCCAAGTTCGTCGTGGCGGGAACTGTTTTTGAGGACGAGGTTGAGCGGCCGCACCCGGCGCCGGACCCGGCGCCGGCGCGATCGGATGCGACGCGCCCGACAAGCGAGGGGCTAATCGGGTCGAAGTTTGGATCAGACACAGCAATTGTGACTGTTGAGCGGTGACATATGAATAACGGAGGAATGAGAATGCAGAAGAAAAATAGCTGGGGGTCAGTCCTGGGGACAGCGGCACTTGCGTTGTTCGCAGTGTCTACGGAGCTCAAGGCGGACACCATCATGGGCGAGTGGCGTGTCCGCGGATTTCTGGACAACGACACACGCTATCGAACTGAAGGTGGAAAGGACCTCACCAAAGAGCGAAACACGGTTCGCTTCGACGCTGACCGAAAGTTTGAGGATCTCGGTCCGCTCTCCAACCTGGCGTTCAACGTCAAGCTGCGCGCGACATATGACGGTGTCTACGACCTTAACAGCGACGAGTACGGCAAGGACGCTGGCCGCGCTATCTGCCTGGAAGACACGTCGGGCCTGATCGCACGCGGTTGCGTGCCTCACGGCCGCGGTGCGTTCGATAATGGTCCGCTACTTGGCGGTGGCCCCGGAAGCGATACGAACCTGGCGTACGGCGCTTATGCGACGTTCCTCCCTGGCCGCTTTGGGTTCAATTCCAATGATCCGGACTCACCGAACTACAACCCGAACGAGGGCCTGATCGTTCTTGGTGAGGATCTGCATCCCGTCGATGGAGGTGTGGCGTTCGGTGTACCGGTTCGCCCCTGCGACATCGACAATCGTGGATGCATTCCAGGGTATATCGACGGCTCTCTGGACGACCTGCGGTTCCAGGAGTTTGCCGACGAGGACCGCCTGGACTGGCTGCGCGAGATCTACTTCGATGCTTCGCTGAATGTGCTCGCTCCGTGGGCTGAAGACGAGCAGGAAATCTTCTTCCGCATCGGCAAGCAGCAGGTGATCTGGGGTCGAACCGATCTGTTCCGTGTCCTCGATATCGTCAACCCGATCGATTACGGTCGTAACAACATCTACGACGAGAACCAGGACATTCGAATTCCGAAGTGGATCGCCACAGCGGAATACCGGATGGGTCCGGCGCTGGGACTGGCCGACTTCAACATGCAGCTGGTTTGGGACTTCGATCAGTTCCGCCCTGTCGGCATCGGCCAGTGCGGAACCGCAAACGTAGTCCTGGATGCGGCGTGCCTGTTCCGTGGTTTGAAAAATCTGTGGGATAACGGCGGAACCGTTTCCAATTTCGCACTGAACCCACCCATTGTTGGACAGGGGCCTCCCTCGATCACCACGGATTTCGGTCCGAACCAGATCGGCATTCGCCGCGCGAACCTCCCCAGCCACAATCTGAGCAACACGTCGTACGGCGCGAAGTTCGAAGGCGTTGCAGGGCCGATCACCTTCTCGCTCAATGCCTACTTCACCCGATCGGGGTTGCCGGCGCTGACGGGCGGGACCAAGGGCCCTCCGTCGGAGAACCCGTTTCTGGCTATCGCTCCGGACGGAACTGCACCTTACCTGATCGCATTTGACATCGACTTCCCGCGCGTGAAGGTGTTCGGCGGTTCGTTGGACTTCACCATCGACAGCCTGAAGACGATTCACCGCATCGAGTTCGCGTACAGCCAGGGTGAAGCATTTGCAGACACCAACTCGCCGACCCTGGGATCAGAGTCTGATGTGGTCCGTTACGTGATAGGTCTTGATCGCTTGGGGTTCATCAAGCTCCTGAACCCGAATCGCACCTTCCTGTTCTCGGGCCAGCTGTTCGGCCAGCACGTCCTCGACTACGTGGAGAAGGACGGCGAGTTCGGCACGTACGGCTTCGCAGACTACGAGCACAACTGGATCGCGACGCTGTACATCCAGACGTGGTACGTCCAGGACCGTATCCAGCCCAAGTGGGTGACGGCATATGACTTCGGCGCTCGGGCCTACGTCACGCAGCCGTACGTGGATTACCTGCTTACGCAGAACTTCAAGGTCACGGTCGGCGCCAACATCAAATTCGGCGACGGTGCACAGAAGTTCAACGATTGCCGCGACTGCAATCCCTATCCCCCGTTCAGCAACTACGGTCTTCTCGACGGGCCCGGTCCGGTGGGCATTACCGGATTCGAGCCGCTCGGCAAGTTCAAGCAGGGCCCGATTGGTTCGTCGGACAAGGAAGACGAACTGTTTATCAACCTGAGCTACGGCTTCTTCTAGCCGTCGGTGTGGATCAACGTGTCAGCGCGGCCGGGTCGTGAAAGGGCCAGCCGTCAAATTGAGGAGATCTAACGTGCATCAAACAAAGGAGTTCAAATCGATGAGTCGCATGATGCTTCTGGGGGCATTCGCCTCCGCGCTGCTGGGCATGGGTACTGCGCAAGCGCAGACCGACGTCGAGTCGGCTATGAATGACAGTTTCTTCCCTTACAAAAATGGCGCTCCGAAGGTCGACGGCGCCGATCTGACCGTCGGCAAGACGATCACCAAGGACAATGTCGACGACTACAAGGCTGTTCTGGACACCGCCACCTATGACCTCCTGAAGAAGGGGACGCATCCGCCCATCACGATCGGGCCCACCGATTCCTTCCTGATCCACGACTCCTACGTCAAGGCGAGTCGGGACGGATTCGACAAGACCAAGATCGACGAGAAGGGGAATCTCCAGGGCTACGTCGCGGGACGACCTTTCATGCAGCCGCCTAAGGAGAGCGATCCAGACCAGGGCCGCAAGCTGTCGTACAACTTCCGCCACACGTTCTCGGCGGGCGACAACGTCCAGATCAAGCCTTTTTTCTGGAAGTACCGCAATGCCGCGTCCGGCAACCTGGACCGCACGGTGGAGTTCGGTTTCAATTTCTTGAACTTCAAGCATCGCGTTGCCGATGCACCGATCCCGGAGATCACCCCGAACCCGAACAACTACTACCGCGGCATCTATGTGAAGGCGTTTCAGCCGCAGGACGTACAGGATACGCAGCTTCTGATCCAGTTGTTCGATGAGGACCAGCGACCTGCCGACGCCTTTCTGTATCTGGGCTATCAGCGGCGCGTTCGCCGTCTGGAAGCTTCACAGACGACGGACTCGTTCCTTGGCTCCGATTTGATGATTCAGGACTTCGAAGGCTATTTCGGTCGAGTTGCCGAAATGACTTGGACGTACGAGGGAACCAAGACCTTGCTGATGCCGATGTATCGTTGGAACGAACAGCAGCGTACCGACCCCAAGGAGTTTCCCCAGAAAGACGGGTACACCTTCATTGACATGTGGGGACAGGGTAGCTGCTTCCCCAAGATCACCTGGCAGGTCCGCAAGGTCCATCAGATCCGCATCACGCCGGTCGACAAGTCATCGCCGGTGGGTTACAGGACGATGTACTTCGACTCGCAGACCTACGTGACGCCGCGAACCCTGATTTACGACAAGGCCGGAAAACTGTGGAAGTCCTGGACGATCGGCTACACGTCGACCGAGCACCACCTGCCCAGCAACAAGGGCAAGGGCGGCGCGCTGTACGACAGTTTCGGCATGTATGACCTCCAGAACCTGCGCTGCACAACGGGACAGTTCCGCACCGAAATCAGCCCGGAACTGACGCAGCCGCGCTACTACAGCCAGCAGTTCATGCGATCGGGCGGCTACTGAGCCGGTTGAAGGTCTCCGGCAAGGATAAATCGGCGGGATGTCGAATGAGGCATCCCGCTGTTTGAAGGCTCCTTCCATTGGAGGGCCGAAGTCAGGCCCTCCTCTTTTAAGGAATGATCCCGGAGCATCAAGTTCATGACGAAGGGAAGGCTGCGATGGGCAGCCGCAATGTTTCTGCTGTTGGCGCCGATGGCATCATCCGCACGCGTAACGCCAGACGAGGCGGCACAACTCGGCGGTGCACTCACCCCGATCGGAGCTCAAGCTGCCGGCAACGAAAGGGGCTCGATACCGGGCTGGACGCCGCTGACTAAGGGTGCCGATCCCCGTACTCATGATCCATTCTCCGCCGATCTGCCTTTGTTCACTGTCACGGCAAAGAATGTGTCGCAGTACCAAGGCCAATTGTCCGAAGGACACAAGGCTCTTTTGAAGACATTTCCGGAGAGCTACCAGCTCCCGGTGTATCCCACGCGCAGAAGCGCAGCATTTCCAACTTGGTTTTACGAGGCGTCGAGGCGTAACGCCACCGCCGTCGATATCTCCAACGGTGGATATGGGTTTGATGGCGCCGCCCAGGGAATTCCGTTTCCCATTCCGAAAAGCGGCTCCGAGGTGATGTGGAACCACATCGCCCGATACAACACCCGCGGATTCCGCGGGTTCGTCAATACCGCAATGTCTCGTCAAGACGGGACGTATGAACTCGAGCGGATCTACCTGGAACTGGCGTACGCCTACAACAATCCGAATACGACGATCACGACGCTGAACAATCGCAATCTTTCGTTCATGTCGAAGATCGTGCTCCCGGTGGTCAAGGCGGGAGGCGGAGACCTTGTACGCGTGCCTTTGGATCGAATGAGCTCGAAAGTGGATGCTTGGGTGTACGTCCCTTCAAACGGGCGAGTGCTTCGCGGAGTCGACAACGGCTACGACACCCCGCTCAACGATGGGCTCATGACGTACGACACCGTCGACATGTTCAACGGTCCGCTGGACCGCTACGACGTCAAGCTGATCGGCAAGCGAGAGCTGATCGTCCCGTACAACACCTACGCCCTTCACAGTTCGAAGCTGAAGTACGCCGACCTGCTCAAGGTCGGGCACCTCAACCCGCGCAACACGCGGTACGAATTGCACCGAGTGTGGATGGTCGAAGCGACGACCAAAGCCGGCGCCGAGCATCGCTATCAAAAGCGCATGTTTTATCTAGACGAAGATTCCTGGGGGATATTGCTTCAGGACATCTACGACGAAAGCGGAACCCTATGGCGCTTTTCAGAAGCACACCCGATCGTCTTTGGCGACCTGCCTGCGCTGATCAATGGATTGCAGGTCCATTACGACCTCAGGAGCAAGCGATACGCTGCGGTCAATCTCACGAACGAAGAGTCGAAGCTGATCGAGTACGACTGGGAGGCGAAAGGTAATTACTTCATGCCGAACAGCCTGGCGCGATTCATCTCGTCCAAGAACTAGCCCCGAAGCCTCTTGATGAGGCCCCTGCTGCGGGCAGACAAAACCAAAACTACGCTTGTGACACAGTAAGATTAGCCGCCCGATTTGCATTGACGACGCAAATATATCGCAAGGCCCGGAAAGCTATTACACGGTGACGGACGGGGAGATGGGTCGCTTCGTCTTTGCGTATGGCTGTAATCCGAGTACTGTATATATGTACAGTATCCAGGCCGCCCTATGCTCACCTCCCGCCAGACCGAAATCCTCGACTTCATCCGTGCCCGGATCGTCGGGCACGGTGCGCCGCCGACGCGGGCGGAGATCGTGTCGCAGTTCGGGTTTGCCTCGCCGACGGCAGCGGACGATCACCTGCGTGCGCTGGCGCGCAAGGGTGCGATCGAGCTGGTGCCGGGTGCGGCGCGCGGTATCCGTTTGCGCGAAGCGGCGGCCAGTGTGGCGGGCTTGCGCCGACACGCTGCCTGGGAACCAGCGGGTGCGGGAGGCGCAAGTGAGACCCGCGTCGCTGCACTCGGGCACGGTGACGCGGGTCTCCCGCTGATCGGCCGTGTCGCCGCCGGTTCGCCCTTGCTCGCGGTGGAAAATCTCGAGCGGCACGTACCGGTGGAGGCGGCGCTGTTCAAGCCGCGTGCGGATTATCTGCTGCGGGTGCAGGGCGAATCCATGCGCGAGGCCGGTATCCGCGACGGCGATCTGCTTGCCGTGCATCGCACCGAGACTGCGCGCAACGGGCAGATCGTGGTGGCGAGGCTCGATGACGAGGTCACGGTCAAGCGTTTCGAGCGGCGTGGCGACATCGTGCATCTGCGGCCGGAGAACGCGGAGTTCGAGCCGATCCGCGTGGACCTGTCGCGCCAGGTGCTCGCCATCGAAGGACTCGCCGTGGGCCTGCTGCGTGCCAGCGGATTCGCTCGCAACTGATGGAGACGGGCAAATGGAATCCGCAGTTCCCGCACGTTTAGGGAAGACCTGCACCGGTTCGATCCGGCTCGTAGGTCGGTTCAAGCCGAAGGCGGAACCGACGCTGCGCGCCCTCGACAAAGGGCGCCCGTCGGGTCCGCCCGCAAACAGCACGCGGGCTTGACCCGACCTACCCGTGAATTCAGACCTGTGCAGGCTTTCCTTAGGTACCTCGGTCTGGCGGGCGTCGCAGCAGGCGGCGGTCCGAGCGGAGCCGACCGGCCATGCCGAGCTCGACCGGGTGCTGCCCGGTGGTGGCTGGCCGATCGGTGCGGTCAGCGAAGTTCTGTACGCCCGGCACGGTGTGGGCGAACTGAGCCTGACGCTGCCCTTGTTGGCGCGGCTCACGCAATCCGCGCGACCGGTGGCGTTGGTGTTTCCGCCGATGCTGCCCTACGCGCCACGACTGGCTGTTTCGGGTCTGCAACTGGACCGCGTGCTGATCGTGGACTCCGATCCGCAGCAAGGCCGGGATCGCGATGCGGAGAGCAACGACCTGTGGGTCGCCGAGCAGTTGTTGAGGGCCGGTGCTGGCGCAGTGTTGCTGTGGATCGAGAAGGCGCAAGCGCAGTCGCTGCGCCGCCTGCAACTCGCCGCCGAAAGCGGGGACGGGTGCGTGCTGCTGCTGCGTCCGGAAAAGTTCGCGGCCGAGTCCACGCCCAGCGCCCTGCGTCTGCGCGTGTGGCGCGAACGTGGCGGTGCGCCCTGCGTGGAGGTGCTGAAATGCCGCGGCGCGAGGCCTGCGCCGGTCCAGATCATGCGGGTGGCAGCGTGAGGCTGGCCTCACACGCACCATGCTCTGGCTCTGCCTCCACTTTCCGCGTCTGCCCGCGTCGGCTCTGGGTTCCGATTCGGGCGAGCTTGCCGTTGTAGATCAGCGCGGTTCGCAGCGCTGGCTGATCACCGGCACGCCTGATTGCCACGCCGGAATCTCGCTCTCGCAGGCATTCGCGTTGATCCCGGAGTTGCGGGTGCAGGTGCGCAAACCCTCGGCAGAGCAGGTCGCATTGCAAAGCCTGGCGTACTGGGCCTATCGCTACGGCCAGCCGGTGACGGCGGAAATCCAGGATCTTGCGGAACCCGGCCGCATTCCGCGCGCCCTGTTGTGGGTGGAAATCGGCCAGAGCCTCGAACTGTTCGACGGGCTGGAAGCGCTGCGCGATGAGTTGTGCAGCGGGCTGCTGGAACTGGGACATGTCGCGCAATTGGCGATTGCGCCGACGCGCGCCGCTGCGGCTCTGCTCGCTTGCGCCGGACGATCCGATCCGGTCATGGACCTCGACGGGCTTGGCGGCCGGCTGGCCGATCTGCCGCTCCGGCTGCTGCACTGGCCGAACGAGGTGCTGAGTGCGCTGTCGGGCGTCGGACTTCAAAGGCTGGGCGATCTGCTTGCGATCCCGCGCGAGGCCTTCACGCGACGCTTCGATGCGAAGCACCGCCTCGCGCTGGACCGGCTGCTGGGCATGGCTGCTGAGCCCTGCGAAGCCATTGTTCCGCCGGAAACCTTCCGCCGCCGTTTCGAGTTGACCAGCGAAGTCGAGGACGTCGAACGCTTGCAGTTCCCGCTCAAGCGTCTGTGTTCGGAGCTGCAGGCCTACCTGCGCGCGCGCGATTGCGGCCTGCGCAGTGTGACGCTGGCCGTGGCGCACGCCGGCGCGCGCGAAACACGCATCCACGCGCGCTTCGTCGATCCGCATCGTGATGCCGGTCGCATCTTTGACGCCTTGCGCGAACGCCTGGAGCGCGATGGCCTGCCGCTGCCCGCACGCGAACTGATGCTGATGGCCGAAGACTTTGCCGAAGCCGTCGTGCCGCAGAACGATCTGTTCGATTCGCGAGCGGCACAGACGCAGGCCTGGGCCGCAGCGATCGAGCGGATTCAGGCACGCCTGGGTGAATCGCGAGTCTGGACGCCACGGGCGGTGGAGGATCACCGTCCGGAGCGAGCCATTCACCGCGATCTGCCTGGTGTAGGAGCGGGCCATACCTGCGACGGTATTTTTGTTGAAGTACTTCCTGCTGCCGACTGTCGCGGGCATGGCCTGCTCCTACAACCGCTCAATTCCGGGCCCCGCCCTACGTTTCTGCTGCCGCAACCCTGGCCCATGCCGCCCCCGGAGCTGCCCGCCGACACATGTTTCGAGCGCATCGAATCCGGCTGGTGGGATGCACACGACGTGCGCCGCGACTACACCACGCTGGACGTCAACGGCGGTCGCGCCTGGGTGTTTCGCGAGGTCAACGGCCGCAGCTGGTATCTGCATGGATGGTGGTCGTGACAGGCGTGAGTTACGCGGAGCTGCATTGTCTTTCGTGCTTCACGTTTCAGCGCGGCGCCTCGCATGCACATGAGTTGATGAAGCAGGCCAAGGCGCTCGGCTACGGTGCGCTGGCGATCACGGATGAGTGCTCGGTCGCGGGCATCGTGCGGGCGCATGAGGCAGCGGACAAGGCGGGGATCAAACTCATCGTCGGCTGCGAAATGCAGATTGAGGATGGACCGAAGCTGGTGCTGCTGGTGCCCGACAAGGCCGCTTACGAAGCCATGTCGGGCCTGATCACGCATGCGCGGCGGCGCAGCGAGAAGGGCGAGTACCGGCTGCTATGTGAAGACTTCGCAAGGCTTCCACAATCCGGTCTCGCGCTATGGATTCCGGACGAGGCGATCAACGCGGAGCACGCGGCCTGGGTGCGCGACACCTTCTCTGAACGAGGGTGGATCGGCGTCGAACTGCATCGCGGAGCGGGTGATGCGGAGCGGTTTGAGCGTCTTCTTGAGCTTGGGCGACGCGTCGCGCTGCCGTTGGCCGCCAGCGGCGATGTTCGTTACCACGAGCGCGAGCGCCGCATGTTGCATGACGTGCTCACCTCCATCCGCCACGGTATTCCGGTGTCCGAGTGCGGCTATCGCCTGCTGCCCAATGGCGAACACCATCTGCGCAGCACCGAGGAACTGCGTGAGATCTATCCGCAGGACCTGCTCGACGAAACGCTGCGTATCGCCGAACGCTGTCATTTCCGTATGGACGAGCTGAAGTACGAGTACCCAAAGGAACTGGTTGGGGACGCTCACACGCCGACGAGCTGGCTGCGTCATCTGACCGAAAAAGGCATGCGTGAACGCTGGCCGGAAGGTGCTCAACCGAACGTGATCGAGCAGATCGAGAAAGAACTCGCGCTGATCGCCGACATGAAAGTGGAAGCCTTCTTTCTCACCGTCTGGGACATCGTGCGCGAGGCGCGTGCACGCGGAATTCTTTGCCAGGGCCGCGGCAGCGCCGCCAACTCCGCCGTGTGTTACGCGCTCGGCATCACCGCGGTTCCGCCCGAGCACGGCAATCTCCTGTTCGAGCGCTTCCTGTCGAAGGAGCGCAACGAGCCGCCGGACATCGACGTGGATTTCGAACACCAGCGACGCGAAGAAATCATCCAGTACATCTTCAACAAGTACACGCGCGATCGCGCGGCGATCGCGGCGACGGTGATCCACTACCGATCGAGGATGGCGATTCGCGATGTCGGAAAAGCCCTCGGCATCGCGCCGGACCAGATCGATGCCTTCGTCAAATCCCTGGCCTGGTGGGACAAGGGCGAGGCTTTTGCGCAGCGGCTGCGCGAACTCGGATTCGATCCCGGGACCCCGCTGATCCGTCGCTGGCTGGATCTGGTCAGGCAGTTGACCGGCATGCCGCGGCACCTGTCCCAGCACGTCGGCGGCTTCATCATCTCCGACGCCCCTGTCTCGCGGCTCGTACCGGTCGAGAACGCCAGCATGCGTGACCGCACCATCATCCAGTGGGACAAGGACGACCTGGAATCGCTGGGCCTGCTGAAAGTGGATGTGCTCGCGCTGGGCATGCTCAGCACGCTCAGGCGTTCGTTTGAAATGGTCTCGACCTTCGAGAAACGTCCTTTCGGCCTCAAGGATATTCCGCAGAACGACGAGCCGACTTACGACATGATCTGTGCCGGCCAGACCGTCGGCGTGTTCCAGATTGAATCGCGTGCGCAGATGTCGATGCTGCCGCGACTCAGGCCGCGCAAGTTCTACGATCTGGTGATCGAGGTTGCCATCGTGCGGCCCGGTCCCATCCAGGGCGGCATGGTGCATCCTTATCTGAAGCGCCGGCAGGCGTTGAAGAGGGACAAGAATTTCAGGATCGAGATTCCGCCAAGGCTGGAAAAGGCACTGGAGCGCACGCTGGGTGTACCGCTGTTCCAGGAACAGGTCATGCAGATCGCCATCGACGGGGCAGATTTTTCAGCCGGCGAGGCCGATCAGGTGAGGCGCTCGATGGCGGCGTGGAAACGCCACGGGGGTCTCACCCATTTCCGGGAAAAGCTCATGTCGGGCATGACAAAGAACGGCTTCGATCCGGACTTCGCCGAGAGCATCTACCAGATGGTGCTGGGCTTCGGCTCTTATGGATTTCCGGAATCGCACGCGGCGAGTTTCGCCTTGCTCGCGTATGCCTCGGCCTGGCTCAAACGGCATGAGCCTGCCGCTTTCACCGCCGGTCTGATCAACTCGCAGCCGATGGGTTTCTATGCGCCGGCGCAGTTGATTCAGGAGGCCCGGCGTAGCGGTGTGGACGTGTTGCCGCTGGATGTGAATCGGAGCGACTGGGACTGCACGCTGGAAGATCGCGCGACGCTACGGCTGGGCTTGCGGCTGGTCGGCGGCCTGGCCGAGGAGGTCGGGCACCGTATCGAAACCGCGCGAGCGCAGTCTGCGTTTAGCGACCTCGACGATCTCGTGCATCGTGCTCAGCTGACCGCACGCGATCGCAATGTGCTGGCCGATGCCGATGCACTGCGCTCGCTCACCGGGCATCGCCACCAGGCACGCTGGGCCGCGCTGGGAACCGAGCGCCTGCCCGGCATGCTGGCGGGACACTCTGCAAAGGAATCCCAGCTCGAGCTGTTACGTGCGCCACGCGAAGGCGAGGACATCGTTGCGGACTACGCATCGACGGGCCTCAGCCTGCGCCGGCATCCGATCGCGTTGCTGCGCCAGCGGCTCGATGCCCTCAAGGTGAAACGGGCCTCCGAGCTTTCGATGCTGCCCAACGGCCGCCGCGTGCGCGTCGCCGGTCTGGTCATCAACCGCCAGCGTCCGCAGACCGCGAACGGCACGGTGTTCATGACCCTGGAAGACGAGACCGGCTCGCACAATCTGATTGTGTGGAGTTCGGTGATGGAAACGCATCGCCGGGAAGCGCTCGGCTCCAGCTTTCTGATCGTCAGCGGCGAGCTGCAGAAGTCGCAGGGCGTGACGCACATCGTGGTGCAGCGCTTTTACGACCGTAGCGGATGGATCGGGGAGTTGCAGACATCGTCGAGGGATTTTCATTGAGCCGAAAACGCGGGCCCGGCGTAGGTCGGCTCAAGCGAAGCGGAGCCGACACGGCGCGTCATCCCGGGCGGCGCCTGTCGGATCCGCCTTCGGCTTGATCCGACCTACATTCGATCGTCTCCCTGCGGCTTTGAGCGCCCTCCCCGCTTCCACGTTGTCTCCGCCGCACCCTCGCCGCGCCCCAGCACGCGCGACACCACGAACAGGTAATCGGACAGTCGGTTGAGCAACATCATCACCGGCGCATTGAGTGGCTCGACCGCGTGCAGCGCCCAGGTTGCACGCTCCGCACGCCGCGCCACCGTGCGCGCGACGTGACAGGCCGCGGAGGCCGGACTGCCGCCCGGCATGATGAAATCCTTGAGCGGCGGCAGGGTTTCGTTGAGCGCCTCCAACGCTTCGTCGAAGGCGATCACATCGCTATCTTTCACGAGCTGATAGCCCGGCATGGACAGCTCACCGCCGAGATTGAACAGCAACTGCTGCGTGCTGATCAGACGCGCATGAATTTCTTCCGGCAGCGGATGCGTGAGCACCACGCCGAGCTGCGAGTTGAGTTCATCCACATCGCCCATCGCGCATACGCGCAGATGCTGTTTGGGAATGCGCGAGCCGTCGGTGAGGCCGGTGGTGCCGGCGTCGCCGGTGCGGGTGACGATCTTGGAGAGACGATTGCCCATCGGGAGCGATCTCTTTGTAAAGGTGGGCGCGAGACTACCGCGCCACCGATGAGGACGAAGGGCGCTCAGAAGCCGTAGCGCAAGCTCACATACCCACCAACCCCCGGCTGCTCGAATCCCGCCGCGGTCTGATAGTTCTTGTCGAGCAGGTTCTCGACCCTGCCTTCAAGTCGGAAATGCGAGTCGAGCTGCAGGCCGCCGGTGAGATTGAGAAGTGCGTAGCCGCCGCTCTCGACGGCCGCACCGGTGGCGGCGTCGATGTCCGGACGCTCGGAAGTGCCGAGCACGTCCAGCCCCACATCGTGCGGGCCCAGATGGCGCACGAGGCTGGCGCTGATGGAGCGCTTGGCTCGACGCAGGAGTTGCTGGTCGCTGCTGCGATCCTCCGGCTTCTGCACGATGCCGGACGCGGTGGCCGACCACGCGGCGGCGTCAAAACGCCAACTCAGTTCCGCGCCGCGATTGCGGTACTCGTCGATGTTGATGGCCTTGAATCCAAAGTCGTCATTGGGGTCATTTTCCGGGCTGAACTCGACGCTGATCAGGTCATCGACGTCGGACTGGAACGCGCGCAGCTCCACGCGCTGAAGACTGCCGATGAGCTGCCGGACGCCGACTTCGTAAGTCCTGGCACGCTCCGGATCGAGTTCCGGGTCGCCGCCGAAGCCGAACCGATCGGACGCGTCCGGTGCACGGAAGCCGCTGCCGGCCGAAGCGATCAGGCGCGTCGCGGTGAACAGATCGAAGCCGTACTCCGCGTTCCAGGTCACATCGTTGCCGAAGCCCTCGTAGTCTGCGTAACTCAGCCCCAAAACCGCGCGATGCCGGCCCAGGCTCAGCTCGTCCTGCACGAACACCGAGTGCAGGTCGCGGCGCTCCTCGATCACGGTGCCGAAGGACTCCGCATCCACATTCTCGCGGCTGGTCTGCGCGCCGAAGCTCAAGCGCTGCGCCTCGCTGACTGCCAGCACGTTGTGCCAGTCCAACGTCGGACGAATGGTGCGGACGGAATCCTTGATGCCGAGAAAATTGGCCTGGTTCTGTTGGATGTCGTCCTCAGTGCGCGAGGCCGTCAGCGTGCTGCGCCATTCCGCAATCGGACGGAACACGAGGTCGACTGCGGCCACTTGGTTCTGATAATCCTGATCCACCGGCTCGCCACCGCCGCAGAAGGACAGATACTCGGTACGACCCTGAGAGTTCCAGCCGCGCACCGCCACTTCTACCGACGCGCCGATCTTCGCCGCACCGCGCAGGTTGACGGTGGTCTGGCGAAAGCCGCGATCGACGTCCGATCCGATGCAGGTCGGCGTGCCCTCGGTATCGAGTTGCTGCGCAAACAGATTGAGCTGCTTGCGCTCGTCACCGTAACCAAGGCGCGCGGACCCATCACGGGTCTGGTCCGATCCGGCGCGCAGACGGACATCCGCCCCCGACGTGGTGCCGGCGCGCGTGACGATGTTGATCACGCCGCCGATCGCGTCCGAGCCGTACAGCGTCGAGCGCGGACCCTTCACGATCTCGATGCGCTCGATCATGTCCGGCGTCAGGTTCTGCAGCGCCGCGCCGCCGGAAGTCGAGGGATTCACCCGTACACCGTCGATCAGTACCAGCGTGTGATTGGACTCGCCGCCACGGATGAACACCGAGGTCTGCTGGCCCGGGCCGCCGGCGCGGCCCAGATCGAGCCCGGCCTGGAAGCGCAGGATGTCGGCGACATCGGTGGCCTGCGAGCGGGCAATCTCCTCGCGCGAAATCACCGTCAGGGCCGCAAGCGTGTCATCCGCTGACTGCTCCGTGCGCGTGGCGGTCACGACCACCGGCGGCAAGGTGACGACCGCTGGCGCGGGTGCGGTGTCCACCGCGTCCTGCGCCACCACAAAGCCAGGCGCGACCAGTGCGCCCATCAACAACGGGATCGACAACAGGGTTTTCATCGAGCTCTCCCGCAACCGCGTCCCCGCGGCTGCAACGGATGGTTGAACCGGCTCCCGCCGGGGTTTCGCAGGCCGGTCTCCGGACTTACGAGCGCGTGAAGGATCGAACGTCGATCCTTCACGCCCCGAGGCGCCTTCCCGGGTCGATGGACCCGGTGGCATGTCGCCGCGTTTTCTCGCTTACCGTTGCGGGGGCAGCGCCGGCTTTGCACCGGCTTCCCGTTTCACCTGCGCGCCGGACGGCGTGCAGACACCTGCGGCGTGAATTGTAGTCCGCAGGCGCAGGAATCGCCGTGACCGCCGCTGCCGGGCGCACAGAGAGAAAAAGCCACTTCCGGCTGGGGCACCAGCGGTTCGACTGCCGTCGCCGGCCGCCCTACGATGCGCGCGCCATGACCTCCAAGCATCTGCAAGCCGCACTCGACGCCGCGCACGCTGCCGGCGATCTCATCCGCAAGGCCTATCGCGGCAATTTCTCGGTGCAGTACAAATCCGACGCCAGTCCGGTCACAGAAGTCGACGTGGCCGCAGAGCGCGCGATTCGCGAGTTGCTGCACACACGCTTTCCCACCCACGGCTTCTACGGCGAAGAGACCGGTCGCGAGGCGATGGACGCCGAGTACCTCTGGCTGGTCGATCCCATCGACGGGACGAAAGCCTTCGTACGCGGCTACCCGGTCTTCTCGGTGCAGATCGCGCTGATGCATCGCGGCGAACTGGTGCTGGGCGTATCCAGCGCACCATGCTGGAACGATGGCCGCGGCGAAATCGCTTGGGCCGAGAAAGGGAAGGGCGCGCATCTCGATGGACAGTCCATTCGCGTCAGCGATACCTCGCTCCTGGCCAAGGCGACGCTCTCGACCGGTAATCTCGTGCGGCTCGCGAAATCAGCTTCCTGGGCGAATCTCGGCGCGCTGATTCCGCGCTTGCACCGCATCCGCGGCTACGGCGACTTCCTGCACTACCACTTCCTTGCCAGCGGCAAGCTCGACGCCGTCGTCGAGTCCGACGTGAACATCCTCGACATCGCCGCGCTGACTGTGATCGTCCGCGAGGCAGGTGGCGTGTTCACCGATCTGGGCGGCAAGCCGGTTGGATTGGAGACGACCAGCGTGCTGGCGGCGGTGCCGGCTCTGCACGAGACCCTGTTGAGGGAAATCGGTTTCGCCGGCTGAGCGCGAAGTAGGCTGGGTTGAAGCGAAGCGAAACCCTGCATCGATGGCCAGGACTGCATTTGCTGGGTTTCGCTTCGCTTCAACCCAGCCTACTCCCGCTATTTCACGGGTCCAAAGTCTTCCGTGCGCGCTCGATCAAATCGCGGATCTGCGTAATGCCGTCCGCGGAAAAATGAAGTGACTCATACGCTGGGACATCAATACCCACAAACAGGGCGATGCCGCTTGAACTCACTGAAAATACCAAGAACTTAAGGCCGTCCCGCGTTTGATAATGGGCTGAGATAGCGGGGTCGCGCCCGAGAGCTGGCAGGGATTTCTCGAATTCCTGCATTGCCAGAATCAGCGAGCCGAGATCCTCCATGTCGAGGTAGGTCCGCTCCCGCTCGGCGTCCTTGCGCTTCACATCCACCGTGACGCCCGACACCCTTCTGGACGCATCGGTTGCCGACCAGAATTCCCGAGCCCCAACGACGATTTCCCCACCGTAAAGACTTTGAACCGTCCCGATCTCCGTGTGCTTCTGCATGATGACGACGCCTGCCTGACGACGGAACTGCTCGACTTTCGTCACTGCTTGACGCACAGGCTGCGGCTCGTCACGGTCGACGGCGAAGCCCGGGAAACTCATCATTCCCGCGAACAGAGTCGCAGCGAGCAGGCTGGCCGGACGCGAGGTGCGGTCCCATCTCGGCGGCCCGTTTGGCACATGCCAGGACTGACTTGGTTTCATCTTCACCTGCTCTCACTCAGAGGACTTACGTTGACACCCTACCAAAGGCCAGTGTGGCGCCCAAGAACCGACTGCCGCTCCGCCCGGACTCTGTAATAACGGGTTCTCGCGCCCCGTCAGATCGCTTCACGGCTGGGGCACGCCGAGGTCCTTGCAAATCTTCTTCGCCAGGTGATCGTTCACTTCGTTGTGACGAGGGACCGCGCTGCGTTTGTCCAGCCGTTGTAGGTCGGATCAAGCCGAAGGCGGATCCGACACTGCGCGCTCAACGAGGGGCGCCCGTCGGATCCGCCCGCGAAAAGCACGCGGGCTTGATCCGACCTACACCGGACCTACGCCCCCAGGTAGGTGTAACCGCTGAGGCCCGCTTCGAGTTCCGCCAGCAGGCTCGCGCGCTGCGCCGCGGGAATTCCTGACGCGGCGAACTTGCGGCGATAACTCTGCGCCAGTTCCTCGGGCGCTAGGTGCACGTAGCGCAGCAACTCGTCGGTGCGATCGCCATGCTCGGGCGAATCCAGTCGCCAGCCCTCGGGCCAGGCCGGGTCGAGCACCACGTTGACGGCATTGGTGTCGCCGAAAAGATTGTGCATGTCGCCGAGGATTTCCTGGTACGCACCGACCATGAAGAAGCCCAGTAGATAAGACTCATCCGCACGCAGGGAATGCAGCGCGAGCGTGGTGGTCAGGCCCTCGCGATCGACATAGGAATCGATTCGGCCGTCGGAGTCGCAGGTCAGGTCGCAGAGTCGCGCGCGCTGGTCGGGACGCTCGGCCAGGCGATGGATGGGAAGAATCGGAAACACCTGGTCGATGGCCCAGGCATCGGGCATCGACTGGAACACTGAGAAGTTGCAGAAGTATTTGGCGCTGAGTTTCTCGCGCAGATCGTCCAGCGCCCCGCGATGCGCGCGGATGCCGGCGTCGAGCAGCGGGATCACGGCGCGTGCCACGGCGTAGTGTGCTTGCTCGGCCCAGGCGCGTTCGCGCAGGCTCAGCTTGCCCTCGGCATATTGAGCGTGCGTCTCGAAGAGCAGGGTCCGTGATTCGTGCAGGCTCTCCAGCGGGCCGCGCTCGACAATCTCGCCGAGCAGTTCGTGCAGTTCGTTCAGCACAGCGGGTGCGCCCACCTCCGGTCCGGTGATCGCGGTCTCGCCGACCACCTCGCTGTCCACCACGTTGGCGATCAGCACCGCGTGATGCGCGGTCAGTGCGCGGCCGGATTCGCTGATGAGATTGGGTTCGGGCTCGCCGCTCTCGGCGCAGACTTCCTGCACAGTGCGCACGATGCTGCGCGCGTATTCCTTGAGGCCGTAGTTCATCGAGCAGTAGCTGCGCGAGCGCGTGCCCTCGTAGTCCACGCCCAGGCCGCCGCCGACGTCGACCACGTCCACCGGCGCGCCAAGGCGGCGCAGTTCGACATAGAAGCGCGCCGCCTCGCGCATGCCGCGCGCTACGTCCTGCACGTTCGCGACCTGTGAGCCCAGATGAAAGTGGATCATGCGCACCGCGTCCATGTGGCCGGCCTCGCGCATCATGTCCAACGCTTGCAGTACCTGCGGCGTGGCAAGGCCGAACTTGGATTTCTCGCCGCCGGTGTTCTGCTGCGAGGAGTCGGATTCGCTGGCCAGGCGCACGCGCAGGCCGATCAGCGGCGCCACGTCCAGCGCGCGTGATTCGGCGATGACCAAGGGCAATTCCGAAAGCTTCTCGACCACGATGTAGACCTTGTGCCCCAGCTTCTGCCCGATCAGCGCACGTCGGATGTAGGCGCGGTCCTTGTAGCCGTTGCACACGATCACGCTGCCCGGCCGCGCCAGGCCCAGCACGGCCGCGAGTTCGGGCTTGGACCCGGCCTCGATGCCCATCCGCTCGCCGCCGTGGCTCAGGATCGCCTCGACCACGGCGCGCTGCTGGTTGACCTTGATCGGGTACACGCCGGTGTAGCGGCCCGAATACCCATACTCCCCGATCACCGCGGCGAACGCGCCGGTCAACGCATCGACACGGTCGCGCAGGATGTCGGTGAAGCGCACCAGTACCGGCAGATCCAGTCCCTCGGTGTGCAGGTGGCGGACCAGCGCGTGCAGGTCGATGCTTGCGGCGGATCGCTCGCGGAAGGGCTTGACCACGACGTGCCCGGATTCGGAGACGTCGAAGTAGCCTTCGCCCCAGCGGGCCATGTTGTAGAGGTCGCGGGCTGCTGAGGGAGTCCAGGTGGTCACAGAGGCGTCATCGAAGAAAGGGAGGCGAGCCGTATACTCGCCGGCCAATTTTAGGGGCTAGTTCATGACACTGGATCAAACCTGGTTTACCGAATCCGTCGAAGCCACCGGTACGGCCTTTTCGCTCAAGGCGCGGCGCGTGCACGAGGAGCAGACGCCGTACCAGAAGATCGAGATCTGGGACACCGAGACCTTCGGGTACCTGATGACCATCGACGGCTGCACGATGGTGTCCACGCGCGACAACTTTCTCTACCACGAGATGATGTCGCACCCGGCGCTCAACTCGCACCCGGACCCGCAGCACGTGGTGATCGTCGGCGGCGGTGATTGCGGCACGCTGTCCGAGGTGCTCAAGCACCCGGAGGTGAAATCTGCGACCCAGGTGGAGATCGACGAGCGCGTCACGCGCCTTTCGCAGAAATATTTCCCCGAGCTGTGCACACACAATGACGATCCGCGCGCGACGCTGTTCTTCGGCGACGGCATCCAGTGGATGAAGGATGCGAAGCCCGGCTCGATCGACCTGATCATCATCGACTCGACCGATCCGGTTGGGCCGGCCGAAGGGCTGTTCGGCAAGCGTTTCTATCTGGACTGCATCAAGGCGCTCAAGCCCGATGGCCTGCTAGTGCAGCAGTCCGAATCGCCACTGCTGCACCTCAAACTGATCCAGGAGATGCACGCAGCGATGCGCGAGGCGGGCTTTGTGCGCACGCACCTGCTGCACTTCCCGCAGGTGATCTATCCGTCCGGCTGGTGGTCGGGCTCCATCGCGACGAAAACCACGGCACCGCTCGCCGAGCGCCTGGATGAAAAGGCCATTGCTGCTCTCGACGCCCGGTTTTACAACGCAGGAACGCATCGCGCGGCATTCGCGTTGCCGACTTACGTCGTCAAGGCCCTCGCCCAGTAAGGCGTTCGCGCTGCGCCTCAGCCCGGCGCTTCTTCCTCGCCGCAAAGCTGCACCACTTCCACCCGCGTGCGTTCGATCAGCGTGGCCTTGTCCTCGGGTGAGAACTCGCGCTCGCGGCCGAGGTTGTCTTTCTCGATCAGCCGCACCGAGGTCTCATAGGTGTCGAGCTGCTGCTGCTTGGCAGTGCAGGCGGCGATGCGTCGGGTCTCTTCCAGCGCCGCGTCCGGCGCCGGGATTTCCTGCCGAGTTTCCTCCGCGCCGGCTCGAACCTTGACCTCCTCGACTTCACGCGCATTGCCGTCCGGCACGTCGCTGTAATGAGTCTGGCCCTTGGCGTCCACCCAGCGATAGACCTTGCCGGCTTCCGCGGCAGTCGCGGCCGCAAGCAGACATCCCAAAGACAGCCACCAGAACCCGCGCATGGTCCGACACCCAGAGTCAAGGCGAGGCGAGTCTAGTTCAGATCGCGCGCGATTCGCCTTGCTACATCTCGCCGTTCATGATGCCCACCATGAAGCTCGGCACGATTCTCTGGCGCGGCCTGCTCACGCTGATGTGCCTCGCGGCGCTGGCGCAGTACTGGCTGGTCGGGCAGACCCATGAGGCCGCCCGGCGCATCGCCGCGCGACTGATTCCGCAGGGCGACCTGCGCTACGAAAAGCTCTGGCCGAATCCCTGGGGGACGGGCCGGGTCTGGGGCCTGTCTTTCCAGCCAGAAGGCCTGTTGCGGCTCAATTTGCAGACGCCGCCTGGGTTTCGCGTTCGCGTGCAGGAGCTGCGGATAGACGAGCTGCGTCGTGGCCCAAGCGGTGGGCTGGAACGATTACAAGGGCGGCTGCTCGGCGTCGAGATTCCGGTTTCACAGCGCGGTGCGCCCGCAAGCGGGGCGACCGGTCCGGCGGACGTGCCGCCGCCGACCCTGTCCGACCTCGGCTACAAGACCCTGCGCTTCGATCTGGATTTCAGCGTCCGCTATATCGACGAGGCGGGCCTGGCGGTCGTCACGGTCAACGCAGCCGGCGCGGAGATCGGCCGTGCGAACCTCATCGTTCAGCTCGAAGGTACGCCGCAAACCTTTGATCGTGCGGCCGACCAGATTCTGCTGCGCAAGGCGCAGCTTGAATTCGCCGACGGCGGTGTGCTGTCGAAATTCAAGGACGTGGCGGCGGCCCGCAGCCGGGTGAGCCGCCCGGCCTGGGAACAGGCGACGATCGCGCGGGTCGATTTTCTGATCGCATCGGGCAAATGGCGCTGGGACGAAGCGACCGCGCAGGCCCTGCTACGCGCGATCCGCGAGTCGGGCTACTGGCGCGCCACGATCGATCCACCGGGCGCGGTGGCGCTGCGCAACATCCGGATGTACAAGCCGGGCGACTGGCAACTGCTGCTGGGATTCACCCTCGAAACCGAGGGGTCGTTCGATCATCCGCCGCCAGACCGCGATTGAATCGACCTACGCCGCGCAGAACGCGCTCAGAGGTCGTATCCGCGCTCGTTATGCTGCGCCGTATCCAGGCCGGCGGATTCTTCCTCCGCCGAGACCCGCAGCCCCACTAGCAGGCCCACGACTTTTAGCAGTATCCAGGTCAGCACCGCCGTGTAACCCAGCGTCGCGAGCACGCCGATGGCCTGCACGCCCAGCTGCGAACCCATGTTCATGCCCTCCGCATAGCCCTGGCCGCTGAACACGCCGAGCGCGCCGGACGCGAACACGCCGGCAAGCAGGGTGCCGAGCATGCCGCCGACGCCGTGCACGGGAAACACGTCGAGCGAGTCGTCCACACCCAGCTTGCGCTTGAGGAAGTTGGTGGCGTTGAAGCACAGCACGCCTGCCGTCAGGCCGATCACCAGCGCCCCGCCCGGACCGACATAGCCCGAAGCCGGTGTGATGGTGCCAAGGCCCGCGACCATGCCGGTGACGATGCCCAGGGCCGAGGGTTTTCCGTAGCGCCACCACTCGATCAGGGACCAGGACAGGGCACCCGCCGCGGCCGAGACGTGCGTCACCAGGATCGCCATGCCGGCATTGCCGTTGGCCGCCAGCGCCGAACCACCGTTGAAGCCGAACCAGCCCACCCACAGCATGCCCGCGCCGGTCACCGTCATGGTCATGTTGTGCGGCAGCATCTGCACCGTTCCGAAGCCTTGCCGCGGGCGAAGCGTCAGGGCCGCGACCAGCGCAGCGACGCCCGCCGTGATGTGCACCACCGTGCCGCCGGCGAAATCCAGCAGGCCCATCTTGAACAGCCAGCCGTCCGAGGCCCACACCCAGTGGCAGACCGGCGCATAGACCAGGCTCACCCACAGCGCCGAGAACAGCAGCATCGCGGAGAACTTCATGCGCTCGGCGAAGGCGCCGACGACCAGCGCCGGCGTGATCACGGCGAAGGTGAGCTGGAACATGGAGAACACGGTTTCCGGCACGGTGCCGCTGACCGAGCCTTCCTCCACGCCGGCAAAAAACGCCTTGCCGAAACCGCCGTAAAAGGGGCCACCGGTGCCAAAGGCGAAGCTGTACAGGTACAGCACCCATAGCACCGAGACCATGCAGCAGATGGCGAAACACTGCATCAGCACCGACAGCACGTTCTTGGTGCGCACCAAACCGCCGTAGAACAGTGCAAGGCCAGGCAGCGTCATGAACAGGACCAGGGCGGTCGAGGTCATGATCCAGGCGGTATCGCCGGTGTTGGGCGGCGCGATCACATCCTGTGCAAGGGCCAGTCCCGGAATCACGGCCGCAAGGATGGCGAGCCCGATCGACTTCGGTGCAAAACTCATGTTGGTACTCCCCGCGTGGTTCCAGCGTCTGCGCCGGAATCCGATCTAGATTGTTGGTGCCGGTACTACCTGAACGACGCAGCCGAAAGACCGCCGGCTCTTTGTCGAAATCGCTGTCGAAATCGCTTCAGACCGCCTGCACACCCGACTCGCCAGTGCGGATGCGCACCGTCTGGTCGAGGTCGTATACGAAAATCTTGCCGTCGCCGATCTGGCCGGTCTTGGCGCTCTTGGCAATGGCCTCGACCGCACGGTCCACCATGTCCGGCGCCAACGCCACTTCCAGTTTGATCTTGGGCAACAGGTCCACCGTGTACTCGGCGCCGCGGTACAACTCCGTATGCCCCTTCTGGCGACCGAAGCCACGCACCTCGGTGACGGTCATGCCCTGTACCCCGATGTCCGCCAATGCCTCGCGCACGGCATCCAGCTTGAATGGCTTGATCACGGCGATGAGCATCTTCATGGCGGGTCTCTCTCGGCGGGTGGGGGCATGTAGCGATGGGGAAGTCTAGCGGACTCCGGCGCGGCCAAACACTATGCCGATTCCGGCTTCAGGGCGACCCGGGTGCGGACCGTCGAGATTCACGGCCCAAAGGTATCCCTCATCCGATTCCGTCTCATCCGCCTCAGGCAGACTTGATCGGGTACCAGAACACGTAAAACCCTTCTCCAGACGCGGGACCGAACTGCAAGGTACCGGTCTTGATCATCACGATCCTCTCAAACTCCGGAACGCCCAGATCACTACTGATGAGGCCCACTGCCTGCACGCTGCCGTCCCCGTTGAGCGCGACGGCAACGTTCATTTGGCCGCGTAGATTTCGGTCTCGATTTAGCGCCCCTTGAAAGAGCAGGATGAAGTCCCTCCGGCTCCCCTCGAACGTCGCCTGTACGGCCTTTTACTCCCTGACTTGCGAACCGTTTGGATAACGCTCCAGAAACGAGGCCGGGACCTTGCCCAATTGTTCGTAAGCCCCCTCGTAGAACCCTTCAGTGGCGCACGACGTGAGTGCGATCACCGCCACAACGATCAGGAATCCGCGGTGCCAACAGATGCCTGCCATCACAAAAGAGAGTCCCGCAGTTCGCAAGCTCACTGCGCGTTACGTTGGCTGGCGGAAAGTGAAAGGACCAGAAGGCCGAACCCGCAACTAAACAATAGAATTCTCTCTCCTGTGATCATGCTCAATAGTCCTCTGACTCCGTCACCGAAGTCCTCCGAATAGAAGCCCTCTTGAACTGCGGTTTCGAGCAAGCGGCGTGCGATCGACTCGAACGAAAATAGAAGTGACGTTGCAAACAATGCAAAGAGAATGACGATGGCAGCCAACCGGACCCATGAAGACTTAATACAGACGGCCAGGAGCGTCACGCCTAGTGCGACAGCGGTCAAGGTGACGTAGGTCAATGTCATTGACCGCATCCGCAAACAGCTATCGGGCCTGCTCCGTCGATTTCGGACGAGCCGCGACCGTATCCAGCATCAATGTACGGAACGCTTGCTTGATCGAGCGGCACCCGTGATATTCCTCGGCCGGGATCAAGTACGTCGAAAATCACCCCGAACGTTCGCACTCCGGAGTATCCGCCCAAACCAAAATATGCCGCTCCGTAACCAGCAATGAAATTGCCGAACTGTCCGGCATTCATCATTTGACCCGATACAACAAACGTATCGTCTGGTTGATTCAACTTGAAGTCGAAGTCACCGCCACCGCGATGGTTGTCGATAGCGTTTACGACGTTGCCCGGGAACTCGGATCCGAGTTCATTTCGTTCCTGTTCGAGTAATTGTTGCGTTTCACAAGCGGAGAAGTCCTTCAACCCAGTTGGATCGACTCTCGAAACCGGATTTCCCCCGACATAGCCGTAGGTATTCAATCCCCCGGCCAGTCCAATCGGATCACTCTGCATGTACCGTCCTGTAGTACTGTCGTAGTAGCGATTCCAGTTGTACCAGAGCCCGGACTCCGTATCGAACTGCTGGCCGGGGAATCCGAGGTTGAGACCGCCGAAGGTATTTTTGGTCACGGTCCGATCGAAGGCGGTGTTGGATGCTTCCCACACCGAGGTCTTGCTGGTGTTCCAGACCGTCATGGGACGGCCCAGGTGATCATTGCCGACGTAGTACAGGACGTTGTCCCGGACCATGCCGACCAACTCGCCCTGGAGCCAGATGTAGAACGTCGACAGGCCGGTCATGTTGGCCTTGGTGTCAGCGAGTAAGGCACCGTTGGGATCGTAGAGGTAGTTGAAATTGCCGCCGGCGCCGGTCTTTCTGACCCTTTGATTGAACGCGTTGACGCGGTAGTTGGTGATGGCTGCGCCCTTGGTTACCCGCGTCAGGCGGCTGAAGCCGTCGTAGTCGAAAGCGTAGCCGCCCCGCCAGCCGCTTTCCGTCTTCACGTTTCCGAGCGGGTCGTGGGTGTAGCTGCGAGCTCGGCTGCCGGTGATGGATGGAAGCTGATTGTTGCTGGCCGCTGGTCGATAGTCGTCCGTCGCGCCGCCCCAGACGTGGGAATCGCGGTTGCCGTTGTCGTCGTAGCTGAAGGTCTGGTTGCCGATGCCGGCGGTCAGACTGGTCAGTCGCGAGAGAGGGTCGTAAGCGTAGGTCTGGTTCAGGTTAGGGCTCACGCTGTTGTTGATTGCGGTCATCTCATCGAAGAGGTTGTAGCCATAGCTCAGGGGACCCAGGGCCTTGATGCGGAAGTCCTGATCGCGGTTGCGATTGCGGGTGATCGGGCTGGTGCCGGCAGGACCGTAGACCAGTTCCCGGATCGGCCCCAGCGCGCGGTAACGGATGTCGCGGGCAAGGACGTGCGTCGCCGAACCGATCTTGGCCCGGACCTCGGTGACCTCGTCCTGCTTGTTGTAGGTATAGAGCGCCTGGGTACCGCCCGGATAGGTCAGGGTGGTCGTGCGCTCCAGGCTGTCGTAGCCCCAAGTGGTGGTGTACTTCGTTGCGTTGATGTCGCTGAGCTGGGATGCCGGTCGGCCGGTGGCCGTGTAGGTGTAGGCGACGCTGCCGCTGCCGTCCGTCACCTTGCCCAGACGGGTCTTGCCTTTGACGCAGCTGTCGTAGGCCAAGGTCTGGGTAAGGTTTCCCGTGGTGACGGTCTCGATGCGATTGAGTTCGTCGTAGGCGTAGGTGACGGTACTGCCATCGGCCCTGCTCATGCCGATTCGATTGCCGGCCGCGTCGTACGAGTACGTGTTGCGGCCGGTGTCGGGACTGTCGAGTTCGACCAGATTCCCCAACCCGTCGTGATGGTAGGTGGTGAGATTGTTCCGGGGGTCCAGCACGGTCTGGATACGACCACCGGCGTCGTAGCTGTACGTCGTCTCGTTGCCTTCGGGGTCCGTGACTTTGATCAGCTCATCGTGCGATCCGTAGTCCAGCGTGGTGATCCGGTCCAGCGCTGCGGTGTCGCCCTTCTGGCGAATCTCGATGGGGTTGCCGTTGCCGTCGTAACGGTATTCCGTCCGCTGGTCGTTGTTGCCAAGCTGAGCGCTGACCCGTCCGATCTCGTCGTACTCCCAGCGCTGGCGGAAGTCGGTCGTGCGGTTCGTGATGGGTCCGGCGACCGGGCAGGGATTGGGTGGACAGGGGCGGTCTTCGAGCTTGGTCTTGCGCTCTTTCTCGAAGTCCTTGACGCCGCCGAGCAGGTCGTACTGGAAGTTCTCGGTGTAACTGATGGTGGCGGGCTCGGCCGCCCCGGTAGCAAAGAAGCTGTCGTGCGTTGTCTGGGTCAACTGTCCCGCATCGTTGTAGGCAAATCCGCGCAGGCTGCTGTCCGCGCGCGTGACCTGGGACACCATCCCCAAAGGGTGGTAGGCGAAGCTCGTCACGCGGTTACCATTCGGATGGCGCACGGTTTGCGAGCTCAGTTGCCCACGCAGGTTGTAGGCGTGGTCGGTGACGAGGCTGTTGGCGTCAGTGATCGTTTGCGGTTGTCAGAGCGTGTTGTAATTGGAATACGTCGTGGTGTTGCTCTTGGCATCGGCGATCGAGGTCAGTTCTCCGAAGGCGTTGAAGTTCTGGACTGTGCGATCGAGAGTCCCGGCTTGCGGCCCGTCGATCGCGATGGAGGCGACGATGCGGTTGGGGTGAAACGTGTACGCGAAGGAAGTCTTGCGAAGCTGGTCCGGCACGCCATAGCCGGGCAAGCGGTTGTAGGCATTGATGGCGCGCAGCCGGCCCGCCGCAGGGTCTGTCGCCGGGTAGTAGTCGTAGACAAGCTCTGAGACGGGGAAGGCGTTGGTCTCACCATACGTGAGAACTTTTCAAAGCCGGTCGGAGCCGGGCTCCCACTCCATCCGGGTGAGACGACCCTTACCGGGAAATGCCGGATGGATGCCGCGCTTGACGGCGCGAAGCTGCCCTCTGGCTTTGTAGGTGTAGTCGGTCTTGTTGCCGTTCCAGTCGACTTCGTAGTCGATGAAACCGTTGTCGTCGTATTCGGTCTCGGCCGCAGCATCGGGGCAATTCGTTACGCTGCTGCGACGAACATGCCGCAACTGCGGTGCTGCGTTGTCTGGCGCGTGAAATTCGTAGGTCGTCACCGCACCCCGAGCATTGGTGATTTCGGTGAAGCTCTTGGGATTGCTGGGATCGGAGGCATCCGTGTCGTAGGTGAACGAAAGCTTTTCGATGCCGTCGACCAGACCGCTTTCTCGCGCCTTTCTATTTCCGGTACTGCCTTGGTATGCGTACGTCGTATGCCGTACGTCGTTGACCGAAATGCCGGTGACCTCGCCGGCGAGCGATTCGTAGTGATAGGTCCGCGTCACCGCCGGCTCTCCGGGTGAGTTGACCCCGGAGAGATAAAGCCCCAGATACGTATATCCGTAACTCGATCCGGCGGAATCGCGAATCTGGGTGACGCGATCGATGGTGCGGTCGTCTGTCCAGACCAACTGGATGAATCGGCCAGACGTGTGCGTCACACGGTCGAGCTTGTATTTCGCGAGGTAGGTGAACGTCCAACCGATGCCGAACTCGTTCGTCACGCTCAGGACGTGCCCGTTGTCGTTATAGATCTCGACCGACCGGTCTTCGTTGCGCAGGGTCCAGCGACCAGTTGCCGGATCACGAACGAGGTAGGCCATGGAGTCCGGCTTGCTGTCCTCCCATCGGTTTCTCGCAGGCTCGAACAGGAAGCTGTATCGGGCGCCGTCCGGGCGATCTACGTAGACCTTGGTCAGGCCTGTGGTAGCGCCGTTGGGGGTTGGCGTCGTGGCGGAACCCGGAGTCGGGTAGCCGAACTGGTCCGATTTGACGAACGCCAGTTTGTAGTCAAATCCGGACAGCCAGGCAGGCCCGAAGATGCTTCGCCCGGTCCACTGCCGGTTGTACGTCCGGTCGATCGACAGGGGCATTTCGCCGGACCTGCCTTGCCAGTCGACTTCGCGGAGAAACTTGTTGCCGGTGCGGATGTGAACCGGGTTGGGTGTCGACTGACAGCCGCCAATTGGAGCGCCAGCCTCGCCTGGATCAGGGGACGCAGCGGTGAACAGACCCCCACGGAACCCAGGGCCGCCGCTGAGTCCGGGTCTGATGTTGCTTTGACCGTAGTAATAGAACAAGAAATCGGAAAGGAAGGATTCTGGGAATCCAAGGATCAGCACGCCGAGTCCATCAGGGTTTTGGTAGTCCTGCGCAAACGAGCGGCCCGCCGTCAGAACCAAAAGACAGAGACCCATTGTCCCAACCAAGCGCATCAGACCACGAAGAGCAGCCATATTGAGTCTCCACGAGTCAAGGCAGACATCACGGCAATAGTCCGTGAGCGCTGGCTGGCTTGGAGCTGGCTTGGCGGCCGGACGATATCCGCAATCTTCCGCTGAATTCAAGCCCTCTATCCGGATTCCGGTATCCAGGCTATCCGGGTGGTCCCGGCACCACGTAGAAATACACCGTGAACCAGTGCAGCACGCTGCCGGCAAGCACGAACAGGTGCCAGATGGCGTGGTGATAACGCAGGCGCTCCCAGGTGTAGAAGGCGACGCCGCCGCTGTAGGTGATGCCGCCGGCGGCGAGCAGGGCCAGTCCACCGAGTTCCAGCCGGTCGATCAGCGGCTTGACCGCGACGATCGCGCACCAGCCCATCATCAGGTACACCGCCAGCGAGATTTTTTCGTAGCGGCCGGTCGTGAAGACCTTCAGCGCCACGCCGATGACGGCCAGCCCCCAGGTGAAACCGAACAGGCTCCAGCCCCAGGGACCGTGCAAGGTCACCAGGGTGAACGGCGTGTAGGTGCCGGCGATGAGGAAGAAGATCAGCGAATGATCGATGACGCGCAGGATGTGCCGCGTCTTGGGCATCGGGATGCTGTGGTAGAGCGTGGACGCCGTGTACATCATCACCAGGGTGGCGCCGAACACGCTGCACGCCACCACGTGCCAGGCGTCGCCATACAACGCAGCGCGAACCACCAGTACGCACAGCCCGACCACGGCGAGCACCGCGCCGAGCCCATGGGTGACCGCATGCGCCAGCTCCTCGCCGAAGGTGTAGAGGTTGTCGCGCGCGCCGACCAGCTGATGCGGAACGGGGAACCGCGGCAGCGGTTGCCGCAGCGCCGTGCCGCGCCGGCGGCTACCGCGCCGCACGCTCAACCTGCAACGTCGCTCCGTCCGCCCTGACCACCTTGACCTGGCTGCCCGCGGGCAGGTCGGCACCCGAGATCCGCCATTGCGAATCGTCCACCCTCAGCTTGCCGACGCCGTTGATGATCGGCTCCTCCAAGGTGAAGACACGCCCGACATAGGATTCGCCACGACGATTGAGCATCGGCGCATCGGTCGGGCTCAAGGGCGGGCGCAGGCGCTTGAACACGACCACGCTGGCAATGGAAATCACGCCGAACAGCACCAGTTCGAGCTGCCAGGGCGTGAACGCCGCAACGGCGCCGACGGCGATGGCCGATGCGCCCATCCACAGCAGCACGAAGCCGCTGGGAATCAGCATCTCCAGGATCAGCAAGGCCAGGCCCGCAATCCACCAGTACCACCACAAGAACTGATCCATCGCCATGCGCGGGACTCCTCAGGACGACTTGGCCACACCGGCCTTCTTGGCCAGTTCGGCGATACCGCCGAGCGCGCCGATCACGTTGCCCGCTTCTAGCGGCATCAGCACCAGCTTCTCGTTGGGGCTGGTCGCGATCTTGCCGAGCGCCTCGATGTACTTGGTGGCGACGAAGTAGTTGATCGCCTGGATGTCGCCCTGGGCGATGGCCTGGCTCACCATCAGCGTGGCCTTGGCCTCGGCCTCGGCGAAACGTTCGCGCGCTTCGGCGTCGCGGAACGCGGCTTCGCGGCGGCCTTCGGCTTCGAGAATCTGTTCCTGTTTCTGCGCCTCGGCGCCGAGAATCTTGGCCTGGCGCTCGCCTTCGGCCTTCAGGATCGCGGCCTGGCGGAAGCCTTCGGCTTCCAGGATGTTGGCGCGCTTCTCGCGCTCGGCCATCATCTGCCGCGCCATCGAATCGACGAGGTTGGTCGGCGGCCGGATGTCCTTGATCTCGATGCGCGTGACCTTGATGCCCCAGGGCGTGGTCGCGCCGTCCACCACGCTGAGCAGCTTGGCGTTGATGTGATCACGCTGGCTCAGCAGCTCGTCGAGATCCATCGAACCCATCACCGTACGCAGGTTGGTCATGGTCAACTGCATCAGCGCGATCTCGAGCTGCTGCACTTCGTACGCCGCCTTGGGCGCGTCCAGCACCTGGAAGAACACCACGCCGTCGACGCCTACCATGGCGTTGTCCTTGGTGATGATTTCCTGCGAGGGCACGTCCAGCACCCGCTCCATCATCGACAGCTTGCGGCCGATGCGATCGACATACGGCACCAGCCAGTGGAAACCGGGCGTGAACGTCGTGCGGTACTTGCCGAAGCGCTCGACCGTGTACTCCATGCCCTGAGGCACGGTGACCACGCCCTTCCACAAGGTGACGAGGGTGAAGGCGACGAAGATGATCAGGACGACTTGCATGGTTCGCTCCAGGAATAATCGGACGATTCTAGTTCAGCCCGCGTTGGCTGCCGCCATCTGCCGGATGCGTTCCACCATCGAGAAGAATCCGTTGCGGCGGTTCATGCTGATGTGACTCTCCAGCCCCAGCCGGGTGAAGACCGCGCCGATGTCGGTATCGAGAATTTCGCGCGGCGTGCGGCCCGAGGTCAGCGCCAGCAACAGCGCGATCAGGCCCTTGACGATGTGTGCGTCGGAATCGCCGCGAAACTCCAGCCTGGGCGGTGCGTGCTCGTCATGCACCGTGTGCGCCAGCCACACCTGGCTCATGCAGCCGCGCACCTTGTGCGCCTCGTCGTGTTCGGCCTCGGGCATGGTCGGGAGCTTGCGGCCGAGTTCGATCAGATAACGGTAGCGTTCTTCCCAGTCGCCGAGCAGCTCGAAGGTCTCGGCCAGTTCTTCGATGTCCATCTTGTCCATACGGGGATTGTAGGCGACCACCTATACTCGCCGGCCTCCTTTTACGGCCATGCCGCCATGCCCCGCCCCTCAGGCCGCCAGCCCAACCAACTCCGCCCGGTTTCGATCCAGCGCCGTTTCACACGCCACGCCGAGGGTTCGGTGCTGGTGTCCTTCGGCGACACGCGCGTGCTGTGCACGGCCAGCGTCGAGGATCGCGGCCCCGCCTGGAAGAAGGACGGGGGCTGGGTCACGGCCGAGTACGGCATGTTGCCGCGCGCCACCCACACCCGCAGCCGGCGCGAGGCCGCGCAAGGCAAGCAGTCCGGCCGCACGCAGGAAATCCAGCGCCTGATCGGCCGGGCCCTGCGCGCCGTGATGGACCTGGACGCGATCACCGGCCAGACCATCACCATCGACTGCGACGTGCTCCAGGCTGACGGCGGCACTCGTACCGCAGCCATCACGGGCGGCTACGTGGCGCTGGTCGATGCGGTGGCCGCGATGAAGAAAAAAGGCCAGATCAAATCCAATCCGATCCATGGACAAATCGCTGCGATCAGCGTCGGCATCCATCGCGGCACCCCGGTGCTGGATCTCGACTATGCCGAGGACTCGGACTGCGAGTGCGACATGAACGTGGTGATGAACGACGCCGGGCACTTTATCGAAGTGCAGGGCACCGCCGAAGGCCACGCCTTCCGTCGCGACGAGCTGGATCAGCTTCTCAATCTCGCTGAAGGCGGCATCCGCCAATTGCTCGAAGCGCAGCGGCAGGCGCTGGCGGGGTAGGTCGGCGCTGGGCGCCGAAAGCGGCACCAGCCTCAGCGTCATCGCACCGACCCGCGACCGTCATGCGTTTCTGCCGGACCCGGTGCGCCTGTTCAAGGCGCAGGGTAGTGCATCAGTATGAAATCCGTTCGCACCGAGTAGCGCCATTGCGCAGCAATGCCGCGTATCGAGGTGCCGGGCGTGCCCTCGATACGCGACGCTTCCCTCGGTACGCCCGCTGCGCGGCTACTCGGGCCAAACGGGCCGGCGCTACTCGGGCCGAACGGGGTTCTGGAATTCAAACTGATGCACTACCAGGCGCAGACATTTGTCGGGGCCGGGAAGCGGCTGATTCTGAACGAGAGACCGTGCTTGTTTTTCAGTCGTTGTCGACGATCGTCTTGGTGTGCGCGGCGATCGCGCCAAGCCCCGCATTGGCGGGTGTTCCCAGGGTGATCACGATGGTTTCAGCCGACTCGCGCTCGCGGTCTTCAAGCAGGTTGACGCCCAAGGGGCGCTCGACCGTTCCGGGAGAGAAGGTGACGTTGTCGTAAGCCTTGTAATCCCGGTTGCGGACGGCGCTGCCGCGATACTGGATCGGCACGATGATGGTGAAATCGCTCGGACGCGACAGCCGCAGGGTCATGCGCTGTTTCTTGCTCGACTCGTCACTGCTCGATCGGTCGGTCACGAAGCTCACTTGCGGGGGTTCCGACGAGGGTCCGCTGTCGTCGTCGATGATGGAGAGCCGGTGCAATGAGGGCGAGCCTGGAATTGCATTCGTCGGCTCTCCAAGCGAGAAGCTCAGATCCTTTCCGGCTTCAACGGCCGCATCGTCGATCAGCTCCACGACCAATTGCCCACTGGTTTCCCCGGCCGCAATCCTGATGCGATCATCCGTCGTTGCATAGTCTGCGCCCGCAACCGCAGTCCCCTCGATCTGGAGCGGCACCTCGATCATCTGGTCGGATGCGTGCGACAGCTCCACCGAGATCGTCACTCTGCCGCTGCCTTCGTTGACACTCTGGCCAAGGTCGGAAAAAGCGACGACGGGAGAACCGGGCGGGCCTACTTCGTCACCCCCCACCAGATGCAACAGCCAGTCCGCGCCGCCGGACGGGGTGGTGAGCCCGCGACCGTCGGCGGTGGAGCCGGCGTTGCGGCGGTCCTGCGTGTTGGCGGCATTGATCCAGGTGGCCTGGTACGGGCCACCGGTCACCCGGACGTCCACCGTCCCGGGCTGGGTCAGGTAGACCAGGTATTCGCGTCCCGGCTGGGCCAGGCAGTAGCCGTTGTTGACCAGGCCGGGCATCGGGTTCATCCGTTGGAACGGCAGGGCCTCGAAGAAATCCCAGATCCGCTTCATGATGTCGTGCCGGGACTGGACTTTCTGATCCAGGTTCATGGTTCCCGAGAAGCCCGACGAAGAATTGCCGTCCATGTCGCCGTAGTTCAGCGTTGCTCCGGCCATGAGCGTGATCCAGCCGACCTTGCGCACGGTCTCCGCACTGGAATAGTCGGGCTGCAAGGTATTGCCCGGCCAGAAGGTCTCATGCGCGTAGACCGGCTTGCCCGGCACGTAGGCGCCGACCAGTCCGTTGTACATCCGGTCCAGAAACACCGGCAGATTGCTGGTCGATCCCTCCAGGCCCTGAACCACCACCACGCTGGACCAGGCTTGCTGGCTGATCTGTCGGTATTCATCGTCAAACGGGTGCAGACCGAGCGGATGATCGAAGACGTTGTAGCGCTGCACCAGGGCGCCGAGGCGATTGACCGACGGGTGGCGGTTCATTTCCGCGCCCATCACGTTCATCACCAGGTTCCAGTACGGACCGATGCGCGCCATCGTGTAGCGGACGTAAGCCTCCTGGTCGGATGCGCTCTGCGGCACGTTGCTCTGCAATTTGCCGAAGAAACCGGCGAAGGGGTAGATCATCATCCGCTGATCCGCGAGCAGGTCCATGATCGTCTCCATCCTGCGGTACTCCGCGGCGTTCAGCGGCCACAGGACCGGCGTGTTCCAGCCCTCGCCGCGACCCTCCTTCATCCACTTCGGGCCGTGGCTCGCGATGGACAACATGTTGTAGCCCTGCTGCCTGGCCCAGTTGAGAAACTGGGTGCGGCTGCTGCTCGACCAGTTGGAGGCGAAGAAGCGATCGCCGACGTGGAAGCTGCGGATCAGTGCATGCCCGCCGCCCTTGAAACCCAGCCAGCGCGGATTGGTCTCGTCCTGCGACAGCATGCCGGGAATGTCGGAGGGCACGCAGGTGAACGAACCCCTCTTGCCGGGCTGTCCGTCGGAAAATGTGGCGGTGTACTGCCACTGGCCGAGGTCGTCGCACATCATGCGTGCCCGCCAGGTGGTGCCGCCGTCGTAGAACCCCCAGAACGCGAACGTGCTGCCGTCCGGGCGGGTGTAGACCACGTCCAGGTCCACGCCGGTATAGGGCGAGGCGTAGGTCCTGGTGTTGGAGATCGAGGTTTCGAAACGGTCCCACATTCCTACTTCCGTTTCGATCTCCTGGGCCTGGACGCCAGGTAAATGCAGGACGACAGCGGCCAGCGCCGTACAGCAGGCGCGCAGTATGAGTCTCATCTGAAAAACTCCTTCTAGCTGGGAAGAGCACCCGGATCGACTTGTGGCGACTTCCAGTCCGGATTGCCCGTAAAACCACTGCGAGCGACTCTAGGTGTGCGGGGACGGAGCGGGTCGCTCCGTCATCTCTTGCGGCCGCGATGGTCTGACCGGTGGCTCGCTGGGTTCCGTCTGTCGGCCAGGCCGGGCCTTCGGCAATGGCGGGATCCTTCGCGGTGCCGTGTCGCAGGTCTATCGCGCCAGCACCATAACGGCGCATGAGTGCCGTGTCTGTGCGCTGTCACGCTTGTGTAGTTGCGCGTGGATGGCCGAGGTCAGCCATTGGGTGACGCGGCGAGAGACTCTCCGCACGGGTCTGAATTCATGGGTCGGTCGGATGTAGGTCGGCTCAAGGCCACGGCTTGTAGTGGCCGGAGCCGACATGCGGGCTTCGGCGAGGGCGTGCAGCGTCGGTTCCGCCTTCGGCTTGAACCGACCTACAACCGACCTACGAGCTGGATTGAACCTGCGCAGCGTTTCCTGAGCCGCTCACACGGGGTGGAGCGGGGGCCCTTCGATAAGTGCAGGACCTGCTCCCGCAGTCGGTAGGCGAGGGGAACGGCCCTCTATATAAAGGTGTGCTTCAAGCTCACGGAGGGTGGCAGCGGATTGATGGCGCCTGCCCGGCTTGCTTCGTGCCGCCTATGCGCCAGGGGGCCGCGGATTGCACGACTCCTCGTCGGCGTAACGCAGGATATGACTGCAAAAATCCGGGTCCTCGCCGCGCAGTAGTTCGGGCAACATGGCGCGGAAGTCCTCGCGCCGGCACCACTCGCGCATGTAGTCCTCCCAGCTCTGCCACAGGCGCCGGGTCTGCTTGGGCATGTCATCTTCATAGACCAGCAGGTAGGCGCGCTCGAACAGCGAAACCAGCAGGCCGAGCAGCAGGCTCTTGCGTTCCTGTTGTTCTTCAGTGAGTGCCTGGTCCGATGCGTGTCGACTCATCAGGCGCAGATCGGCGTGCTCCAGCACCAGGCGCAGAAAGCTCGCGTACTCGTCGGACAGGGCCTGGTACAACTCCTCTTCGTCGTTGGCGCGTTCCTTCCGTTGCTCGAACATGAACACGCCGATCGCCAGCGGCAGGCCGACGACGGTCACCACATAACTCAGGAACTCCATCCACTCGAACAGCGTCATGGGACTCGTGCGGGCAGCTTGCGCAGCACCGCGTAATAAAAGCCATCGTAGGGACCGCCCGGCGCGATGCGCCGGCCCACTTTGCGCGCTTCGCCCCAGGTGGCGGCGATTGGTTCGTGCTTGGCGTCGGCCTGTCGCATGAGGAACTGCCGCACCACGTCCTCGCCCTCGGCGCTGAGGATCGAACAGGTCGCGTAGACCAGCCGTCCGCCGGGTGCGACCAGCGGCCATAGCGCGAACAACAGGCGCAACTGCTCATCGGCCATGCGCGGGATATCGTCGGCGCGGCGCAGCCACTTGATGTCCGGATGACGCCGGATCACGCCCGTGCCCGAGCAGGGCGCGTCGAGCAGGATGCGGTCGAACAGTGCGCCGCTCCAGCGTTCCCTGAGCTTGCCGGCGTCGAAGGCGCGCGTCTCGGCGCGCAGGCCGAGGCGGTTCAAGGTCTGCTCGACCCGGACCAGACGCGAAGCATCCGAGTCCACCGCGAGGACGGACAGATCGCAGCGTTCGAGCATGTGCGCGGTCTTGCCGCCGGGCGCGCTGCACGCATCGAGCACGCGCAGGCCAGGTTCCAGTTGCAGCAGTTCGGCGGCGAGTTGCGCGGAGACATCCTGCACCGAGGATTCGCCGTGACCGAAGCCCGGCAGGCGCTCGACCGGGACCGGGCTCTCCAGCACCAGGGCGTCGGGTGCGTCGGGGACCTCGCTCGCAGCCAGGCCCGCGGCACGCAGCTTGTCGAGATAGCCCTCGCGCGAGCCCAGGCGACGGTTCACGCGCAGGCTCAACGGTCCCTGTTCGTTACCGGCTTCCAGGATGCGTTCCCATTGCTCCGGCCAGTCGTGCCGGACCTTCGCCACCAGCCATTCCGGGTAGGACCAGCGCGTCTCCGGATCCGCCGGCAGAGCGGCGTCGAGCACCTCGCGCTCACGCAAGTAGCGCCGCAGCAGTGCATTCACCAGACCGCGATGTCCGGGCTTGTCGAGCCTCTCGCAGGCCGCGACGGTTTCGCTGACCGCCGCGTGCGGCGAGATGCGCATCGAGCGCAACTGGTACAGCCCCATCTCGATCAGGGCGGCGACCTGCGGCTCCTCGCTGAGCGGCTTCTTCAGCATCAGGCCGGTCAGCGCGGCCAGCTTGCCGTGTTCGCGCAGCACGCCATAGCAGAGCGCGCGCAGCAGGCTGCGATCGGGTCCGGCGAGGCCGATGTCGGCCTGGACCAGCGCGTCGTCGAGGCTGCGCCCGCCGAGGACGGAGGCGATGGCAAGGGCAGCACGGCTGCGCGGGTCGGGTTGGGTGGGAATTTCGGTCATCGAGAGTCTTAAGACGGCGCCGGGCCGTCGGCGGCGCATCCAGGCGCCCTGCAAATGGGCGGGAAGCGTAAGCCGAAACCGTCTGTCGCGCGCCGTGCCCCTCTGATCGATGGCGCCCCTCGTGCTGGGAGCAGGCCGCCTGCGCAGGGGGCCGTGCCAGACCGCCCGTGGCGTGACAAAAGTCCTGGCGCAGCCGACGCAAGGCAGCGTCCCAGAACGAAAAATCCGCCAATCAGAGGGCGCCCGGCGCTTGGCGAAAAGTTCGGTGATTCCTGATTCGGGATACCTAGGATGGCTCCCATCGAACCCACCGATGAGCCCAAAATGATTCTCCGATTCTTCTTCCGTTTCGCCGGCCTGATGGCCCTCACTGCCGTGTTGCTGACCGCCTTCAGCGCCAAGGCTGCCCTGGTCCCCGTCAGCGGCGTAAAGAGCTTCACCGAGGCACGCAGCTTCGGCGGCGTGCAGCGCAACGCCTTGTACATCCATCCCAAGACCTACTCGACGACCGCTGCGCCGGTCCCCCTCATGGTGATCCTGCATCCGCGAGGCAGCACCGGCGAGCAGGTGGCCAACCAGAGCATGGTGATGGAACTGGTCCGCGATTTCGGCATCTTCGTGATCCTGCCCAACGCGGTCGGCGGCGACTGGGCCGACGATCCTTCGGAAACCGGCCGCGCCGACGACATGGGCTACATCACCTCGCTGATCAGCGGCGCGGCGACGCGCTTCCCGGTCGACTCGCGCAAGGTTTACCTGATGGGCTATTCCGATGGCGGCCAGATGACGGCGCGCTACGTCTGCGAGAAGCCGGCCAAGATTGCCGCAGCGGGCACCATCGCCTCGTCGATCAAGAACAGCCTGAACCGGGTCTGCAACCCCAGCCGCGCCACGCCGGTGATCATGATCAACGGCACCGGGGACCAGCTGTCTCCCTATGCCGGGATGGTCGGCCTGATGTCGGCGCCCGACGCGGCGGCGCGCTGGGCGCAGATCAACGGCTGCCGGACCACACCGCCCCGCACGTCCCTGCTGGACCTGGTTGCAGATGGCACCAACTCGTACATGGACGAGTACACGACCTGCGCCTCCGGCGGGTCGGTGGCGCTGTATACCGTGGTCAACGGCGGTCATGTGTGGCCGGGCTCGCCGTTCAACGCCGCGGTGTTCGGCCTGGTTTCGCAGGACTTCGATGCAACCTATGTGATCTGGGATTTCGTCAAGCGCTTCGTGCGCTGATCGGGCTTCAGACGAAGCGCGCACCCGCAGGGATCACGCCGCGATAAGCCTGGAGCGGCGTGGTCGGACGACCTCCGGGGCGTTGCAATTCGGTAATGCGCAGCAGGCCGTCGCCGGTGGCCACCCCGAGGCCACTGGCGTCGAGATGAAGCAGACGCCCTGGCTCGGAGGGCGAGACCACGCGCGAACCAGCCGCCTCGGTGCGAAACAGCTTGACTCGCTCGCCCTCCAGTTCGGTCCAGGCGCCGGGCATCGGGTTGTAGCCGTGAATCCGCCTTCGCAGCTCTTCGGCGGGGAGTCGCCAATCAAGCCGCGCCTCTTCCTTGCTCAGCTTGTGCGCGTAGGTCACGCCTTCTGCGGATTGGGCGACTTCTTCGATATCGCCTTGTTCGAGACGCTTGAGCGCTGCAACGATCAGGTCAGCACCAAGCCTTGCGAGAACATCGTGCAGATCGCCTGCAGTGGTGTTCGAAGTGATCGGCACCGTCCCGCGCAACAACATCGGGCCGGTATCGAGCCCCGCTTCCATGCGCATGATGGTGACGCCGGTCTCGCCATCGCCGGCCAGCACGGCGCGCTGGATGGGCGCGGCGCCACGCCATCGTGGCAGCAGGGAGGCGTGGATGTTGAGACAACCGTGTGCCGGAATGTCGAGCACCGCCTGCGGCAGGATCAGGCCGTAGGCGACCACGACCAGGACGTCGGGCGCGAGCGCACGAAGTTGTTCCAGTGCGGGTTCGTTGCCACGCAATTTCTCGGGCTTGAACGCGGGCAAGCTCAAGGTGCCCGCGCGCTGCGCGACGGCGGAAGGTGTCAGCTTCTGGCCGCGTCCCGCCGGCCGGTCGGGCTGGGTGTAGACCCCGACGATATCGTGCCCCGCGTCGTGCAGGGCATCCAGCGCAGCGACCGAGAACGCAGGCGTCCCGGCAAAAACCAGCCTCACGCGGCCTGCTGGCGCTGCTTGCGCAGCTTCTTGTTGATGCGCTCGCGCTTGAGGCTGGAGAGATAGTCGATGTATAGCTTGCCATCGAGATGGTCGATCTCGTGCTGGATCGCCTGCGCCATCAGCCCTTCCGCCTCGATCTCAAACGGCCTGCCGTGGCGATCGAGCGCGCGCAGCTTCAGGCGGTTGAAGCGCAGGATTTTCTCGTTGGTGTCGGGTACCGACAGGCAGCCCTCTTCCATCTCCTGGCGGTCGGAGACGTCGAACATTTCCGGGTTGATGAGCACCATCGGCTGCGGCGGCTCGTCCTTGAGTGCGCAATCCATCACCGCGAGTCGCAGCATCGCGCCGACCTGGGTCGCAGCGAGGCCGACGCCCGGCGCGTCGTACATGGTCTCGAACATGTCGTCGATCAAGGTCTGCAAGCGCACATCGAACTGCGTCACCGGCAAAGCTTTCTGCCGGAGGCGTGGATCGGGATGCTGGAGAATGGTCAGGACCGACATGGGACGATTGCGAATCTACTGCTAGTGTAGTGCTGCATTCTTCGAGGACATTATTCGCGAGCGGCTTTTTGTGTCTGGCAAGGCGTGACGACGAGTCATAGTGGACCTATGGCGAGGAGGAGCAACGCAGCCAGGCGCAAAAAGACGCCGCGAATAAGTTCGAGC
>JBQTIX010000089.1:0-24598 GCA_052387695.1 Panacagrimonas sp. | reverse complement strand
TCCAAGGACATCGAGGCGGACTGGGTCGCGCTCAGGGGCGCAAACAACACCCCAACCACCCCGATGTGCGGGGGCCATATTTGCGGGGGGCGGCCCGGTGGGGGGCGGCCGGGGTTGGGGGGGCCCCGCCCGGGTGTTTTGGGGGGGGGGCGCCCACGGACGTAGGTTGAAGAGGTCGCACGTCGGTTCCGCCCGCGAAAAGCACGCGGGCTTGAACCGACCTACAACCGGCTCCGGAGCGTTCGATCGGAGCCGGCTTTTCTGGCGCGCTATTCGCTAGTGGATCCTCATGAAGAAGCGTTTTCCCCCTCTGCATTCGCTGCGCTGGTTCGCGATGCTGTACGCGATGTGCGTCGTCGTGTTCGCGATTGAGCCAGCCCGGGCGGCGGAAGAAGATTTCGCATCTCTGCTCGCACCGCTGGCGACGGCGAACTTCGCCGACAAGGACGTGATCGCGCAGCGCGTGGCGCATTCCGGTCATCCCCATGCGCGTGCGGTGTTGATGGCGTTTCTCGACGGAAAGCTCTATGCGCGTGCAGCCGACGGTGTCGTGCTGATCGGCGAGCCTGTCGACGAAACGGTCGCGCTGACCGATCCGGTCTCCCTGAAATCCACGGGGACCGAGCCCGCCGAGGGCTACAGAAAGGTCAACACCAACAACTCGCTGCGCAAGTCGCTCAAGGGCCTGCTTGCACAGATTTCGATCAACGATCCCGATGCCGATGTACGACTCGACGCGGTAAGGGAATCCCTGCGGTCGCCAGACGAATTGACTGTCGCCGCATTTCGCACACGACTCGAAACCGAGGACGACTCGGCGGTCCGTCACGCGCTCGAAGTCGGCCTGGCGCTGGCCGACCTGGACAGCGAGGACGTGGAGGTACGCCTGGCCGCGGTGCGAGTCCTCGACGGTGAAGTCTCGAGCGACGTGCACAACCGTCTGACCACGCTGGTGGCGCAGGCCGAGGACGGCCGCTTCACCGAGCCCGACGAGAGAGTCCGGCTCGCCGCGGCCGGGGCGATCAACAACATTAATTTCTGGCGCTCGGTCTATGGCGCCGGCGAGACCCTGTTCTTCGGCCTGTCGCTGGGCTCGGTGCTGGTGCTGGCGGCGATCGGCCTGGCGATCACCTTCGGCGTCATGGGCGTGATCAACATGGCGCACGGCGAGCTGATCATGCTTGGCGCCTACACGGCGTACGTGATGCAGTTGCTGATTCCGCAGAATCACGGCCTGGCGTTGCTGCTGTCGATTCCGGCCGCCTTCCTGGTGTCCGGCGCGTTCGGTGTCGCCATCGAGCGTGGCATCGTGCGCTTCCTTTACGGCCGGCCGCTGGAGACGCTGCTCGCGACCTTTGGCCTGTCCCTGGTCTTGCAGCAACTCGTGCGCTCGGTGTTTTCGCCCAACAACCGGCCGGTCTCGATACCGGAATTCATGAGTGGCGTGTGGCAGATCAACGATGCCTTCGCGCTCACTTTCAACCGGCTCTACATCCTGATTTTTTCCCTGCTGGTTTTCGCCGCCCTGCTGGCGGTGCTGAAGCGGACGCCGCTCGGATTGCAGGTGCGGGCGGTGTCACAGAACCGCGCGATGGCGCGGGCGATGGGCGTGCGCAGCGACTGGGTCGACGCGGCGACCTTCGGGCTCGGCGCGGGTATTGCGGGCATCGCGGGAGTGGCGCTGTCGCAGCTCACCAACGTGGGACCCAACCTGGGGCAGGCCTACATCATCGATTCGTTCATGGTCGTGGTCTTCGGCGGCGTGGGCAATCTCTGGGGCACCCTGATCGGCGGCATGTCCCTGGGGGTGGTCAACAAGCTGCTGGAGCCGTATGCCGGTGCGGTGCTGGCCAAGATTCTCGTGCTGGTCGCGCTGATCCTGTTCATCCAGCGCAAGCCGCGTGGGCTGTTCCCGCAGAAAGGCCGCGCGGCGGAGGGGCATTGAGATGAACGGTAACCAGAGTACCGGGGTCGCCGAAGGCGAGTCCGGCTTGAAAGTCATCAAACCGCCGCCGCCGTCGCCGTATCAGATCATGATGCGCGAGGATCGTCCGAGCGGCATTTTCCTCACCGTGCTGTTCGTCGTTGCGGTGCTGGTGCCGATCCTGCACCTGGCCTTGCCCGAGTCGCATCCGCTGCATCTGTCGGGCTACACCGTGACCCTGATCGGCAAGTACATGTGCTATGCGCTGCTGGCGATCGCGGTGGACCTGATCTGGGGTTACTGCGGAATCCTGAGCCTGGGCCACACCGCGTTCTTCGCGCTCGGTGGTTACGCGATGGGCATGTATCTGATGCGCCAGATCGGCACGCGCGGCGTCTACGGCGACCCGGTGCTGCCGGACTTCATGGTCTTCCTCAACTGGAAGGAGCTGCCCTGGTTCTGGCAGGGCATGGACCATTTCTGGGTGGCCATGCTCATGGTCGTGCTGGTGCCGGGCCTGCTGGCGTACGCCTTTGGCTGGTTCGCGTTCCGCTCGCGCGTGACCGGCGTGTACCTGTCGATCATCACCCAGGCCCTGACCTACGCCCTGCTGCTGGCCTTCTTCCGCAACGAGATGGGCTTCGGTGGCAACAATGGCCTGACCGACTTCAAGGATCTGCTGGGCTTCGATCTCAAGCTGCCCGCGGTGCGCGCGGTGCTGTTCGTGGTGACGGCGTTCTTCCTCGGCGCGGGTTACTTCGCCTGTCGCGCCATCGTGCGATCCCGCTTCGGCCGCATCATCCAGGCGATTCGCGACGCCGAGAGTCGCGCGCGTTTCATCGGTTACCGGGTCGAGAATTACAAGGTCTGGCTGTTCACGTTCTCGGCGATGCTCGCGGGCATTGCCGGCGCGCTGTACGTGCCGCAGGTCGGCATCATCAACCCGGGCGAATTCGCGCCGATCAACTCGATCGAGATCGTGATCTGGGTCGCGGTCGGCGGACGCGGCACGCTCTATGGAGCGGTGGTCGGCGCGCTGCTGGTCAACTACGCCAAGACCGTGCTCACCGATGCCTTGCCGGATGTCTGGCTGTATGCGCTGGGCGGTCTGTTCGTGGTGGTGACCCTGTTCCTGCCGCGCGGCGTGACCGGCCTCGCGCCGAACCTGAAGCCGAGATTCGAAGCGCTCATGCGCAGACGGAGTCCGGCATGAACGCGCCAGGCAGCGGTGTTCGCGGCAGCATGGAGCGCATCAGTCACGGTTTCGGCCGCGTGCTGGAACGTCGCGGCGGCCGGTCCAGCGCGCCCAAGCTGGACTTGAGTCATAACGTGATCCTGTACCTGGAAAACATCACCGTCAGCTTCGACGGGTTTCGTGCGCTCAACAATCTGTCCTTGTACGTGGAGGCCGGCGAACTGCGCTGCATCATCGGCCCCAATGGCGCCGGCAAGACCACGATGATGGATGTCATCACGGGCAAGACCCGGCCCGATCAGGGTTCTGCCTGGTTCGGCCAGACCGTGGACCTGCTCCGGCTCACCGAGCCCGAGATCGCCGAGGTCGGCATCGGCCGCAAGTTCCAGAAGCCCACGGTGTTCAGCGAGCACAGCGTGTTCGAGAACCTGGAGCTGGCGATGGCCGGCAACAAGTCGGTGTGGAAAATGCTCTTCGCCAAGCTCACCGCGGAACAGCGCGCGGGCATCGACGAGGTGCTGGAGACTATCGGCCTCAAGGATCAGCGGGAAACGCGCGCCGGCAGCCTGTCGCACGGCCAGAAGCAGTGGCTGGAGATCGGCATGCTGCTGATGCAGGACCCTTCCTTGCTGCTGGTCGACGAACCGGTGGCCGGGATGACGCCGCAGGAGACCGAGCGCACCGCCGAGCTGTTGGTGTCACTGGCCGGCAAGCACTCGGTGGTGGTAGTGGAGCACGACATGAATTTCGTGCGCTCCATCGCCCGCACCGTGACGGTGCTGCACCAGGGCTCGGTACTGGCGGAGGGGTCGATGTCCCAGGTGCAGAGCGATCCCAAGGTCATCGAGGTGTACCTCGGAGACGCGGAATGATCGAGATCAAGGGGCTCAACCAGTTTTACGGCGGCAGCCACACACTGTGGGATGTGAACCTGGCCATCCCTGTCGGCTCGCGCACCTGCCTGATGGGTCGCAATGGCATGGGCAAGACCACCTTGCTGAAGTGCGTGATGGGCCTGATCCCGGCGACGTCCGGCGACATCCGCTACGACGGCCGGGATCTGCGCAAGTCGGCGGCGGAGGCGCGTGCGGGCCTGGGCATCGGCTATGTGCCGCAGGGTCGGGAGATTTTTTCGCAGCTCACCGTCGAGGAAAATCTGCGAATGGGCTTGTTCGCCAAGCGCGAACGCCCGGCCGATGCGCTGGAACGTGTCTACACCACTTTCCCCGTCCTCAAACAGATGCTGCGCCGTCGCGGCGGAGACCTCTCCGGCGGCCAGCAGCAGCAGCTGGCGATCGGTCGCGCGCTGTTGCTGCAACCGAAGATGCTGATCCTCGACGAGCCCTGCGAGGGCATCCAGCCCAACATCGTCCACGAGATCGGAGACCTGATCCTGCGGCTCAACGCCGACACCGGCCTGACCGTGCTGATCGTGGAGCAGAAGCTGCCGTTTGTGCGCCGTATCGCCAGCGACTTCCGCATCCTCGACAAGGGCCGCTACGTGGCCGGCGGCGCGATCGGCGAACTGACCGACGAGATGGTGCGGCACCACCTCACGGTCTGACGAGTTTTCCGAGTCCCGTCGCCGAAAGAATCTCGATCCAGTACCCGTCCGGATCCTTGATGAACGCCAGACCCTTCATCTTGCCGTCGTCCGGGCGCTTGACGAACTCGACGCCGAGCGTCGCAAAGCGCTCGCAGGCGGCGTACACGTCCGGCACCGTGATGCCGATGTGGCCGAAACCGCGCGGCTCGCTGTTGCCGTTGTGATAGCCCGCAAAGCTCCCGTCGCTCTCCGTGCCCCAGTTATGGGTCAGCTCCAGCGCGGCCTTCTGGCGGAACACGTATTCCGCGCGCGCCGCCTTGTCCTGCGGGATCGGGCCATCCTGATCGGGCCGGTGGAAGACCATGAAGTAGAGGCTGAACTTCATCTCCGGAAACTCGAAGGTCTCCAGCAGGGTCATGCCGAGCACGTCGCGATAGAACGGGATGGAAATTTTTGGATCGCGAATCCGCAGCATGGTCTGGCTGAGGATGAAGTCCGAGGTGGGGGCGGGCGGGGCGGGATTCATTTCGAGTCCGTGGAGAGGGCAGGTAGGTGCGGCGGCGGTATCAGCCCATTATCCGGGCCGGCGCCGGACGACGCACGTTGGTGGTGATACCCACCATCGCCACAAAAAAGGGGCGCTGTCCAGGGTTCACGAGCCCCGATGGACCGCCGTTCGGTGACCGTCGTAATGGAATGGTCCGTACGGAACCATTCGGGGAATTCATACGTGACTGTTATTAGTTGATACGTGATTCTTCTTAGAGGGCGCCGTTCTGGCCCCTCATTTCCAAAGCCGGGGGGCAAAGCTAATGTTGAACGCGGAGACGCATGCCGTTTATGAATCGCACTTGGCGAACGCCAGGAAATCGCCAGCGCGAAACGGGTTGATGGGTCCGTTGGTGCATCAGGCGAAGGCCTACACGAAGGGAGTTCTGTACCGGGTCTCGCCACAATTATGTCTGGCACTGCGAGCTGAAAAGTACCGGAATGATGGTACTGAGGAAGAGTTGGAACTCATTCCGCTGCTGGCGAACCGGGACGAGATGGCCGTCGACGTCGGCGGCAACCATGGCTTCTATGCCTTTTTCATGAAGCGCCACTGCTCCCGTCTGGTCGTCGTCGAACCCAATCCCGATCTGGTGGTGGAACTCCGGCGCGGCCTTGGGCCCAAAGTCAGCGTGCTGCAATGCGCGCTGTCGGACACGGCGGGCAAGGTCGTGATGCGGCTGCCGCTGGCGGAGGGTCTGGACCTGAGCGGCCTGGCCACGATCGAAGCGTCGAACCAGTTGGTCGCGGGGACTGATGCCCGGCTGATCGACGTGGAAGCGAAAACGCTGGACTCGCTGGCGCTGCAAAACGTCGGGTTCATGAAGATCGACGTCGAAGGCCATGAATTCTCTGCCCTGCGCGGCGCCAAGGCCACCCTGGAGGCCAGCCGCCCCTCACTGCTGATCGAAGCCGAAGACCGCCATCGGCCGCAGGCCGTACGCTCCATCGTCGAATTCCTGGCGCCCATGGGTTACCAGGGCTTCTATTTCAGCCAGAAGCGCTTGCATCCGATTGCGGGGTTCAACGCCGACCAGCATCAGAAATTGTCCTGCGTCGGAGTCTCGACCGGCCCCGACAAGTACATCAACAATTTCGTTTTCGTCGCCCGTCCGGACAAGCTCGAAGGCCTGCGGAGCCTGATGGCATAAGAGTTTCTACGGAAGGTCTGCACATAGGTTCGATCCGTCTCGTAGGTCGGTTCAAGCCGAAGGCGGAACCGACGCTGCGCGCGCTCGACGAAGGGCATCCGTCGGCTCCGCCCGCGAACAGCAAGCGGGCTTGACCCGACCTACCCATGAATTCAGACCAGCGCAGAGAGTCCCTATTGATCGGGCTCCCTTCACGCCGTCCGGGTGGTCGCTACGGCTGCAGCGGCTCTCCGGGCGGCGAGGCGCGAACCCAGCATCGCGCCCAGCTTGATCGAAGGGCGCTCGATCCAGTGAAACGCGAGGGTGCCGACCACGAAACTGGCGACCAGCACCCCGGATGAAATCATCCAGAGCGGGACTTTTCCGAAGAACAGGTTGAGCGCCGTCACCAGAATGATGGCGTGGCAGAGGTAGAGGCTGTAGGAGATCTTTCCGAGGAACCGGAACGGCCCCCAGCCGAGGAATTTCTCGACCGTTGGTGACGAAAACGCCGCGACGATGAAGAAGGCGACCGCCGGCAGACTCGCCAGCGCCCAGAACGACCCGATGTAGACATTGGTCAGGATGGGAATGTGGACGGGAAAGAGGTAGTCGGCGACGGCCACCACCCACAGCACCGCCAGCGATCGCTTGGAAAGGCCCCGGTACCACGCCGTCGCCGCCTCCCGGTGAACCGCCAGAGACGCACCCACGACCAGGAAGAACGACCAGAAAACCGTGTCCGTGACCGATTGCCACAGCGGATAGGGGGTCGCCACCTTGATGTAATAGCCGAGGAACACCGCTGCGATGGCGGCGACCAGCGCCCACGCGACATTGCGTTTCCAGCCATAGCGCAAGATCAGGAACAGCAGGACCGGGAAGAAGATGGAAATCCGCATCTCCTGCACCAGGGTCCAGATCGGGAAGTTGTACGGGATGGTGTCGAACACTCCGATGAAAAGGATGTGATCGAGCACCGCCTCGAACGTGACCTTCACCCCCAGGAACTCGTTGGTCCAATCGCTGAGCTGAGGATTTTTTTCGGATCCCAGAACGCTGATCAGGGCGACCGCCACCGCGATCGACGCGATGTACGGAACGTAGAGCCGGGTGCCGCGTCGAACCAGATACTCGCCGTACCCCATCCCGCGCTCGAGCATCAGACGCAGCACGAATCCCGACAGCACAAAAAAGATCGGCACCGCGGGACTGCCGTTGATCAGGATTCCCAGTGGCGACATGAACAGGATCTTGATCAGCAACTCGAAGTTCGCATAGTCCGAATCGGGCGAGCGCAGGTACACGTAGAACAGGTGAACCAGCACGACGCTGAGCGCCGCAATGCCGCGTACGGAATCGAGACTCGACAGCCGCCCCACCACCAGCTTGTTCGACATTCAGCTCTCCCTTCGCCCAGGAACCATCGTCTGGAACTCACGTCATCCCCATTGCACACCGGTTTCAGGTGCAGAGGGCTTGCCCTTCGCGGGGCTCGAATTGCGATCAAGTCGAAGCGTGACGCGTTCGACTGTCCGAATCATTCTGTTGCAGCACACGCGACAGCAAACCCAGTGCCACGCCCATCAGCAGCACACCGCGGGACTGACCATACGCCGGATTGAACAGTCCGTTGAACAGGAACATCAGGATGTACAACAGGATCATCAGGGCCAGCACCCGGTAGCGCGGTTCCAGCGCGCGCCGGCCCAGGCCCCAGGCCTGCGCCATGACCAACATGACGCCGATCACGAATACCGCCAGGCCCACATGACCCAGCCTCAGCCACAGCCAGAAATACAGGCTGTGAATGTTCTCCAGGCTGATCTGGAACTGACCCTGTGTCACCAGCGCATCCCAAAACGGCTTGGGGCCGTGTCCAAACAGGGGAATGTCCAGGAAGTTCTCGCCGAAATAGCGGAACAGCACGAAGCGGTATTCGCTCGACGCATCTTCCGAGGACGTCTGCCCCAGCCGGTTGGATACTGCCTCGATCACCGCCGCCCCGGCGGGCGACAACAACACCGCTCCACCCAGCACGAACGCCCCGACGACGCCGGCCAGCAGCAGGAAATTGCGTTTGTGCGCCGGCATGAACGCCAGCACCGGCAGACTGGCCAGGACGGTAGCGCCCCACATGGTGCGCCGGAAGGACACCAGCAGCAGCAACATCATCACGCCCGACAGGACCGTCAGCCACAGCGTGCGGGTGGGGCCAAGCATGTCCTGCGACCAGGCCGCGACGACGTAGAAAGCGATCAGCGAAAACATCAGGCTGGAGATCGAGTCCGAATACAGCGGGATATTTTGCAGTACCCATTGCGGATTCATCAGCAGGCGCAGCGTTCCCGTCACCGCAACCACCAGCGCACAGCCCCCGACCACCCTGACCGCAAGGCGCAGTCCGGCGTCGTCGCGCACGTACAGCAGGGTCGCGAGGTAAGCGAGCATGATCAGCGAGAAGCTCTTGAACTGGAAGAACGCGATCAGCTTGGCCGCGCGTTCGTTGATCTCGATATTCGCGCCCAGCACCAGTTGCGGCCCTTCGATATCCAGCGGGTTTTCGCGCACGAAGGCCATCACCACGGAAACGATCAGGGTGGCGGTCAGCAGCACCAGCCACTTCGCGGACCGATCCCATACCAGATCCAGCGGCCGCCGTCCGATCAGACGCTCCAGCAGCACCAGCCCGACCGCCATCGACAGCAGCAGATCGGGCAGATAGAGCCCCGGAACGACGGCAGAGGTAGCGTAGAACGGCGTTCGCATGGCGCGCTCGGTGACCTCGCCCAGTCCGGCCGGAAACTCCTCCACCAGCAGCACGCCGATCAGCGCCATCCAATACAGGCTGGCCGGCCGCAGCAGCAGGAAGGGCAGCGCTATGACCGCCACGGCCAGCGCGATGCCGATCTTGGGGTCGGCGACGAATCCACCTACCAGCGCGCAGCCGGCGAGGATGCCGACCAGCAGATCGATCAGCGTCCGGCCGGGCGCCGCAACGCGGTGCGCGTTAGCAATGTGCAGCAGGGCCATGCGTGTGCTGGCGTGTCATCCGCGGGCTTCAGGGTCCGAGAAAGGGGTAGTGCATCAGTTTGAAATCCGTTCGCACCGAGTAGCGCCATTGCGCAGCAATGCCGCGTATCGAGGTGCCGGGCGCGTCCTCGATACGCGACGCTTCCCTCGATACGCCCGCTGCGCGGCTACTCGGGCCGAACGGGGTTCTGGAATTCAAAATGATGCACTACCGAGAAAGGCGATCGACTGCGGCGGCAGCCTGAGCTTGTAATGTCCCGACTCGGATGGCGCCAGGCTCGCTGCCACCGGCTGGGCCCATTGCCTTTGCTTGCGCTCGGAGCTGAGGGTGGTCATGTTGAACTTCGGCGGGAATTTTCCGCCACCGGCGTCCAGGGTCAGCTTGATCTCGCGATCGGGCGAGCGATTGACCAGCGCCAGGCGCATCTGGCCCTTGGCCTCCACCACCACCGCGTCCAGCGCAGGCACGTTGGCCATCTCCGGCACATTGCCCTTGGCCCCCACCTTGAACCCTTCCGACTCCAGCTTGATCGGCAGCAGCCGCGCGCCGGCAAATTCACGCAGACGCACGTACGCCTCGTGCCAGGGGCGACGACCCAGCGTGTCGCCCTCCCAGGTCAGCATGCCAAACATCCCGTTGTTCAGCAGTGACCAGTGATTGGCCACGCTCACCTCCGCCTGGCGCATGAACGTGAGCGTCAGCAGCGTATTGAAGATCGCGTTTTCGGTGCCGGCGATGCGCTCGCTCAGCGTGGTCTTCTCGTCGAAAAAGGTGCCGAACTCGGTGACCGCGATCTCCAGCTTCGGCCGGCCGTGCCGGGCCGCCTGCTCGCGGATTCGCGACAGCGTCCGTTCGAACGCCAGCGGCCCGGCCCAGACCAGGCGGTTCAGATCCTGCTCGTTGCCCAGCTTGTCGAACGGCACGTAGAAATGCAGCGACAGGAAATCCACCTCGGGTCCGATGGCCTTGAGCACCCGCTCGTTCCAGGTCGTCAGGTCCGGCATCACCTGCGCCATCCATGCGGCCTCCTGGAACGCACCTTCCAGCGTCGCGCCGACCCGGATGCCGGGGTCGCGCTTCTTCATCGCCAGCGCAAACTCCTTGACCTTGGCCGCATAGGCTTCTGCGGACAGATGGTCCGGCTCGTGCGGTGAATACAGCTCGTTGCCAATCTCCCAGTACACCGCGCGCGGCGACTGCACTCCTACGTTCTTCTGCCGCTCCTTGCCCCACCGGGTCTCCGGCGCTCCGTTCAGATACTCCACCCAGTCGGCGGCCTCCTCGCTGCCCGCCGCAAGATTGACCGTGATCAGGGGTGCGGCGCCGGTTGCGGCCAGCAGCGGAATGAACTCGTCGGTCCCAAAGCTCGAATCGACCGGCTGACGATTGAAGTTCAGACCCTTGGCGCGGGTTCCGCGCGGCCCGATCCCGGACTTCCAGCGATAGGTGTTGGCCAGCAGGCCTCCGGGAAAGCGGATGCTCGACGGATTCAGCGCCCGGATGTCCGCGACCAGCGGCGGCGGAATCTGCCTGTCCTTGCGGCCGCGCAACAGGCCGTCGCCCTCGCTTTCCCATTGCAGGTTGGTACCGAAAATACCGGCGGGGACCACGCGCTCCGGCCCCTGGGACAGCAGCGTCACCCGGGCCTTGAAGGGTTCCTTGGCCTCCGGTGCGAAACAGCCGAGCAGGGCCAGCGAACCCAGCAGCAGGCCCAGGCGGGTGCGCCGTTTGCGGTCAGTACTGCAAATGTTTTCCGCTGTATCCGATGTGCCTGTCTGGATATTCATTCCGCATCGCCTCCGGGGATCGGCTCCACTGTATCGGATCAAAAAAGCGATTGCGGCCTCGATCGCAGGCCGCCGCCGGCGCCCGAAAACTCAATCATCGCTGACGATGATCAAGCGGTGAAACCGGCCGGTCGTGTCATTGACGACCGCATTGCCCGGCCGGCCGATTCTGAGGACGACCGATTCGCCGTTTTCCGGTTCGCCGTCGTCGATCACCGTCAGTTCGATCGAGGCCCTGACCGCGCCGGCTGGAATCACCAGCGGCAGTGGCGCGAGCTGGTAGTCCTGTCCATCGGTGGCGGTTCCGGCCCGTGTGACCGGTACGCGCACGTCGCGGTCGCCCGGCCGCGACAGAGTGACGACGACGCGGGTCGTGCCGATCCCCTCGGCGACGCGCTGGAACGCGGTCTCGAAACGGACCGATGGCGGCGGCCGCTGGCGCAAGGCGTAGATGGCGTCGCCGCTGCCGTCGCGATCGCCGGAACTCTGCCAGGCCACGACCAGGCTGCCATCGTCCTGCACCGCCAGCGCCGGCTCATGCTGATCCCCGGCGATGACCTCGTTGACGCGTGTCTCCGTGGTATCGATCGATCGCGCCCGACCGTCGTAGCTGCGCCGAAGAATGTCCCGGTCATCCGTGTCCGGGTTCCGGCGCTCCCAGACCAGGGTGAAGCTGCCGTCCCCGGCGATGCCGATCCGCGGCGCGAAATTCAGGCTGTCGCCGTCCGAGTTGACCTGGATCGGCGCGCCACGCACCACGCCGCCGCTGGTGAAGCGACGGGCCATGATGTGCGATTGGGTGACCGGATAGCCGCTCGCGTTGGTCGACCAGGTGACGATGAAGTCGCCGTCGTCCTCCACCGCAAGGTCGCCGGTCTCGCTGAAGATCACGCCGGGTGCAACCACCGCCGGCAAGGGATCGCGGGCCGTTCCGCCGGCGTCGTAGCGTCGCGCCACGAGCTTTGCCGAGACGAAGTCGCCCGAGCGACGGTTGGTGGTGACGATCTCGTGGGCAATGACGAAATCGCCGTCCGGTTCCATCGCCACCGAGGGGCTGAACGAACAGGACTCCGTTCCGACCCTCGTTCGCGACAGCCGCCTTCCACCGGGTGAGTGGCGTGTGAAGAAAACGCCCAGGCAACTGTCCACGAAGCGGGCGCCACCGAAGTCCGATTCGTCATACGCCACGACGAAATTGCCCGGAGAGTCCATGGCGATGGACGGTGGCCCCAGGGTGCTGTTGACGTTGCCGCTTCTGGCGATCTCTCGGGCCGACGCGTCCCGCGCCCGGCCGGTGGAGGCATATCGGCGGGCAAAGAGGGTGGAGTTGAAATATTCATTGCCGGGTCCGATACGCGTATCCAGATCCAGCCAGGCGATGACGAAATCACCGTCTTCGTCCATCGCGACATCGGGGGAGCGGGGCGGTGTGGCCGAGAATTCGTCCGGCGTGTCGACCCGCACCGGACGCCGGTCGAGCAGGGTGCCGTCGGCCTGATAGCGCCGGAAGTAGATGCCCGGACGATCCTCGCTGTAATCGGCCCAGGCCACCACGAAATCGCCGCTGGCGCTGTGCGCGATCGACGGCGACACCTGGTCGCCCGTGCTGTGCCGGTTGACCCTGAATTCTTCGCCGGGTTCGGCGCGCGGCAGCGCAAACGCCGGGATGGCGGGAAAGAGTGAAGCGATCGCAGCTGCAAAGGTCCCACAGCGAAACAGCGCGCCGTCAAGACGGCTGGTCATGGTCAAACTCCGAAACGACAGTTCGTACTTCGCTCTCCCGACACATCAAAGCGCTATTGATGCGGCCTGCAATGGTTGGACGGAGCCTGTTGCTCTCCGTCCTCGCCCCGCTGGACTGGGACGGTGACCGCCGTATCAATAGTACAGAGCATTGTCGGTTTATTGATACGGTTGGTTCGTGTTGATGGGCCAATACTCGCCTGAATGTGAATGACGGGCGCCTTTCAAGGTGTTTGCGGGTCGTATCTCATTCTGGCTCCGCTGGCGGTGCCGCAACCGCAATGCCGCGAAACCGGACCGAACGCGGCACCAGCGGACACCCCGGCCGCGGGTCCAGGTGCAGCGTGTCGTCCACCTCGCACAGACCCATCAGTTCATAGGCGGCGGACAGCATCCGCGCTGCGGCACCGGTGTACCAGGGCCAACCGCCACGACCCTCGTAGCCGGGGCCGTCGTAGACGTCCGCTGCTTGCTGATGGGGCGGCAGACCGTAGCGCGGCAGCTCGGTCGGAGTGGATTTCGAAAGGGGTGAGATCTTGAACCACAGATCCGCGGCGCGCCTGCGGCAGTGCCTTCCGGTGTCGGTCCTGCCCTGCTCTTCCGCGAGTTGCGCGCAGCGCAGCCAGGCGTCCACGAACCAGGAGGACCCGTGCGAATACTGCCCGCCATTTTCGCGAACGCCCGGCGGGTACTCCGCGATCCGCCCCGGGTAGGGCAGGGAGAACTCGTCGAAGGCCGGTGCCATCAGCAGCACGCGCGAGGGCTTCTCCAGCGTGTCCAGGCCCGACTCGAGCGCCGCGATGCCGCGGTCCAGATCGACGCTGCCGGACAGCACCGCCCAGCTGGCGGTCAGCGCATCGGCGTAAAGCAGCTCGCTGCCCTCATCGGACGTTGCCCGGACATAGCCTCCGGGGCGCCACATCGCTTCGACGGCGACCCGTAGGCGCGCGGCCTCCTGGCGCCAGCGCGAGGCGACCTGCGCGTCCTTGCGCGCATCGGCGATGGCGCTGAAGTCGCCGAGCACGTCGTGCAGGAAGAACGCCATCCAGGTGCTCTCACCCCTCATTTTCAGGCCGGGAGCGTCAAGCCCGTCGTTCCAGTCACCGGAGCCGAGCAGGGGCAGCCCGCGCGCTCCGCGCTGTTTCAGGCTCAGGTCGATGGCGCGGCAACAGTGCTCGTACAGCGTCGCCCGGTCGGAACTCCGTCGCGGCGCCAGCAGGTAGCCCTCGTGCCCGGCCGGCACCGGCCGGCCCTCGACGAAGGGGATTCGTTCATCGAGGATGCCCCTGTCGCCAGTGGCTTTGAGATAGCGCGCCAGCACATACGGCAGCCACAGGTGGGGGTCCGAGGCGCGGGTGCGAACGCCAATCCCGGTGCGACCCTGCCAACTGTCATGCCACCACTTGAGCACATCGCCCTCACGGAACTGCTGCGCCGCGTGCAGCAGGATCTGGCGCCGCGCCAGCGCCGGGTCGAGCAAGGTCAGGGGCAGCACGTCCTGCAACTGGTCGCGAAACCCGAAGGCGCCGCTGCGCTGTGCCGGACCGCTGCGGCCCCACAGTCGCGACACCAGGATCTGGTAGGGCAGCCAGCGATTCACCAGCCGATCGAAGCCGGGATTGTCGGTCTGCACGCGCAGGACGCCGAGCCGTTCGTCCCAGAATTCGCGCACCCGCGCACGGGCCTGCCGCGCGCTGGCGGGTTCACGCAGTTGCGCTGCCAGTTGCACCGACTGTTCGCGCGTTTCGGTCTGACCCAGCACGGTGATGCTTTCGAACGTGGCGCCCGGCGCGAGTTCGATCCCGGCGCAGAACGTGGCGCAGCGCCAGCCGTCATCGGCCTGGGAGAAGTCCGCCTTGCCGTGGACCAGCAGCCAGGGCTGGGTGAGGTCGCGTGCGGGGCCGAACACGCGACTGCGGATGCCCTCACTTTCGGCTTGTTCGAGGCTCGATGCGACGAAGGCCCAGCCGCGGCGAAAATCATTGCCCGGATTGCGGAACAGCAGCACGTCCGATCCCGCTCCCGGCGCGACGCGGTCGGTCTCCAGCCGCCCGGCGCTGTCCTGGCCAGCCTCGGCCAGCACCATCTCCACGCAGGCAAATACGCGCAGCCGGCGGGGCGTGCTGCCGAGATTGCGCACCCGCATGATCCGGTACTGCGCAGGGTGGTCGATGTCCGCGAACACCTCCAGCGCGACCTCCAGGTCGGCGGCGCGCTGCTGGAAGCGTGCGCTGCCCGGTGCGAACACGCATTCGCGTTGTGCGCCTGGCAGCCGATGCGGAATCAGCGCCGGACCCAGGGTCAGACCACTATCCAGGTCGCGCACCAGGAACAGCTCGCCGGGTTGCTGCGCCGGCAGGGATTCCAGGCAGGCCGGAGACAGCAGGTTCTGTTGCGCGTTGACGGCAAACGCGTACATCGCGCCGTCCGATGACACCATCGCGCCATGCGACAGCGGATTGGCGATGACGTGCGTCCAGGGCCTGCGCGCGCCGGTCGGCGCGCGCACCTCCGTCCCATCTGACGACCAGGGCTCGCTCCAGTCGCGCAGGCCTTCGTCGTCATGAGAAGAGACGGTTTTGCGCGGGGCTTCGAACAGGAGGCGCAGGTCCTCCGCGCGCGGCGCCAGCCGACCCAGGTGCTTCGCGATCCGTCGCGCGGCCGCCTGTTCGTCGCGGGCATAGCCGTCGACGAAACGCAGCACGCGGGTCTCGCCGGGCGGGAGATCGATGCGCAGGCGCAGGCTGGCGCAGGGATCGAAGCTGTAGCGCAACCCCTCCAGTTCGAGCGGCTCCATGCGTGCCTCGGGTGCGCGCGCGGTGCCGAGTCCGAGGAAATCGGAACGCGCATCCTGGAAGCCGATCAGGGTGGCGTCGCCACCGACGGCGTGGAACCCGACTTCGCGGCTGATACGCGCCTGCGAGGGGTCGCGGGACGCGGCGCGCATCAGCCGGTTGCGCGCGAGGATCGCGCCAAGACTGCGCACGAACACGGTGCCGACGTGCAGGCCCGCGAAAGCCGGTGTGCGGCGATAGGAGTCGACCGGGCCGACGGCGAGTTCCTGGTAACTGGTCAGCTCGATGACACGCGGCCGGCTGGTGTTGTTGTGAACGCTCAGATGCCAGGTTTCGACCGGCTCATCGGCGGCGACCTCGACTCTGGCATTGATCCGGATCCCCGCCTGCGAGCGGACGATCGCCAGGCGGGTCGGCGTCGGCTGCGTGACCGAGCACACCCCGTAGCGGACGGGTTCGTGCGTCAGCGACCAGGACGGTCCGATCTGTGCGCCCGCAGGGTCGAGTTCACGCAGGTAGAAGAACTTTCCGCGCAGCGACATCGGGTCGTCGGGCCGCCGGGTGAGGTCGAGCACGAAGCCCGGCCGCAGCTCGCTGTCGCAGCGGCTGTAGCCACGGCCGTCGGGTGCCAGTTCCATGAAGTAACGGCCGTTGCCGATCCGGTAGGGCGCAGGGGGCGATCCGGTGCGTGGAGCGACGGCGACCAGGCTGTACCACCCGCGCCGCGCCAGCCAGACCCCGCCGATGACCGCCAGCGCCAGCACGATGCGATACCCGATCAACAGGGTGCCCACCGCCGGCAGCAGCGGCTGACCGGCGGTGCCGACTGCCCTGGCCTGGTCCCAGACGAGGTCCCATTCCTGTCCGCGCGGGATGTAGAACGGGATCAGCAACGGCGCCCAGGTCAGAAACCGCCGGATGCCTTCCGGGATCACGCGGGTGCGCGCGGAATGCCCGAGGAAGCGTGCGGCGCGCTCGTCCAGCGCATCGCCGCCGACGAAGGACAGGTTCACCAGGGTCGCGACCCGCAGGCCCATGTGATCGAACCAGATCAGCATTCTCAGCGCGTCATAGGCCAGCAGGCCGAGAAAGACGCTCAGGCTCCAGGCGCGGAAATCGGCGGGCGAGAGCATCAGCGACTGGAGGGTGGCGACGATCGTGCGCACCGCGCCGTCCTGGTTGTACCAGGTGGGGTCCGGCGCGAGGCGCAGGAAACTGTAGATCACCGGCGCCATCCACAGGCCCCAGCGCAGCACGCGCACCGCCTGTTCGATCAGATTCGCCAGGCCCGACGGGCTGAACAGATTGCGTAGCGGCGCCCAGGTCTTGCCGAACAGCGCGGTGAGAACCACCAGGTTGATGCTGAACAGCGGCGCCGCCAGCGACCAGTTGATCACGCCGGACAGGGATTCGGCGTACAGCAGCTTCACACCGCCGCCGACCGTGCCCAGGTCGATCGCGCCCCACTTGCTGAACAGGGGATAGACCACGTACGGCTCCACGGCTCGACCGGCACCGTCATAGCCGATCGCCGCGTAATCGCCGAGCTTGGCGATCACCGCCGCGAGCTGCGCCGTATCGACGTACCAGGTCAGCGCACCGCCGACCAGGGCGCCGAGCACGGCGCCGAAGCCGTACACGCGGATGGACTGCAAGCCGCGGCGTCGCCTGAGAATCAGATCGATCACGTCGTGCAGAAGATCGACTCCGGCGTAAGCCGCGGCGCCGATGCCGCAGCCGAACAGGAAGCGATCGAGCGTTTCGGCGGCGGGCAGGTTCATCGCCGCGGCCAGGCCGACACCCAGCCCGGCCACCGCGCCGCGGACGTAGTTCATCGGGTCGCGCAGCGCCGCGACCATGCGGGCATGGAACGGCGAACTGCCGTCGAAACTTTCGACCAGGGTCTTGAGCAGCGGGAAGCTCAGACTGCCCAGCAGCAGGCAGGCAAGCGGCGGCGCGGACCTCGAAGCCCGGACCAGCGCGTCGATGGACATCATGCCGCTGATCAGAATCACCACCAGCATGAACAGACCCGCGTAGATCGCACCGCGCGTCAGACCCGAGCGGAAATGCAGAAGGCAGGCTTCGGCGGTGGGACGGCGACCGCGCAAGGCGTCGAGCAGCAGGCCGGTGGCGAGAAAGGTTTCCGCCCACAGCCCGGATTGGGACAGCGCGGCAAACGGAATCGCGAACAGCGCCTGCAGCCCCCACGGGAGCCCCGCGAGGCTGGGATGGTTGGCCAGATTGGCGACCAGCGGCGTCGCGGCCGCCAGCGCAGAGGCTCCCAGGAGCAGGGCATGGACCTGCCAGCGCCAGGCCCCGCGCCGATCCATCAGCATCCCGATACCGAACAGCAGCACTTCGTTGAATCCCAGCAGCAGCAGAATACGTCCGAGCAGCGCTGCGGAAACCGAGGGCGCGCCGGTCCCCTCCGCTCCGAGCGCAGCGCCCAGCGACTCCATCAGCCCGGCCGACGACAGCGCCAGCAGGCCGTTGAAGAGCAGCGGCAGAACCAGCATGGCCAGATGCCCGTACGCCGACATCGACTTGCCCGGTCGCAGGAGTCCGCGCAGCGACAGGGCGAGGTACAGGGTGCACAGCATCGCTGCACTCAGCGGTCGCAGTTGCAGCAGTTCCGGCCACGCCGCGGGCACCTGCCAGGGTTTCATCCCGGGCACCGCCATCGCCGCAAACCCCGCCGCGCACAGCGCCACCAGCGGGATCGTGGGCCAGGTCTGGCGCAGCCTGCCGCCGAGCATGGCGCACAGCAGCGCGGCGATCCCCGCGACCGCTGCTGCATCGGGAACCGCCGCCTGGAAAATGGTCGCGACGGTGCCGGCCGCGGCCCCCCCCGCACCCATCGCCAGTAGGGCGGCGGCTCGGGGGGTGTTCAGGCGCATGCTTGTGTCCACGACCATCGCTGCGCTGATTTCCTTCCCGAAAGCGGACCGGAGCGTCCGCAGTCGCAGGATAGACGGTGGACGCCGGGAACTTGAAACCCATCCCCAGGCGTTGTGGCTCCGACGCTTTACTGGAGGCTGCACTCAGCCGTCCCGGGGCCTCAACCGGTCTTCTTTGCGACCGTTTGGTCCAGGTCCTTCGAGCGCAGCCGCTTCTGCACGGCGCGCAGCACCCCGGGTGCATCCAGGCCGATGGCGGCCAGCAGTTCCTCGCGCGTGCCGTGCTCGACGAACTGGTCGGGCAGCCCCAGGTTCAGGACTGGCACGACGTGATGCTGCGCCACCAGGATCTCGTTGACCGCGCTGCCGGCGCCGCCGAGGCGGACATTGTCCTCGATGGTGACCAGCAGGTCGTTTTCGTTGGCGAGGTCCAGGATCAGCTCATGATCCAGCGGTTTGACGAAGCGCATGTCCGCCACCGCCGCGTCCAGAATCTCGGCCGCGTCGAGCGCGGTCTGCACCATGCAGCCGAAAGCCAGGAAGGCCACGCGCGGCCGGCGACGGCCGTGGGTTTCACGAACGATGCGACCCTTGCCCAGAGGCAGTGGTTTGGCGTCCGCTTCGATGGCCACCCCGCTGCCGCCGCCGCGCGGATAGCGCACGACGGAGGGCTGATGGATGGCCAGGCCGGTCGCGAGCATGCGGCGGCATTCGTTCTCGTCGCTTGGCGCCATCACCACGAGGTTGGGGATGCACCGCAGGTAGCTCAGATCGAAGGCGCCGTGATGGGTGGCGCCATCTGCGCCGACCAGCCCGCCGCGATCCAGCGCAAACAGCACCGGCAGGTTCTGCAGGGCGACGTCGTGGATGAGTTGGTCGTAGGCGCGCTGCAGGAAGGTGGAGTAGATCGCGCAGACCGGGCGCAGACCTTCGCAGGCCAGACCGGCGCTGAGCGTGACCGCGTGCTGTTCGGCGATGCCGACGTCGTGGTAGCGATCCGGGAAGCGCTGGGCGAACGTCACCAGGCCCGAGCCCTCGCGCATTGCCGGCGTGATGCCGATCACTCTCGGGTCCTTGGCCGCGGCCTCGCACAGCCAGTCTCCGAATACCTCCGTGTAGCTCGGCTGGCCGCCGGACTTCCTGGCCGGGAACTCGCCGGTGACCGGGTCGAACTGGGTGACGCCGTGGTACTTGATGGGATCTGCCTCGGCCGGCAGATAACCCTTGCCCTTGACCGTGAGCACGTGCAGCAGGCGCGGGCCGGAAGAGTCCTTGAGCCGGTCGAGCGCGGCGAGCAGCGCCTCGAGATCGTGACCGTCGATGGGTCCGTGGTAGGCGAAGCCGAGGGTGCGGAACAGCGCGGCGGGATCGTCGAGATGCGCCTCGTTGGATTCGTCGTCCTGCGGCAATCGCGACAGGTGCGGCGCGACCAGGCCCAGTCGCTGCACCAGCCGCGCGGATCGATCGCGCAAGGCCCCGACGTTCTCGCTGATCGACATGTCGTTGTCGTTGTAGATCACCAGCAGATCCAGTTTCTGGTGCCCTGCGTGGTTGAGTGCCTCAAAGGCCATGCCGGCGGTCATGCCGCCATCGCCGATCACTGCCACCGCGCGACGCTTCTCTTTCTTGATCCGGATCGCGGCCGCCATGCCAGCGGCGGCGGAGATCGAGGTGCTGGAATGGCCGACGCCGAAACAGTCGTACTCGCTCTCGTCGCGCGAGCAGAACGGGTGCAGGCCGCCGAGCCGGCGGATGGTCTCCAGTTGCGCGCGTCGGCCGGTCAGCATCTTGTGCGGATAGGCCTGGTGACCCACGTCCCACACGAGCCGGTCATGCGGCGTGTTGAGGCAGCGATGCAGGGCCAGACTCAGTTCCACGGTACCGAGATTGGCTGCGAAGTGTCCGCCCACGCGACCCAGGGTCTCGATCAGGAAGCGGCGCATCTCCACCGCCAGGTGCCGCAGTTCGTCCAGCGACAGGCCCCGCAGGTCACGCGGCTGCTGGATGCGGCCGAGGAGGGAATAGCCCGGGATTTCGGTCATGCTCGAAGGAGATTGGAACGGTGCACGGATGGCCTGCGATCAGTGCGGCATTATGGTGCAAATGGTGCAGTGCGGAAGAGTCTGGACGGTGGCGGCACGGTGGCGTATGGCGCCGATGACCGCGGGACTCGAAGATTCGGCCATTTTGGAGTGTGGGTAAATGTACCGATTGACGCGCGATGCCAGACCCATCAGCGTTCGTCTCCAAGCACAACAATCGCCGGACCGAACCCGGAACCGGCCCCCTGGAGCGAGAACGCATGAGCATTTCCGCGCGCGGCGTAGCGGTTGCACTGTCGGCACTGTGGCTGTCTTTGGGGTTCCAGGCGGCCCAGGCCGCGACGACCATCGTGGATGCAGTGGCCCTCAGCGACCAGACCCAGGGCAAGAACTGGCTGGCATATGGGCGCAACTTCCATGAGCAGCGCTATAGCCCGCTGACGCAGATCAATACGGACAGCGTCCAGAAACTGGGTCTGGAATGGGCGATGGCCCTGCCCAAGGACCATTCGCTGCTGGGCACGCCGCTGGTGGTGGATGGAATCCTCTACTTCAGTGGGAGCTGGAGTGTGACGCGCGCGGTGGAAGCCAAAACCGGCAAACTGCTGTGGGAATACGACCCCAAGTCCATCCAGAACTCGGGCGAACGCCTGCGCATCATGTGGGACTCCAACCGCGGCCTGGCCTACTGGAAGGGCACGATCGTCATCTGCACCATCGACGGCCGGCTGATTGCGCTGGATGCCAAGACCGGCAAGGAGCGCTGGACGACGCAGACGTTCGACAAGGGCAAGGCGCTCTATATTTCCGGCCATCCCAAAGCCTTCCGCGGCCTGGTGCTCGTGGGCAATGGCGGCACGGAATTCGGCGCTGCGCGCGGCTTTGTCAGCGCCTACCACATCACCAGCGGCAAGCTCGCCTGGCGCTGGTACGTGGTCCCCGGAAATCCCGCCGAGGGTTTCGAAGATGCCTCGATGGAGATGGCCGCCAAGACCTGGACCGGCGAGTGGTGGAAGTTCGGCGGCGGCGGCACGGTCTGGAACGGCATCACCTACGACCCGGAGTTCAACCAGATCCTGCTCGGCACCGGCAACGGCTCGCCCTGGAACCGCAAGGTGCGCAGCCCTGGCGGCGGCGACAACCTGTTCCTCTGCTCCATCGTTGCCCTGGACGCCGACACCGGCAAGTACAAGTGGCACTACCAGACAACGCCGGGCGAGACCTGGGACTACAACTCCAGCATGGACATCGTGCTGGCCGATCTGGACATCAAGGGCAAGAAGACCAAGGCCATCCTGCACGCGCCCAAGAACGGGTTCTTCTACGTGCTCGACCGCTCGAACGGCAAGCTGCTGTCGGCCGAGAAATTCGCCAAGGTCACCTGGGCCAGCGGGGTCGATCTCAAGACCGGCCGGCCCATCGAAATGCCCGGCGCACGCTACGAGGACGGCGAGGAACTGGTCTGGCCCAGCGTGTTCGGCGGGCACAACTGGCATCCCATGTCGTACAGCCCAAAGACCGGGCTGGTGTACATCCCCAAGATCGAACTGCCGGCGATGTTCAACGATACGGGCATCAAGATGGTGGACTGGCGCTCGCCGTACTTCTCGGTCGGCCTGGGGGTGGACGCGGGGCTGGGCAACGACATTCCCGCGGACATCGGCCAGAGCCACCTGCTGGCCTGGGACCCGATCAAGCAGCAGAAGGTATGGGAGGTGCCGCAGCCGGAGTACTGGAACGCCGGCACCATGGTGACGGCGGGCAACCTGGTGTTCCAGGGCACTATCACGGGCGAGTTCGCGGCTTACAACGCCGAGGATGGCAAGAAGCTGTGGACCGTCAACCTGGGCTCCGGCATCAGCGCGCCGCCGATCACGTATGAAGTCGACGGCAAGCAGTATGTTTCCCTGCTGGTGGGTTTTGGCGGGGCGGGTACCTCGCTCGCCGGCGGCACCGCGCTGTCGCGCTTCGGCTGGTCCTACCGCTCGCAGGTCCGACAGCTCTACACCTTTGCGCTGGACGGAAAATCGCCTTTGCCCAAGGTGGGCGATCCGGTGGTGCCCAAGCCCATCGTGCCGGCGGATTTCAAAGTGGACGACGGGCTGGCCACCAAGGGGCTGTCGCTTTACACCACGCATTGCATCATCTGCCACGGTTCCGGGGCCGTGGCCGGCGGGTATGCGCCCGACCTGCGCGCCTCGCCGATTCCGTTGGCGCTCGAAGCGTTCAAGGCCGTGGTGGTGGGCGGCGCCAAGATTCCCATGGGCATGCCGAGCTATCCCGAATTCCAGGATGGCGATCTCAAGGCTTTGCAGCACTTCCTGCGACGGCAGGCCGCGGCCTCGGTGGCGGCTGCGGCGAAATAGCCGAGCGGGCTAACGCGGTGGGGCGAGGGCGGCCATGCGCCCAATGAGTTTCATTTTCTGCCGTGCCGCTTTGCGCGCACGGCGTCGGAGCGAATTCGCGAATCCGATCTCCGGCGCGCCGGTTGGCAAAGCCTGCGCCCGTCAATCGCCACTCTACCCGTGGATGCTGTCCGAACACTGTGCCCAGTCACCCGGAACTTGATGGCGTCGCAGGTAGGCTTGGCGCTGCGTTGCCTCCATGTCGAAGAACCACGTCGCCCAGCGATTGAGATAGGTTTCTCCGGCACCGCATCTCCAGCCGTAATCACCTGGCCTGAGTTCCGGGTAGACATGCCACGGCGGCCTCAGCTCGCTGTCGCGACCGGAGGGGAGAACAGTGGTCGTCGTGTGGAAGTTGAACATCATGGTCATCGCGCCGCCCTCGATTCGTCGGGTCACGATGAGTTACACGGGCGGAGGCCCGTTTTGGGTTCCATGACTGGTTTCTGAGCAGGCTGAATCCAAGGCCCGCGTGAGCGGCCAGCATGTATTCGGTGAGGTCGAGGCCTTCGCCGCCGCGATGAAGCCGCTAACCCGCCTTATGGCACTGCTCGATGCCCAGGGACCGACATCGGCATGTCATCGCAGGCTGGCAAGTTCCCTGGCCTGATCGGAGATCCTGATGAAAACAAAAAGGGCGGCGCTCATTCTTGCCTGCGGTCTGGTCGCGTGCGAAAACTCGGAAACGGCATTGGCGGCAAAGAAACCGCTTGCCCGCAACGATCAGTTCACGGTCCCGAAAGACTCAGGGCCGAAAGTCTTGCACGTACTCAAGAACGACCGGAACGCTGGCGTAACTTTGTCTCTGACCTCGGCCGGCCCGCTTTCGGCGGGTGGCAGCGCGCGGATCATTAATAACGGAAGTCGCGTCGAATACCGTCCCGCGTCAGGCTTTGCCGGTCAGGAGAGCTTCCGCTACTCGGCGGCCAACTCGCGCGGGAACACCAGCGCCCTGGTCAGCATCACGGTGAGCGGTGTTGCTCCGCCACCGCCACCGCCTCCACCCCCACCGGAGCGTGTGACCCTTCAGCAGTTGCATGCGGAGATCTTTGTCAATTGCAGTCCCTGCCACAGCGGGCCGACGGGCAATCGACTTCCGCGCGGGATGGATTTGAGCACCGTCGCCAGCGCCCATGCCAACCTGGTCGGCATCAGCAGCCTCCAACGACCGGGCGTGCTGCGCGTGGCCCCGGCGCATCCCGACGCCAGTTATCTGATTCGCAAGCTCGATGGCTCGGATATCTCCGGCACGCGGATGCCCCCAAACGGTCCCTACCTCGACAACACGCAGATGAATCGGATCCGAAGCTGGATCTCCGACGGCGCGCTGCTCGATTGAGGTTGTCGAGGTCGACTCGCTCGCTTCGAGAAAAAGGATGCAAAGCGAGGTGCTCCCTGGACAATTTTGCTGATATAGCGTGTCCTGATTAGCAACGACCCTCAGCCATTCTGATTGTGGGAGCGGGATAGGCACGGGTGGTGGCGGAGGCTCGGATCAGCCTCTGGAGAATTTTCGCCAGGTCGTATCGCCGGTTGAACCGATATTGC
>JBQTIX010000088.1:0-5414 GCA_052387695.1 Panacagrimonas sp. | reverse complement strand
CTGGACCGGCTCGGCCTGGAGTACGGCGCGCTGGACGACGGCGCGATGGAGTACGCAGGGCACGGGCCAGCGCCCGCGGCGCCGTAGGTCGGATCAAGCCCGCGGTTTGATGCGGGCGGATCCGACAAGCGCCGGTCGGAAACGGCCGGTGTGCGGTGAGCGCCGCGTCGGTTCCGCCTTCAGCTTGAACCGACCTACAGTCGGTGCTACGCGAACGGCCCGCGCAACTCGCGCACCCGCGCCTCCAGCATCGCCGCCGTCACCTGCTGGCCCGGAATGGGCGGCGCCACCAGCAACTCGATCTTCGCGCGGAACCGTCGCGGCAGGCGCGAGCGTCCGCGCCGGCTGTAGTGCCGCGACCACATGCTTTGCCACAGGCCGCGAACTGCCATCGGCACCACCGGCACCGGGGTCTTGGCGAGCATCCGCTCGATTCCGGGCTTGAAGGTCTGGATCTCGCCATCCGGGGTCAGGCCGCCTTCGGGAAAGATCCCCACCAGTTCCCCCCTGCGCAGCGCGGCCTCGATTTCGGCCAGCGCCCGTTCCAGTAACGCGGCGTCTTCCCTGGCCGGCGCGATCGGGATGGTGCGCGCGGTGCGGAAAATGAAATTCAGCACCGGGATGCGGAAGATCTTGTGGTACATCACGAAGCGGATCGGCCGGCGCACCGTGCCGCCGAGAATCAGCGCATCGACGAAGCTCACGTGGTTGCAGGTGACGATGGCGCCGCCCTGGTCCGGAATGTTCTCCATCCCTTCGGTGCGGATGCGGTACAGCAGGCTGATCACCAACCACACCATGAAGCGCATCAGGAATTCGGGCACCAGGGAATAGATGAACGCCGCCACCGCCGCGTTCATCAGCGCCACCGTCAGCAGCAGTTGCGGAATCGTCAGCCCGGCCTTGAGCAGCAGGATCGACACGAGGGCCGAGACCACCATGAACAGCGCGTTGAGGATGTTGTTGCCGGCGATGATCCGCGAGCGGTGCGAGGGCTCCGAGCGGGTCTGGATCAGCGCATACAGCGGCACGATGTAGAAGCCGCCGAACAGGCCGATCAGCAGCAGATCCCAGAGCACGCGGTGATTCGCGGCATCGGACAGGAAGGCGCTCGCACCCAGGCCCTTGACCGTCGCCGCGTAGGGCGCGGCGAAAAACAGGTCGATGCCGAACAGGGTCAACCCGATCGAACCGAAGGGCACCAGCCCGATCTCCACCTTGTGCCCGGACAGGCGCTCGCACAACAGCGAGCCCAGGCCGATACCGAACGAAAAAATCGTCAGCAGCAGGGTCACGACCTGTTCGTTGCCGCCGAGATAAACCTTGGTATAGCTCGGCAGTTGCGCGAGGAAGGTCGCGCCGTAAAGCCAGAACCAGGAGATGCCGAGCACCGAGAGAAACACCGTGCGGTTACTGCGCATGAACTGCAAATTGCGCCAGGTTTCGGTGAGCGGGTTCCAGTTGATCTTCAGGTCCGGCGCGGTGGCCGGCGAGCTTGGAATCGCCCGTGCGGCGAGGTACCCCGCGACCGCGATGCCCACGATGGTCGCACCGACCCAGGTCGGACCACCGGCGTGTGCAATCAGCCAGCCGCCGAGCAGCGTGCCGAGCAAAATCGCGAGAAACGTGGCGGCCTCGACGATCGCATTGCCGCCGATCAGTTCCTTCTCGTGCAAGGCCTGCGGCAGGATCGAGTACTTCACCGGCCCGAACAGCGTCGCCTGCGTGCCGAGCAGGAACAGCACCGCCAGCAGGAACGGCACGCTGCCCAGAAACAGGCCCGCCGCCCCCAGCGACATGATGCCGATCTCCGCCAGCTTCACCCCGCGGATCAGCTGGGATTTTTCGTATTTCTCCGCGAGCTGCCCGGCCGTGGCGGAGAACAGGAAGAACGGCAGGATGAACAGGCCGCCGGCGAGGTTGACGTAAAAGGCGACATCGCCCTCGCTCAAGCCGGCGACGCCGAAGGTCACGAGGATCACCAGCGCGTTCTTGTAGACGTTGTCGTTGAACGCGCCCAGCGTCTGCGTCGCAAAAAACGGCCCGAAACGACGTTCGGAAAGCAGGGCGAACTGGCTGGCGTCGGGTTTGGATGGTCGGTCGGCTGATTTCATCGTCAGTTCAAGCTGGGTCGCGCTGCGCAGGACGGGTAAGCTTTCGCATCCTAAACGTCGCGGCGCATCCCGTCCCATGTCCGTCTTCACCAAGGTCAGTCACGCCGAGCTGCTCGAGTTTCTCAGGCAATACCCGGTCAGCGAGGTGGTGGGCTTCCAGGGCATCGGCGAAGGAGTGGAGAACACCAACTACTTCGTCGATACCGAGGACGGCCGCTGGGTGCTGACCCTGTTCGAACGCCTCGACTACGCCGACCTGCCGTTCTTCCTGGGCCTGATGGAGCACCTGGCGGCGCATGGATTTCCGAGCGCCGCTCCGCTGCACACGCTCGACGGCCGCAACCTGGTCACGCTCAACGGCAAGCCGGCGGCGATGGTACGCCGCCTCACGGGCCAGAGCGTGCTGCATCCCAGCCTCGCGCAATGTCGCGCCACCGGCGAAGTGCTGGGCGAGCTGCACGTCGTGGCCGCTTCGTTCAAGGGTCGCGCCGGGAACGGCCGCGGCAGCGCCTGGCGCAAGGACACGGCGCTCGGTTTGCTGCCGCATCTGCCGGCTGACGCGCAGCGCCTGCTCGAAACCGAGCTGACCGCGCAGGACAGTCTGGATCTCGCCGCGCTGCCGCAAGGCATCGTCCACGCCGACCTGTTTCGCGACAACGTGCTGTTCGTCGACGACCGTCTCACTGGCGTGATCGACTTCTACTACGCCTGCGTCGATTCCCTGCTGTATGACCTGGCGATCACGGTCAACGACTGGTGCGTGGATGCGCACGGCCATCCCAACCCGGCGCGCGCGCGGACGCTGATCGAGGCCTACTGCTCGCGTCGCCAGCCGACTGCGGCCGAGGTCACGGCCTGGCCGCTGGTGCTGCGCGCCGCGGCGTTGCGATTCTATCTGTCACGCCTCTACGACTGGGTGCATCCGCGCGAGGGCGGGCTGGTCCACATCAAGGATCCGGACGCGTATCGCCGCATCCTCGAACATCATCGCGAGCAGGTGCTGCCGCTGCTGGTTTGATCGGTGATGACGCAGGATCGTTTTGCGTGGCGAGAGCGGCGGGTGCAGAGCCGTCGGAGGGTCGATCGGTGGTGGTCGTAGGTCGGGTCAAGCCCGCGTGCTGTTCGCGGGCGGACCCGACGGGCGCCCTTCGTCGAGGGCGCGCAGCGTCGGTTCCGCCTTCGGCTTGAACCGACCTACGAGCCGGATCGAACTGTGCAGGCCTCGCCTAAGGAACGTCGTCGCGTTGCTCGCAGGCCGTCGCGGTATCGTCCTGCGCCCCGCCATCGCAGCGATCACGACCGCTGCCGCCGTCGAGCACGTCCTCGCCACTGCCGCCTTGCAGCAGGTCGTCGCCGCGACCGCCGGAGAGCGTGTCCGTTCCGGGTCCGGCGACCAGTTGATCGGCGCCGTCACCGCCCAGCAGGCGGTCGTTGCCATTGCCGCCGCAGATCAGGTCGTTGCCGCCGCCGCCCTCGACGTGGTCGTCGCCGCTGAGGCCGGCAATGACATCTGCGCCGGGGGTTCCGATGAGCCGGTCGTCGCCGCGGGTACCGCGCAGAGTCACGTTGCGGTTCTCGCAGCGTCCGAGCGGCGAGGCGTCGCAGGCGTCGCCGAGGCGGTCTTCGTCGGCGTCGGCCTGGTCGGCGTTGGCGGTGGCTGGACAATTGTCCTGCGCGTTGCTCACGCCATCGTGATCGCCATCCTGGTCGCCGGGGCTACCGCCCAACTCGAACGCGCCGATGTCGCAGCGCGCGATGCCGCTGCCGTCGCCGTTGGCGGGGCGCGTGAAACCGCGTTGATCGGTGTTCGGCAGCGGGCACTTGTCAGGGCTGATCGCATCGACGGCGGGGCTGTCGGCGCGCAGTGCGTGCGTGAAGGTGAGGCCGCCGTTGGCGGCCAGCGCGTTCAATCCCGGATCGATCACGCCCCTGCGGTCGCCGCGGGCGGTGAACGCGCCGGTGGCGTTGCCTGTGCCGATCAGATTGTGGCCCTTCGACGTAAAGCCGAAGGGCGCTTCCCGGGCATCGACATCGGTGCCGTAGTTGGCGCTGACGATCGATGCGGACAGCGTGATCCCGTGACCGGAAGGAACCTCATCGCTGCTCAGACCCGCACCGCGTCCGTCGCCCGCGCTGTTGCCGGTGACGGTGCTGTTGCTGAGGATCAGGTCCCTGCGGAAATGGTGCACACCGCCGCCGCGTGCGGCGTAGTTCCCGGAGATCGTGCTGTTGGCGATGGTCGAAGTGGCTTCGGAGCGAAAGCCACCTTCCCCCACACCGCCGCCGACTTCGCGGGCGACGTTGTCCGACACCGTGCTGTTGAGCATGCTCAGGGTGCCGTAACTGAATACGCCGCCGCCCCAGAGCGAGGCGTAGTTGCGCGAGATGGTGCTGTCGATCACGTTCAGTTTCGCGGTGCCGTAGTAGTTGCCGCTGAAAATGCCGCCACCGATCCCGCCGTATGGGCCACGGCCGTCGCGCGAGGCGCGGATGGCGGTGTTGCCGCTGACCGTACAGCGGCGCAGGGTCACGACCCCGTCATAACTGTAAATGCCGCCGCCGTTGTGTCCCTCGACGATCCCACCGCTGACGGTGGTGTCCAGCAGGGTCAGACTGCCTTCGTCCACCTCGAAGATGCGGAAGGGCTCGGCATCCGGACTACGGCGGATGGTGCTGCCATTGCCCTGGATGGTGATCTGGCTGGTGATCTGGCTGGTGATCTGGGGCAGACCATTGCCGGCACCGTAGAAGTCCCGGTGATCGACGGCGGTCAAGGTCTGCGCGCTGTTGCGAGGCAGGATCACCGTATCGGCGCCGCGCCCAGCCCGGCATCCGCCCGTTGCGCGGTCGGTTTCGGCCGCGGTGATGGCATCCACCAGGGTGCAGCCGCCGGGGGCGACGCGGATGTTCGCGGCCCAGGCGGGCTGCGTCGGCAGCGCGAACAAGCCCGCGGCGGCCAGGACGAAGAGATTGCGGCGGGCGTCGACCGCCAGGCGGGCCGGCCTGGATCGTGGGCTTTTCGTGAGGTCTGGTTTCATCGGCGTTCTCCGGCACGGGGCCGCACTTCGCGGGGCGAAGCTTCAGTCCGGTAACGATGCACCAACGCGCCCGCGTTGGTGCCCTCCATTTGAAGGGCTCGTGTGAACTGGATCACAGTAGGAACGTGGTTTTGGTGTTTTTTTTCGGCGTCCGTGTCGGGCTCGTGTTCGGTCGCTACAAGGCGGGTCTGCCCAGGGTCGAGAACACGGTCGCGGGCATGGCCCGCTCCTACAGAGTTGGGTTTCGTAGGAGCGGGCCATG
>JBQTIX010000087.1:0-37223 GCA_052387695.1 Panacagrimonas sp. | reverse complement strand
GCTCGAACTTATTCGCGGCGTCTTTTTGCGCCTGGCTGCGTTGCTCCTCCTCGCCATAGGTCCACTATGACTCGTCGTCACGCCTTGCCAGACACAAAAAGCCGCTCGCGAATAATGTCCTCGAAGAGTGCAGCACTACACTAGCCTCTCATCTTGAACTCGGGCACAGGACCGCCCTACTCATGAACCCTGATCGGATCGCCACGCGCACCCGCGTGGCCATGCGCGAGCATCCCAACTACTCGCACTTCGTCGAGCGCTGCGCGCGGATCATGCACCAAGCGCACGACCTCGGATGGAGAGTCACCCTGCTGCTCAACGACGCGCGCACCATCCGCCGCGCGGAATCCCTGCTCGGCTTCGATCTGCGTCACGATTTCCCGGAACAGACCACGCTGTCGAAGCTGATCTACGGGCCTTGAGAGGTGTGTGGCGGAGCCATGACTGTTTGGCGCCGTCTTCTTCGCGCACAGGGATTACGCTGCACCTTACCTGCGACGGTGGATGCGCTTCAGGTCTCGCGACGGTTCCGCGGTGGCACGCTGCTCACCAGGGCGAGCACATCGAGATATCCGGGCGAAACCGGAGCCGCACCGCGCTCGCGCATCAGCGCGTGCATGCGTCGCAACTGGAAATACGGCACCGAAGCCATCACATGGTGCTCGAGGTGATGGTTGACGCTCCACGGCGCCACCGTCCAGCGCGCGATGAAACCGGCGCGCGTGCTGCGCGTGTTGCGGAACATGTCCGGGCTGTCCTCGGTACAGGCATGCTCGGCCATCGAGCGGATGCGGATATAGAGACTGAACGTGGTGAGATACGCGACCGCCCAGGCCAAGTACGTCCATAGCGCGCCGCAGGCGGCGAGTACACCGGCAATCGCGAATTGCGCCAGCACGAATCCGCCCAGATTCCGGAATCCGGTTCGCACGTAATCCCGCACGCTCCGGCCGTCGCGGGGAAGGCGCTCGACCTCGGCGGCGACGGTGTACCGGAATACGCCGATGTCCATCAGGAATTGTGCGGCCATGCGTCGCACACCCGTCTGGCCACTCAGATCCCGGAAAAATTTCTTGACCAGCGACCGCCGTGTGACCGGCAGCGGACGCACGAGACTCATGTCGGGATCACGATCGGTCCCGGTATGGGTGTGGTGGCGAAGGTGATGCTCGCGGTAACGCGGCACATCGTTCCAGATCGGCCGCGCGCAGAACCAGTCGGCGACCGTGTCGTTCAGAATGGGGGTTTTGAACAGCGTCCGATGCGCCGCCTCGTGCGCGAGGATTGCCAGCGCGAGCTGGCGGCCGCCAAGAATGACGACGGCGAGGATGAAGGTCAGCGGGTGCGGCCAGATCGTCAGCACCGCGAAGCAGGCGGCGATCACTCCCCAGGTCGACAACACCGCCCACCCGCCCCTCAGGTCCGAGCGCGCGGTGAGCCGCGAAATCTCGTCCGGCGTGAACAGATCCGAGAGCTTGCGCCGCATGACAGCGGGAAGCTGGGATGGCGTGGAACTTGTGCGTTCGGGTGAGGCATCCATGATCGGACTCCGGAAAATCGTGTTCAGTGAGCGCGCGCCGACCCTGCTGCCGGCAGCGCAGGACCCAGCGAAGCGATGCGCGACTGGCGCCAGATCGCCTGGCCGAAGTGGTCAAAGCGGCGCACGGTTTCGACAAAGGCATGGCGCGCCTCGACGTCGACCAGGGGCTCGGGCAGCAGCGGATCGAACACCACCTCGCGGATCGCCTGGCCGCCGAGCAGGAAGGCTTCGCGTGCGGCGACATCGGGCTCGAGCGTGACGGCGCGCTCCATCCAGACTTCGAGTTTCGCGCTCAGCTTCCTGTAAGTCGCGGTGAGCGCCTTGCCGTTCCACAGCGCGCGGATGCGCGCCTCGCGCCCGGCGTCGAACGAGTGGGCCACAAATACACTGGCTTCGGGTTCGAGCCCCAGTGTGTACAGACGCTGCCGCACGGTCTCGACGCCATCCGCAATATTGTCCGGCCGTACCAGAAGGCCGCGTTCCAGTTCGCAGAACCCGAGCATCTGCAACGCGCGATGGCGTCGCCGCAAAGCCCCGCGGTCGCTGCGTCCCAGCGCGCCGCAATGCACCACCAGGTAACCGCCCTTCCAGGGTCGCACGCGTTGTTCCGCGGTACGCCAGGTTGCCACCTCGTCCGCCAACTCATGCGCCGACCCGCTGAGCCGATAGCTGCCACGCTCGGCCGCTTCGATCAAGCCCTCCGCCGAAAGCCGCACCAGGGCGACGCGCACATTGTTCTCGCTAATATCGAACAGCGCGCAGCCCGCGATGAATTCGCGTACCGCCAGCGGCTGACCTTCAGAGGCCAGTAGCAGGTCCATGATCAGGTGCCGGGCTTTCGGTTTCATTCCATCCAGGGCGCTTACGTTGCGGCTGTGCGTAACATTACATACGATGACTACATTCAGTCAATATACGTAATAAATACCCGGAGCGCCTCGATGACTTCCACTTCAACGAACGACGTGCGGAACCTGGTGCTGCTGGATCGCCGCCCACCGCTGCTGGTGGTCCGCATCAACCGGCCAGAGGTGCGCAACGCGGTCAACGGTGCGACGGCGTCTCTGCTTGCGAATGCTTTCCGCGCTTTCGATACAGACCCGGAACTCTCGGTTGCGATTCTCTCCGGAGCGGGTGATCACTTCTGCGCCGGCGCCGATCTCAAGGCCATTTCCGGCGCCGATCCTTCGACTGCCAATCGCATCGACCCCGCGGGTGACGGCCCGATGGGTCCAACCCGGCTGCAACTCTCGAAACCGGTGATCGCGGCTGTCTCCGGTTATTGCGTTGCTGGCGGTATCGAGCTCGCTGCCTGGTGCGACCTGAGAGTCGCCGACGAGACCGCGATCTTTGGCGTGTTCTGCCGGCGCTTCGGCGTGCCCCTGATTGATGGCGGCACCCTTCGCCTGCCGCGCCTGATCGGCATGAGCCACGCGCTTGACATGATTCTCAGCGGCCGTCCGGTGGATGCACGCGAGGCCTACCGAATGGGGCTCGCCAACCGCCTCGCGCCCGCGGGCCAAGCGCTCCTCGTCGCCGAGAAACTCGCCATGCAGATGGCCGAATTTCCTCAGGTCTGCATGCGCGGCGACCGGCTCAGCGCCCATGAGCAATGGGGGATGGATCTGCCCGACGCATTGGCCAACGAATTCCGCCACGGGCTCAAGGCCCTGCGAGCCGGCGAATCCGTATCCGGCGCAACCCGGTTTGCCGAAGGCAATGGACGGCACGGCAAATTCTGATCGCGAGGGATTCCGCCCCTGCCGGCTGACCGCCCGCCGTAGCGCCGCCGCCCCCGGGCTTTCGTTATCCGCCGACTGCGAAACAAGCGCGTCGAGGGTGGCGGGCGAAAACGGCTCTTCCGCCTTCGCGGGAACGACCATTCATGGTGCAGGTCCGGCTCGCCGCCGGATGCAAGCGCTCAGAACGCGGCCATCGCCTTGGCCGCCATGGTGCAGCCGATGAAGACGAGGAACGCCGAGATGGTTTTCTTCAGCATCCGGTCGTCGAGCTTGAAGGCCACGCGCGTCCCAATCCAGATGCCTGGGATCGCACCGACCAGCAGATAACCGAGCATCGAATAATTGACCGTTCCCAGGCCCGCGTGGCCCAGACCGGCGATGCCGGTGATCAGCACCGCATGGGCGAGATCGCTGCCGATCAGTCGGATCGACGGCGTTTTCGGGTACAGGATTAGCAACATCATCATGCCGATCACGCCGGCCCCGACCGACGAGATGGTGACCAGCGAGCCGATCATCACCCCACACAGGACGGTCAGCATCGAGCGTCGCCGGTTTCCCTGATCGGTATCCGGAATGATGGATGGGAATCGCGACAGCAGCTTCATCAGGCGACCCTGCAATAGGGTGAAGGTCGCGGTGAGCACGATCGCGATCGCCAGGACGAGCTTGATCAGTTGATCCAGCTCCGGTCCGGGCGGCTGTTGCCGCAGAAACAGCAGGGTCAGCAGCGCGGCGGGAACGCTGCCGAGCGCCAGCCAGCCGACGATGCGCCAGTCGACCGAGCCATTGCGACCATGCAAGGCCACGCCGAAAGCCTTGCTGATGGAGGCATACAACAGGTCCGTACCCACGGCGACGGCGGGCGATATGCCGTAGAACAGAATCAGGATGGGGGTCATCAGGGACCCGCCGCCGACGCCGGTGGCGCCGACCGCCGTGCCAACGACCAACCCAGCCAGAGAAAAACCGAATCCATCCATGCCGCAGACATCTCTTTCGTTATAACCAGAAGCTCAAGCTAGCAACCCGGACCGGTCGGCAAAACGACTTTTTGCGCCTAGCCTTATTACCTACAGGAATAAATAAGCCTCAGGCCAGTCAATACCCAGGTTTCTATCGTTATCGTTATTAGCGCTTTCTAGCTCAGCACTTCGCGGAATATGATTCGCTGATTCCGGGAGCATCCGATGAAGATTCGACAACTGCACTACATCCACGAGGTCGCAAGACGCGGCCTCAACGTCACCGCCGCGGCCGAGGCCCTGTTCACCTCGCAGCCGGGCGTCAGCAAGCAGATCCGCATGCTCGAAGACGAGCTGGGCGTGGATGTGTTCGTCCGCAACGGCAAGCACCTGTCGGAGATCACGCCGGCCGGGGTCCGCATCCTGGAATATACCCGGCGCCTGCTCGATGAGGTCGAGAACATCAAGAACATCGCCGAGGAATTCCGCGACACCGACCGCGGCGACCTGTCGATCGCCACCACGCACACGCAGGCACGCTACGCGCTGCCGGCGGTGATCCAGAAATTCCGCACGCGCTTTCCGCGCGTGACCCTGCACCTGCATCAGGGCTCGCCGCAGCAGATTGCCAAGCTCGCCGCCGATGGCCAGGCCGATTTCGCCATCGCCACGGAGGCGCTCGAACTGTTCGACGACCTGGTGATGCTGCCGTGCTACCACTGGAACCGTGTGGTGCTGGTGCGCGCCGACCATCCCCTGGCCAAGGCAGGACGCCTGACCCTGCCGATCCTGGCCGAGCATCCCCTCATCACCTACACCTTCGGCTTCACCGGCCGGTCCAAGCTCGACCAGGCCTTTGCCGCCCATGGCCTGAAGCCCGACGTAGTCCTGACGGCGGTAGACGCCGACGTGATCAAGACCTACGTGCGGCTCGGCCTTGGCGCCGGCATCGTCGCCGATCTCGCCTACAGCGCCGCCGATGATGCCGATCTGGTCTGCCTGCCGGCGAATCACCTGTTCGAACCCAGCACCACCCACATCGGCTTTCGCCGCAGCATGTTTCTGCGTGGCTATATGTACGATTTTGTCAGTGGCTTCGCCCCGCACCTCAGCCGCGGACTGATCGACGAGGTGGCCGCCATTCCCGATCCGGAGGCCCGCAATCGGCGGACGCGGCAACTGATCGAGTCGCTACAGGTGATTTGAGCCGCATGGGCGCACCGGCCGGGGTCCGGTCCGTAATCCATTGAGAACCTCGGGATAGCCCTGCTCGCAAGCGGCGATCAGGGCTCCCTTGCTTATGACGACTTGCATGAGGGGATCGAAATCACCGCCGCACCCGGCGCAGCTTCGAACAGCAGGCCCACAAGCTCCGCGCGCCGCGACAACACCGCGCGCTGATTGATGTAGCCCTTGTCGGTGATTTCGCCGGCGTCGATGCTCGCGGGCTCATCCATCAGCAGGCAGCACGGCGCATACATCGAGCTGCCTGCTCCCCCCTGGGCCTTGAGTCCGTTCAGGCCGGCCTGAACGGCTCGCCGCACCGCCGGATGTGCGAGCACCGCTGCGATGGGGCAGTTCAACGCCAGTCCGGCAAGCTTGCGGCAGGCGGCGACATTCGGAAATACCAAAAAAGCGATGTAATCGCGGTCGTGACCCGCTATGACAATGTCCTGCGCCAGCGGCGCGAGGCACTCCAGCGCCTGGACGCGCGTGTTGCCCACATGGACCCAGGTGCCGGTCGAGAGCTTGAAGTCTTCCGAGATGCGGCCATCGAACATCAGCCCGGCCTCGGGCCGGGCCGGATCGGCAAACCGCACGGCATCGCCGGTCACATAAAAGCCCTCCTCGTCGAACGCCTTGGCGGTCTGTTCGGGCAGCTTGAAATAGCCCGGCGTGACGTTGGGGCCGCGCACGCGGATCTCGAATCCATTCTCCCCGACCGGCACCAGCCTGAGTTCCGTGCCGGGGATCGGCACGCCGATATTGCCGGAGCGTGGCGTCTGGAAATGGCAGTCGGTCGCCAGCGGCGCTGTTTCGGTGGTGCCCCAGGCTGAAACCATCGGCAGGGACTGACTCCGCTCATCACGCGACAGCTCGCTCAGCGCGTCCCAGAGATGCTGCGGCAGCGCGGCGGCGGCGTAAAACAGCAGCGACAGCTGCGAGAAGAATTGCTTGCGCAACGCCAGATCGGCGCGCAGCGCGGCTACCAGCATGTCGTACCCGCGCGGCACGTTGAAGTAGAGCGTGGGGGCGACGTCGCGCAGATTGGCCAGGGTCGTGTCGAACAGTCCCGGCATCGGCCGGCCGCTGTCGATGTAGAGCGTGCCCCCGTTGCGCAGCACCAGATTGAAGTTGTGATTGGCGCCGAAGGTGTGGCTCCACGGCAGCCAGTCCACGATCACCGGCCGCGTGCGATCCAGGAACGGCCAGATCTGCGCTCTGGCCTGCTGATTGCTGCACAGCATGCGCTGCGTGTTGATCACGCCCTTCGGGGAGCCGGTGGAACCGGAGGTGAACAGGATTTTGGCGACGCTGTCCGGACCCACCTGGGCAAACGCCTGCTGCACGCGATTGGGCTGCGACACTTCGAGCAGTTCGGCGAACGGGACGCTGCCCCCGTTCGCATTTCGACCCGCGATCACCTTCCCACGGTGCAGCGGGCGGATGGCGTGCAGCGCCGGAGCATAAGGCGCGGCGTCGCCCACGTAGATCGCGCCGGGCGCGAGGTCCTGGATGATCGTTCGCAGCTTCGCGTGATCCTTCGATGCCAGCGAATAGGCCGTCGATACCGACGCCACCGGCAGGCCCACCTGCATCGCCGCCAACGTCAGCACCGCGTGCTCAAGGCTGTTGTCAGATAGCACTGCGAGCGGCCCGGGGCAGGCCTCAGCGTTGCTGAGCAGCCAGCCCGCCGCCGCCTGAACTCGCCGTAACGTCTCGCCATAACTCAAGCGTACCCATGCCGCGCCTGATTCATCGCGCTGGACAAGGAACGTCCGATCAGGCGCCCGCGCAGCCCAGCGTTCCAGCCAGACCCCGACCGCGCGCACGGTCTCCCTCAGTGGGTCGGTGGAACGCAGGAGCAAGGAGCCATCGGCACGCCGATCGAGCTGCATGCCCGGCGACGCAAACAGGGCGTCGTGTGATGGAGCCGTCATGCCACGCCGTCCGGCTCAGAGCCTGTGAAAAAATCGAACGCCGTAGCGAGGGCGTTGCTGCGCGTTTCCGGCAAAGCGCGCTGTGCGAAAAAAGCCGAGTTTGGTGAACCAAATGACGGTTTTTTTCGCGTAGCGCAACGCCGCCGGGGGCGCGCAGCGGCGTCCGCAGTAGGTGGGCGAATTTTTCACTGGCTCTCAGTTCTGGGCGACCATCTTGCCGACCCAGGTTTGCTCGGTGAGGTCGAACACACCCTCGATCTCGCTCAGGTGGCCGTCAGACGCCGCGCTCGCCCCGTGCGTTCGCCAGCAGGACGCGGTGAGCTTTTCAAACTTTCCATGCCCCTGACTGGACACGCTGATACCCGTTTCCGGGTAGGAGACGCCGCACCAGTGCCATACCCCACTCTTGCGCTCCGGCGGGCTCCAACTCAGGGTGCCGAACACTCTGCCATAGCGCTCGACCACCCCTGCGACATTGATGGTCATCGTCACCTGGTTGAGGTGATTGACCACGAACGTCATTGACGTCACCTTGAATTCAAATTTGTTTTCCCCGCTTCTTTTCTTGGCCATCGCAACCCGCCCCGTCCATGGTCTGTGGCACCGCAACGGCATCCTGCTTGATCGGAGTGGATTCGTCACGCAGCGGTGCTCTGGCGGCCGATCACGCAGGCATCCAGAAGCTGAAGAATCGGGTCAGCGTGAAGGCGGCGCCCAATCAACACCAGTTGCGAGAGGCGCGGCTCGAACGGCCGCCAGATTGCGGCAGGGGTGATTTGCACCAGTCCCTGCACCCCCTGTACGACCATCCGGTTTCTCATTCCGGCAATCGCGAGCACGCCCTTGATGCGCCAGAGGTGTTCGCCGTAACGCGCCTTCATGGCCGCGAAGGCGGCGTCGAGCAACTGGGCATCGAGAAGCCCGGTCGCGCGGAAGGACACCGAGCAGACTTCACCGGTGTGTCGCACCGGATCGAGGTTTGCGGCTGGGGGAGCATCGGCCGCGGGTGCGAACACGACGCGGTCGAACTGGTAGCCGCGCAGGTCCAGCAGCTTCTCGAACACCTCACCCCAGGGCGCGCGCCGCACGTCCATTGCCGCAATGTCGGCCTGGCCGTTCATCATGTGTAGCAGCGACGTCAAGGATTCGATCGGCTCCGCGTCAATCAGGTCAACCTTGGTCACGAGCAGGCGATCGGCATAGGCCAGCTGCGCCTGCGCCTCCACCGACTCGGCGAGCGAGTGCTCGCCGTTGACCGCATCGAACAGAGTCACGACGCCGTCGAGGTGAAATTTCGAGAGTAGGGCGGTCTCGGCCATGAAGGTGCGCACGATCGGGCCGGGATCGGCGAGACCGGTGGTCTCGATCAGCACCTGGTCAAAAGCGATCTGGCCGGCCTCGCGCCGGATCGCCAGATCGTCGAGCGCATTGGCCAGGTCGCCACGAACCGTGCAGCACACGCAGCCATTGCTGAGCTGGACGATGGTCTCGGCTCGATCCTTCAGCAGCAGGTCGGCATCGACATTGATCTCGCCATACTCGTTCTCGATCACCGCGAAGCGCCGGCCATGCGCCTCCCCGAGGATGCGGTTGATCAGGGTGGTCTTGCCCGAGCCGAGGAAGCCGGTGAGGACGGTGACGGGGAGGGTGTGGCGCATCAGGCGATCGCCACCCCTTCAACCATCGTTACCGCTCAGACCGGCTCCAGCGCCACCGGCCGCTCGCGGGCCTCCAACTCGAAATCGAGCTTGCCGTCCTTGACACCGACGTGAACCGCTCCGCCCTGGGCCAGCTTGCCGAACAACAGTTCTTCGGCCAGCGGGCGCTTCAGGTTTTCCTGGATCACCCTGGCCATCGGACGTGCACCCATCTTGACGTCATAACCGCGCTCCCCAATCCACTCGCGCGCCGAATCATCGATGTCCAGCGTCACACCCTTGGCCGCCAGTTGCTCTTCGAGTTGCAGCAGGAACTTGTCGACCACCCGGGCGATCTCGATCTTGCCCAGCGGCTCGAACGGAACGATCGCATCCAGACGGTTACGGAATTCCGGCGTGAACATCTTGCGGATCACTTCGAGCGCGTCGCTGGTGTGGTTCTGCTCGGCAAACCCCATCGAGCGCCGCGCGGACTCTTCGGCGCCCGCGTTGGTGGTCATGATCAGGATCACGTTGCGGAAATCGGCCTTGCGGCCGTTGTTGTCGGTCAGGGTGCCGTGATCCATGACTTGCAGCAGCAGGTTGAACACGTCCGGATGCGCCTTCTCGACTTCGTCGAGCAACACCACCGCGTGCGGGTGCTTCATGATCGCCTCGGTCAGCAGGCCGCCCTGGTCGAAACCGACGTAGCCCGGTGGCGCACCGATCAGGCGCGACACGGTGTGCCGCTCCATGTACTCGGACATGTCGAAGCGGATCAGCTCGATGCCCAGCAGCAGCGCGAGCTGGCGCGAGACCTCGGTCTTGCCGACGCCGGTGGGACCGGCCAGCAGGAAATTGCCGATCGGCTTTTCCGGGCTGCCGAGGCCGGAGCGCGCCAGCTTGATGCTGGAAGTGAGCTGCTCCACCGCCCGGTCCTGGCCGAAGATCACCAGCTTGAGATCGCGCTCCAGCGAGGCCAGCTTGTCCCTATCGTTGCTCGACACCGATTTGGGCGGAATGCGTGCGATCTTGGCGACGGTCTCCTCGATGTCACGGACCTGCACGGTCTTGCGGCGCTTGGATTCCGGCAACAGGCGCAGGCGCGCGGCGGCCTCGTCGATCACGTCGATGGCCTTGTCGGGCAGCAGGCGGTCCGTGATGTGCCGGGCGGAAAGCTCGACCGCCGAGCGCAACGCGCCGCGGGTGAACTGCACCGAGTGATGCTCCTCGAAGCGCGAACGCAGACCTTCGAGAATCTTCACCGAGTCCTCGACCGAGGGCTCGGTCACGTCGATCTTCTGGAAGCGCCGCGCCAGCGCACGGTCCTTCTCGAACACCCCGCGGTATTCCTGGTACGTCGTCGAACCGATGCAGCGCAGGGTGCCGTTGGCGAGCAGCGGCTTGAGCAGGTTGGACGCGTCCATCACGCCGCCGCTGGCCGCGCCGGCGCCGATGATCATGTGGATTTCGTCGATGAATACGACCGCACCCGGCATCTGGGTGAGTTCTGTCATCACCGCCTTGAAGCGCTTCTCGAAGTCACCTCGGTACTTGGTGCCGGCGATCAGGCTGCCGAGGTCGAGTGAATACACGACCGAGCCCTTGAGCAGGTCGGGAACCTTGTCCTCGACGATCAGCCAGGCCAGGCCCTCGGCGATCGCGGTCTTGCCGACGCCGGCTTCGCCGACCAGCAGCGGGTTGTTCTTGCGACGGCGGCAGAGCGTCTGCATGACGCGCTCGATTTCGGCTTCGCGCCCGATCAGGGGATCGATCTGGCCGCGCGTGGCGCGTTCGTTGAGATTGACCGCGAACTGGTCGAGCGCACTCTTGTTGCCGGGCTTGCCGTCGTCCTTGTCATCAGAGTCCTGACCGGACTCCGGCTGCTGCTGTTGCGGCGAGGGGTTGTTCTTGGCAATGCCGTGAGAGATGAAATTGACCACGTCGAGCCGGCTGACGCCCTGCTCGTTGAGCAGGTACACCGCGTGGGTGTCCTTCTCGGCGAACATCGCGACCAGCACGTTGAGCGTGGTGACCTGCTTCTTGCCGGCGGCCTGCACATGGTAGATCGCACGCTGGAGCACGCGCTGGAACGACAGCGTGGGCTGGACTTCGGCGTGATCACCACCGCGGCTGGCGTGGATGTTGTGGCGGATGTATTCGCGCAACTGCTGTTCCAGCTTCTCAAGATCCGCACCGCTGGCGGTCAACACCTCGGAGACGTTGGCGTCCGACAGCAGCGCCAGCAGCAGATGCTCGACCGTGAGTAGCTCGTGCCCTTCGCCGCGCGCCGCGAGGAAGGCGGCGTCAAGGGCTTTCTGGAGTTCGTCTGACAACATGGGCTCGGTCTCCGTTTTACGCGATTCTTCTGGAAGTGCGGCTAGGCCTTTTCAAGCACGGTCAGCAGCGGGTGCTGATGCTGACGCGCGTAGGCGTTGGCCTGCGCCGTCTTGGTCTCGGCAATCTCGGCGGGATAGACGCCGGCCGTACCGCGACCCTTGGTGTGCACATGCAGCATGATCTGTACGGCGCTCTCACGCGTGTGGTGAAAGAACTTCTGCAAAACCTGGACCACAAACTCCATCGGCGTGAAGTCATCGTTGACCATCACCACCTTGTACATCGGCGGCTGCTTGGTCTTGGGCTTGGCCGCCTCGACGACGAGGTCTTGGTCGGAACCGGGCCGGATTTTGGAGTTGTCGCTCATGTGCTGGAGTCTAGCGCGGGCAGACCCGATTGGGGTCGTCCCCACCCGGTCCCGCTCGTCGGGAAGTTATGCGCGCGATCCCACCATTCAAGGGCTATTTGTGTTCAAACGTGAACGCCCCGTTCCAATCCTTGCCCGGCGGGTTCTGCTGCAGGTACTCGATCCGGTCCAGAAAGAGGGAGTAGACCTTGTGCGGGCGGGGCCCGCTTTTCAGATTGTGAAACTCGAGCCCAGCCTGTTCCCAGGCCTGCGAGCGGTAAAGCTTCAAGGCGCCGCGGTGCCGCGCCAGATCCTGGCGGAGCCCCGGATCCAGCGCGTCCTTGGGGCCTAGCGGCTCGAACACCGCGACCGGCTCGTTCTTGCCCTTGACCCGCACCAGGTCCAGCTCGCGGAACGCCCAGTCGTTGGGCAACAGGCCGCGCGAGTTTTCCGTGCACATGATGGAGACGCCGTACTCCTTGGTCAGGCCTTCGACCCGCGAGCCCAGATTCACCGCATCGCCCATCACGGTGTAGGCACGTCGGAATTGCGAGCCCATATTGCCGACGCTCATCTTGCCGCTGTTGAGGCCGACGCCGATCTGAAGCCGGGGCCAGCCGCGCTTCTCGAAGTCCGCGTCGAGTTCGCGCACCGCCGTCAGCAGCTCCAGTCCGGCCTTCATCGCGTTGCTGCCGTGTTCCGCATCGACCAGGGGCGCGCCCCAGAAGGCCATGATGGCGTCGCCCATGTACTTGTCGATGGTGCCGCGATGCTTCTGGATGACGTAGGTCATCTTGGTCAGGAAGGCGTTCATCAGCTGCGCCAGTTCGCGGGCGTCGAGCTTCTCGGAGATGGTGGTGAACCCGCGCACGTCGGAGAACAGCACGGTCATCTCGCGCGACTCGCCTTCCATGGAGATCTCGCCGCCGCGCTCGGCCATCTCGGCCACCAGCTCGGGCGGGATGTACTCTCCGAACATGCGCGAGATGTCGCGGGATTTGCGCGATTCGACGAAATAGCCATACAGCAGGTGCGCCACGAACACCGCAATGGTGAACACCACCGGCACCCCCATCGGCATGATGAAGTCGGCTCCGTCCCACAGCAGCATCGCCAGCACCGCCACCGCCACGACGATGCCGACTGCCATGCCCGCGCCGGCCAGTGGCGACAGGCGCGGAAATAGCCACGCCACCAGCAGCGCGATCGAGAACAGCATCGTGGTCTCGATGCCGCCGTAGTAAGGCGCTTTCTGGCGGACGCTCTGGCTGAGCATGCCGGCGACCAGATTGGCATGCACCTCGACACCCGCGTACGCCTGCCCAACCGGCGTCGTACGCAGGTCGAGCAGCCCGGCGGCGCTGGTTCCGACCAGCGCCAGGCGCCCCTTGAGCAGGGCCGGGTCGATCTTGCCGTTGAGCACGTCGGTGGCTGACAGGTAGGTGAAGGTGCGGAAAGGGCCGCGGTAGGGGACGTAGGCCGCCACATCCTCGTCCACCGGCACGCGCAGACCGCCGATTCGCAGACGTTCGATATTGAGTGAGCTGCGCGAATCGGGCGGATCGAATTCCATTTCGACCGGTTCCCCGCCCTGCGCGGTCTGGACCATGGCCAGCGCCAGGCTCGGATAGATCGCGCCATCGAACTGTTGCACCAGCGGCACCCGCCGGTAGACGCCGTCGCCGTCCTGCACCGGATTGTCGAAGAAGCCGCAGCGGGGCGAGGCCTCCTGGAGGGTGCCGAGATTGCCGCCGTAACCGCGGGCGCGAATGAAATCGACCGCGTACTGCGACGCCATGGGCTTGTCCATCGCCGGCGGACACAGACTGCCGGTGATCGGCGGCTCGTCGTCCGGAATATAGCTTTTGAAGAAGAAGCCGAGTACCACCGGCTTGCCGCGAATCGCGTCGGCGAACTGCCGGTCGAAATCGAGCTGTCCGCGAATTTTTTCGGCACGCGCCGCGAAACCCGGCAAGTCGGCCATATCTTCGCGCGCCAGCCGTGCGAGCAACTCGGCTCCCGAACTGCGATCCGGTTCGGAGAAATTGATGTCGAACCCCAGCACCAGCGGGGGGTATTTCTCGAACACCACCTCGACAAAGCGCGCCCACTTGTTGCGCGGCCAGGGCCAGCCTTCGGCAGCGAGCGAGCGCTCGTCGACGTCGATGATCACCACGCTGGGATCGCCCGTCCCGGGCAGCGTCAGGCGGGTGCGCATGTCGTAGGTCAGTGCCTCCACCTGGGTCAGCAGGCGATAGGACAACAGACCCGACGTGTGGAGCAGGAAACCCACGAACACCACCAGACTGAGGACCAGCCGTATCCAGGTGCGCGCCCTCATCATCCCCCTCCCGTGTATTCGCCCCCCGCCACTGCACGTTAGCGAAAAGCCCCGCCCCGCGGCAAACCCGTGTTCGCGACACATGAAGCGTCATGATCCCGCACGCTATGATGCGTCATGTCCGCCATGGCCCTCCGTGCTCCACAATCCCTGATCCGCGTCTGGGAGCGTCATGCACGCTCGCTGCCGGGCGCGGTCGAACTGGTCCTGACGATCCTGCTGGCCGTGGCCGCGGCCGAGCTGTTGTGGAAACTGGTCCCCGCCCCCGAAGCGGCCGCCTGGCGGCCGCCTTCCGTCGCGCCGGCCTCCGCGCCCTCCGGCAGAAGTCGCGGGCCGAACGTGGACCTGGTCGTGAACGCGCATCTGTTTGGCCAATATCAGGCGCCGGCCGATCCGGTTCTGACGGAACTCTCGGAAGCACCGGATACGCGGCTCGATCTGACCCTGCTCGGCATCCTCGCCGCCACCGCGGAGAAAGGGTCGCGCGCGCTCATCGCCTCCTCCGCCGGCGACGAGCAGCCCTATTCCATCGGCTCCGACGTGGTGCGTGGCGTCTCGCTGCAAGCCATCTTTCCGGATCGGGTGATTCTCTCGCGCAGCGGTCAGCTCGAGACCCTGCGGCTCGACAAGGACGCGCCGGCCAAACCGCTCAGCGCCGATTCGTATACGAACGAAGACGACGAAGGGATCGAAGAGGAGAGCGCCAGCGACACCGGCTCGATGCTCTCCAACATCCGTGAAGAAGTGATGTCGGACCCCAGTCGCGCGTCCAACTACATCCGCGTCCAGCCGGCGTCCAACGGAGGACAGTTGCGCGGATACCGGGTCTACCCTGGCCGCGATCGAACCGTCTTCACCGCCGTCGGTCTGAGGCCCGGTGACTTGGTCACGCAAGTCAATGGCATACAATTGAACGATGCCAATACGGCCCTGCAGATGCTGGGTCAGTTGAGCAATTCCAACAGCCTGACCGTGGTGGTTGAACGCGGCGGGCAGCAGCAAACCGTCAATGTGAATCTCAACTAGAGCAGCGGTCGCCAACAGGGGCGGTCGCTTCGCTGGATCGGGATCGGCGTGACCGACTGCACTGAGTGACTGGTTCAAGTGGCCGGATCAAAATTCGAATGAATAAATTTCGTTGGGGATGGGTGGCGCTGCTCGTGCTCGGATGGAGCGCGGGGACGCGCGCCGATGTCACGCTCAACCTCAAGGACGCGGACATCAATACGCTGATCCAGACGGTCAGCGAGGTCACCGGCCGCAATTTCATCATCGACCCGAGAGTCAAGGGCAAGGTCACGGTGATCTCATCCAGCCCGATGGACGCCGACGGGCTGTACGAAACCTTCCTTGCCGTCCTGCAGGTTCAGGGCTTTGCCGCCATCCCGTCGGGGGAAACCACCAAGATCGTTCCCGAGACCAACGCGCGCCAGGACGGCGGCACCCTGGCATCCAATGGCGAGGGCCTCGCCATCGACGAGGTCGTGACCCACGTCTACCAGATCCAGAACGTCTCCGCTGCCCAGCTCGTACCGATCCTGCGGCCGCTGGTTCCGCAGTGGGGGCATCTGGCCGCGTATGCCTCCAGCAACATGCTGATCATTGCGGACCGCGCGGCCAACGTGCAGCGACTGGAGATGCTGATCAAGCAGATCGACCAGTCTGGCGATCGCGGTCTGGATCTGGTCAAGCTCGAATATGCGTCCGCAGCCGATGTGGTGCGCGTGCTGACCTCGCTCAACCAGGGAGACAAGCAGGCCGAGGGCGGCGTCGGCGCCAAGCCGGTTTCGGTGATCGCAGACGAGCGCTCCAACAGCGTGCTGATCGCGGGCGACCGCGGCGAACGCCAGAAGCTGCTCGACATCGTCGCCCGCCTGGACATCCCGGTCGGCGAGGACGGCGCCACGCAAGTGGTTTACCTGCGTTTTGCCAGCTCCGAAAACCTCGCGCCGATTCTCGAAGGTTATGCGCAGCAGGTGACCCAGAGTGCTCCGGGTGGAGGTGCTGGCGGTGCAGCCGACGGCGGCGCGCCCGCGAACGCGGCCGCACGCGGAGGGGGCGGCAGTGGCGGAGCCAACAGTGTCCGCGTGCTGGCCGACAAGGACACCAATGCCCTGGTCATCACCGCGCCGCCCAAGACCATGCGCCAGGTTCGCGACGTGATTGCACAACTCGACATCGAGCGCGCGCAGGTCCTGGTGGACGCGATCATCGCGGAGGTCAGCGCCTCGCGCGAGGGCTCGCTGGGCATCGACTGGGCCGTGTTCAACGGAGATCGCATCGCCGCTGCCAGCCTCCTGAGTCCCGGCACTTCGGCCGCCATCAGCGCGCTCGGGTCGCTCGGCAGCAGTGGCTCGTCCGGGAGCAGCAGCAACTCCAACAACTCCTCGAATGCCACCAGCGCCGCGCTGGGCCTGCTGGACCGTGGCGTCAATATCGCCGGCGGCCGGATCGACTCCGGTGGCGGCACCAGTTTTGCCATCCTGCTCAAGGCGATCCGCGGCGACGGCAATTCCAATGTGCTGTCGACACCGACCCTGCTGACGCTCGACAACGAGGAGGCCGAGATTTCGGTCGGCCAGGAAGTGCCTTTCCTCACCGGCTCGTTCAGCAGCACCGGCGGCGGCACGAATACGAACAGCAACGGCGGGGTCAATCCGTTCCAGACCATCGAGCGCAAGGACGTGGGTCTGACCCTGGGCATCACGCCGCAGATCAACGAGGGCAACAACATCAAGCTCAAGTTGAAGCTGGAAGTCTCCAGTCTCGACACCAGCTCCGCCAGCGCGGTCGATCTGGTCACCAACAAGCGCACGCTCACCAACACGGTCAGCGTGGAAGACGGCCAGGTGCTGGTGATCGGCGGGCTGATCGACGACAGCGACACCGGCGGCCAGAACCGCGTGCCTTTCCTGAGCGACATTCCGCTGCTCGGCTCGCTGTTCAAGTTCCGCACCGCACGCAGCGCCAAGCGCAACCTGATGGTTTTCATCCGGCCCGCGATCCTGCGCAAGCAATTCGAGGGGAATTTCCACACCCGGCGCAAATACGAATCGCTGCGCGAACTCCAGGCCAACAGCGCCAGCGGGCCGCTCCCGATCATCGGCGGCAAGCGCATCATCCTGGACCCCTACGAACTCGTGCTGGAGCGGGAGCGCGCGGCGCGCAAGGACCTAGCCAAGGCCGCCGCAGAAGCGGAGGCAGAGGCAGAAGCAGAGGCCGAAGCCAAAGCAGCCAAGGCCGCCGAAGCGAAGCCCGGCGCCGCAACACCGGTGCCGGCGCCGAGCGATCCGGGCGCCGTCAGGCCGATTGATCCGGCTGCTGCCCAACCGGTGACCGAGACCGTGGTACCGCTGCCGCCGGCAGGAGATGCCGAGCGCGTGTTCGGACAGCCGCCGATCGGGGACGGACCCGGTGCCACGCCCCCGGCCGATCCCCCCGCAAACCCGCCGTCTCTCGAGGCGGAACCCGCCACTCCCTGACGCGCGGCTGCCGAGCATGGAAATCCTGCGGCGCCCGCCGTTCGCTTTCGCCAAGCGTCACGGCCTGTTCGTGGCCGAAGATCGTGGCGATCACGTGGTGGTGATGGCGCGTCCGGGCGCCAACATCGAGGCCGTGCAGGAGACGCGACGCTTTCTCGGCCGCTCGGTGCGCCTGCAGAGCGTCGGTGCAGAGCAGTTCGACGCCCTGCTGTCGCGCGCCTATGAAGGACAGACCGGCGCCGCCGCGAGCCTGATGGATGGGCTGGATGCCGAAGAGGGAGACCTCGACGCCATCGCCGCCGCGCTGCAGGACAACCAGGACCTGCTGGAGTCCAACGACGACGCGCCGGTCATCAAGTTCATCAACGGCCTGCTGGTCGAGGCGATCAAGGAAAACGCCTCCGACATCCATATCGAGAGTTTCGAGTCGCGCCTGCAAGTGCGCTTCCGCGTGGACGGCGTGCTGCGTGAAGTCATGCAGCCACCCAAGGCCCTGGCGCCGCGTCTGGTGTCGCGCATCAAGGTCATGGCCAAGCTCGACATCGCCGAGAAGCGCCTGCCGCAGGACGGCCGCATCTCGCGCGCTTTCGGCGGCCGCAAGGTGGACGTGCGCGTCAGCACCATCCCCACCGGCCAGAACATGGAGCGCGTGGTGATGCGTATCCTGGACAAGCAGGCGGAGCGGCTGGACCTGGAACAGCTCGGCATCGACGCCGGCCAGAAGGAGTTGCTGGAACGCATCATCTTCCGCCCCTACGGAATCCTGCTCGTCACCGGTCCCACCGGCTCGGGCAAGACCACCACGCTGTACTCGGCGCTGGCGGTTCTGAACGATCGCTCGCGCAACATCATGACGGTCGAAGACCCGATCGAATACAACATCGATGGCGTCGGCCAGACCCAGGTCAACACCAAGGTCGAGATGACCTTCGCGCGCGGCCTGCGCGCCATCCTGCGGCAGGACCCGGACGTGGTGATGGTCGGCGAAATCCGCGACCTCGACACCGCGCAGATCGCCGTGCAGGCCAGCCAGACCGGTCATCTGGTGATGTCCACCCTGCACACCAACACCGCGGTCGGTGCGGTGACGCGCCTGCGCGACATGGGCGTGGAACCCTACCAGCTCTCGTCCTCCCTGGTCGGCCTGATGGCTCAGCGCCTCGTGCGCACCCTGTGCACGCACTGCAAGCAGCCGTACGACCCCAGCGTCACCGAGATCGAACAGCTTGGGCTGCCGGCGTCGCGGCACGGCAGCGTGGTGTTGTACAAGGCGGTGGGTTGCCCGCAATGCCGGCACACCGGTTTTGCCGGTCGCAGTGGCATCCACGAGATCATCGACGTCGATCGCCACCTCGAATCCATGATCCACGACGGCGCCAGCGAGCAGGCACTCGAAGCCTACGCGCGCCAGCACACGCCGGGCATTCTCCAGTCAGGCCGCAACAAGGTGCTGGCAGGCAATACGACCCTGCGCGAAGTGCTGCGCGTGACGATCGAAGAGTGAGCGGTATGGCGCAGGATTCGGCGTGTTCCGGCTGACCGCAGAGGAGAAGGCCAAGGGGGTCACAGATTGTGACGCCCTCAGTCACGTGAAGCTGCATTCATCGGTAGGTCGGGTCAAGCCCGCGTGCTTTTCGCGGGCGGACCCGACATGCGAGCGTTCCTGGCAAGGGCGCGCAGCGTCGGATCCGCCTTCGGCTTGATCCGACCTACAACCGACCTACAAAAAAATGTCCGCCTTCGAATACACCGCCCTCAACGCCAAGGGCGGCCAGGAAAAGGGCCTGATCGAAGGCGACACGGCGCGCCATGCGCGCAGCCTGCTGCGCGACCGCGGCCTGATGCCGCTGGACATCCGCGAAGTCGCGGAAAAGACCTCCACCCAGAACACCATCCTCGGTCGCGGCGGTGGCGGCGGCATCAGCACCACCGAGCTGACCCTGTTCACGCGCCAGCTCGCCACCCTCGTTCGCTCCGGTCTGCCTCTGGACGAAGCGCTCACCGCGGTCTCGCAGCAGAGCGAGTCCAAGCGGGTCAAACGCATCGCGCTCGGCGTGCGCTCCTCGGTGCTCGAAGGCAGCAGCATGGCCCAGGCGCTGAACCAGTTTCCCAACGCGTTCCCGCCGCTGTTTCGCGCCACCGTCGAGGCCGGCGAACAGTCCGGCAAGCTCGACCTGATTCTCGAACGCCTGTCCGACTATGTAGAACGCCGCCAGGTGATGCAGCAGAAGATCATGCTCGCTGCCGTGTACCCGGCCATTCTCACGGTCGTCGCCATCGGCGTGGTCGTCCTGCTGTTGACCTACGTCGTGCCCCAGGTCGTGGGCGTGTATTCCGACATCAAGCAGGAACTGCCCACGCTGACCAAGGGCATGATCGCGATGAGCGATTTCCTGCGCGACTACGGTCCCTATCTCGCGGTGGCCCTGGTCATCGCCGGCATCATGTTCAGCCGAATGATGCGGCACGAGGACTTTGCGCGCCGGGTGCATCGCTTCCAGTTGCGCCTGCCGCTGATCGGACGCCTCACGCGCGGCGCCAACACCGGCCGCTTCACCCGCACGCTTGGAATTCTCTTCGGCAGCGGCGTGCCGATTCTCGATGCCATGCGCATCGGCACCCAGGTGGTGGGCAATCTGCCGATGCGTGACGCCATCGACGTGGCCACCACCAAGGTCCGCGAGGGCGCGCCGCTGAACCGGTCGCTCGGCGAGAGCAAGCTGTTCCCGCCCATCACGATCCACCTCATCGCCAGCGGCGAATCCTCCGGCCGGCTCGACGAGATGCTCGATCGCGCCGCCGACAATCAGGAGCGCGAGGTGGAGACGCTGGTCGCGGCCCTGATGGGAATCTTCGAGCCGGTACTGATCCTCGCGATGGGCGGCATGGTGCTGCTGATCGTGCTCGCGATCCTGCTTCCGATTTTCGACCTGAACCAGTTGGTCAAATAGACGGCCTGGCATTCAACGGCCTTCCGGCGAAACTGCGTGATTCTCCTCACGGGCCAGCTCGTAGGTCGGTTCAAGCCGAAGGCGGAACCGACGTTGCGCGCGCTCGACGAAGGGAGACCGTCGGGTCCGCCGGCGAACAGCACGCGGGCTTGACCCGACCTACCCATGAATTCAGACCTGGGCGGAGAATCACTAGAACAGTGTCAACTCCAGCACATCACCCTCGGCCGGCTGATGGTCACGAGTTCCACGCCGAGCGCTGTATCGAGCTTCGGACCGTTCAGAAAGTGCCGGGCACCGTCGGGACAGTAGCGTCGGATACGTCGCCGGCGCATCGCCGAAATCCGCGGCGATACGGAATTCGTGCTGCCGGCGGTAGAAGTTTTTGTAACGACCTTTGTCGCATTGTGGATTTTTGTCACGCCAATCGTTCCTGAGAAACAACCGTAGCGCGGGCGGGTCGGGTGGCTTGATCGATCCTCCTTTCGCTGCAGCTCGCTCTTGGACCGGAACGCAGACGACGAAGGGGGATGGCATGACTTCAACACCGATGAGGATAGACAGCGAGCGCTTGCTGCGCGAAGCGATGAGCGGATATCAGCCGGGAAGCGGCGTTGCCGTCTGGCGCTTTGATCCGGTCCGGTGGACACTGACCACCCCGAGCGGATACGACATGCAATTGTCGATGGCCGAATGCGTCGTGATCGATCAGCTTCTGGGTCGTGCGGGCCTGGCGACGTCGCGCGAACATCTGCGCGCGGCGCTCGATCGGCACCACATCCGGCTCTACAGTCGCAACCTGGACTCGCTGATTTCGCGCCTGCGCAGAAAGGTCGAGCGGACCGGACGCGAAAAACTGCCGATCCAGGCGGCCCGCAACATCGGCTATGTGTTCACCGGGCGCAGCGAAACCACCGCCAAGCCGCAGGCGGCAGAGTCCATCACCGCGCAGCGGGCACAGATTCGTCCGTTTCCTCCTCAGGCCATCGGCGTCGATGCGGGCCGTATCCCTGACACCTGTGCCGCGTGATGAATCCTCGAGGGCTCAGGGCGAAACCGACCCGGACGGAGGTCGTCCCGAGGGCGCGCAGCGTCTTGCGCAGCGGTCCTTGCGGAGCCGCTGGAAACGTCGCGGCCGATACCTGATCGCAGCCGCGCTGCTGCACGTCGTGTGGGCGGGCGGCTGGTATCTGGGTGAGTCCGTGGACGATTCAGACGATGCGGAACCGCAAGTCCGCATCACGGAGGCTCTGATCGTCGCGCGCTTGAGTCCGGTTGCGTCCGAACCTGCTGCGACGCCGGCCAGCACGCCGCCGAAGCCAGAACCGGAGCTTCGCCGCGATGCTTCGGCGGACTCCGCATCATCACCTCCCTCGGCGCACGGATCGGAACCACCCGGGCTCGCCCCCGCCGCGGATGCCGAAAACACACCGGCATCGGTGTTTGGCCCGGTGTTGCGCGCAGCCGATACGAGCGTCGCGGCCATCGCCCCGACATCGCCCATGGAGAATCCGACTTCCGCGGAAACATCGGCGACTGCTCCGGCACCCGACAGCGTTTCCTTCGAGGGCAGCGCCAACCCTGCGACCACCTGGGAGAGCCAGGTGCTGGCACACCTGGATCGCAACAAGCGCTACCCCTCGCTGGCCCTGAGACGTGGACAGGAAGACCGTGTCTCCGTGAGAATCCGTGTCGATCGCACCGGGCAGGTGCTGTCCCAGCGTATCGTCGATAGTCACGGCTACGAATTGCTTGACCAGGAGGTGCTGGCGCTGATCGGTCGGGCCAGTCCGTTGCCGGCGCCGCCTGCGGAAATTCCGGATCGGGATCTGGAATTTCTGGTCCCTGTCGAATTCTTCATCGACCGACAGACCGTGCGGCTCTGGTGAGCGTCGACGATCAGGGTTAGCGATGCGGGTTGCGTCCAGCGCGAGTCTCAGCCGTACATCATTCCGGGCAGATTTTCGGGGACTCCAGATCGGGCGATGGAACGTAACCAGGACCGATCGATACCGCCTGACGGCGACGAACAGGGGGTGTCCGGCGGCGCGCCCGGCCTGAGTTCGGCGGACCTGATCGGCGTGTTTCTCGAGCTCCGGCCGAAGATCGAGCGCGTCGTCACCCGACGGGTCGGAAACCCTGCCGTGGCGGCCGACCTGGTGCAGGACATGTATCTGCGCCTGTCCCGGATCAGTGAGCGCCTGGCAAGCGGCGACGAGGCGCGCAACTACCTCTTGAAGATGGCGGTCAACGCGTCGATCGACCATCTGCGGATCGAGGGCCGTCGCGCCGAACTGCTCGCCGGGGCGATCGATCTGTTCGATCAGCCCGAACGCACGCCCGAAGAAACGGCGCTGGCGGAAGACCAGCTCCGCGGCGTCGATGCGGCGCTGAGCGAACTGCCTTCGAGGTGTCGCGAGATCCTGTTCCTGAGCCGGGTGGAGGGCCTGACGCACACCGAGATCGCCCAGCAACTGGGCGTGTCGCGCAGCCTGGTCGAAAAATACGTCGTCAAGGCGCTGCTGCATTGCCGCGCGCGGCTATCGGCGATGCCGTGACGATGACTCTCGAACCGACATCGTGCGCGTTACGAACGTGCGTCCGATTGTGGTTTTTTCCGTCGCCACTCGTTACAGCAAGATGACCACGGAGCATCCGACAGATTGGTACGAGACCGATGACGTCGGTCCTGGCGCGTCCGCGGCAGAGGAGGCCGCTGCCCACTGGGTGATGCGCCTGACATCCGGAGAGACCACGCCGGAGGAGTGTGCAGACTTCGCCCGCTGGCGCGCGATGGATCCCGATCACGAAACGGCGCTGTCGGCCTTACGCGGCCTCTGGGCGGACCTCGGACCGCTGCTCGAATCGCGTCCTCCGGTGACAACGAAATCCAGGTCCCTGGTACGGATCGCCACCCCACCGCCACGACGGCGGCGGGCGAAACTGTTGGCGCTCGCGGCGTCGCTGGTCGTCGGCATGACACTGGGCTATCAGGCCCTGACGACGGGGCGATACGACGAAGTGACGGCCGCCGGTGAACGTCGCGGCATTGCGCTGGCAGACGGAAGCCAGGTCATCCTGAACGGCGGGACCGCACTGGACATCCATCTCTCATCGCAGCGACGGGAAATCTTGATCGCGCGCGGCGAAGCGTTCTTCGAGGTCAAACCCGACGCCTCGCGGCCCTTCCTGGTCACGGCGGGGGACAGCGAGGTCCGGGTGCTGGGCACGCGCTTCTCGGTACGCCGGGACGACGAGAGTCAGCTGCGGGTCCTGGTGTCGGAAGGTCGAGTCGAGGTCCGCAGACACCAGCAGGTCGCCGTACTGACGGCGAACCAGCAGATCAGCAGCAGCCGCGACGACGGACTCTCGGGTATCACCCCGGCGCAGCCCGAGATCGACCTGGCTTGGCGACGCGGGCGCCTGATCCTGCAAGACGCGGCCCTGAGCCAGATTGTTGCGGAACTGAATCGCAACAGTTCCATGAAACTGATGCTGGCGGATCCGCAATCGGCCCAGCGCCGGTTCAATGCCGTCATCGATCTGGACCACGTCGATGACTGGCTGCTGGGGCTCGACCGGGCTGAAGGATCCATCCAGGTGACCCGTCTGGGTCCGCTGGTGGTGATTCACCAGCCCTTTCGATAAGCGCGCCGCCTCGTCAGGCGACCTTGACCACGACCTTGCCGAAATTGCCGCCCTTGAGCAGGTCGATCAGGCCCCGAGGTGCGCCCTCCAGACCATCGATCAGATCTTCGCGAATGCGCAGCGTGCCGCTCTCGACCAGGGGCGTCACCTCCTTGAGGAACTGCGCGTAGTACTGCGGGTAGGCGTCAAAAATGATGAAGCCTTCGATCTTGATGCGCTTGAACAGCACATCGGCCATCACGCCGGGCAGGCGGTCCCGACCCTCCATGCCGCCGCCGCTGTAGTGCGCGATCAGGCCGCAGACCGGGATGCGCGCGTTGAGATTGAGCAGGGGCTGCACGGCGTCGAACACCGCGCCGCCGACATTCTCCAGGTAAATGTCGATGCCCTGGGGGCAGGCCGCCTCGAGCTGGGCGGGGAAATCCGCGGCACCGTGGTCGACGCAGGCGTCAAAACCGAGTTCGCGCACCGCGTAATCGCACTTGCGCGGTCCGCCCGCGATGCCGACGACGCGACAACCCTGGCTCTTCGCCAACTGGCCGATGATCTGGCCCACTGCGCCGGTGGCCGCCGCAACGACAAAGGTCTCGCCGGCCTTGGGCTTGCCGATGTTCATCAGCGAATGCCATGCGGTGAAGCCCGGCATGCCCAGCGAACCCAGGTACCAGCTTGGATAGACCGATTTCTCCGGCAGCTTGACGATGATGTCGGAGCCATCCGACAGGGTGTAGTCCTGCCAGCCGGCATAGGAATGCACCCACTCTCCGACCTTGTAATCGGGATGGTTGGAGACTTCCACGCGCGACACCGTGCCACCCACCATCACCTCGCCCTTCTTCACCGCAGGCATGTAGGTGTCGGCCTCGTTGAGACGCACGCGCATGTAGGGGTCCAGCGACAGCCAGAGCGTGCGCAGCAACACCTGGTTGGGACCGGGCGTGGGCACGTCTACCGTTTCGAGGCGGAAATTTTCCGGCGCCGGCTCGGCCCGGGGATGCGTGTGTTGGGCGAGGACGAAGCGGCGATTGGTACTGGAACTCTGCGGCATGGGCGTTTCCTGGTGGGCTGAAGTGTGGGTCCCGGATCAATGCATCGTGCCGGCGGCGATGGGCTTGGCGACCCGCCCAAAGCTCTGAAGGATGCCGGGCAGCTTGCGATGACCAAAGGCCTTGTTGGCGCTGCTCATGTGCTTCTCCTCCGGACTGCACGGGTTTTTCGAGTGATGGGGCCGAGCGGCTCAGGCCCCGGCCTTGGCTGCGTCTGCGACATACGCGGATGCTGCCCCAAGCCCACACGAGGGGCAATCGAGCAACGCCCCCTACTCTCCCGCACCCGGCGTCCGCTCAGCCCAGGATGATCCGCCCGCCCGGAGCCTGTCCGAGGATCAGCTTGTTGAGCCGCTTCACGAACGCGGCAGGATCGTCGAGCTGCCCCCCCTCGCCGAGCTGCGCCTGACCGAACAGCAGCTCCGCAAGATCGGCAAATACGGCCTCGTCGCTGGTTTCCTTGAGCCGCCCGACCAGCGGATGGGCGGCGTTGAGTTCCAGGATGGGCTTCATGACCGGCATCTTTTCGCCGGCCTGGCTGAGCAGCTTCTCCAGCCTTCGGCTCATGCCGAAATCCGGCGCCACGAGACAGGACGGGGACTCGGTCAGGCGCTTCGACAATTGCACGTCCTGGACGCGCGATTCGAGCACTTTTTTTGTGCGCTCCAGTACGTCCTTGTACATGACTTCCTGCTGGACCTTGTCCGCGGTTTCGACCACGTCGTCGTCCAGTTCTGCGGCGCCCTGCGTCACCGACTTCAGCGCCTTTCCCTCAAACTCGTGCAGATGCGTGACCACCCATTCGTCGATGCGATCGGTCAGCAGCAGGACCTCGAAGCCGCGCTTGGCGAAGCCTTCGAGATGCGGGCTGGATTTGGCGGCGACGAGTGAATCGGCGGTGAGAAAATAAATAGACTTCTGCGCCTCGGGCATGCGCGAGAGGTAATCCGCCAGCGACACCTTGGCGTCTTCCGGATCCCGGGTCGAAGCCATGCGCAGCAGCTTGGCGATGCGTGCCTGGTTGGCGGTGTCCTCGACCAGTCCCTCCTTGAACACCGCGCCGAAAGTCTTCCAGAAGTGCGCGTAGTCCTCAGGCTTGTTCGAAGCCATGTCGTCGAGCAGATCGAGCACGCGCTTGACCAGTGCGGACTTGATCTTCTCGGTGGTGCGGCTGCCCTGGAGAATTTCGCGCGAGACATTGAGCGGCAGGTCCGCGGTATCGACCAGGCCTCGAACGAAGCGCAGGTAGGGAGGCAGTAGCTCGGCCGCCTTGTCCATGATGAAGACGCGCTTCACGTACAGGTGCAGGCCGCTGTGGTGCTCGCGATTCCACAGCTCGAACGGCGCGCGTCGCGGGATGTAGAGCAGCGAGGTGTATTCGAGCGTGCCTTCCACCCGGTGATGCGCCCAGCTCATCGCATCCTCGAAGTCATGCGACAGGTGCTTGTAGAACGACTGGTAATCCTCGTCCTTCAGCTCGGACCTGGGCCGCGTCCAGAACGCGCGCGCCTGGTTGATGACCTCCAGCTCGCCCTTGTCGTTCTTCAGGCGGATCGGCAGGCTGATGTGATCGGAGTAGCGCCGCACCAGGGTGGACAGTCGCGCGCCCTCGAGAAATTCCTTCTCGTCCTCGCGCAGGTGCAACACCACGTCGGTGCCGCGGTCGGCCTTGTCGATGGTGGTGACTTCGAAGTCGCCCTCGCCGGCCGAGATCCACTCCACCGCCTCGCTCGAATCAGCGCGGCGCGTCCGCACCGTAACCTTGTCCGCGACGATGAACGAGGAATAGAAACCGACGCCGAACTGGCCGATCAGTTGCGAGTCCTTGGCCTGATCTCCGGAGAGTTGGCTCATGAACTCGCGGGTGCCCGAGCGCGCGATGGTACCGAGGTGTTCGATCACCTCTTCACGGGTCATGCCGATGCCATTGTCACGAACGGTGAGCGTGCCGGCCTCTTTGTCCGGAATCAATTCAACCGCCAGCTCCGCTTCACCCATCAATCCGGCATTGGAGATCGACAGATAGCGCAGCTTGTCGCAGGCGTCCGAGGCATTGGAAACCAGCTCGCGCAGAAAGATCTCCTTGTTCGAGTACATCGAATGGATCATCAGCCGCAGCAGCGACTTGGTCTCGGCCTGGAATTGGTGCTTGTCGGCGGTCATCAGGAATCTCTGAACAGGGGGTGCGGTCGATCAATGTGCATCAGCCGAGGGATTTCAAGAGGTGCCCGGCTCAAGGCGACGCCCTATTCGCTCGCGAATCGGACGACCTGGTCGAGATCGGCGCGCGGCGTGCGGAACCCGTTGGCCGGATGTGCCGGGTCGGCATAACCGAACGAGATTCCACACACCACCGGCCGGTGTTCGGGAAGTCCGAAATACTGGCGCACGAAGGGCGCATACATCGCGATGGACGCCTGCGCAATGCTCGCCACACCGCAGCTTTGAGCGGCCAGCATGAAGTTGGAAACGTAGGCGCCGCAATCCACCGCACCGTAGACGCCCAGGTCCACTTCGGTGCTGAGAATCGCCACATGCGGTGCGCCGAACAGCCTGAAGTTCTGCGCGCTCTGCCGCAGCGAGCCGATCTTGTCTCCGCGTGCCACGCCGACGCTGTCGTACAACTGCCAGGCGGTTTCGCGTCGTCGGCTGCCATATACGCCGGAGTAGCGGATGGGCTGCGGAAAGTCGTATTCGGCCGCTGTCTTGCCCCAGACATGCGCCGAATAAGCCTCGCGAAAACGATCGGTCGCGGCACCCTCGGTGACGATCAACTGCCAGGGCTGCGAGTTGCACCACGAAGCGGTGAGCTGGGACAGCTCCAGGATGCACTCGATGGTGGAGCGCGCAACCGGCCGGGTCAGAAATCCGCGACAGCTATGGCGTTCTGCAAGCAGGCTCGCGAAGAGACGGGTTGCGTCCGATTGCCCGGCAATCTTTTCGAGTACATCGCTTCGGTTCATGTGCGCCCTGGGGTCCTTGTCGATTTTCCTGGCGGTCACCGCACGCTCGCAACATCAGCTTACGTCTTGCGAAGTGGAATGAGGGCTCGACCCAAAAGGTCTGTCGCCAAATGCGTTGACCCGCGCTGGATTTACAGTCAGGCCAGACGCCCTACTTGTCCCGCAGCGTCCACACCCCGTCCCAGTGTGCCGCCGGGGGGTGGTCGAGATAGTAGGCGCAGCGTTCCAGATGGATCTGGCTCGGCCGGTCTTCCGGGTTGAGTTCCAGCACCTGTTCGAAGGCTTCGATGGCGTCGTTGAATTGATGCTGGCGGCAGGCGTGCAGCCCGGCCTCGTAGATCGGAACACAGGCGTCGATGTTGGGAAAGCTGTGCTCGTCGTGATGTCCGATCGCCTCGTAAACGGTCACTGCGCCATCCTGGCCCTTGACCCGGATACGATCGACCTCGCGCACCGGCGCGGGCCGCTTGAGCGCGCCGAGCGTGCTTTCCGACAGCAGCACACGCACGCCGTATTGCTTGGTCGCGCTTTCGAGCCGCGAAGCGAGGTTCACCGAATCCCCGATCACGGTGTACTCCATGCGCCGCGGCGAGCCGATGTTGCCGACAACGACGTCGCCCGTTGCAATACCGATGCCGATGTCGAACGGCGGTTGACCGGTCAGCGCCCGGGCGGCGTTGAGTTCGTGCAGCGCGCGAACCATGTCGACGGCGGTGGCCACGGCGTTGTCGGCGTCCTGCGGCCCGGTGAAGGGCGAGCCGAACAGGGCCATGATCGCGTCGCCGATGTACTTGTCGAGGATGCCGGAGTGCTTGAACACGCGCTCGACCATCACCGCGAAATACTCATTGAGCTGCGACACGGTCTCGCGCGGCCCCAGCTTTTCCGACAGGGTGGTGAAGCCGCGCAAGTCGGAGAACAGGATCGACACGGTCTGCACCTGGCCGGCCAGCACCTCGTCACCCGCCTCCAGCAGCCGGTTGGCCACCTCCGGGCTCATGTAGCGTGACATGGTGCTCTTGACGCGCTTTTCGCGGGTGAAGTCCTCGAAGCTGAGCATCGAGCCGATGGTTTCGTTCTTGGGATTGCGCAGGGGGTTGGTGGTGAGATTGACCGAGGCGCAGCTGCCGTCGGGGCGATACAGGTTGGCGTCGACCGCGTTGATGGACACGCCTTCTTCCATGGCCCGCTCGGCAGCCGTGACCACCCAGGCGTTGGTGTCGCAGAGGATTTCGGCGATCGGCTTGCGCATGATCTGCGCCGGGGGCCGGCCGAGCAGGCTCAGCGCAGCGGCGTTGGCGGTGACGATCCGGCGCTGGTTATCCAGGGTGATGACGCCGTTGGTGCTGCTGGCCAGGACGTTCTCGTTGTAATTCTTGATGGCGAGGACCTCGTCGAACAGGCGCGCGCTCTCCAGGGTCACCGCGACCTGCGCCGCGAAGCCGCGCAGGCGGCGTTCGTCACGCAGGTTGAAATGGCCTTCACGCTTGTTCAGCACCTGGGTCACGCCGATGCGCTGGCCGGCCTTGTTGGCGATGGGCACGCACAGGATGGTGCGGGTGCGAAATCCGGTACGCAGATCGACGTCCCGACGGAAGCGCGGGTCGGCGTAGGCATCCGGGATGTTCTCGATCTGCCCGGTACTGAACGTGGCACCGGCAATACCCGCGGTCTCGGGGAAGCGGATTTCTCGCGCCTCCAGGCCTTCGGCGTAACGCGACCACAGCTCGTGTGTTTCCGCATCATGGATGAACAGCGTGCTGCGATCGGCGTCGAGCAGGTCCGCCGCCGCGCTCATGATGCGGCCGATCAGTACGTCGAGCTTGAGTTCGCCGGCCAGGGCCTGGGTGATCTCCAGCAACTGCGTTTCCTCGCGCAGGCCGCCGGTCATCTGGTTGAAGCCGCGGGTGAGGTCGGCGTATTCGTCAGTGCCGAGAATCTTCAGGTCCACATCGAGGTTGCCACGCTGCACCTCGTCCATGGCACCGATCAGCCGCATGGCGGAGCGCGAGACCTCCCCCGCCGTCAGCAGCGAGACCGCCACCGCGCCGACGATGCACACTAGCACCGCACCGCCCATCCAGCGCAGCATCGGCATCATCAAGGCCATCGAGTTGGGCACCGCCATGTCCTGCAACAGCAGGTGCACCTTGTAAAACACGGTCGAGGCAAGGAACAGCAACGGCAGCGCCGTGATGAACAGGCACAGGTACAGCAGCTTGGTCTTGAGCCGAACGGCGATCAGTCGCTGCTGATCGTTGGGCTCGATGCCGGCGCAGTGCCGCCAAAGATGCTCGACCAGCGGCTCCACGTGTCGCGACACCGCGAAGTACTCGATCATCGCGTAGAGCGGACAGGCAAAGAACACCACCAGCGCAGGAAACATGGCCAGCTGCCAGGGTTCGAAGCCGCCGCCATTCCAGACGTGCGTCCAGTACAGGGCCCCGAAAGTGGCCAGCGCCCCGACCGGTCCACGCAACAGGGTGACGCGCAGGAAGGCGTAGTACGGCAGGTTCAACGTAAGTACGAGGCCACGGGAAATCGTACCCGGGTCCACCGTACGCGGGTCCTGGAGCTGTTCGAGTGCCCGGCCCAGGGGCGCAAACAGCCGGTGCACCAGCCAGGTCTCGGGAACGATGTAGAACAGCACCGCAAACGGCACCACCGCGGACAGTTTGGCCCACTGATCGGGGGTCAGTTCGAGCGCCAGGAAGCACAGCAGGATCGTGATCAACCCCGGCCAGACCACACCGTGGGCGAACAGCGTCATCATCCGCCGATACGCCTGCGCGGCGGTGTACGGCGCGGTCGCCGCGACACTGGCCGACACGGTTCCGGTGGAAACGGAGTCTTCGGCCATGGGTGCGCGCTCCCGCAGCTCTTCAGTGGCGCAGCTTGTAGCCGCGGTGAAGCATCCACAGACAGACCACGGACAGCACCACGAAAAACCCCGCCGACCAGCTCAAGCTGACGGCCGCGGCAACATCTGCGCGCCCGAAGAAGCCGTAGCGGAATCCGTCGATCATGTAGAAGAAGGGGTTCAGGTGCGAAGCGTGATACCAGACCGGAGGCAGCGCGTGCACAGAATAAAATACTCCGGACAGAAACGATGCCGGCATGACGAAGAAATTGGTGAAGGTGGCGATGTGGTCGAACTTGGCCGCGACAATTCCCGCGATCAGGCCCAGCACGGCGAGGCTCGCACCGGCCAGCAAGAAGTGCAAGAGCAGTACCACCGGAGCCTCCACCGGCAGGTGCACGAAGGGCATGGTGACCGCCAGCATCGCGATCGCAACCAGGGTCACGCGCACCAGCGCCGCGAGGACGTAGGCGCAGAACCAGTCCAGCGGCCCCAGCGGCGACATCAGCAGGAACACCAGGTTGCCCATGATCTTGGACTGGATGACCGACGAACTGGTGTTGGCAAAGGCGTTCTGGATCACCGCCATCATCACCAGCCCCGGCAGCAGGAACTGGGTGTAGCTGATGCCCTCGTAGGCCGAGGCACGGCCTTGCAGCGCCTGCGCGAAGACCAGCAGGTACAGCACGGCGGTGATGACGGGAGCCGTCACGGTCTGTGCAAGCACCGACCAGAAGCGCATGACCTCTTTCTTGAGCAGGGTGGTGAAGCCGATCTGGCCCGGAGTCATTGGCCCAGGTCCACAAAAGACTCAAGCTCGAAGGTAGGTCGGCTCAAGGCCACGAGCTTTTCGTGGCGGGAGCCGACATGCGCCGGTCGGAAAGGGCTCGCGAGCGGCGGACGCCACGTCGGTTCCGCCTTCGGCTTGAACCGACCTACAACCAACCACTGCTTCACTGGGTCAGCTCCATGAAGATGTCTTCAAGATCGGGTTCGCGGGTGTGCACGTCCTCCACCGCGATGCCAGCATCGCGCAGCGCGGCGAAGACGCCGCCGATCGGATGCAGCGCGGTGTCGAGCTTGAGCTCCACCGTGCCATTGATCTCATTGGCCACCAGCGGCCGCAGACTCTCCGGCAACCGGTTGGGCAGCAGCTTGAGTCGCAGGAAGCGGAACGGGTGACGTGCGAGCAGTTGCGGCGTCGTCTCCAGCGCCTTGACCTGCCCGTGATCGATGATCGCAATGCGCCCGCACATCTGCTGGGCCTCTTCGAGATAGTGCGTGGTCAGCACCACCGTCGTGCCCTTGGCGTGCAGCTCGCGCATGAACTGCCACAGCGTGCGCCGCAGTTCCACGTCCACCCCTGCCGTCGGCTCGTCCAGAATCACCAGCGGCGGCTGGTGCACCAGCGCCTGGGCGATCAGCACGCGCCGCTTCATGCCGCCGGACAGCGCGCGCATCGAGGTGTTGCGCTTGTCGTCGAGTTCCAGCCGCGCCAGCATCTGGTCGATCCATGGCCACACTTCGCGGCCGCAGCCGTAATAGCCGGCCTGGATGCGCAACATGTCCACCACGTTGAAGAACGGATCGAACACCAGCTCCTGCGGCACGACACCGAGCTTGCGCCGCGCGATGCGGAAGTCGCTGACGGTATCGTGTCCCATCACCTGCACCCGGCCGGAATCCATGCGCGTAAGGCCCGCGATGATGTTGATCAGGGTGGACTTGCCCGCACCGTTGGGGCCAAGCAAGCCGAAAAATTCTCCGGCCTGGATCTGGAAGCTGACGCCCTTGAGGGCCGCGAGCTTGCCGTAGGATTTGGCCACGCTGTCGATCAGCAAGGCGGCCGGAGGAGAGGTATTCATGCGGCGAGGATTCTACCCGGCTGGGACAGACGTTTGCGGCGGGAGAAGAAGGGATTAGCCTGCGCGGCAGGTTCGCCGTCCATCCCTTCGCGCCCATGTCCACCGCTCTCGTCTGGTTCCGCCGCGACCTGCGCCTGGCCGACAACCCGGCGCTCAGCGCTGCGGTACAAAGACATGAACGGGTCCTGCCGGTCTTTGTTCATGCGCCTGAGGAGGAAGCGCCCTGGTCGCCCGGAGCGGCCAGCCTGTGGTGGCTGCACCAGTCGCTCGCAGCGCTGCACGGGTCGTTGCCCGGGCTGGTGCTCCGTCGGGGCGATTCACTGCACGAGTTGCGCCGGCTGATTCTGGCGACCGGCGCGGAGGCGGTGTACTGGAACCGCCTGTACGAACCGGCATGCGTGGCGCGTGACAAGCACATCAAGCAGGCGCTGCGGGAACAGGGCCTGATCGCGGAGAGTTTCAACGGCGCCCTGATCTTCGAGCCCTGGGAACTCAGGACCGGCAGCGGCGAGCCGTACCGGGTGTTCACGCCGTATTGGCGCAATGCCGCTGGGCGACTGGCCGCCTCGCTGGCCTCCGGTCGACAGCCCTTGCCGGCACCTGATCCCGTCGCGCTGCCGGAGCGAATGCCGGAATCCTTGAGACTGGCCGACCTCGGGCTATTGCCCAAAACCAGATGGGACGCCGGCTTTTACCAGACCTGGACGCCCGGCGAAACCGGCGCACACGAGCGTCTGGAGTCGTTCTGTGGCGAGGCCGCGTCGCACTACCGCGAGCAACGGGACCGGCCCGCGATCGACGCCACCTCGCGTCTCTCTGCGGCCCTGCACTTCGGCGAGATATCGCCTCTGCAGTTGGTGGCGCGGATGGAGCGCCTAATGGCGCAGGAGCCCGCGACCGGCGTCCGCGTCGGCGCCGAATGGTATGTGCGCGAACTGGGCTGGCGCGAGTTTGCGCATCACCTGATGTTCCATTTTCCGCGCACGCCGGACACACCGATGGCCGAGCGCTTCGCCGCATTCCCGTGGCGCCAGCGGCACGAGTTTGCGGCTGATCTTGCGACCTGGCAGCGGGGACGCACCGGCGTTCCCATCGTCGATGCCGGCATGCGCCAGCTCTGGTACAACGGCTGGATGCACAACCGTGTGCGCATGATCGTGGCGAGTTTTCTCACCAAGAACCTGCTGATCCCCTGGCAGGAAGGCGCGCGCTGGTTCTGGGACACGCTGGTCGACGCGAGCCTCGCCAACAACACGCTCGGCTGGCAGTGGGTGGCCGGTTGCGGCGCCGATGCCCCACCCTACTTCCGCATCTTCAACCCGGTCCTGCAGGCCGCGAAGTTCGACGCCGAGGGCACTTATATCCGGCGCTGGGTTCCGGAGCTGGCGGCGCTGCGGGGCGATGCGGTCCATGCACCCTGGCTGGCCAAAGCCGGAGTGTTGGCCGACGCCGGCCTGCGGCTCGGGCAGACCTACCCCCTGCCGGTGATCGACCTGGCCCGGTCGCGGGAGCGGGCGCTGGCCAGCTACGAGGCGATCAAGGCCCGCGTCTGAGGCAGATCGCAGATCGACTGGGCCCGCCGTGCGACCGTGCGAGTCATGCGATCATTTCTGCTCGCGCAAGACCCGTACACGATTCATGCACTGGAACATTTTCGTCGCCGCCATCGGTTCCGGGTCTGTCGCCGAGCGCGGACTCGCGTCGTGATCATCGCCAACGAGGTCATCGCCCCCGGTTTCAACCAGACCCAGGACGGGCTCCACATGCGTCACGCGCTCAGCCTGGCCGTGCAAGCCTCACAAGCCGGCGAAGTACCGGTGGGCGCGCTGCTGGTGAAGGACGGGGCGGTCATCGGCGCGGGATGGAACCGGCCCATCGCCACACACGATCCCAGCGCGCACGCGGAAATGCTCGCTTTGCGCGAAGCGGCTACAAAGTTGGGCAATTACCGCCTACCCGGCACCACGCTCTACGTCACACTCGAACCCTGCGCAATGTGCGCCGGCGCCATCATCCATGCGCGTGTGCAGCGCCTGGTTTTCGGTGCCGTCGATCCCAAGGCCGGTGCCGTGCATTCGGTGTACGACCTGATCGCCAATCCCCGTCTCAACCATCGCGTCGAATGGACCGGCGGCGTGATGGAAACCGAATGCGGCGAGATTCTGAAAAACTTCTTCCGCGCGCGACGACGCGCCTCTCAAGGAGATCCGGCATGAGCTTTCGTTATTTCGAAGATTTCCACGTCGGCGAGGTGATCGAGCTGGGCACCTGCTCGGTGAGCGAGAAAGAAATCATCGAATTCGCCACCCAGTTCGATCCACAGTCTTTCCACATCGACCGCGAGGCCGCGGCGAAATCGAATTTCGGTGGCCTGATCGCCAGCGGCTGGCATAGCTGTAGCCTGCTCATGCGGCTGATGGTGGACAGCCTCATCAAGGAGTCCGCCAGCATGGGCTCCCCGGGTATCGACGAGATTCGCTGGCTCTTGCCCGTGCGACCCGGCGATCGACTGTCTGCTCGCTACCGGGTGACCGACGTCAAACCTTCCACCAGCAAGCCGGATCGCGGCGTGGTGTTCTGCGCCACCGAGTTGGTCAACGGCGAGGGCCAGACGGTGATGACGATGCGCAGCAAGGGGATATTCGGACGCCGTCCGCGTTGACGCTCATGGAAGCCGGACCTACCATTCGCGCCCGGTTACCGGATGGTTAGCTCAGCGGTAGAGCATCGCCTTCACACGGCGGGGGCCACAGGTTCGATCCCTGTACCATCCACCAATGATAATCAAGGACTTAGGCGATAAGCCTAAGTCCTTTTTCTTTGGATTTTGGCGTTTTGGGACAATTTTGGGACACTGAGATTGTGCCGGCAGTGGTCAGCGTAGGAGGTAAAGATCATGGCAAGCGTCGAAAAACGGGGTCCGTATTGGCGAGTAAAGGTGCGCCGGAAGGGGTATCCGGAGCAGACGCGCTCCTTCAATACGAAGGCGCTCGCGGATAAGTGGGCGCGTGATGTCGAGCGAGATATCGACCGCAACTTGTTCGTCGATCGTACCGAAGCCGACAAGAACACCCTGAAGGATTTGATCGAGCGCTACATGCGCGAGGTCACGCCGACCAAACGAAGTCGCACCACCGAGGCGTCGTTTTTGGCCGCGCTCATGCGTCGGCCCATCGCGGAAATCCGCATGTCGGCACTGTCGAGCGCTCACATATCCGCTTATCGCGACGCGCGCCTGCGCGATGTCGCGGCCGGAACGGTGAACAAGGAGCTGAACCACATTGGCCACGTCATCGAGACGGGGCGGCGAGAGTGGAACGTTCAGCTACCCGAAAATCCGGTGCGCTTAGTGCGTCGCCCGAAGAATCCGCGAGCACGTGATCGGCGGTTCGTTGATGACGAAGAGGCTCGCCTGTTCGAGGCTTGCGAAGACGCGCGCAATACTCATCTGCGCCCTGTGATCCGGCTCGCCTTGGAGACAGGTATGCGTCGCGGCGAAATCCTCAGCCTGCTTTGGAAACACGTTGATTTGAACAAGCGTGTGGCCTATCTGCCAGAGACGAAGAACGGCGAATCGAGAGGCGTACCTCCATCAAGCGCAGCGGTCGAAACCCTGCGCCGGCTCCCACGAGCGATCAAAGGCCAAGTGTTCCACGGCCTTACAGCAGAGGCGATCAAGAAGGCATTCACCCGAGCCATCAAGCGCGCCGAAATTGAGAATTTCCATTTCCACGATTTGCGACACGAGGCTACCAGTCGCCTGTTCGAGAAGGGCCTCAATCCGATGGAGGTGGCCAGCATCACGGGGCACAAGACCTTGCAGATGCTTAGGCGATACACGCATCTGCGGGCGGAAGACCTTGCGCGCAAGCTCGGCTGAAGATCACCGCCTCGACGCGAGTAGAAAAATCTCACCGGAGGTAATACGATGATATTCTACGTATTACCTCCGGAGTGAATCATGGCAACGACGATGACCGTCAAGGGGCAGGTCACCATCCCGAAGAAGGTGCGCGACGCATTACGTCTCGCGCCGGGTGATGGTGTGGACTTCGATGTGAATCGCGAGGGCCAGGTCGTTGTTCACAAAGCCGGCGCCCGGCCGACCAGCAAGCGTGATCGCTTCGAATCAGCGCGCGGCAAGGCGCAGGTGAAGTGGCGGACGGATGAGTTGATGGCTCTACTGCGCGGGGCCGACTGAGAGCGCCATGAGAGCTGGCCCCGGGAATCTGCACAGTGCGGTAGGTGGATTTTCTGCTTGATGAGGCGATGATTCGCCTCGTATCAGGAGCAGACATGAGCAGAAGGACCCGCCGGAACCACTCACCGGCGTTCA
>JBQTIX010000086.1:0-52151 GCA_052387695.1 Panacagrimonas sp. | reverse complement strand
CATTGCTGCGCAATCAGCGCCGCTGTCGCGGCGCTACCACTCGGTGCGAACGGATTTCATACTGATGCACGACCCGGGGCCGTCGCGGCTTGTGCCGGTCCCGCCGATCCGCCCTGCGCCTGCTGGTCGTCGGTCCACACGAGGGCTCCCGTCCGCTGGCCTGTGCGGTGCATCGCGGGCCTTGTGCGATCATCGGGCCATGAGCCCACAAGCCCCGAGTCTGTGAGTCCGAGTGCGCCCAAGGTGGCTGAGCAGCGGCCGCGTCTGGGTCTGCTGCAGGGCCTGCAATTCAAGCTTGCGGTGCTGTTCGTCGCCATCACGGGGGTTCTTTTCGTGACCGCCTGGTTCATCGGCCGGACTCTGGTCCGCGACCGCCTTGCCGAAGATGCGCAGCGCTATCAACTGGAGAGCGGCCTGCGACTGGTCCAGGTGATCCAGCAGCAACTTGATCGCGCGCACGTGCTCGGACATGCGCTGGTCGGACTCGTCGGCGACGGCGAAGCGGGTACCTGGGCTCAGCGGGTTCCGCGACAGGTCGCCGCGAGCGGACTCGGAACGCTCGTCGCAGGGATCGGCGTCTGGCCCGAGCCGCGCCAGCCGGACAAGACTTACCAGCGCGCCAGCCGGTTCTGGGTCGCGGACAGCGCCGGCCTGCTGCAAGCACGGGACGACTACAACGACCCACGAGCAATCGCCTACTGGGAAGAGCCCTGGTACACGCCGGCGCGCCATGCCCTGGCGGACTCCTGCTTCTGGACCACGGCATTCCGCGAAGCGCTCTCGGGTCGCGAGGTCGTGGCCTGTACGATCCCACTACAGGACGAGCGTGACTTCGCCGGCGCGGTCACCGTCCTGCTGGCGGTTGCAGGCATCGAGCAGGTGTTGCGCGAGGCGGCGCCGAACCAGACCGGGTACACGCTGCTGGCCGATCGCGACGATCATCTGCTTGCGGCAAGCGGCACTGCCCTGCACCCCCCGGGCGAGCGCGCGCCGCGCAACATCGCCGCGCTGGCGCGACAGCAGCCCTCGCTCAACGGTCTGGCGCTCGACCTGCACCGGCACAACGAAGCTTTCGTCGCCCGCGCGGTGCAGTCCCGGTTTTATGACCCGGCGCTGATTGCGGCGCTGACCGAGCGCACGCGCAACGGTTCGCGCCACGAATCAGAATCGGCGCTGACCCTGATCTGGAACGCGCGCGCCGCGCGGGTGACCGCGGCCGCGACCGAGCCGCTGCGCGAACTGCGCATCGCCGACGACGGACTTCTTGGCGAAGCGGCGTCGGCCATGGTGTTCGAACTGCCGGACCCGTACTGGAAGCTGGTGCGCGTCACGCGCGCACGCGAGGGTCTGGCGGGCGCCGAGCACCTGTTCACGCAGACTCTGACGATGGTCGGTGGAGCTTTGCTGCTGACGCTGGCCCTGGTTTTCGGCGTCGTTCGTACGCTGGTATTGAGCCCGCTCAGACGCATCACGAGCCGCATCGCGGACGCGGGCACGAGGGAGGAATCGGCGTCGGTCCAACTGGATACGACAGTGGACAACGAGATCGGTCTGATCGGCCATCTTTACCGTCAGCGCGGGCAGCAGTTGCGCGAAGCGCTGGACCGCGCGCTGACCCAGCAGGTGCAGCTGGCCGCCGAGACCAGCGAAAGGGTCAGGGTTGAAGACCAGGCGCTGCGTCTCCACGAGCGCAGCTCGGTCCTGCTCGCGACCGTCTCGGATGCCGTGATCGTGGTCGATGCGCGCGGCAGGGTCGAGGACATGAACACGGTGGCGGAGCGGCTCACCTCCACGGAATTGCGCAGGGTCCGGAGCCAGCCGGCGGTCGAGGTTTTTCGCGCGCGACTGGCGGCGCAAGGCGGATCGCAACCCGATTTCGCCGCGGCCGCGCTCGCCGCATCGGGGCGCATCGAGCACCACGAGGGCCTGTTCCTGCACGTGGAAGGACGCGCGGAACGCGAGATCCGCCTGACGGCCGCAGCGCTGCGCGGATCGTACGGCCGGGTCCTGGGCGCCGTCCTCGTGTTCCAGCCGCGGGAAGCGCAGGCCGGCGGCATGCCCAAGCTGCTGATCGACCGGCGCAGTGTGGACAGCCTCACCGCACTGCCGACCCGCGCCGCCTGCGATCGGCGGCTTCGAGTGCTGCTCGAAGGCACGCGCTTGCAGGCGCGGACGCACGCCGTGATCGTCGCCGACATCGACCGTATGCGCGCCGTCAACGAGGCGGCCGGCCAGCGCGCAGGCGACGAGTTACTGGTTTGCGTAGCCCAAAGCCTGATCGGCGCGGCGCCCGGCAGCGAGGTGTTCCGCCTCGGCGGCGATGCCTTCGCCGTCGTGATCGAGGCGACCGATGCCGATGGCGCCCTGCGCGCGGCCGAGCGCTTGCGCGAAGGCGTCGCCAACTCCCGGCTGCGTTACGAGGAACGCACGCTCGCCGTCACCGCGAGCTTCGGCGTCGTGTGCTTCGACCATGCCGGCGAACCGCCGACCGAAGTCCTGCGCCGCGCCGATCAGGCCTGCGCCGCCGCCAAGCGCGCCGGCCGCAATTCGGTGGCGGCCTGGGACCCCGACCTGTATCACGCCGATGCGGCAGCGGAACAGGCAACCTGGGTGCGGCGCATCCGCGCCGGGCTCGGCGAGGGCCTGTTTCATCTCACCACCCAGTGGGTGCTGCCGGCGGACCGCATCCAGTCCGAGGGCGCGGTGTTCGACGTGTCGCTGGCGCTGGAGGACGAACAGGGCTTCTGGGCGGAGCCCGCCACCTTCCTGCCAGCCGCGGAACGCGGCGGGCTGCTCGCCGACGTCGAGCGCTGCGCCTTGCGCCAGGCGCTCGATCACCTCGCACGCAATCCGGATGTCCAGGCACGCCTGTCGTTCTGCTGCATGTCGTTGTCGGCGCAGACCGTGAGCGAGGGTGCGACCCTGGAGCTGCTCGCGCAGACCCTGCGGCAGCACGAGAACCTGCCGCCTGCGAAACTCTGCTTCGTGCTGAACGAGGTCGTGCTGACCGAGGCCCCCGGTCCCGTGCTGGCTTTCTGCGAGGCGATGCGTTCGCTCGGCTGCCGCGTGGCGATCGATCACCTCAACGGCGGCGGCGGCGGCGGCGCGAGCATGGACCTGATCCGCAAGCTGCCGGCGGAGATCCTGCGGATCGATGCCCGGCACTTCGCCGATCTGAGCGGTGATGCGGTCGACCCCTTGATTGCCGACTCGCTGATCCGGCTGGCGCGCACGCTGTCGCGGCGGGTGCTGGTGGCGGAGATCGGCGACGACTCTGCGCGCGAAGCCTGGCGTCGCCTGGGGGCCGATTACCTGCACGGCCCGGCGGTCGCACGGGCTTCGCCGGTGGTGTTTGCGGCGGGCGGCTGAGTTGCCGCGAGGACCGTCACGCCTCAGGTTTTCTTGAGAAACGGCGCCATCATCTTCTGCGCGATGCGGAAGTAAAGCTCGGGGGACAGGCGTTTCAGTCGCGTACGGCTGCGCGCGTCCGAGTGGGTCATCACCATGAAGCGTTGGGTCAGCACCGCATCGACGATGTCGGCGGCGACGTCCGCGGCGCTCACCGTGGCCTTGTCCATCATCCGTTCCACGATCTTCATCATCTGCGGCGCGCTGGCGTGCTCCGACTCGGCGAGTTGCCCGCGCCCGCTGTTGAGCAGATCGGTCTTGAAGAACGAGGGACAGGCCACGCTCACGCCGATGTCCGGGTACAACTCGAAACGCAGCGTCTCGGACAGCGAGATGACGGCGGCCTTGGCCGCGTTGTAACTGGCCATCGCAGGCGGATTGGCGATACCCGCAAAGCTGGCGATGTTGACGATGTGTCCGGATTTCTGCGCCTGCATCAGCGGGATCACGGCGCGCGAGCCGCGCACGCAGCCGAGCAGGTTGATGTCCAGCACCCACTGCCATTGTTTGAGCGGGGAGTCGGCCACGGTACCCGCGGTGGCGACGCCGGCGTTGTTGACCAGCACGTCGATGCCGCCCCACTGCCGTTGCAGGCTTGCGACCGCGTCGTTGACCGAGTCTTCGGAAGTGACATCGAGTGCCAGAGCAAGGCCGGTCGTCTTCTTTGCTTTGAGCAGGTCAAGGGTCTGCTGCGCGGCATCGAGTCGCAGGTCGCTTACCGCGATGCGCGCGCCGCGCTCCGCAAAGGCCAGCGCACAGGCTCGGCCAAGGCCGCTACCGGCGCCAGTGATCAGGACGCGAGCATCGTTCAGTGTCTGCATGGGGACTCCTGGGAGCCTTGGCGGTAGAAACCCGTAGGGCTAAGGCGGGCTTACAACTCGACCGTGCGCTGGTAGATGACGTCGAAGCTGAACTTCTTCGGCTGCGCCTTGGCGTCGGCGTAATCCGCCATGCGGGCCAGGCGCATGGGCACCTTCATCAGGCGCTCCTGGCTGTGTTGCGCGTGCGAGGACAGGCCCGTCAGGGCGCCGACGTTCCAGTACTCCAGCAGCTCTTCGACGATGCTCTGGTAGTGCCGGGTGTTGAACACCCCGGCGCGGCTGAGCACGTCGCTGAGATCGCTGAAGTCCGGGATGTTGTGACCCGGCATGGCGAAGTTCAGCGTGACCTTCAGCAGGCCGTCCAGTGCCCGCTCGGTATCGGCCCGCAGCACCTCGCCGAACACCGCGCGGTAGAACAGGTAATGCCGCGACTCGTCACCCGCCACGTGTGCCAGCACGCGCTGCAGGCTGGGCTCGATGCCCCCGGCCATGCGCCCGGTGTTGGCGTGCGAGATCTGCGTGGCCTTCTCCTGCAACGAGGTGTAAGCGAGCAGCCGGTACGGGTCCTGATTCCACTCCGGATCGAAACCGGCCTCGATGTAGTGATACTGCATCACTTCCAGCGCACGCATGTCGAACACGCGCGCGTCGCGCACGTAGTCACGTAGGGCGCAGCCGTGACGATCTTCTTCCGCCGTCCACAGGTTGTTCCAGTCGCACCACGGCGACTGGTTGCCGAAGTACACCGCGATCAGTCGGTGAAAATGCGGGAGGCCCTCCTCGGTCAGCAGGTTCAACGCGAGGGCCACCCGCACCACGTCGGGCAGACCACGCGCAGCGTCGCGCAGGCGCAGCAGGTTGGTGTCGCGCTCGTCCGTTGCTTCCGCGTCAGCCGGCATCAGATCGTTCGGGAACCACAGCTTGCGACGCTGCTTGTGAGCCTCGGTTTCCCGATGCACGGCCGGCTCGAGCGCGGTCAGCACTTCGAGCTGGTGGGGGGTACCGAAACGCGGTGGTACTAACGCTGTCTGGGGCATCGTGACTGATCTTGGGGGACCGGAATCATCCATGCAGGGTAACGGACTGTCGAGGAAGTATCGTTTACGGCATGCGTCAGGGTGCAGATGCGCATGGCCTATTTTAGCCTCAGGTGCGCAGGAGCGAGAGTAGCTCCTGGCGCGTCCGCGGGTCGTCGCGGAATCGCCCCAGCATCATCGAGGTGATCATCGAGGCGTTCTGCTTTTCCACCCCCCGCATCATGGAGCACAGGTGTTTCGCTTCGATGACGACAGCCACCCCGTGCGCTTCGGTGACCTGCTGAATCGACTGACCGATCTGCTGCGTCAGGTTTTCCTGGATCTGCAAACGCCGCGCAAACATGTCGACGATACGCGGAATCTTGGACAGGCCGATGACCTTGCCCGCCGGCAGGTAGGCCACGTGGCACTTGCCGATGAAGGGCAGCAGATGATGCTCGCACAGCGAGTACAGCTCAATGTCGCGGACGATCACCATCTCGTCGTTGCTGGAATCGAAGATCGCCTCATTGACGATCTCGTGCAGATCCTGCTCGTAGCCCTGGGTCAGGAACTCCATCGCCTTGGCGGCGCGATGCGGCGTGCGCAGCAGGCCCTCGCGATCCGGGTTCTCGCCGATGGCCTCGATGATGGCTCGGTATTGTTCTTCCACGATAATGGTCGTTGATGGGGGAGCCTCAGCTGATTGTGGCATGGCCCTTCTTATCAAGCCCGTCCCTGCCCAAGGCCCCTCATGTCGAACAGCGGTGCAAGCATCATCCGCACGGTGCCGGTCGATCTGATCCGGCCGGGGTCCAATCAGGCGCGCCGTCACTTCGACCCGAGCAGCCTCGAAGAGCTGGCCCGTTCCATCCGCGAATCCGGCGTGATCCAGCCCATCGTGCTGCGCACGCGCTTGGGGGGGTTCGAACTGCTGGCGGGAGAGCGCCGCTGGCGCGCGGCGCAGCTTGCCGGCCTGCACGAACTGCCGGCCCTGGTGCGCGACGATCTGAGCGACGACGAAGCCTTTGTGATGGGCCTGATCGAGAATCTGCAACGCGAGTCGCTCTCGCCGATGGAAACTGCCGCGGGGCTCAAGCGGCTGGGCGAGACCTTCGACCTCACGCACGACCAGATCGGTGGCCGCATCGGCAAGTCGCGCGAGTACGTCAGCAATTACCTGCGCCTGCTCAATCTGGAGGAGCAGGTTGCACGACTGGTCAACGAAGGCCATGTCCTGCTCGGGCACGCCAAGGTGCTGGCCGGCCTGGCACCGGGCGAACAACTCCGCTTCGCCGACGAGGTGATCCGCCACAAGCTCACCGTGCGTCAGCTCGAACGTCGCATCGCGCAGCACCGACAGCCCAACCCCGTGTTCCGGCCGGGCAAGCCCGGAGACTGGGAACGGCTGGAACGCGAGTTGTCCGACCTCGTCGGCTGCCCGGTCGCGATCAGCCTGGAGAAGGCCGGTCGGGGCGAGCTGCGGGTCAGCTTCCACTCGCTGGACGAGCTCGATGGCGTGCTTGCCAAGCTCGGCTATCCGTCCGGCTGAGTGATGAACCGGTCACGAGCACGAATCTGACATGAAGTTATCTACAGACGCGCTGGATAAGCTTGTGGATAAGCAGTTGGAATCGACCTCGCAGGGCCGCCCGCTGCGGGCTTTGGTCCATCGTGACGATTTTTTTGCCTCATCCGAACCTTAAGCGACACGTTCCGACACTCCCGTCCCCGCGCATGAGCCCAGCCCTCCTTCCCGAAAAACCCCTGCCCTGGGATCAGCGTCAGCGCTTCATGTTTCTGGAAGCGCACCTGATCTGGCGTGGAAACGTCGCGCCCGGCCGCTTGCGTGACAGCTTTGACATCACCACCGCCAGGGCCGAGCGCGACTTCGCGCACTACCTGCGCCTGGCACCGGACAGCCTGGTCCGCGATCGTGCCAGCGGCGAGTACCGCGCCAGCGACAGCTTCGTGCCGCGCTTCCTGCGCGGCACCGCCAGCGAGTACCTGCAGGTCCTGCGCAATCACGACATCGCAGAGGGGCTGTCGCTGGCGATGGCCGCCACCCTCGCGGTCGAAGTGCTGGAACCGCCCGAGCGCGAGTTCGACGTGCGCGTGCTCGCGCGGCTCAACAGCGCGATCCGCGAACGCCGCTGGCTCTCCATCGACTATCAGTCGATGAACCATCCAGACCCGCGTCGCATGGAGATTGCGCCGCACGTGCTGGCCTGCGCGCAGCGCTGGCACGCGCGCGCCTGGTCCAGCATCCATCAGGGCTATCGCGATTTTCTGCTGTCGCGCATCTGCGGCCTGCCCGAGCTGCGCGGCCCCTGCGATCGCAACCCCGATATGGACTGGGACTGGCGCACCCAGATGAGCATCAAGATCGCACCGCATCCCGATCTGACCCCGGCGCAGAAGCGCGTCGTCGAACAGGACTACGGCATGCTGCACGGCATGCGTGAACGCGGCGTCCGCATCGCGCTGGTGCCCTATTACCTGCGCATGCTCGGCATCGGGCGTGGTGATGTGACGCGCCCGCCGCAGGAGCAGCAGATCGTGCTGCTCAACGCCGCCGATCTGGAGTCCCTGAACCGCTTGTCCTGATGCATCAACGGACGATTGCGTCAACGGTGGCGCAGTTGATGCGTCACGTCTAAGCTCGCGAACCGCGCGCCTTGACTGCCCGATGACCGCAAGCCTGCAACTCGATCTGTTGTTCGACGCATATCGTGTGGAAGAACGCATCAGCGCCCGTGCCCGCTGCATCCGCATCGAAGTCCGTTCCCCGCATGAAGTGCGGCTCACCATTCCACGCTACGTGTCCAGGGCCGAAGGCCGCGCGTTCCTGCGCAGCCGCGAAACCTGGATCCGCGAGAAGATCGCGGACCTCAAACTCAAGCTGGCGGAGCGGCCCGAGCGACCTTCGCCGCAACTGCGCTGGGATGGCAGCGACGTGCTGCCCCTGCGCGGCACCGACATCGCGCTGCGCCTCGTCGCCGCCCGCGTCCGCAAACCGACGGTGCGATTCGGCGCCGACGCGTCCCTACCCGCGCTCGAATTGTTCGTGCCGCCGTCTTGGCTCGCGCAACCGGCGCAGATGCAGAAGCTGCTGCGCGACACGTTCAAGCGTGAAGCCCTGATCGATGCACAACGCCTGCTGGATGAGGAAGCCGCGCGCCTCGGTGTGACCTTCGACGGCCCGCGCATCGCCGATCAGAAAACCCTGTGGGGCAGTTGCACCGCGCAGGGCCTGATCAGCCTTTCCTGGCGGCTGGTGATGGCGCCGACCGAAGTATTCCGCTACGTCGCGATTCACGAACTCTGTCACCTGCGCCACCACGATCATTCCGAGCGCTTCTGGAAACTGGTCGCACGCCAGATGCCGGATTTTGAGACCCATCGTCGCTGGCTGCGCGAGCATGGCCCGCGGCTGCATGGGTGGCTGAGCGCCTGAGCGGGGCGTCCGCCCAGCCGTATCAGCGACCGACGCGGCTCGCTCGGATGCCGCGCAGCTTGATAGCGGCTTCGCAGTTCGCAATCGGCGCGATGCCGCTACAGGATCGGAACGCGAACTTGGCGTCGAAACACACGCGCACCTCGCTCAGCCACTGCGAGCTCTTGCAGCGCAGCGATACGGCCTGCTCGATCAAATCGGGATTGGCGGCGACGAAGGTCTTGCGCACGTCCTCCCCTCGGGTGACCAGATTGCTCGTCAGCCCGGAATATTGGGACGGCAGGATCACGCGTCGCCGCGCGCGTTCGACCTGGCGGAAGTATTCGTCCAGCTCCAGGCCTGAACACCGTCCCTGTTCGCCCCAGATTCTTTTGAGGGTGTGACGATTGGGAACGATCCAGATCAGGGCCTCGGCCTTGTCGCGATCCAGCGATGCGCCGTCGGGGCAATCGCCCGTCGACGGAACGGCGAAATCCGGTCGCAGCCCGCCCATCACGAAATAGTGTTCGCCGGTGCATTGCGGCTCCCTGGACGCCGGCGAGGCGTGGCAGAACTCGGGCGACCAGGTGAACTCCGCGGTCCAGCCGCGTAGCGCGGGCATCGGCTCGTCCGCCATCGCACGCGGGACCTGGCACATCGCGATGCTCATCAACAGCGTCGCGCAGGCTGCGCGCAGATAACCTTTCATCGTCAAAACTCCTTCCTGCAGGAAACGTCTTTGTCACTTGCGGGAAAGGATAGCCGCGCACGGGCCGGCGCGGAGCATTCGCTCAACGAAGATCCACCGACGACTTGCCCAGCAGGCGCCGCGCCACGATCAGCAGCTGGATCTGCTGCGTGCCTTCGAAGATGTCGAGAATCTTGGCGTCGCGGGCCCATTTCTCCAGCAATCCGATGGACTCCTCGCCCTCGGCGTAGCCGCTGCTGCCGCACAGTTCCACGCACTTGAGCGCCACTTCGGTGGCGGTGCGGCCGGCCTTGGCCTTGGCCATCGAGGCCTGTAGCGAATTGGGCTTGCGGTTGTCGGCCATCCACGCGGCTTGCAGGGTGAGCAGACGTGCGGCCTCGTAGTCAGCCTGCATGCGGATGAATTCGGAGGCGGCCGCGGATTGCACCGCCGCGGGCTTCAGGTAGTCGATCTGCACGCCGGCCGTTGCGAGCAGCTTGCGCGTCTCCTCCAGGCAGGCACGCGTCAGGCCAACGGCCATCGAGGCGACCACCGGGCGCGTGTTGTCGAAAGTCTGCATCACGCCGCCGAAGCCCGATCCGGCCTTGATTTCCGGATCGCCCAACAGGTTCTCCACCGGCACGCGGCAGTCCCTGAGCACGAAAGCGGCTGTGTCGGAGGCGCGGATACCGAGCTTGTGTTCCAGCCGCACCATCTCGAACCCGGGCGTATTTTTCTCCACCACGAAGCTCTTGATCGCGGCGCGGCCAATGCCCCGGTCCAGCGTCGCCCAGACCACTACCAGTTCGGCACGATCGCCCGCGGTGACATAAATCTTCTCGCCGTTCAGGATGTAATGATCGCCGTCCTTCACCGCCGTGGTGCGGATGGCCGCGGAGTCCGAGCCGCAGCCGGGCTCGGTGATGGCCATCGCCGCCCAGCGGCCCTTGAAGCGCGCGAGCTGTTCCTCGTTGGCAACCGAGGCGATCGCCGAATTGCCCAGCCCCTGCCGCGGCAGACTCAGCAGCAGGCCGACGTCGCCCCAGCACAGCTCCATCGTGCCCAGGCAGGTCGAGAGGTTGGACCCGTTGCGATTGGCCTGATCTTCGGTGAGCGCATCGCGCCGGACGCCCGCCGCGCCTGCGCCACCGGCACCGCCCGCGGCGTTCATGCCGTCGAGCAGGGCCGCGAGCAGGTCCAGCTCCTTGGGATACCGGTGCTCGGCGCGATCGTACTTGCGCGAGTTGGGACGGAAGACTTGCGCGGCAACCTGGTGCGCCTGCTGAACCAGGACCGAGAACTTTTTCGGGGTTTCGAGATGGATCACGTCTTCAACCTGGAAACCGCCGTTGGGGAGAATTTCATCGTCACTGCACAAATCTAAAGCGGTTGCTCGCGCGACCAACTGCGGTTTCCAGGGACCCTCTGCACAGGTCTGGATTCATGGGTCGGTGTAGGTCGGCTCAAGGCCACGGCTTTTGGTGGCCGGAGCCGACAGGCGCCGGTCGTCGTCGCGCGCGCATAGTGTTTCCGCCTTCGGCTTGAACCGACCTGCGAGCCGGGTAGTGCATCAGTTTGAATTCCAGAACCCCGTTCGGCCCGAGTAGCGCCGGCCCGTTTGTCCCGAGTAGCCGCGCAGCGGGCGTACCGAGGGAAGCGTCGCGTATCGAGGGCGCGCCCGGCACCTCGATACGCGGCATTGCTGCGCAATGGCGCTACTCGGTGCGAACGGATTTCATACTGATGCACCACCGCGAGCCGGATCGAACCGGTGCAGACCCTCCCCCGTTTCACACCAGCACCACGCCTTCCATGAAGGCAACGGCGCGCAGGTCGCGATACCAGCGCTCCACCGGATGTTCCTTCACGAAGCCGTGTCCGCCGAGCAGTTGCACCGTGTCGGAGCCGATGCGCACGCCCTTGTCGCCGCAGAGCCGGCGCGCCAGCGCGGTCTCTTCGAAATAGCCGCTGTCCTGGTCGGCACGGCTCGCCGCGCGCCAGGTCAGCAGGCGCATGCCTTCGAGTTCGATCGCGATGTCCGCGACCATGAATGCCACGCCCTGGCGATGGCTGATCGGCTCGCCGAAGGCGATGCGCTCGTTGACATAAGGCAGCAGGTAATCCAGCGCGGCCTGGGCCGTGCCGATACTCAGTGCGCACCAGCCGAGTCGCGCGAGGTTGATACACTCGCCGTACATCGCGGGGTCGGCGTTGCCGAGGAGGGCGCGGTGCGGCAGCGCGAGCTGATCCAGCACCAGCCGGCCGGTCGCCGCGGCACGCAGGCCCATCGCCGGCTCGGGCTGGATGCTCAGACCCTGAGTCGAGGACTCGACGATGAACAGACCCGGGCCGCGACCTTCAAGGTGTGCAGCCACGATGAACAGTTCGGCCTCGGCGGCGCGTGGCACCAGCGACTTCACGCCTTCCAGCACGTAGCCATCCGGCGTCCGGCGGACCCGCGTGCCGAGCTTGAACGGATCGAACAGCGCACCCGGTTCCTGGACCGCCAAGGCCGCGGCGGGCAGCCTGTCGCCGACGAAGGCCGGCAGGTACACCGCCTGTTGCTCGCTATCGCCCCACAGGGACAGCGCCTGGCTCACCGCCGCCGGCGCGAGGCAGGCGACCGCCAGCGACAGATCGCCATAAGCCAGTGCCTCGGCCACCAGCACCTGGGTCATCGCCGAACGTTCATGCCCCGCGCCGCCCAGGGCCTCGGGCACGCCCATCAGGTGCAGACCGAGTTCGTCGCCGCGCCGAAGCAGATCGGCGGGCGCCGCGCAGGCGGTATCCGCCGCCAGCGCGGCGGGACGCAACTGCTCCTCTGCGAACGCGCGACAGGCGTCGCGCAGCATCGTCTGTTCCTCGCTCGGGCTGAGGTCGAACAGGTCGGTGTGGGTCCGTCGCACCAGGCGCGCGGGCTGCAACAGCGAGCGGGTCGATTTGAACACCCGGCTGGCCGCGCCGACCGTGGAAAAGCCGGCGCGCGTCGCCCCGTACAGCGCTTTTTCGGCCGGCTTGCGCAGACCCAGTCGATCCACCGCATCGAGACCCGCGAAACGGTTGAGCGCGCGCAGGCCGAGGCCCATGGCGTCCTTGGCAACGGTCATCAACGACCTCCTTGTCGGGTCACGATCAGACACTGGCGCGGGCCGGTGCGCCCGCGGCTGTCGCGCCGATCTTTTCCAGATATGCATCCACCAGCGCCGCAAACTTTCCCTGGATGAAAGCCGGGGCGACCAGCCGGTACATCAGTGGCACCGGCACCTCCGCCAGCTCGCCGTGCACGCGCAGGGACAGGCGCGAGCCGGCGCCGTCCGGTCTGAGCTTGAGCAGACCTTCGAGCTGGGCGTTGCCGACCTTGGGCAGCGGCGTCCAGCTCAGCTCGCCCTCGGCTGCATCGAGCGCGCAGCGCGCGCCGAAGGACACGTCATGGGCGATCCTGGCGATCGACGAGCCGATGGTGTGCATGTCCAGCCGATAGTCCTGCACGCCCAGGGCGTGGAGCTTGCGCAGCTTGGGAAAGCACTTCAGGGTGCCTTCCAGGTTCATGAGTTGGGCCAGCACCTGGGCGCGTGGAGTCGCGACCGCGACCGCGCGCTCCACGTCGATACGGATGTTCATGTCGTCCTCTTGTGCACGAAGGCGGGCGAGGGTGTCATGCGTGATCCGCGCGAACCTTGGCCGGTGCGTCAGCCGAAGCGGCAGGCTGGCCAAGGGGATCGTTTTGGGCGTCGCGGGGCAGATCGGCGTAGGTCGGACCAGGCATGTCGGCTCCGGCCACGAAAAGCCGTGGCCTTGAGCCGACCTACAGCCAACCTACAACCGCACGGCTCCTTTCGTGATGCGTGCAAACAGTTCGGCCGTGACCGGCTCGTACCCACGCACCGCATCGATCAACGCATACAGGGGCTCGCCGATCCGGGACGGATCGAAGCCCTCCTGCCTGACCTCGACCTTGCGGAACTTGAACGTGCCGGTGACTTCCTGCTCGGGTCGCAGGCGGATGAACAGGGGCACGGCGTAGGCTGGCAGCTGCGTCTTCAGAAATCCTGCCAGGCCCGCGCCGTCGAACTCGCCCTCCCGCCACGTCAGCGATGCCATGCCTGCACGACCATCGGCGCCCGGCACCGCCACGCCGTAGACCACCGCCTGGTCGACGCGGGGATGACGGTTGAGCGCACCCTCCACCTCGGTGGTCGCGACGTTCTCGCCTTTCCAGCGGAAGGTGTCACCGACGCGATCGACGAAGGCGATGTGACGGAAACCCTGGTCGCGCACCAGATCGCCGCTGTTGAGCCAGCAGTCGCCGTCCTTGAAGACATCGCGGAACAGTTTTTTCTGGCTGGCCTTGTCGTCCGTGTAGCCGTCAAACGGCGCCTTGTCGCTGACCTCGGTGAGCAGCAGGCCGACGCCGCCCTTCGGCACCTTGGTGAAAAAACCGTCCGGCCCACGTCGCGGCTCCTCTGCTTCGGCATCGAACTCGACAATGGCAAAGGGCAGCGGGCTGAAGCCGGCGGTCTTCGACAGCCCGAAGCAATTGATGAAGGCCGCGTTGGATTCGCTGGCGCCGTAGAACTCGGCGATTCGCGGGATGCCGAAACGCTGCTCGAAGGCCTCCCAGATTTCCGGCCGCAGGCCGTTGCCGACGATCACCCGTACCTGGTGCTCGCGATCGCGCGGATCGGCCGGACGATTGAGCAGGTAGCGCAGGATCTCTCCGATGTAGCAGAACGCAGTGGCATCGTATTTCCGGATTTCGTCCCAGAATTTCGAGGCACTGAACTTGCGGCCCAGGGCCAGGGTGCAGCCCGCGCCCATGACCGTGGCCCAGGACACCGTCAGCGCGTTGTTGTGATAGGTCGGCAGCGCGCAATAGAACACGTCGTCGTGGCCCAGTCGCAGCGCCATCTGCCCGACGCCGGCCATCGCCTTGAGCCAGCGAAAATGACTCATCACGGAGGCCTTGGGCAGGCCGGTGGTGCCGGAGGTGAAGATGTAGAACGCCGGCTGCTTGGCCTGCACCGCCTGGGTCTCGGCAAGATTGCCGGACGGCGCGTTGATCTGCTCGGCGCGCAGATTGAAGTAGCCGGTGGGTGCGGCGCCGCTGCCGTCCCAGAGGCATTGCAGGGCACGCGTAGCGTCGATGGTCGGCGCGTGCGGCGTCGTTTCGAAGGCCGCAACACACTCCTCGCCGACGATCACCACCCGTGCGGCCGTGAGCTTGAGGCTGTGCGCCAACACCTCGCCGCGCTGGTTGTGATTGAGCATGCCGGCAATGGCGCCGAGTTTGACCACCCCGGCGACGCAGGCCAGCACCTCCGGCCGGTTCTCCATCAGGATGGCCACCGCGTCGCCCGCCACCACGCCGCGCCCGCGCAGCAGGTGGGCGATGCGATTGGCCCAGCCGTTGAACTCCGCATAGGTCCAGCGGCGGTCCTCGAACACCAGCGCGGGGCGCCGCGGATGGCGACGCGCCAGGCGCTCCAGCTGCATGCCGATGGAGTCCATCGACAGCGGCTGGGTCGTCGCCAGATTGAACAGTCCGCGCTGCGCCTTGAGCACATCCGGCAGGGTCTTGAGCAGGCCGCGGGCGAAATCGCGCAAGCGGATGGTGTCGGTCGGTTCGGCCATGGAATCGCTCCCTGTCAGCGCGGGCGGGCAGCGTAGCCGCAGCCCCCATGGGCGTCGAGGGACTCGCCCCCGCGTCAGGCCGCGACGGCCGGACGGTATCCGGATCGTCAAGCGCGACGGTTAGACTCGGGCCTCGACGTCATACGGGAACGACCGTGCTCGAGCTCTACACCTTTCACATCTCCCACTTCAGCGAGAAGGCACGCTGGATGCTGGATGCCAGCCGCACCGAGTACCGCGAGGTGTGCTGGACACCGTTCTTTCACTTGCTGCCGGCGCTGCGCCACGGGCGGTTGGGCACCACGGTGCCCATCCTCAGGACCGCCAGCGGCTACGTGCAGGACAGCACCCGGATTCTCCACTGGCTGGACCTGAACATGCCCGGCTTCAAGCTGCTGCCGAAGGATCCGGCGCTGCGGAGAGAGGTGATGGACATCGAGGATCGCTTCGACCGTATCGGCACCCACGTCATCCGCTACGCCTACAGCGCGATCCTCGACGAGGCTGCGTCCGTGGTGAACCTCTGGACCCTGGACGCCGGACCCTGGCAGAAGCGCTTCCTGGCGACGACCTTCCCAGTGCTGCGGGCGACGTTCCGCAAGCGATTCAAGGTCACTCCGGATGCGGTCGTGCACTCTCGCCGGCGCATCGCCGAAGGTCTGGATTTCCTCGATCAGCGCCTGGCCGACGGGCGCCCGTTCCTGGTCGGCGATCGCCTGAGCGCAGCGGACATCACGGCTTGCGCGCTGCTCGCGCCATTGATCGGTCCGGACCAGCACCCGGTCTACAGCCGTACCGACTTCCGCGCGGCGCTGCGTCCGCTGGTCGAGGATTGGCTGGAACAGCCGGCGGCGCAGTGGCTGCGGCGGATGTATCGCGAAAGCCGCTTCGTACCCCACACCGCCCATTCTGCGTAGATCGGTTGTCCGGCGGGGGTAGGTCGGTTCAAGCCGAAGGCGGAACCGACGCTGCGCGCCCTCGACGAAGGGCGCCCGTCGGGTCCGCCCGCGAACAGCACGCGGGCTTGACCCGACCCATGAATTCAGTCGCTCCGACTCAGCGCGGCCTTAGCCTCCTCGAAGATCAGCTCCGACCCGCCTGCCTCACTCCAGGCCGCCACCTGCGGTTCGAGCAGAGCCCGTCCCGCTTCCTCCTGTCCCTGGGCCAGCAGCACCAGGCCTCGCAGCAGGGTCAGCCGCTGTTCCCAGGGCGCGGCGGGCGTGTAGGCCTTGAGCTGGTCCACCGTCAGCCCGGCCAGCAACGCGGCGGCTTCATCGGCCTTGCCGAAACGGGCGGACAGCGCGGCCAGGTGATAGCGCGCCAACAGGGTCGGGCCGAAATCCCCTCCGCCGGTGCGCGCCAGTCCCTCGTAGCTGAGCCGGTATTCGCGCTCGGCCTCGACCGGACGACCGAGCCGGTAGGAGGCGTTGGCGACGTTGCCCAACGTACCCCAGACCATCCAATGCCCGTCGCCGTGGCGCGCGAGCAGGGCCTGATGAACGCGCAGCATGCAGTCATGCGCTTTCTGGAAGCGTTCGGTCCAGTTGTACAGGGAGCACTGGGTGTTGAGCACCGAGACGCTGCGCGGACTGTCCGCGCCCAATTTCTCGGTGAAGGTCCGTACCGCCTGGTCGAGCAGCGGCTCGGCCTCGTCGTAGCGATCCTGATAGGTCAGGGCCTCGCCGAGCAGGTGCCTGGCGTTGGCGATGGATAGCGCGCCGACGCTGGGTCTTGCCTCCAGCTCGGCCAGCAGCTCGCGCGCCAGCCGCTCGGATTCCGCGTAGCGCCCGAGCGAGGAGTGGACAAACATCAGGCTCGACCGGATGGCGTCGATGCGCTGCACGTCGGCAGGATCGAGCTGGCGCTGGCGCGTCAGGGCGTCTTGCAGGCGCGTCACCGCCTGCTCGTTGTCCTCGCGACTGGTCAGATACACGCCCCAGGCGTGATCCGCGAAGACCGCCGTCCGGGCGTCGTGTTCAGGCGCTTTTTCCGCCAGCCGATCGGTCTCCTCCAACAGTTGCCGGGCCTCGTCGAATCGCGATTGCTGCACCAGCACCTGGCTGAGCTGATAGCGGCTTTGCAGCGCCAGAGGATCGGCCTCACCGGCCACCTCGGCCAGCCGTTCGATCGCAGCCCGCCATTGCGCCTCCGACTCCGGCAACTGCTGCAAGCGCAGGAACAGCGCCGCCAGCGTCATGCGCACCGAGGCCTGGGTCAGCGGGTGCCGGTCCAGGCCGGCGGCGGTCCTGTCGTCCAGCGCAAGCGCGGCCGACGACAGCGCCTCGCGCACGGTCGTCTCCCTGCCCGCCGCCGCGAGATAGGGATCGGCGGCACCGAGCACATCGCTGTTGAGAAAGCGGTTGATCGCCGCCGAGCGCTCCCGTTCCCTCTCGGCCTGATCGCGCGCGACTTGCGCGCCGTCATACAGCCACAGGCTGGTCGCGAGCCCGGCGATCAGAACACTGATCGCACCGATCAGCCAGGGCCGGCGCGCTCGGGAGCGCATGAGCGCTTCGACCGCGATACGCGCCGCATGCTCGGCACCGGCCAGACGCTCGCGCTCGACACGGCGGGCGTCACGATCCCGCAGGGCCCTGGCCAGCTCCGGAACGCTGCCCATCCGCAACAGGGGGTTGCCGTCGACGGCACGCGCGATGTCCTCGCGCAGCAGGACATCGTCAATGTCGCGCTCCCAGCCGGAGGCGATGGGCTTCTTGAGGTCTCCGATCGCGAGCTGGTAGAGCATCACGCCCAGCGCGTAAAGGTCGCTCTGCACCGTCGGTGCGTGGCCCGCGATCAGCTCCGGCGCGAGATACAGCGGCGTGCCGGACGTGGAATCCCCGCCCGACCCCTGGGTAACGGTCATGCCGAGCCGGGTGATTCCCAGTTCCTCCAGCCGACCGGGCTGCAGCAGGCGGGCGGATCCGAAATCGGTGAGGCGCAGCTGCCGGGTCTGGTCCGCCCGGATCTGCACCAGTACGTTGGCGGGTTTCAGATCCTTGTGCAGCACGCCGACGGTGTGAGCGGCGGCCACCGCATCGGCGATCTGCAGGAACAGCTCGATCCGCTGCGGCTCGGCCAACGCCGCCAGAGCGCCGTCCCGTGCCCACTCGGACAGGTTCTGCCCGCCGAATTCGCATTCCAGGAAGAACGGCTCGGTCTCGAAATTCCAGTCGATGATCCGGGCGATGTCCTCGCGCTGACCCAAGGCCTCTCGCAGCAGCCGCGACAGCGTGGCCTCGCGCTTGAGCGCGCTCAGGCGCTCGCCGTCGAGCGCGAATTTGAACACGCGCAGCTCGCCGGTATGCGCGTGTCGCGCGGTCCAGACTTCGTTGGCCAGCGAGGACCCGAGCTGCTGTTCCAGGCGGAAGTGCGACCGGTCCTGAACCGGGTCGCCCGCTGCCAGCTTCAACACGCTGACCAGCTTGCGACCCACCGCCACGCGCTCGACCGTGCCGACCAGCCGCAGGCCCACCCGAGACTGCGTGACCAGCATCTCGGCATTGGCGTCGCCCAGCGCCTTGCGCAGCTTGGTCACGGCGTTGGCCACGACGTTGTCCACCGTCACCCGCCCGGCCCAGACCCGTTCACGCAGCTCTTCGCGCGTCACCACCTCGCCCGCGTGACGCAGCAGTTCCAGCAGCACTTCCAGCGGTCGTCGCTCCAGCTCCACCGGCAGCCCGCCGACTCTCAGCTCGAAACGCGCCTCGTCGAACTCGGCGGTGCCGAAACGGTAGCGGTAGAGCGCTGCGTCGCGCGGCGTGTCGCGAAGATCCATGACTCGGTCCCGGTCCATGTCCCGGCGCGGATCCGCACTGGAACGCTGTTGAGGTCAATGCGCCGATGTTAAGGGCATCCCGCAACTCGTTGAGCGACCGCGGACACGATAGCTCCCTGGGAACCTCGGCAGCCTCTGCAAACCGGCGCCGGTTCGAACATCGGTCAAGCGAAACCTTGGCCCAAGGGTGGATAAGCGAAGCGCTTCCACCAGGGCCGACTACAGGAAACTCACCGGCTCGTTCTGCAAGCTCGCCGGCCCGGAAAATACGTAGCCGACGCCGCGGGCGGACAGGATCGGGAGTCTCTTGCGGGTGGCGAGGGACACCTTGCGGCGCAGCCGGGAGATGATCATGTCGAGGTTGCGGCTGCACGCGCGGCCCTCGCCGCGATCCAGTCCGGTCAGCAGGTCGGTGCGGGACACCACCTCGCCGCAGCGCTTGAACAGGCAGTTCAGAACCTGGTGCTCGGCCAGTGACAGCGAGACGGTCCGACCTTCGGGCGTGCTGAGCGTCCAGTGTGCGGCGTCGAAAACCCAGGTGTCCGGCCGCGATGAACCGACCGCTTTCCTGTCCGTCTCTCCCCCCATGAGCGCATGCAGATTGCGGATGTTCATTTCCAGCTCGCGGAAATCCTTGGGTTTGACCAAGTAGTGATCGGCGCCCATCGACAGCGCCATGATCCGGTCTTCGCGCTTTTCAGAAGCGGCGAGGAGAATCAATCCGGCGCCGGACACGCGTCGCAGCCGCTTTGACACGGCGAAGCCGTTCTCGCCTGGAAGCTCGATGCTGCACAGCACGACGTCGAACGGCCCCTTCGACAGCGCCTCGTCGAGCGAGGCGCTGCTGCGGATTCCAAACGCCTTGATGCCGACGCCGACAAGCCGAAGGCAGAGGTTTCGCCGATAAGCGTCGTCACCATCGAGCACCAGAACATTCAGCACGACGCCAACCTCCGGGAATGACCTGAATCGAACTGTAAAACAGGACACCCGCCGCGAACGTAACGTTTTGTGCGATTTGTTGCGGTCATGTGAGCGCCCACACACCGTCGGCGACGCGGGCTAGGATCAGCGCATGTACGACACCCTCATCATCGGCGCCGGCCACAACGGCCTGGTCTGTGCCGCTTACCTGGCCAGGGCCGGTCGCAGGGTGCTGGTGCTGGAGCGGCGCGGCATCGTGGGCGGTGCGGCGGTAACCGAGGAGATCGCGCCGGGTTACCGCGCCTCCACCGCCTCCTACGTCATCAGCCTGCTGCTGCCGGAGATCGAGCGCGAACTGCATCTGGCGGAATTCGGCTACAAGGTGTTGCCGCGCAGCCCGTCCTCGTTCACACCCTTCGCCGACGGTCGATCGCTGTTAATGGGGTCTGACCCCCATTTGAATCGTCGGGAGATCGCCAAGTTCTCCGCGCGTGACGCCGAGGCTTTCCCGAGATACGAGGCCCTGCTCACGCGCATCGCCGAGCATCTCGAACCGGCATTGATGGACACGCCGCCGGACCTGTTGCCGCTGCCCCGGGAGTGGCGAGCGCGCGGGTTCATGGACCGCCTGCGCAATCTGCGACGCGGCGGCGCCTTGTATCGCGCGATGAAGAAGCTCGGTGCCGATCTGCCCGAGGCGATCGAGGTGCTGACCGGTGCGGCCATGCCGATTCTCGACCGCTGGTTCGAGTCGCCGGAACTGAAGGGCACCCTGGCGACGGACGCCATCATCGGCACCTTCGCTCCGCCCTCCGCGCCCGGCACCGGCTATGTGCTGCTGCATCACGTGATGGGCATGGCCGGCGGTGCGCGCGGGGTGTGGGGCTACGTTGAAGGCGGCATGGGCGCGCTGACGCAGGCGATGGCGCGTTCCGCGCAGAGCCTGGGCGTGGAAATCCGCTGCAACGCCGACGTGGCGGAGATTCGGGTGGAGAACGGTCGCGCGCGTGGCGTGCGGCTGGCAGATGGCACGCTCATCGATGCCAGGCAGGTCGCCTCCAATGCGACGGCGCACATCACCTTCGAGAAGATGATCAAGCCCGAGCACCTGCCGGCGGACTTCCGCCGCGCGGTGCAGCGCATCGACTATTCCAGCGCCTCATCAAAGATCAACCTGGCAGTGTCGGAGCTGCCGCAGTTCACCTGCATGCCGGATCGGCAGGGCGAGGTGGGGCCCGAGCATCGCGGCACGATCCACATCAATTCCCTGCCCGAAGACATCGAGCGCGGCTACGAGGAGGCGCGGCGCGGAATGCCGAGCGAGCGGCCGGTGATCGAGATGGTGATTCCGAGCAGTGTCGATTCCACGCTCGCGCCGTCGGGCCATCACATCGTGAATCTGTTCGTGCAGTACGCGCCGTACCGGCTTAGCCGCGGAAGCTGGGACGAACAGCGCGAGCCCTTTGCCGACCGCTGCGTCGCGGAGATCACGCGTCACGCACCCAACTTCGCGGGTAGCGTGCTGCATCGCGAGGTGTTGGCGCCGCCCGACCTGGAACGGCGCTTCAACCTCACCGGCGGCAACATCTTTCAGGGCGCGATGCCGCTGCACCAGCTTTTCAGCTTCCGGCCGGTGCCGGGCTGGGGCGATTACGCCACACCGGTGAAGGGCCTGTACCTGTGCGGCGCGGCGGCACATCCGGGTGGCGGCGTGATGGGCGCCTGTGGGCGCAACGCGGCGCGGGAGATGCTGCGCTCGGTTTGAATGGGCCGAGTGTAGGTCGGGTCAAGCCCGCGGCTTCATGCGGGCGGACCCGACATGCGCCCTTCGTCGTAGGGCGCGCAGTGTCGGTTCCGCCTTCGGCTTGAACCGACCTACAACCCACCGACCCCGATCTACGAGACGGATCAAACCTGTGCAGACCTTCGCTAGCATCCTTTGGGACGAAGCTCATTCCCCGCGGTCTCAAGCGCCTCGATAACCGGAGCCGTACGATGTCGGCAAGACGGATTCACCAGGTCCGCTCCAGCTTGCAGCCCAGCGACCATCCTTACCTCAACGGCGCCTGGACGCCGGTCAGCGAGGAGTGGGACGACGACGACTGCCTCGTGATCGGCGAAGTCCCGCGCGACCTCGACGGCGTGTACCTGCGCAACAGCGAGAACCCCGTCCACCAGCCGCTGGGCAAGTACCACCCCTTCGACGGCGACGGGATGCTATGCGCGATGCGCTTCCACAACGGCCGCGCCGCGTTTCGCAATCGCTTCATCCGCACCCGCGGTTTCGTCACCGAGCAGGACCTGGGTCGCGCGCTATGGTCGGGGATTGCCGAGGTGCCGCCGAAGTCCGAGCGGCCGGGCTGGGGTGCGCAGGGTTATCTGAAGGACGCTTCGAGCACCGACGTGTGCGTGCACGGCGGCCGCGCGATCAGCAGTTTCTATCAGTGCGGCGAGTTGTACGGCTCCGACCCAGTGACACTGGAACAGCAGGGCGCGCTGGCCTGGGGCGGGCAGTTTCCGCGTGACGGTGTGTCGGCGCACGCGATGCCGGACCCCGCCACCGGCGAGCTGCTGTGGTTCAACTACTCGCGCCACGCCCCCTTCATGCGCTGCGGCGCGGCCTCGGCGCGTGGTGAGTTGCTGGACGAGCGCGAGGTGCCCCTGCCAGGCCCGCGACTGCCGCATTCGATGATGTTCACGCCGCGCTTTTTCATCCTCAACGACTTCCCGCTGTTCTGGGATGCGGAGCTGCTCAAGCGCGACATCTTCGCCGCGCGCATGCACGAGCTTCCTTCTCGCTTCGCGCTGGTTCCGCGCATTGCGCCCGGCCAAACCCGCTGGTTCGAGGCCAGCCCGACCTACGTGCTGCATTTCACGAACGCCTGGGAAGCCGGTGACGAGGTCATCCTCGACGGTTATCGCCAGCAATGCCCGATGCCGCCGCCGCTTTCCGATGCCCCAAAGCGGTACGCGCAGATGATGGCCTTCCTCGACCTGGGCTCCATGAAGCCCCAGCTCTGGCGCTGGCGCTTCAACCTGCGCACCGGGCAGACGCGCGAGGAACTGCTCGACGAGACCGTGTGCGAGTTCGGCAGTATCAATCGCCAGTCCTTCAACCGGGTGCATCGCTACGTCTACAGCATGAGCGGCGAGCCCGGCTGGTTCCTGTTCAACGGGCTGATCAAGCACGACCTCGCAACCGGCCAGCGCGAAACCGTGTGCTTCGAAGCCGGCGTATTCGGCAGCGAAACACCGTTCGTGCCGCGTGCCGGCGCACGATCCGAAGACGACGGCTGGCTGGTGACCTATATTTCGGACATGAATCGAAACGTCTCGGAATGCTGGATCTACGCCGCGCAGAACCTGGCCGCCGGACCGCTCGCGCGCGTCCGGCTGCCGCTGCGCATTCCCAGCGGTACCCACGCCTGCTGGGCCGCGGCAGAAGAACTGGTTGCGGAATCCGCACGTTCCTCCGCATGGAGGAGCGCGTAGTGGGCCGCATCAGGCTGTGGTGGAACCAGTATCGAAAGCGGCTCGGCTGGCGGCGCCTGGCGCGCACCTTCCTTACCGGCCTGTTCGCGGCGCTGCCGATCATGGTGACGGTCGCCTTCGTGATGTGGCTGATCGGCTTCGCGGAAAAGCTGCTCGGCGGATTCATCAAGGTGCTGCTGCCCAGCAGCGCCTACCTGCCCGGCATGGGGCTGCTGATCTCGCTCGCCCTGATCTTCGTCACCGGCCTGCTGATGCAGGCGATCTTCTTCCGCGAGCTGGTGAGCTGGGTCGAAGAACAGCTCGAACGCATCCCCCTGATCAAGACCGTCTACAGCGCCGTCAAGGACCTCACCGGGTTCTTCTCCAAACGCGATGAGCGCCGCTTCGGCAAGGTCGTGCTGGTGCAGATGCCGGGCGTGCCGGTGCGCATGCTCGGATTCATCACCGTGGAGGACCTCGCGAGCGCCGGGCTGGGCATGGAGCCATCGGATTGCACCGATCAGGTTGCGGTATACCTGCCGATGAGTTACCAGATCGGCGGCTATACCGTGCTGCTTCCGCGCAGTTACCTGACGCCGCTGGACATGGGCATGGACGACGCCATGCGCTTCCTCATCACCGCCGGCATGTCGCGGTCTCCTGCTGAAGCAGTGGCGCCGAAAAACGGCGGCGGAGAGCCTGCGCCGACGTGACGCCGGCATGACCCGCAGCTATCGGCTGGTCCTGCTCGCGAGCCTGTATCTCGCGCAGGGTCTGCCCTTCGGATTCTTCACCCAGGCCCTGCCCGTGCTGCTGCGCGAACGCGGGCTGTCACTCGCGGCCATCGGCGCCAGCGGTCTGCTGTTCCTGCCCTGGGCGCTGAAGTTCCTGTGGGCGCCGCTGGTGGACCACAGCGGTTCGCGCAAGGCCTGGATCCTGAGCTTGCAGGCGTTCACGGTTTGTGGCGCCCTGGCGCTGGCGTTCGTTGATTTCGACGCGAACCTGCTGCCGATCTTCGCGGCGCTGGTCCTGTTCAACCTGCTCGCAGCGACGCAGGACGTGGCCACCGACGGTCTCGCGGTGCGCATGCTCGGTCCAGCGGAACGGGGGCTCGCCAACGGCATCCAGGTCGGCGCGTATCGCTTCGGCATGATTCTCGGCGGCGGATTTCTGCTGTGGGTGTTCGCGCGCGCCGGATGGTCCACGATGTTCGTCGGCATGGCCACGATCCTGCTCCTGACGAGCGTGCCCGCGCTGTTCCTGCCTGCGTGTTCCGCACCCGAATCTGGTGTGCGAACGGGAGGTCGCGCGTTGCTGATAGGCTGGCTGCACCGCCTGCGCGTGCCCGGTCTGCCCACTTTCATCGTGCTGATCTGCGTCTACAAGTTCGGCGATGCCATGGCCTCGTCGCTGGTGGGTCCGTTCATGCACGACGTCGGGCTGAGCAAGGAAGAAATCGCGGTCGTCAAGGGCAGCATCGGGTCGGCGATGGGGCTTGCGGGCGCGGCACTCGGCGGCTGGCTGGCGTTCCGGTTCGGCCGCCGGCCGGCGCTGATCGCCTGCGGCCTGCTCCAGACCTTGAGCCTGTTGCTCTACGTCGGCTGCGCGATGCAGCCCGACGCGCGAACGCTGATCTACGTCGCCAGCACCGCGGAACATCTGCTCGGCGGCATGGCGACGGTGGCGCTGTTCACGCTGATGATGGACGCGTCCGATCCCGACCACGCCGGAACCGACTACACGCTGCTGGCCTGCGCCATCGTGCTGAGCGGCGGCCTGGCTGGCCTTGCAGCGGGACTGCTCGGTGATGCATTCGGTTATGCGAGCGCGTTCGCCCTGTCCTGCCTGCTCTCGGGTGCCGGATGCCTGGCGCTGGTGCTTGCCATCGATCGCGGTCGCGGGCCGGTTCGGTTATCGGCTGTCTGGTTGCTCAAGTCTCGTAGGTCGGTTCAAGCCGAAGGCGGAACCGACACTGCGCGCCCGTCGGACCCGCCCGCGAAAAGCACGCGGGCTTGATCCGACCTACGCCCCCAGGACCACGCTGGTCATCGAGATGGACCCCATCGTGGTGCCCTCGTTGAACACGCGCACGGAATCGTCCGGCCGCTGCGCGCCAAGCACGTACAGCAGCGGCCAGTAGTGCTCCGGCGTCGGCACGGCGAGCCGCATCTGCGGATCGAGCCGGTCGTAATCGATCAGCGCGGCGTGATCGCCCGAGACGATGTGCTCGCGCGCGGCGCGGTCGATGCGATCCGCCCAGTCGTGGCCCTCGCGGCGCTGGAAATCGATCACGCGCAGGTTGTGCACGATGTTGCCGCTGCCGAGAATCATCACGCCCTCGTCGCGCAGCGCGGACAGCTCCCGGCCCAATTCGTAATGGAACGAGCCCGGCTGTCCGACGCGCAGGCTGAACTGCGCCACCGGCACCTCGGCGGTGGGATACATGAGCCTCAGAGGGCACCAGCTTCCGTGGTCCAGGCCGTAGTCCGGATCGGCCTGCACCTCGGATGATCGGATCGCTTCGATCACTCTTCCGGCCAGTTCCGGACTGCCCGGCGCGGGGTATTGCACCTCGAACAGCGGGCGCGGGAAGCCGAAGAAATCGTGGATCGTTTCGGGCTTCGCGGTCGATGCGACCGCGACTACGCCGCGCGTCTCCCAATGCGCGGAGACGCACAGGATCGCGCGCGGCATCGGCAGGGTCGCGCCCAGTTCACGCCAGCTTCGGCTCCAGGCGTTGTCTTCGATCGCGTTCATCGGCGATCCGTGGCCAAGAAAAACAGCAGGCATGCGGGTCATGGGGAGGTCGGTTCCCTCGGGTTCTTTACTGGGGGCGAAGCATGCCAGAGCGAAGTGCTTCGATCGGCCCTCTGGCGCAGGACTTGTAGCGAGTCCCGGTCCATCGCCCCCGGATGCCGATATGTCGTCGCGCTTCATGCCCACGCTGCCGGCCAACCGGCAGGCGTCGCCGTCAGTCCGTGCCGGTCTAGGCAGGAGGTTCCTTGGACAGCGATAACAGCGAAATGGGACTTCCTCACCAAGGCGGCACGCCGCACGTCTCCCGCTATCAGCCCCTCCTGCAACAACTCGGCGAGCTGCCCCGCGATGGGATCGCCGTGTTGATCCACCTGGACCTGCGCAACCTGGGCGAGATCAACCGGGTCAGCAGCCCGGGCGAGGGCGACCGGCTGATCCGCCGGGTCGAGCAGGCCCTGGTCGAATGGGGCTTCGGAGTCGCCGTCACCGGGCGTCTGTGGAGCAATGAATTCATCGCGGCCAAGGCGATCGACCATACCCAGTCCGCCGCCGACGAGGCCGCGGCCCTGCGCGACCGGCTCGGCGAGTTGCGCTACGAATCCGCCGTCGGCCCGGTGCGAGTCGGTGTTGCACTCGGCTTCTCGATCTACCGACCCGACAGCGACTGGGCCCGCGTCATGTCCGAAGCCGGCCAGGCCTGCACCCAGGCCAAGCGGCGCGGCCTCAACCAAATCTGCCGCTTCGGCACTGGCAGCGGTTGGGCCGACCTGCCGGTGGCCAACCCGGCGGCCGTCGCCGAGTTCCGCCAACTCCTGCGCAACAATCAGCTTGCGCTCTACGCGCAACCCATCATCGACATCACGATGGGCGAAGCCCGCGTCGCCAAGGCCGAATTCCTGGTTCGCATGGAGCGCAACGGCGTCTACATGCCGCTGCCGGCCGGCACCATCGAGGCGCTCGAACACTTCGGGCTGGCCGCGGAGCTGGATCGATTCAGCGCCGCCTTCCTGCTCGACTGGCTCGACAACCATCCCGGCGTGCTCGACCGCGTTCACAACGTCTCGCTGAATCTGTCGGCGGTCTCGCTGGTCGACGGCAGCTTCATCGACTCGCTGTACCGCGACATCAAGAACGCGCGCCTGCCTCACGGCAAGCTGTGCCTGGAAATCACCGAGACCGCGGCGATCCAGAACCTCGGCGTGGCGGCGGAGATCATCGCCGCGTTCAAATCCATCGGCTGCATTTTCAGCCTCGACGATTTCGGCGCCGGACTGTGCTCGTTCGGTTACCTCAACACCCTGGCGGTGGACGAAGTGAAAATCGACGGCAGCTTCATCCGCGACGTCGCGCACAGCCCGGTCGCACGCGAGATCGTCCGCGCCATCCACCAGGTGGCCTGCGCCACCGGCAAGAGAACCGTGGCGGAATTCGTCGACGACGCGCGCAAGCTCGAAGCCCTGCGCCAGCTCGGTGTGCATTATGCGCAGGGCTGGCTGTTCTATCCGGCGGTGTCGCCTTCGAAACTGCTGGAGCTGCTGCCGCGATAGCGGCGTGACAACGGGGCAGCATCAGGCGCAGGGCGCATTCATCGCCCTGCGGTCTGGTTCATGGAAGCCTTCAGCGCGGGGCGCGCCGTTCTCGCGGAGCTAACGGGTGCTCTCTGGTGCCATGCCGTCCCCGGTGGATGCGCTTCGCTTATCCACCCTACGCTGCGCCGGCCTGGCGGGGGGATAAGCGAAGCGCATCCACCCTCCCAGGCCAAGGTGTCGCGTGATCCTTGTTTGATAGAAGGCGGCCGTACGAAGTTCGGCGCTCAAAACAGCTCGACTTCACCTGCCTGGAGACTGTCCTGCGCGACCGGCTTGTGAACCGGCTTGCGCCAGTCGATCGCCGGGTTGTGGCCGTTGACCGGCGTGCCGTTCGCGGGGCTGGCCGGCGCCACCCCCATGAGCGTCGCCGGCTTGAACACGATCGGCGCGTGCGCGATCTGCGCCGGATCAGCGACCGTGATCGCGGTTTCCGATTCAACCAGGGAATGCAGGCGCAGCGCCTCGGCGTTGACCGCGTCGATGCGCCCCGCGTGACGCGCAGCCGAACCCAGCGCCTGGGTCGCGATGTCCTCGAACTGCAAGCAGCGCACCGCCTGATCCACCGACTTGCGGATGCTGTCGCCACTGGCCGAGACGGCGCCCATCGCCTCGTTGAGATGCTGGTTGAGACTATCCATGTCCACCGCCCAGCGCGTCACTTCCAGCCTGGCGCGATCGGTGGTGTCGCTGTCGCGGTTGGCGACATGGCCCACCGTCTCGCGCACCTGCGCGACCGCGTCCTTGGACGAGAACACCAGTTTGCGGATCTGATCGTTGAAGTTGGTGGAGCGCTCGGACAGGTTGCGCACTTCCTCGGCAACCACCGCGAAGCCGCGCCCGGCGTCGCCTGCGCGTGCGGCTTCGATCGCCGCGTTGAGCGCCAGCAGATTGGTCTGATCGGCGATGGTCTTCATGTCGCCGAGCAGTTCGAAGATCGCGTCGAGATGCTTCACCATCGCATCGATGCGCTGCACGCTCATGACGCTCTGGCGGGTGGCCTCGGTCATGACCGCGACGAGGTTCTCCATCAGGGCGCCGGCACGCTGCGCGAACTGGCGCACATCGAGCGATCCGCCACCACCGCCACGGCCGGTCTGCGACAGCACCGCCGACACTGCCTGCGCCTGCCGCTGTGAATGTTCGTTCATGCGGCTGAACGCGCCGGACAGGTCACGGATCGCTTCCCGCAACAGGCCGTTGACGCGATCCACCTCCTGCTGCACGCCGGCACTTTCCGAAGAGAGTCCCGCGCGCAATTCGTCAAGCAGGTGCCGGTGCTCGGCCCGCCGCGCCAACTGGGCGCTGAGCCGGGACTCGGCGGACTGTGCGCGTTCGGCGAGGTGCCAGCAGGCCCAGGCCCAGCCACCCAGCGCGACCGCAGCGCCACCGATGGTGACCGCCGATGACGCTCCTCCGATCTGCATGGCGACGTGCGCCGCCGTGGCCGCGGAAGGGACAGCAAGAATCCGCCAGAAGGATTCGATCATCGATTTGTTCACGCGACTCTCCAGGGTGTCAGGCGTGGGCGCGCGCCGGGCTTACGGCGCTCAGCTCCAGCAAGGTTTCGGCTATCCGGTTCAAAGGCAAGACCTGTTCCGCGGCACCGAGCTTGAACGCCGCGCCGGGCATGCCCCAGACGACGCTGCTGGCCTCATCCTGTACCAGGGTGCGGGCGCCGGTTTCGCGCATCGCGAGCAGCCCGCGCGCGCCGTCGTCGCCCATGCCGGTGAGGATGGCGGCCACCGCGTTGGCGCCCGCGTGCTGCGCCACCGACTTGAACAGTACGTCCACGCTGGGACGATGGCGGTTTTCCGGCGGTTTCTGATGGAGTCGGCAGACGTAGCGGGCGCCGTCGCGCGCCAGTTCCAGATGCCAGTCACCCGGCGCGATGTATACATGGCCCGGCACAATCTGCTGACCGTCGCCGGCTTCGCAGACGGACATGCTGGAACTTCGATTCATCCGCGCTGCGAACGGTGCCGAGAACGCAGCAGGAATGTGCTGGGTGATGAGGATGGCAGGCGCATCGGCCGGCATCGCCATCAGCACGTCCTTGATCGCCTCGGTCCCGCCGGTGGAAGCACCGATGGCGATGATCCTTTCAGTCGTGCGCAGCATCCGGCGCGACGGCAGGGGCCTGATGGCGGGGCCGGCTGCATCGAGTCCACGCACGCGTGCCTTGGCCGCCGATTTGATCTTGGCGATCAGCTCATCGGCGTATTGACGCAGGCCTGCCTCCAGATCGAGCCTCGGTTTGGTGACGAAATCGACGGCGCCAAGTTCCAGTGCCTGCAAGGTGGTCTCGGCACCCTTCTCGGTCAGCGAAGACACCATCACGACCGGCATCGGCCGCAGGCGCATCAGATTTTCGAGAAAGGTGAGCCCGTCCATACGCGGCATCTCGACGTCGAGCGTGAGCACGTCCGGCGCAAGCTGCTTGATCTTGTCGCGGGCGACGAAGGGATCGGGGGCGGAGCCGACGACCTCGATCTGCGGATCGCGCGTCAGGAATTCGGTCAACAGACGGCGCATGAGCGCGGAGTCGTCCACGACAAGCACCCTGATTCTGTTCATGGATCGCATCCCTGCAGGAGGCCCGCTCTTCCATCGTCGTTCATCAGAACAACTCCACACTGCCCTGCGTCGGAGATTCGCGCAGGCGGGATCGATACAGTTTTTCGCTGGCCAGCACCTCGGTGTCGTTCGCCGAAGGAAGACGCTTGACCATGACCTTGCCGGTGCGCGGGAAGTAATGAACGCGGCGCGGGCAGGTGTCGAACAGATCCTGCGCGCAGACCTCCAGACCCTCGGCCGCGAGGTAGCCGAGCACCCACTGGCCGTTGCGCGTGCCGACGTTGTTGGAGGTGAATCCCGGCAGCACCGCACCACCGCCGAAGACCTTCGCTTCGAGACGTGCCCGCGACGCGCCGCGCTTGATCAGTTCGTTGATGAGCATTTCCATCGCGTACGCACCGTAGCGCGCAGTCTCATTCGCGGCGCCACCGGCCTCGCCCTCGGGCAGCATGAAGTGATTCATGCCGCCGACCCGGGCCAGCGGGTCGCGGATGCAGGCCGAGACGCAGGAACCGAGCACGGTCACGAGCATCACGTCGCTCTGCGTGACGAGGTACTCGCCGGGCAGCACCTTGAGCGCCTGAGAATTGAACTTGGGATCGAAGTAGCCCGTGGGCTCGGCCGGTGCCTGATGCGTTCCGCCCTCGCGCGCCCAGCGCATCGCGTACATGGCTTAGTGATCCTTGCCGTCAGCACGCCGATAGATCGTGCGCCCCACCGATCGGATCACGTCATTGGCGTGAAAGAAGCTTTCCGAGTGGCCTGCGAAGAACAGGCCGTCCGGCGTCAGCAGCGGCACCATCCGCCGCAGGATCGCGAGCTGCGTGGGTTTGTCGAAGTAGATCATCACATTGCGGCAGAAGATCGCGTCGAAGGGCCCGCGCATCGGATACGGAGAGTCGAGCAGGTTGAGCTGGCGGAAGGTCAGCAGGCTGCGCAGCGGCTCGACGACCCGACACTGGCCCTCGGTGCTGCCCTTCCCCTTCAGGAAAAACCGCTTCTTCTGCGGGCCAGACAGTTTCTCGATGCGATCCATCGGATACACGCCACGCTCTGCGGTCGCGAGCACGTTGGTGTCGATGTCGGTGCACAGGATCGCGACCGGCGGCGTGAGCGAATCGAAAGCCTCGCAGGCACTGATCGCCAGCGAATAAGGCTCCTCGCCCGTGCTCGCGGCGGAGCACCAGATGCGCAGTCGCCTGCCGCCCGGCTGCGCCTCGAGAAATTTCTTCAGCGCCTCGAAGTGATGCGCCTCGCGGAAGAACGAGGTGAGATTGGTCGTCAACGCGTTCGTGAACGCCTGCCACTCTGCCGGATCGCTGTCCGATTCGACGTGGTCGAGATAGGTCTTGAACGAATCGATTTTCAGGGCGCGCAGGCGGCGGGCGAGCCGGCTGTAGACCATCTCTTCCTTGCTCTCGGCCAGGGCGATGCCCGCCTTGCCGTAGATCAGCTTGCGCACGCGATCGAAATCTCGGGCGGTGAAAGTGAAATCGCGGCCGCTCACGTCGCGGCCTTGGAAGTCGCGCGTTTCTGTGGAACCGTCAGCCATTACACGGACCTCTTGCTCTCTCTCCCTGCATGCGCGGAGAGAGGGAGTCGCTGGAAGAAGATCGCGGAGCGCGCTCCGCGATTTGGCTAAAACTCCGACCACTGCTCGCCGGCACCCTTCTCGGCCGGGGCCGAGGAGTGGTGCTTGCCGTTGACCGCGCCATTCAGGGGCTTGCGCACAACCGGCGCGGCAGCCTTGGCAACCGGCTTCGCAACCGGACGAACCACGGGCTTCGCAGCAGGAACCGCAGGCCTGGGCGCCTGGCGCGGAGCACCGAAGTTCGACACCGGAGCCGGCGCCTCTTCCAGCTTGAACAGGCTGACCGAGTGGGCCAGGCCACCGGCCTGCTCTTCGAGCGAGCGGGCCGCGGCACTCGCCTGTTCCACCAGCGCGGCGTTCTGCTGCGTGACCTCGTCCATCTGCGTCACGGTCTGATTGACCTGCTCGATGCCCTGGCTCTGTTCCTGCGACGCGGCGCTGATCTCGGCCATGATGTCCGTCACCCGCTTCACGCTGGTGACGATCTCTTCCATGGTCTTGCCGGCCTGCTCGACGAGCTTGCTGCCGTTGCCGACTTTCTCGACCGAGTCGCCGATCAGCGTCTTGATCTCCTTGGCTGCACCGGCGCTGCGCTGCGCGAGGCTGCGCACTTCCGCTGCCACGACGGCGAAGCCGCGACCCTGCTCACCGGCGCGTGCGGCTTCCACCGCAGCGTTCAAGGCGAGGATGTTGGTCTGGAACGCGATGCCGTCGATGACGCTGATGATGTCAACGATTTTCTTGCTCGACTCGTTGATCGCGCTCATCGTCGTGACCACCTCAGACACCACCGAGCCGCCCTTGCGTGCGACTTCGGAGGCACCCATCGCGAGCTGGTTGGCCTGCTTGGCGTTCTCGGCGTTCTGCTTGACGGTGCTGGTCAGCTCTTCCATCGAGGACGCGGTTTCTTCCAGCGAGGCGGCCTGCTGCTCGGTGCGTGCCGAGAGGTCGCTGTTGCCGGCGGAGATTTCCTTGGCCGCCGTGTTGATGGTGTCGGTCGCGGTCTTGATCTGCGTGATGATCTGTGTGAGCTGCTCGACCGTGGCGTTGGCGTCTTCCTTCATGCGCGCGAAGTCGCCGGTGTAGCTGCCGCTCATCTGCTCGGTCAGATCACCTTGCGAAAGCGCGCTGAGCACACGCTGCACCTCGGTCACGGCCTGCTTCTGCTCGGTGATGTCGGTGGCGTACTTGACGACCTTGAACGGCTTGCCGTTCATGTCGAAGATCGGGTTGTAGGACGCCTGGATCCAGATCTCCTTGCCGCCCTTGCCGACGCGCTTGTACTGGCCGGCATCGAACTCGCCGCGGCCGAGCTTCTCCCAGAACATGCGGTACTCGGGCGAGGCGCGGTACGCGGACTCGGCGAACATCGAGTGGTGCTGGCCCTTGATCTCGTCCAGCGTGTAGCCGAGCGTCTTCAGGAAGTTCTCGTTGGCGGTCAGGATGCGGCCGCTGAGATCGAACTCGATCACCGCCTGCGCCTTGCCGATCGCCGAGAGCTGGCCGGAGTAATCCGCAGCCTGGAGCTTCTGCGCGGTGATGTCGCTGGCGTACTTCACGACCTTGAACGGCCTGCCGTTCATGTCGAAGATCGGGTTGTAGCTGGCCTGGATCCAGATCTCGCGTCCGCCCTTGGCGATGCGCTTGTACTGGCCGGCGTCGTACTCGCCGCGACCCAGTTTCTCCCAGAACATCCGGTACTCGGGGCTGCTGCGGTAGGCCGCGTCCGCAAACATCGAGTGATGCTGGCCCTTGATCTCGTTAAGCGAATACCCGATCGCGGCGCAGAAATTCTCGTTCGCCGCAAGGATTTTCCCATCCAGCGAGAACTCGATGACGGCCTGGGCTTTGCCGATGGCGGCAAGCTGGCCTGCGTAGTCGGCTTCCTTGAGTTTCTGCTCGCTGATGTCGGCGGCGTATTTCACGACCTTGAACGGCCTGCCGTGCGTGTCGAATATCGGGTTGTAAGACGCCTGGATCCAGATCTCGCGACCGCCCTTGGCGATACGCTTGTACTGACCGGCGTCGTATTCACCCTTGCCTAGCTTGTCCCAGAACGCACGGTATTCCGGACTGGCGCGATACGCCGGGTCGACGAATATCGAATGATGCTGCGCCCGGATTTCCTCCAGCGCGTAGCCGACCGCAGCAAGGAAGTTGGCGTTGGCGGTGAGGATCCTGCCGTCGAGGGAGAACTCGATGACCGCCTGCGACTTGTGGATCGCAGCAAGCTGGCCTTCGAGGTTCGCACGTTCCAGCGCAGCGGCGGCGCTCCTGGTGGCGACGACGGTGGGCAACTTCTGACGATTCACCAGGTGAGCGGGCTTGGCTTTCTTGGACGACTTGGCGGGCTTGGCCGACTTTGCGGCAGGCTTGGTTTTCATGGCGTGACTCCGGGGGAGGGTCTTACTGAAGGGATTGGGAAACGGTATCCATCAAGGACATGTCCGCACCGGACATGAGCCTCTCGATGTCCACCAGGATCAGCATTCGCTGGTCGAGCGTGCCGAGACCGGTGATGAATCTGGTGTTCATGGAACCCCCGAACTCCGGCGCGGGGCGGATCTGCTCGGCAGTGAGCTGCATGACGTCGGAGACGCCATCGACCACCATGCCCACCACGCGGCGCGCGACGTTGAGGATGATCATCACCGTGAACTCGTTGTACTCGACCTTGCCGAGCTTGAACTTCAGGCGCATGTCCACCACCGGCACGATGGTGCCGCGCAGGTTGATGACGCCCTTGATGAAATCCGGCGCGTCGGGAATCCTGGTCACGGTGTCGTAACCGCGGATTTCCTGGACCTTGAGAATGTCCACACCGTACTCCTCGTCGCCGAGCGTGAAGGTGAGGAATTCGTTGGGCATGCCGGCGGCGATCTGCGTGTTGACCGGCGCGGCGTTGCTTGCTGCGGTGCTCATGGGATGACCTCGTGGGATGACGCTTCAGGCCGCGAGCGGCTGAGGGTTGGTTTGGCTGAACAGGCGCACGACGGCCGCCACGTCCAGGATCAGGGACACGCGACCGTCGCCGAGGATCGTCGCCCCGGAGACGCCGCGAACCCGGCGGTAATTCGCCTCCAGACTTTTGATGACGACCTGCTGCTGGCCGACCAGCTCGTCCACCTGCACCGCAACCTTGCGGCCCTCGGCCTCGACGATGACGACAATGGCCTTGTGCGGCTCGCGTCGCGCGCCCGGCAGGCCGAACCAGGCTCGCAGTTCCACCAGCGGCAGGTATTCGTTGCGCACCCGCACCACGGTGCCGGCATCGGCCACGCGCTTGACCTGCTCGGCGAGCGGTTGCAGGGACTCCACCACCGAGGACAGCGGCAGGATGAAGATTTCGTTCTCCACGCTCACCGACATGCCGTCGAGAATCGCCAACGTGAGCGGCAGGCGGATCAGCACGGCGGCGCCCTTGCCCGGCGTCGAAGACAGTTCGACGCTGCCGCCGAGCGCCTGGATATTCCTTTTCACGACGTCCATGCCGACGCCGCGGCCGGAGACGTCGGTCACCTGCTCGGCGGTGGAAAAGCCGGGCGCGAAGATGAGCTGATACACATCGGCATCGCTCATGGCATCGCTGCACGGGATGCCTTTTTCCAGCGCCTTGGCGAGGATTTTTTCGCGGTTCAGACCGCGGCCGTCGTCGCAGACCTCGATGACGATGTGCCCGCCCTGGTGTGAAGCTTTCAGCAGGATCGTTCCGGTCACGTCCTTGCCGGCAGCGATACGATCCTCGGTTCTTTCGAGGCCGTGATCGAGACTGTTGCGAACCAGGTGATTGAGCGGGTCGGTGATCTTCTCGATCACGCTCTTGTCGAGTTCGGTCTGCTCGCCCACCGTGACGAGGCGCACCTGCTTGCCGAGCTTGGCGGCGAGGTCGCGCACCAGCCGCGGGAAGCGGCTGAACACCGCCTCCATCGGCAGCATGCGCGTGGCCATCACGGCCTCCTGCAGCATGCGCGTGTTGCGGTCGAGCTGCGACAGGCCGCTCAACAGTTTTTCGTTCTGCACCGGGTCCAGCGCCGCGGCCTGCTGCGTGAGCATGGCCTGCGTGATGACCAGTTCGCCGACGAGATTGATCAGGGCGTCGATCTTCTCGGTGCCGACGCGGATCGAGGCGCCGTCGTTGGCGGGCTTGGAACTGCGGGCCTGGACCTCGGCGGACTTCGCGACGATTTCACTGGGAAGTACTTTGTCCCGACGGGATGGCTCCGGATTGAAGCCCGGATCAAGGACCCGAGCGCGCGGAACCGGCAGGGCCTCTTCTCCTGTCGGGAGCCGCTCGATGCTCAGCTCGCACTCGTCCTCCACCCAGGCAAAGCATTCCTGCACCGCCTCGCGCTTCACGTCGCCGATCAGGTTCAAGGTCCAGGCTAGATAGCAGCGCTCCGGGTCCGAATCGTTCAGCGATGGCGCTTGCGGATGCGCCGGTTCCGCACACAGTTCGCCGAGTTCCGAGAGCGCGCGAAAGATGCGCAGCGGATCGTTGCCGCTGCGGAACAGATCGGGTTTCGGCGTGAACGCGATGCGCCATCCGCTCACTGCATCGACCGTGACGGCTTTTGTCCTTTCCGGCTTGCCGGCGGGTTTCGTCGACAATGCGGACTCCAGCTCCGCCTGCACGTCGGACACCTGACGCAGGTTGGCCTCGCTGCCGTCGCGCGCTGCGACGAGCAGGCCGCGCAGGGTGTCGCCGGCTCGCAGCAACAGATCGACGTCGGGCTGCGCCAGCTTGCGGACACCGGAGCGCATCAGATCGAGCAGGGTCTCGGCGTGATGAGTGAAGCTCGCCACGGCCGCGAAGCCAAACGTGGCAGCACCGCCCTTGATTGAATGGGCGGCGCGAAAAATTTCATTGACGGCCTCCGTTCCCGATGCCTTGGTATGGATCACCTCGGAGTCGAAGGCTGCGATGTCGAGACGGAGCAGCGCCTGTTCCATGGTTTCGAGATTCTCGAAACTCTCCTCGAAAAAAGTCTTGTGGAAGCGTGCGAGGTCGATATTCATGAAACCGGCCTCACCGCAGCATCGTGCGCAGCGCGCCCCGCGGGACCGCTCATCCGAGCACCCTTTGCACCGTCGCGACGAGCTGTTCCGGATTGAAGGGCTTCACCAACCATCCGGTAGCACCGGCCGCCTTGCCTGCCATCTTCTTTTCCGGCGTGGACTCGGTGGTCAGCATGAGCAGCGGCGTGAACCTGTAGTCCGCCAGCGTGCGCAGGTGCTTCACCAGCGTGATGCCGTCCATGCGCGGCATGTTGACGTCGGCCAGCACGAGCTTGAATTTTTCGCTCCTGGCGAGCTCCAGCGCGGCCTGGCCGTCCTCCGCTTCGGCGACTTCGAAGCCGGCGGATCGCAGCGTGAAGCCGACCATCTGTCGCATCGAGGCGGAGTCGTCGACTGCAAGAATGCGGCTCATCGGCGGAGCTCCGGCGCAAGATTCATGAGCGCCGTCACCCCGAGCAAGGCGGCGCCGCTCCTGAGCGCCGCGGAGGGAGCCTTCCAATGCGTCGCGCGCGCGCTGGAGCGGCGGTCGCGGCAGAACAGGCAGAACAGTTGCAGCGCGGCGGTGTGGATCCGCGTCACGTCGGCGGCGTCGAACACGACGGGTTCGTCGTGCTCGACGCGGGCGATCAGTTCGCGGTGTAGATCGCTCGCCGACTCGATGCCGAGCTCGGCAGGCAGGCGGATGACCGAGGCGGTCGCCGCCATCGATGGAGTGCAGTCTGGCATGGTGGAACGGCCCCGGACCTCCTGGCGCCCGGATTGAGCAGCCACCCCGGCGGTCCGACGTTCCCCCTGCTACAACTTCTGTTCCCGAGCGCTATAGATGCGGCCCGCAAACAGTTTTGATTGGATGGGCGGAAAACGGTGGATGCGCTCCGCCTATCCACCCTACAAACCGCGGTCGGTGTAGGGTGGATAAGCGGAGCGCATCCACCAGACGATCAACGCGAATCTCGCTATTTGAGGGCCGCATCAATAAGGAGAATTCTGGCGCGAAACGGCTGCCCGGAAAGGCGCTACGCGTGCAGTCGTGCGTCAGAACTGCGCGCGCGCCGCGTCCATCGCGAGCTTTTCGCGGCGCGGCGCTTTGCTGCTGCGCGCATCGACGTAGACCACGCCGCTGTGCGAGTAGGTGTAGCGCTGCGAATACTCGGTGCCGTACATCACCAGCATCGGCAGCACCGTGTTGACCAGGGGCACGACGACCGATCCGCTGATGTATCGATCGCCCGTACGACCGACGGCGAATGCCGCCGAACGCACAATCAGATAACGCTCGGCGCGGTTTTCGGGGTGCATGAATACCGTGCCTTCGACCCGCTCGCCGCGCGCACTGAAACGATCGAATTCGAGCCGCCGCGTCACTTTTCCGGCGGCGTCGAGCAACAGGACTTCCGGTGCGAACAGGGTCTGGCCGGCAATTTCGCTATCGATGTCGATCGAATAGGGCTGGCGGAAGGCCGGCAGCTTGTAGCTCGCGAAAATCGCGCTGCCGTCGTCGGTCGAGATGCAGCGGCTGGAACCGTCGAAACGCTCGCGCACCGGCGCCTGCGCGTCGAGCCAGATCGGGATGGCGGACTCCAGCGCCCAGGTCTCGCCGCACTGTTGAGCCTGGAGCGAGACGATCGGCGCCGGGCTGCGCGAGGCACAGGCGCCGGTGAGGGCGGCGAACAGCAGAACAAGGCAATTGAAGAGGCGCATGGAAGGAGCGGATGAGTGAATTCAGCGTAGCTGACGGGCCAGTTCCTGGCCGATGGATCGCATGGCCTCGCGCAGGCCGTCGACGGCGCGGACCGGACCTGCGATCAGGTCCTCGAAAGCATTGAACTCGAACTCTCGGGTCGCCATCAGCGTGATTGCGCCGTCGCCGTCGCCGAAGGCGTTGTAAGAGATCGTGTCCTGGTACAGCACCTTGTGATCCTTGGCGCGGACCAGGCGCACGCCGAGTTGCACGGTGGGTCGATAGGGCGTGTCGTAACCGGCCGCGGTATAGCCGATGAGCGGCGAGTTGAGATCGAGATAGGCGTCGACCGAGCCGTCGTCGGCAGGATAGCGTTCGAGAAAACCGTACTGGCCGATGGGGCGGAAGACGTCGATCGCGCTCAACGCGTAGCCGGCGGCGCCGAGGCTGGTGAGCAGGTCGGCGCGGAATTCGGGCTTTGTCCGAAATCCACGCTCACCGAGGACGCGGGTGAACTCGTTGGTCTTGCCGCTCATCTCGCCCTCCGCGACCAGCATGCCGACCACGCCGAAACTCTCGCCCGGATGCACCATCAGGCGCACCGATACCTTGTCGGTGACCGCCGGGGTCAGCACGCCGATACTGCGGATCTGCGTGCGCACTGCCGGGTCGTAGGGCCGGTGGCGCGGCGCGGCGCAGGCTGCCAGCGCGCTGGCACACATCAGCACGACGAGCAGCAGGACTGGCTGGCGAAACTGGCTCACGGTGCGGCCTCTGCGTCGGCGATCTGGGATGACTCGCCGTCCCCTATTCCTGGATTCGAGGCCTGCCGGGAATTCGGCGCGTCAGCCTCGGTACCGATCTTGCGGCCCGCCACGGACCACCTTCAAGCGTGGCCGACGACCGGTGTGCGCCAGATTCCCGACGGTCGCGGGGCGCCGTGCGTCGGGTCGCGACGGAAAATTGACGGACGGTACTCCGCAGTCGTCGGAACGTGGTCTTGCAGGAGTAAGCTCAAGTGGCTCGCCCGGTTCTGCCGTCGGCGAACGGGCCCGCGCCGCAGTCCTTCAGTAAAATGAAAGAGGAGAGTCGCGATGCCCATTCCCACCGAACCCGTCGGTTCGCTGCCCCGCCCGGCCCGGTTGCAGGCCGCCATCGCCGCTTACGATCGAGGAGAAATCACCTGGACCGATCTCACCCGCGAGCAGGACACGGCGTGCAGGGATTCCATCCAGCGCATGGAGGCCACCGGCGCACCGATCGTGTCCGACGGCGAGCAACGCGCATCGAGCTTCGCGACCTATCCCCTCGTGGACACTCTGGCGGGTACCGGGCTGGCGAAGAACCTCGCGGCGGACGGCCAGTATTTCGCGATCTTCACTGACGGCCATCACCGCCAACTGCCGCGGCTGACCGGCGGCCCGTTCCGTTACAAGACCTATGCCGCCGACCTGTTCAAGCAATCCCTGCCGATGGCGACCCGGCCGATGAAGCAGGCGGTGATCGCGCCCAGCATGCTGGCCCTGCTGTATCCGCTGGACGGCGAGGTGCCCGACTATTCGCGTGAGGATTTTCTGGACGATCTGTGCAACGAATGCGAGAAAGACATCCGCATGGCCTTCGAGGCCGGCGCCCGGCGCGTCTCGATCGACTTCACCGAGGGGCGGCTCGCCTGTCGCAACGATCCGCGCAATCCCTGGACGGGGCGCAAGATGCTCGGCGAGTTCATCGAGCTGAACAATCGGGTGATCGACCGCTTCACCATGGCCGAGCGCACCCATCTCGGCGTCCACACCTGCCCCGGCGGCGACTGCGATTCCACCCACAGTGCCGACGTGGATTACGCCGAACTACTGCCCAGCATGTTCCGGATGAACGCCGGTTATTTCCTGATCCAATTGGCCAGCGAGAAGGACAAGGAGCGCGTGTACCGGCTCATTGGCGACCACGCGCGCGCGGATGCCAATGGGGTGCCACAAGTCAGCTTCATCGGCGTGATCAATCCGCAGAATCCCACCGTCGAGACACCGGAAGAGATCTGCGCGGACCTGATGCTGGCCTCGAAGTACATCCCCAGAGCACGCCTGGGCTCGACCGACGATTGCGGCTTCTCGCCGTTCTCGATCGACATCAAGCCCAAACATGGCTCGCCGGACGTGGCCCGCGACATCGCATTCCAGAAGATCGCCAGCCGCGTGAAGGGGACTGCGATGGCGTCGGAGAAGCTCGGTATGGCCTGAAGGGCCAGGAGTGGGTCAGGGCTGGCGCCTCTGACCCACCGACCTTCTCACCTGACCTGGATGGGGCCGCTCATGCGCGCGCCCAGCACGCTGCCGTCGGCGTCCGCAAGCTCGGGTCCGACCACGACCTTGTAAGACCCGGGCGGCACCCGCAGGATCAAGGTCTGGCCGTTAGGGCCCAGGGCCCACTTGCCCTGTGGCCTGCTGCCGTCGGACCGTGTCACCGTGATATGGCGGGCCGCGGCGTCGGCATCGGCGAACACGCCATCAAAACGCAACACGATTGCGGGCGAGTCCGCGAGGTGCCCCGCATAAACCAAGTCCAGATTGCCCGGTCTCGGCGCGAGCCACCACGCGACCGGCTTCTTGGGCTTTGCCGCTACCGGACGCGGAGTCGGCGCCGCGACAGCCGGCTCGATGGACGCGAACTCGGACGTTGAGGACCCTGCCGCTTCCGCTCCGACGCCAGCCGCGGCCACGTTGCTCTCCGCCGGCGGCGCGGCCGCTGTTTCGGTCTGCGCCGCTGAGAGTGCAGGATCAGGATCGGTGATGCCCGGTTCCGCCGCAGTTTCCGGTGCCGGTTGCGTGGCCGGCATGACTTCGACGCCAGCCGCAGGCGCCTCGTTCTGCGCGGGCGTCGTCGCTTCGGGTGCCGCAACGACGTCCGCCGACGCGATCTCGGGCTTTGCGGCAGCCGGACCGACGGAATCGGCCTGGTTTTGAACGTACAGAATCGCGAGGCCGCCGACCAGAATCGCGCCGATCAGACCTGCCACGAGCAGCCTGCTGCTTTGTGGCCCGGAGGTTTCGCTGGCCTGAAGCAGGGGCTGGACGGGGACCGCAGGGCGGGCTGCGGCAGGTGACGGCACAGCCTGTGGAGCCGGCGCCGGTGGCGTATGCGGCACGGATTGAGGCGCAGAAGCCGGACGGGCGGCGGGCGCACCTGCGCTCGGCCCCTCCGCGCTGATCTGATAAGCCTGTTCGCCCGCTGCGGAAAAGCTCACCATGCTGCCGACGGCGATGTCTTCATGACCGAGCACCTCGGCCGCGGTGAAGCTATACAGCAAGCCGTCGTCGCCGACGATCGAGCCGCTCAGCTTGTTGGCGTCGAAACTGACCAGTCGGCCGCGCAGAGCCCCCCGCCCCGGCACGCCGCGGCCACCGAGGCCGGTCACCGCGAACGCGAATTCACCGACTCCGGAAAAGGCGACGGATTGGCCGATCGCAATGTCCTGGTCTCCCACCACGTCCGCAGCGGAGAAGTGGTATAGCTCGCCGTCATCGTCAACGAGCCAGCCGCTCAGGTCAGCTTCATCGAAGCTGATCAGCTTGCCGCGCAGGGGCCGCCCGGCACCCGCTGTTCCTCCACTCGGCTTGCGCACTGCATAAGCCATTTCGCCGGCTCCCGAAAATTCCACCGCCTGCCCGACCGCGATGTCCTCGTCCCCCAGCACATCGGCGGCGGAAAATGCGTACAGCACGCCGTCGTCGCCCTCGATCCAGCCGCTCAGTTCGGCGACGTCGAAGCTGATCAATTTGCCGCTCAGATCCTGCGCAGCCGCGCTGTCCCCGCCGACGGCCGTGACCTCCGTCGCGACTTCGCCGCTGGCCGAAAACGTCACGGCTTGCCCCGTCACCAGATCCTGATCGCCCACCACGTCCGCGGCGGAAAAGCAGTGCAGCCCGCCCCCGTCGCCCTCGACCCAACCCGTCAATTCCTGCGGATCGAAACTGAGCAGCTTGCCGCGCAGCGATCGCGCCGGGGTGCTGTCGCCGCTGCCAAGACCCGTGACATCGGTCGCCACTTCGCCCGTGGTGACAAACGCCACGGACTGTCCGATCAGGAGCTCCTTGTCACCCACCACGTCCGCGGCTGAAAAATGATGCAGCCCGCCCTCGTGGTCCGCGATCCATCCCATCAGTTCCGCGGAATCGAAGCTGATCAGCCTGCCATGCAGGGAGCGCATCGCAGATCCGCCGTCGTCGGCTTTCCGCACTTGACGCGCGAATTCGCCGCTTCCCAAAAATGTGACGGACTGACCGACGACGATCTCGTCGTCTCCAAGGACCTCGGCGACCGTGAAGCAATACATTTCGCCATCGTCGCCGACGATCCAGCCGCCCAAATCGGCCAGCTCGAAACTGATCAGCTTGCCGCGCATGACCCGCGCCGATCCGATGCCGTCATCGACGCCGCTGACTTCGAACGCGCGCTCGCCTGCACCGGAAAATCTGACCGACTGGCCCACCGCGATATCCCGGTCGTCCACCACATCGGCGGAGGAAAAATAGTAAAGATTGCCGTCGTCACCGCCGATCCAGCCACCCAGATCGGCAGGGTCGAAACTGACCAGCTTGCCGCTCAATGCACGCGGCACAGGGGCCACAGGGTCTCCCGCCCGGCACACCTGGGTGGCGATCTCCCCTGCCGCCGAGAACACGACGGACTGACCGACGGCGATATCGTCGGTCCCGACCACGTCGGCGGCGGAGAAGTGGTACAGCTGGCCCTCGTCGTCGACGATCGAACCGCTGAGCTCGCTGGAATCGAAACTGACGAGGCGCCCGCACAGGCTGCGCACGGGCAACGCTCCGCCACCCAGACCGGTGACCTGGAAGGCGAGTTCGCCGCTGCCGCAGAAGCTGACGGACTGGCCGATCGCGATGTCCACGTCGCCCACTACATCGGCGGACGAAAAAAAGTAAAGATTGCCGTCGTCACCGCCGATCCAGCCGCTGAGTTCAGCCGTATCGAAACTGACCAGTCTGCCGCATTGAGGAGGGGCGAGAAGCGCTTCTGTGTCGCCGCTGAGGGCCGTTTGGCCGGAGTACCCAAGGTTGCGCTCGCCCATCGCCCTTTCTCCCCTACCGTAGGGCGGTGACTATAGTCCCTTCGTGGAATTTTGGAACGGGAATTTCAGGACCACCTGACGAACCCCGACCGCGCGCTCCGAGGGACATTCGGAAACCGCTTCGGGAGCGGTTTGTCGGACCGGAATCCGGCACGCCGGGCGAAGCACACGGAACGCTTCGAACCGCTCGCGGACGGAAAAATCGCGTCGCCTATTCGAGCAGCGCGGGCAGGTTCAACAGCGTCATCACCTCGTCGCCTTGGGTAACCCGTCCGCTCACGGCTTTGCAGGGCGTCGCGCCGACGCGAAGTGCGGGCTTGATCGCGGGGTCCGCGATCTGCCGCACCTGGCTCACGCGATCCACCCGCGCCGCCAGGGTCTCACGGTCGCCGTCGAACACGATCAGAGGTCCCCTTTCCCTTGTCGACGGGGCCAGACCGAGGCGGCGATGCAGGTCGATCACGCTCACGATCTGGCCGCGCAGATTGATCACGCCGAGCACTTCGGGTGGCGCGCCGGGGACGGGCTCGACCTCCGCGTCCGCCAGCACTTCCTGCACCGCGAGAATCGGCACGCCGTAAAGCTGGCCGGCCAGTTCAAAGCCGATCCAGCGTCGCAGTACAGCGCCATCGCCGACGCGATCGCTGAAAGCGGTTTCCGGAATCACGGTCGGGCGCGCTCGGCGAGCGCAGCAACCGCGCCGGCCGGAAACACCGGGGCCGTCGCCTGCAACGCATTGTTCTGCGCCGACGCCTGCGTCGGCAGCCCGTCAGGGATTTGTGGAAGTTGCTCCGGGCTGGCCAGCACCACGATCACCACGCGGCGATTGCGGTTGCGGCCGTTTTCGTCGCGGTTGCCCGCGATCGGCTGGTACTGCGACAGACCCATCACCGTCATCCGCCGCGGATCGACACCCTGACCCATGAAACGATGCACGACGCTGGCAGCACGCGCGCTCGACAGTTCCCAGTTGGACGGAAATTCGCGTGTCGCGATCGGGCGGTCGTCGGTGTGCCCCTCGATCCGAAGATGATTGTCGAAAGACTTGAGCACCCCAGCCAGGCGATCGAGAACCGCGGCGGCTTCGATGTCGATTCGTGCCGCGCCGCTGGAAAACAGGATATCGGTGCGGATTTCCACTTCGAGCCAGGATTCGTGGCGACGCACGATCACCATGTCTCTGGCGATCAGATCGCCGAGCGCCTGCTGGACCTGATCGGCCATCTTCTCGAGCTGGCGGCTGTCGCGGACCTGCGTCGCGCGGGTCTTCATTTCCTCGCCTGGCGGACGGCCAGCGGCAAGCCCTGCGCCGGAATCCGGTCGTCCCAACGGCGAGGTCACCGCCGGGAGGGTCGGCCTGCGCATCAACGGCACGATTGGCGATTTTCCTTTCTGCCCCTCGCCCTGCCCCTGCGCCTTGGGCCCCATCTGGATCATGGACGACGAGCGCGGCGGGCCGCGGAAGGCGGCGTTGAGCGAGTCGGAGGCAACACGGAACTTGCCCTCGTTGATCGCGGACATCGAATACATCACCACGAAAAGCGCCAGCAGCAAGGTCACCAGATCGCCGTAGGGAATGGCCCAGGCTTCATGGTTGAGGTGGTCTTCGTGTTTGACTTTCTTGGCCATCGCGGCGGGGTCAGTGATGCAGATAACCACCGAGCCGGGTCTCGATCACCCGCGGATTCTCGCCCTGTGAAATCGCGATGAGACCCTCGATGGTCATCTCGCGGATGCTGGTCTGACCGCCGACCACGGCCTTGAGCTTGGATGCCATCGGCAGAAAGAACAGGTTGGCGCTGGCGATCCCGTAAATCGTCGCGATGAACGCGGCCGAGATGCCGTGCCCGAGCGCGGATGGGTCGTTGAGGTTCTGCATGACCGCCATCAGTCCCATGACCGCGCCGATGATGCCCAGCGTCGGCGCATAGATGCCCATGCCTTCCCAGACCTTGGCGCCGGACAGGTCGAAATGCTCCTTGGCCTGCATCTCGGTTTCCAGGGTGTTGCGGATCGTCTCCGGCTCGGCGCCGTCCACCAGCAGCTGCAAGCCCTTCCTTATGAACGGATCGGTCTCGGTGGCGATGCTGCCTTCAAGCGCCAGCAGGCCCTGCTTGCGCGCGGCGTTGCTCCACTCGACGATCTTGGCGATCAGCCCTTTGCCGTCCACGCTGGGCGGCTTGAAGATCCACTTGGCCATCTTCATGCCGTGCTTGAACGTCGGCATCGGCGTCTGCACCGTGATCGAACCCAGGGTACCGATGATCACGATCACGAACGCCGCCGGCCCCCAGAGCGCCGCCACGCCGCTGCCCTTGAGGATGGAGCCGCCGATCAGCGCGACCATCGCCAGAACGAAACCAATGATGCTCAGGACGTCCATCGCTCAGGTCTTCGCGTGGGCCTGTACGAGGCTTGGAATGTCCACGATCAGCGCCACCCGTCCCTGCGGCGTGACCGTGGCACCGGAGACGCCGGCAAGCCCGCGCAGGCTCGCGCCGAGCGGCTTGATCACCACTTCCTCGCGCCCCTGGACCTGGCGCACGATCAGACCAAAGCGTTCTTCCCCGAGCATGACGACGACCACGTGACGGTTCGCCTTTGTATCGGCAGCACCCGCCCAAACTTCAAGGTCGATCAGGCGCAGGCTCTCTTTGCCGTGCGGCACCACGTCCCAACAGCCGATGCGGCGCACGCGCGCGGGGTCGAGCGCGAACACCTCGGCAACCATCGCCAGCGGCAGCGCGAACTGGCGCGTGCCCGCATCGACCATCAGCGCGGGAAGAATCGCCAGGGTCAAGGGCACGCGCAGGTGGACTGCGCTGCCCCACCCCGGCTGCGACTCGATGCGCACCGTACCCTTGAGCGACAGGATTCGCGACTTGACCACGTCCATGCCGACACCGCGGCCCGACAGATCGCTGACCTGTTCCTTGGTCGAAAGGCCGGGCAGGAAAATCAGTTGCAGGCACTCGTCCGCGTTCAGCCGCGCCGCGGCCGCCGCATCCATGAGCCGGGATTCGATCACCTTGCTGCGGATGCGCTCCGGGTCGATGCCGGCGCCGTCGTCACGCACGGTGATGCGGATGTGATCGCCTTCCTGCCACGCCTCCAGCCTGAGCTGGCCGGCCGCGGGCTTGCCGCGCGCCGTACGCACCTGCGGCATCTCGATACCGTGATCGACGCTGTTGCGCACCATGTGCACCAGCGGATCGGCCAGGGCCTCGACCAGGTTCTTGTCCAGGCCCGTGTCCTGGCCGATGAGCGTGACCTCGACCTGCTTGCCGAGACCGCGGGCGACGTCGCGCGCCAGCTTGGGGAAGCGCGAGAACACTTTCCCTATCGGCTGCATGCGCACCTGCATCACCGAGCCCTGCAACCCGCGCGTGATGAAGTCCAGTTCCCGAACGGTACGCGCAATTTCACCGCTGCTGCCGGTGGCGAGCGCCTTGAGGCGGTTGCGGACCAGGACCAATTCGCCGACGAGGTTCATCAGGCAATCGAGTTTGGAGGTCTCCACTCGAACGGTCGTTTCGACCGGAGGGACTGAAGGAGCCGTCGTCGCAACCGGCGTTTTCGGGTCTCCCTCTCCCGCGCGGGGCGAACCGGCTGTCCCGTTCGCGACGGAGGGGCACGCACTGCCCGACTTCGGTGGTTCCAATTTCTTTGCCGCCGCCAGCTGATCCAGCAGCGCGTCGAACTCGTCGTCGCCGATCGTTTCCGACACGGTGCTCTCAAGCTCGGGCGCCGCGAGCGACACCTTCGTTTTCGACGGCGGCGGGTCAAGCAGCGCTTCAAATTCCTCCTCGGAGAGAGTCCCGTTGCCCGAAGCGGGACTCGCCGAGCGAACCTGCGTCTCCTCCCTCAGCAGCGCGTGGAGCGTCCCGATCAGCTCGCGTGGCGCGGCCTTCGGCTCGATCTCCGCGGCGATGCTCATCAGCATCGCCTGCACTTGGTCGACCACCTCCAGCACCACATCCATCAGTACCGCGTCAACACCGCGCCTGCCATTTCGAATGGCGTTGAACACGTCCTCCGTCACATGACACAGCTCGACCAGCGGCGCGATCGCCAGAAACCCCGCGCCGCCCTTGACGGTGTGAAAGACGCGGAAAATCGAGTTGAGCAAGCCGGCATCGGTTGGACGCGATTCCAGTTCGATCAGCTGGCCGCCGAGACGATCGACCAGGTCGCCGGCTTCCGCCAGAAAATCGGCGCGGATGTCATCGTCGACGACCGGCATCGCGATCAGAATCCCAGTTCTGCGAGCAGCGAATCCGCGTCGTCCTGGCTCACGGCCGCCGGCGTCAATCCCGCAATGGCGGGGCCGTGCAGGCCGCCGACCGGAGATTCGCGAACCGTCTGGCCGGCTCCGACCTGCGTGCCGGCGGCCCGCAGCAGGTCGATCAGCGCGCGCTCGACGCTGCGCACCAGCTGTGTCACGCGCTTGATCACCTGGCCGGCGAGATCCTGGTACTCCTGCGCTTGGGCAAGCTGCGAGAGTGTGCCGCGCAGTTGTTCGTTGGTGGCGACGATCTGCGCGCCCAGTTCGTCCACGCTCGCCACAAGACGGGACTGCGTGTGTCGCGAACCCGCGCCGGTCTGCTCGCGTTCGCAGGCCTGACCCAGGCTCTGCACGCAGGTCTCGATCTGCATGGTCAGCTCGCGGCCGTGTTCGACCAGGTCCAGCGTCCGGTGCGCGGCCTCTTCAGTCACCTTGACCACATAGTCGAGGCGCGAACAGGCGTCGGGAATTTCGCTGCCTGCCAGGCTGGCGAGTCGCTCGTCCATGCGCAGCTCCTGCATCGCATCGTGCAACTCGCGCGTCAGCCGGGCTACGCTGACGAACAGACCCTGTTCAGATTTGATCGGGGTCAACCCCCCATCAGGCCCTCCGCTGAGTGCCCCCCCACAATGAATTCCGCATTGGGCTGCCGCTTGGGGATGAATGGGCAGGTGGGTTTGAAGCGGGCGCTGAGATTGGGGGCTGACCCCTATCAATTCCGCCAGGCAGGCCTCGAAGCGGATGTCGTCACCGGCTTCGAGATGCGAGACCAGTTGCCGCATCCTCGCGAGCATGCAATCGCGGCCAGACGCGGCGTGCACCGGAGCATTCATCGGAGCGTTCATCGGATTCCTCCTTCGAGCGCGAGGCTCAGGCGGTTTCCGCCAGACGCTGAAAAATCCTCTCGATCTTTTCGTTGAGCGTCACCGCGGTGAAGGGCTTGATGATGTAGCCGTTGACGCCGGCCTTCGCGGCTTCGATGATCTGGTCGCGTTGCGCTTCTGCGGTGACCATCAGGACCGGCAGGCCGGCCAGCTTCGGTTCTGCGCGGATGTGGCGCAGCAATTCAATGCCGGTCATGCCGGGCATGTTCCAGTCGGTGACGACGAACTCGAAGCCCCCCGCCAGCAGGATCGGCCATGCGGTCTTGCCGTCGTCCGCTTCGTGCGTCTGGGTGTAGCCGAGATCGTGCAACAGGTTCTTGACGATGCGGCGCATGGTCGAGAAGTCGTCGACGATGAGGATTTTGAGGTTCTTGTCCATTGCTTGGGTCCTGTTGCGTTATTGATCCGGCCACAATCGAGTTGAACTCGATGATGCAAACGCAGGTCGGCGTGGCCGGATCAATAACCCAACCGTGCTCTGTGTTGTTGAGGCGGCCAGCGCCAACCTCGTAGATCGAGAGACCTCTGTCCGCGCGTGCGTTTTCATGTGAATAGTGGCCGCCTCAATAAAACTCTTTTTTACCGGTCGGTCGACGTCGATCTAGCCCAGCGCGACCTGCGACCAGTCGCCCAGCCGCGCACGCAGCCGCACCAGCGCCTGACCGTGGATCTGGCAGACGCGGCTCTCGGAGACGTCGAGCACCTTGCCGATCTCCTTGAGATTCAGCTCGCGCTCGTAGTACAGGGACATGACGAGCTTCTCGCGCTCGGGCAGGCCGTCGATGGCGCGCGTCAATTCCTGCTGGAACTCGGCACGGGTGAATTCCTCGTCGGGCTGGCTGCCGGCTGCCGGCAAATCCATCCCTTCGCCTTCGCCCCAGGCATCGGCCGAGATCACCTGACATCGCGCCGCGCCGGCGACGGAGTCGTGGTACTCGTCCAGGCTGATGCCCAGGCGTTTGGCGACTTCGCCGTCCCGCGCCTCGCCACCGGTTTCCTGCTCGATCGCCCGGATCGCCGCTTCGACCTCGCGCGCCTTGCGGTGCAAGGAGCGCGGCGCCCAGTCGCCGCGACGCAGCTCGTCGATCATGGCGCCACGGATGCGGATTCCGGCGAAGGTCTCGAAGGTCGCGCCGCGGTCGCCCTGGTAATTTCTTGCGGCCTCCAGCAGCCCAATACTGCCGGCCTGGATCAGGTCGTCGATGTCCACGCTCGCCGGCAGTCGCGCCGCGAGGTGGTAGGCGATGCGTTTGACCAGCGGGGCGTGCTGCATCACCAGATCGGCGTCCGGCGAGCGCGGCATGCGATAGCGGGCCACCGCCTCAAACGGCACTGCGCTCATGCCAGGGCTCCGATCGGCGTACCCCGACCCACCAGACGCTCGACGAAGAACTCCAGATTGCCGCGCGCCCCCTTGGGCATGCCCCAGGACTCGGCCTTCTTCGCCAGCTGGATGAAGGCTTGCGCGGAGACGCAGTTGGGGTAGGCCTGCACCACCGCCTGCTGCTTGCGGATGGCGCGCTTGAGCCACTCGTCCTGCGGCACGCAGCCGATGAAGTTGAGCGTCACGTCGAGGAAGCGCTCGGCCACGCGACGCAGATTGTCGTAAACCTCCTTGGCCTCGGTCAGGTTCTGGACCATGTTGGCCAGCACCTGCACGCGCTCCACGCCGTGATCGCGGTTGAGCACCTTGATCAGCGCGTACGCGTCGGTAAGCGAGGAAGGATCGTTGCAGATGACGACGATCACTTCCTGCGCCGCCTGGGTGAAGGTGATGACGGAATCGGCGATGCCGGCGGCGGTGTCGATGATCATCACGTCCAGGGGGCGCACCAGTTCGCTGAACGCGCGGATCAGCCCGGCGTTCTCGGCACGGGTCAGCTCGGCCATGTTTTTCTTGCCGCTCGAAGCGGGCACCACCATCAGGCCGGCCGGGCCTTCGAGGATGGTGTCGTCGAGCGTGCACTGTCCGTCGAGCACATGCGCCAGGTTGTAGCTGGGTTGCAGGCCGAGCATGACGTCCACATTGGCGAGGCCCAGGTCGCCATCGAGCAGCATCACCTGCTTGCCGGACATCGCCATCGCGGTGGCGAGGTTGACGGAGACGCTGGTCTTGCCGACGCCACCCTTGCCGCTGGTGACCGCAATCACCTGCACCGGCTTGGGCATGCGCAGCAGGCGCAGGCCAGCGGCCTGATCGCTGGTGCGCCTAGCCATGTGCGGCGGCTCCGGCGAACGGATACGCAAATTCTCCGTCGTCTTCCTCATCGGGGGTCTCGGGGGGCTTGCGCGAAAGCTGCATGGCGCGCAGCACCAACTGGTCCGGCTGTGCGGTGGAAAGGTCTTCCGGAACGCGCTGGCCGTCGGTCACGTAAGCGATCGGCACGCCATGCCGAATCACCGCGGACAAGGCGGGGCCGATGCGGCGGGCCTCATCGCACTTGGTCAGGATCACGGCCCCCGGACTGGCCGGCGCGAAGCGCTTGAACTGGTCGTCGATGTCCACGCCCTGGCTGCCGGCCGCCATCACCAGCGCGGTCCGAATCGGCACCGGCAGGCCAGCGAGCATGGCGAACTGCTGTTCCAGGTTCGCGTCGCGCGGCGACATGCCGGCGGTGTCGATCAGCACCAGCTTGCGATCGCGCAGCTTGTCGAGCGCCTGACACAACTCCTTGTGATGGTCCGCCGTGAGCACCGGCACGCCGAGCAGGCGGCCGTAGGTGAAAAGCTGTTCCTGCGCGCCGATGCGGAAGTGATCGGTGGTCACCAGCGCGACGTCGCGCAAACCCCAGGTCTGGATGTAACGCGCGGCGAGCTTGGCGATGGTGGTGGTCTTGCCGACGCCGGTCGGACCCACCAGCGCCACCACTCCGCCCGCGTCCAGCCACTCCTGCTTGAAAGCGGGAATGCGGCGGGCGAGCAGACCCATCGGAAGGACGCGGGCGCGCTCGGGCGTTGCGTCGTCCGGCAGTTCGGTGGCGATCTCGCGGGCAAGCTTGAGTTCCAGGCCGATAGCGGTCATCGAGCGCACGACATCGGCGCGCACCGGGTTGCGCGACTTGAGTTCGCCCCACGCGGGAGCGCCGAGCTGCTGCTCCATGGCGCGGCGCAGGCTCTGCATCTCGCATCGGATCGCATCGATCTCGCGGGTGCTGTGAGCCGGGGCACTCGGCGCTTCAACCGCGTCGGGAAGGGGTTCGTGCAGGGGCGCGGGTCGTTCCGGTTCCAGGCGCGGCCGCATCAGGGGCGCGCGTGCGAGGCTCGCCTGAGCGGCTGCGGAACTGGAGTTGCTGCGGGGGGCGGGTTCCGGCGCCTCGCGCTTGAGCAGATAACGCACGGAGGGCGGGTCACTGCTTGGAGCCGATCCGCTGGACGCGATGTTCTGGCTGTCAGGGACGGTCTGCACCGGTTCGAGAACACGGTCGCGGGGGGGGGGGGGGCGGCGCCGGAGCGCGCGGGGGTTGGGTCGGGGGGCGGCCGCGCCCCGCCCAAGGCGAGGCACCCGGAGC
>JBQTIX010000085.1:0-15332 GCA_052387695.1 Panacagrimonas sp. | reverse complement strand
GGCCTCCCGGTTCAGTGCGCTCAGATCCTGTTCCATGTCGCTCTCCTGTCGGCTTGTGGGCCGTCTGTAATCAGTGGGTCACAGCGTAAGGAGCGCGTACCATGGCGTTGAGGGCCGTCATGGCCATTCGCCGCGCATTTCTGGCCACGGGTGGCCAGTTCGGTCACAGTCGTCCCATTCAACCGGGGGATCGATGGCAGCCGAGTCTGTCCTGCACAACCTGACCATCAGCCAGGTCATCCTGAATTTCGGGGCAGACCGTGGGATCGACGCCGACACCTGCCTGGCCGGCACCGGCATCACAGCGGCGATGCTGCAGGACCCGAACGCGCTGGTCCCGCCCGAGCAGGAAATGCGCCTGATCGAAAACCTGATCCTCGCGCTGCCCCACGAGCCGGCGCCCGGCTTCGAGCTGGGCCTGCGCTACACCGTATCCACCTTCGGTATCTGGGGCTTCACGCTGCGCACCAGCCGCAACCTGCGCGAAGCGATGGACCGCGCCCTGCGCTACATCGCGCTGAGCACGGCCTACTGCGCGTTTACGTCCGCGGTCGAGGACGACCGCTTCATCATCAGCGCCGACCCGTCCGGCATACCCGTCCAGTTGCGCCAGTTCCTGCTGGAACGTGACCTGGGCACGGCCCTGAACCTGACGCGCGAACTTCAGTTGACCGGCCGCGTCGTCCGGCACCTGGAGTTCACCGGCCCCGACGGTGAGACCGCCGACCGCATCCGCCAGCTTTCCGGCCTGCCGGTCCGCTGCGGGGCGGCTCGCAACGCGGTGGTCATGGACCTCAAGGGGGCCGAAACGCCCCTGCCCACTTTCGATGAGCACCTGGTGCAGGTGCTCGAGCATCAGTGCCGACAGCTCCTGGAGCGACGCCAGATTGCGGGAATCGCCGGACGGGTCCGCCAGCAGCTCCTTGGCGGTCTGGGCCTGGTCTCCGGCCTGGACGAGGTCGCGCGGACCTTGAACCTGTCGTCACGCAGCCTGCGTCGCCGGCTGGATGACGAAGGGACCAGCTTCCGCGATCTGGTCGAGGACACCCGCCGCCAACTGGCCGAACAGATGCTGGGCACAACCGACATGAAACTGGACGAGCTTGCCGTCCATCTGGGCTATGCCGACACCGCCAGCTTCACCAGAGCCTTTCGCCGCTGGCACGGCGTCTCGCCCGGCCAGTACCGGCCGCATAGGAGCGGCTGAACCGTCCAGACTCCGGCGCCTCGTGGACCACCCGTGGAGCTCCACACTATGCTCATCAGCAATCCATACCGACTCAAGATGACTTCGCTGGCCGGTTACACGGCGGCACATCCGGAGCGGATCATCGGCGCTCTCCCGGAAGCCTTCGGCGCAACCAACACTGGCGCAGCGTGGGGTTACAACATCGACCGAATCCACCCCATTGGCTCGCCGAGGCTGAGTCCGCCATTCAAGATCCCGGCTTGGACTCGCTGTACCTTTTGGTTTACTGCGCACAGCCTGACCAGTTACCCAAAAATCGGGGCCGAAGTGACCGATAAAGCATAGATATTAAAGCCGCCGGAGGCGAATGCATGCCGACTTTTCGTGAAGCCGGTAACCCATAAGCGCGAGGAACGCGCGTTGGTGACCCATAAGCCTGAAGTTCGATGCCGGGCAGAATCTGCCGGTGCTGCGGCTGGATAGCCGCAGTTAAAATACCTCATCATGTTGCCCCAGCCCGAGACTGACGAACTTGCCGGTTTACAGGCAGAAAATGCCCGGCTGGTGGCGCTGCTCGAATCCCACTCCATAGATTGGCGTCTCCCGGCGCCGCAACCGGCCCCGGTCCAAGCTGCGCCGGAGCCCTCCACCCTGTCCACGGCGGAGAAGGTCGCCCTCTTTCGGAAGCTGTTCCGCGGCCGGACCGATGTCTATCCCGTTCGCTGGGAGGGTAAGACCAGCGGCAAAACCGGCTACTCGCCGGCCTGTGCCAACGAGTGGCGAGTCGGCGTCTGCGAAAAGCCGCGGATCAAATGCTCGGATTGCGGCCATCGTCAGTTCGTCGCTCTTTCGGATGCCGCCGTTTACGAGCACTTGTCGGGAAAGGCGACCTTGGGCGTCTACCTATTGTTGGCGGACGAGAGGTGCTACTTCGTCGCCGCCGACTTCGACGAGGCCGAATGGGGTGAGGAGGCATTGGCTTTCATGCAGTCGTGCCGCGAATTGGACGTGCCGGCTGCGCTGGAAATCTCGCGGTCGGGGAAAGGTGCCCACGTCTGGATTTTCTTCGCCGGCAGCGTCGCCGCCCGGGATGCCCGGCGTCTAGCCACTGCGATCATCAGTCACACCTGCGCCCGGACTCGGCAACTCAAGCTGAGTTCCTACGACCGCCTGTTTCCCAATCAGGACACGATGCCCAAGGGCGGCTTCGGCAATCTGATCGCGTTGCCGTTGCAGAAGGGGCCTCGCGAAAGCGGGTTCAGCGTGTTCGCTGACGAATCCCTGCGCCCGTTTCCTGACCAGTGGGCATTCCTTTCGTCTCTACGGCTTATGCAGCCGCAAGAAGTCGAACCTGCTCTACTCCGCGCGATGGGCGGCGTTCACCCGCTCGATGTCACGTTCATCGACGACGAAGACTTGCGCGAACCGTGGAAGCGATCCACCGCCGCGAGCAAGACGTTGGCCGGACCCAAGCCGACCGCGCTGACGGTCACGCTCGGCAATCTCATCTATTTCGATAAGGCTCAGCTCACGCAACCCATCGCCAACCGTTTGATCCGACTGGCGGCATTCCAAAATCCTGAGTTCTATCGCGCGCAGGCCATGCGCATGTCCGTATGGAAAACCCCTCGCGTGATCGGCTGCGCGGAGAATTATCCGCACCATATCGCGCTGCCCCGCGGGTGCTTGGATGCCGCGCTGGCCTTGCTCCGGGACAATGCGATCCGTGCTGATCTTCGGGATGAACGGTTTGAAGGCAAGGCCATTGATGTGGCATTTGCCGGAGAACTCCGCGCAGACCAAGCAACGGCCGTCGAGGCGATGCTGCGACACGACGCAGGCGTGCTGTGTGCGCCGACAGCTTTCGGGAAAACCGTGGCCGCTGCGGCGCTGATCGCTCGTCGCAGAGTCAACACGCTGGTGTTGGTACATCGCACGGAGTTGTTGAAGCAGTGGCAGGAGCGACTGCAATCGTTCCTCGGCGTTGGCAAGGGGGTGGTAGGAACCATCGGCGGCGGCAAGGCCAAGCCAACCGGAATCATCGACATCGGCGTGATGCAGTCGCTATCTCGACAGGGTGAAGTCAACGCCATCGTCGAGAACTACGGGCATGTGGTCATCGACGAGTGTCATCACGTTGGCGCCAAGTCGTTCGATGCCATTCTCAAGAACGTCAAAGCGAAATACGTGCTCGGCCTGACGGCGACGCCGATCCGCCGGGATGGGCAGCAACCGATCATCTTCATGCAGTGCGGCCCAATCCGGCATACCGCGGCGCAGCCGAAAGAGGCGCCGCATGATCTGGTCGTGACCCCGAGGCTGATGCAGGCCACATTCGATCTCACCAAGGAATCGCGCATTCAGGACGTGTTCCGTGACATCACAAATGATCATGAGCGAACGGTGGCCATTGCTCGCGATATTCGCGACGCCTACGATCAGGGGCGCAAGGTTCTGGCGCTGACGGAGCGCACTGAACACATCGAGATGATCCTATCGGCTTTGGCCGGACAAATGCCAGCACCGTTCGTCCTGCATGGTCGTCTGTCGAAGAAGGAACGGGCGGCGACGATTGCAAGTCTCGATGCACTTGCCCCGACTTCGCCGCGTGTCCTGCTCGCGACCGGCAAGCTGGTTGGAGAGGGCTTCGATCATGCACCGCTGGATACTTTGGTTCTGGCGATGCCCGTGTCGTGGAAAGGCACGCTCCAGCAGTACGCTGGCCGGCTACATCGCGCGCACGCCACCAAGTCAGACGTGCGAATCATCGACTTCGTGGATACCGGTCATCCCGCGCTTCTCCGGATGTGGGACAAGCGTCACCGCGGATACCGCGCGATGGGGTACCACGTCAATCAGCCTGCTGACCTGCACTTCAGCTAAGTCCGGCCTGTCGGAATCGAACAATGCTCTCGCGCAGCACTTCGCCGGGCAACAGCACCGCGCCATCGACGGTCTCAACCGTCAGATGCTGCATGGCGGCAAGGCCAGACTCCAGCGACGCCCGAATTTCAGCCACAGCCGCCGCCGGCAGTTGGATCGACGTGATCGTTCCGTACCGCGTTTCGACAACTACTCGCGTCGGGCTCTGGCTGTCGTCCTCGGCTTCGAGCCCATCGCCAACCGTGGCGTCCATCGCAGCGACCTCGGCGGCGGCGACCGCCGAATGCTTTCTGGAAAGCACCGAGATGCGCCGACGCATCCACCATTCGGGCATGCTCTTCGTGCGTCGCACATTCGCTTGGCGCGTGTTTTTCCTGACAGTCGTCATGGGGACCTCCGGCCGGTGCAGTTATCGCCAAATCGTAGCAGGGTGAACTGCAAAGGCGATTAACGGTAGCGGATGTTGGTGATTTGCCCGCGCGATGACTGCGGCTAAGCAACCCATATTGACCGGCGGCCGGGGGCTACATGATTTATCTTTAGGCACCGCCTGCTTATGGTCTGCGAGAATGATCCGGCTCAATACGGAGAAGGGAATTGTCCGAATTTCGTCGTGGAACGAGATCGAAGAGCGTCCGGGCTTCCAGCGACGAATTGACCCGAGCAAGACGAAGCTGAAAGCGATCATTGGGAGCTATCGCTTCAAGGAAAAGGTTCATTGCGGTCTCCCTTGTAATCAGCCGCACCTTCGGGGCTATCTTGTCGAGACAGAGACTGGTGCCGAAACGAATATAGGCAAGGACTGCGGCAAGACGCATTTTTCCGTGAACTTCGAGGAAATGCGGATCAACTTTGACCGGGACATGACTCGGAAGGAGCGACAGGAAACCATCGCACGCTTCAAAACCAGACTTCCAGATTCACGTCGTGAACTTCAGGCCCTGAAAGATGGCGGTGCGAACGCGCTCTACAAACTATCGCGTCCGCTGGTCGAGTTGAACCGCGGAGTGCCTTCACGGATCGTATCAACCCTCAACAACATGATTCGCACCGGATCGGGTGAGGTCTACATGGAACGGGAAGCCACCGAGCAAGAATACGACGAGATTGAAGCTCGGTCTGGCCGGTCCCCGTCCAAGCCCCAATTCGTCAGAATTCAAATTGGCGCCGTCGCCGGGATTGGCTTCTTCGCCACCGATCTCGATCTTCGTCGATTAATCGCTGAGGACATCGAGCCAATGTTCAAGCAGATCGAAGAACTTGACGAATTGAACGCTAGAGACAGAGACCTTGGCGCTATCGCGAAATGGATTGGTGCTGTAGAGGGAAAATTCGAGCCGATACGAAAGGCCATCGCGCTTGGCCGAATACTGCTCACCCGCAACAATCTAGCTAACCTATCTCGCCTACTTCAGGAGAAGGAAGAGCGCAGGACCTTTGCATCCTACATCGACCAGATTCCCGCCTGACCCATCCTCTCGAACATGGGCGTTCGAGAGGGATTGAGAAGGAAGCATCGACTCACTCGGATACCGCTGCCTCAGTCAGTGCTTCCGCCTGCTTGATAACCAGTTCCACGGCAGCGGCCTGCTTGTCCGGTGGATATTTGTATTTGCGGAGCACGTTTTTGACCATGATGCGCAGCTTCGCCCTTACCGCTTCGCGCTTGCTTCAGTCAATCGAGGCATTCTTGCGGATGGTGTCGGCGAGATCGCGCGCGATGGCCCGTAGCAACTCGTCGCCCAACTCACGGACACTGGCCTCGTTAGTTTCGAGCGCGTCATAAAAGGCCAACTCATCGGTGCTGAGTTTGAGTTCTTCTCCACGTCGCACGGCAGCGTTCACGTTCTGCGCTAGCGCGATCAGTTCTTCGATGACTTGCGCCGTCTCGACCGCCCGATTTTTGTACCGATTCAGCGCACCGTCGAGAAGTTCGGAATACTTCTTCAACTGCACGATGTTGGTCCCGAACCGGGATCGGATTTCGTCTTTCAACAGCCGTTGCAGTAATTCCACAGCGAGATTACGCTGTTTGAGATTCCGCACGTCCCGCAGAAAATTCTCGGACAAGATGCCGATGTCGGGCTTGTCCAGCCCCGCGGCTGCAAAAATGTCCACGACGCCATCCGACTTGAGCGCGTCCGAAAGCAGTTGACGAATCACGGCGTCCTTGGCGCGCGTGTCCTTCTTCTCGTCGGCGCCATCTTGCTTCACGAGGATGGCCTTCACGGCTTGCAGGAAGGCGATCTCCTCGCGCAAGGGTTCCGCTGCTTCGTGCGTTCGGCATAACGCATAAGCTTGGCTACAGCCAAAACGACATCGGCGAAGCGCCTCTTGCCCTCTTTTCCATCTTCAGTAGAGGGTAGACCCAGAACGTGATTCGCAGCGCCCGTGATGGCGGCTAGGGCGTTGCGCTTTACGATGGATGTATCGAAGCCGGACAGCAGGGAGCGCGCCACGTCCAAATTTTTTAGCAGCGCCTCCAGCGCCTCCTCAATGTCCACCACGGGCTTGCCACGTCCGCCGCCTGCGGCATAGCGTGCCACCGCGTCCTTGAGATCGGCTGCAATACCAATGTAATCCACCACTAGTCCGCCGGGCTTGTCGCGCAGCACGCGGTTCACGCGGGCGATGGCCTGCATCAGGTTGTGCGCACGTATGGGCTTGTCCACATAGAGCGTGTGCAGACAGGGTACGTCGAAGCCGGTCAGCCACATGTCGCGGACGATCACGAGCCGCAGCGGATCAGTCTCATCCTTGAACCGCTTCTCCAAGGTCTTGCGGATGTCCTTGACGTAGACGTGCTTTTGAAGGTGCGAGGGATCGGTGGCGTTGCCCGTCATCACAATCTTGATAACACCCTTCGTGGGATCGCTGTCATGCCACTCGGGACGTAACTTCACGATGGCATCGTAGAGGCGCACACAGACCTCGCGACTCATGGCGACGACCATCGCCTTGCCCGCCGGCATCTCGGTGCGCTTCTCGAAATGCGCGACGAGATCAGTCGCGATCCGATCAATACGCGGCTCGGCGCCAACGATCCGCTCCAGCTCAGCCCAGCGGCGGCGCAAGTCCGCATTCGCCTTCTCAGCTTCGTCCTCTGTAAGTTCCTCGACCGTGGCGTCGAGCTTCGGCTTGGCTTCTTCCAGTAGATCAAGCTTGGCGAGGCGGGATTCGTAGTAGATCGGCACTACCGCGCCGTCTTCCTCCGCCTGCCGCATGTCGTAGACATGAACGTAATCGCCGAATACCTGCCGCGTGTCGCGGTCGCTTTCCTCGACCGGCGTGCCGGTGAATGCCACGAAGGTGGCATTGGGCAAGGCATCGCGCGGATGCTTGGCATAGCCATACTGAACCTTGCCCTCCTTGTTGATGCGGGCGTCGAGGCCGTACTGCGTACGGTGCGCTTCATCGCAGATCACGACGACATTGTGACGGCCCGACAGGACAGGATGTTCGTCCTCATCCTCGCCCGGCAGGAATTTCTGAATCGTCGTAAACACGATGCCGCCCGAAGGCCGCGCGGCAATAATTCGCCGCAGATCGCCGCGCGTATCAGCCTGCACGGGCGTCTCACCAAGCAAAGATTTCGCCCCAGCAAACGTGCCGAACAACTGGCCGTCCAAGTCGTTACGGTCAGTCACAACGACGACCGTCGGATTCTCCATCGCCGGATGCCGCATGATCTTGGCTGCGAGGCAGGTCATCGAAATGGACTTGCCCGAACCCTGCGTATGCCAGACCACGCCGCCACGGCCGTCCCCCGCAGTCTTGCTGGCGGCAAGGATGCGCTCGGTGGCAAGGCGCACCGCGTGGAATTGATGGTAGTTGGCAATCTTCTTTGTCGTGCCTTCCTTGTCTTCATCGAACAACACGAAGAAGCGCAGGTAGTCCAGGAAGAAGTCGCGCCTGAACAGTCCGCGTACCAACGTCTCAAGGCCGGCGAACGCGCCCAGCGGGTCGAGCACCATCCCGTCGATGGTGCGCCACTTCATGTAGCGCTCCTCGTCCGCGGTCAGCGAACCAAGACGCGCATCGGCACCGTCGGAGACTGCGCAAACTATGTTGGCAGCGTAGAGATCGGGAATATCGGTCTTGTAGGTCTGGATTTGCTGCCACGCCTCCCAGATGTCCGTGCTCTCGTCGGCGAGGTTTTTAAGTTCGAGGTTGGCGACCGGCAGGCCGTTGAGGAAGATCAGCAGATCAGGCGACGTGTGCGCTTGGCACCTTCAATGGTGAACTGACTCACCACGAGCCAGTCGTTCGCTTCCGGCCGCTCGAAATCGACGACGCGGGCCAGCACCCCGCGAGTCTCGCCGTCCTTCTTAACCTCAACTGGCACGCCGCTCACCATCAGTGCGTGAACCTGCTGGTTGCCGGCCAGCAAGCCCGGCACGTTGGGTATGCCGACCGCGCGGGCCGCGATCTCGACTTGCGTAGCCGGTAGGCCGGGGTTCAATCGGGAGATGGCCGCGCGCAGACGCCCCCAGAGCACTACGTCCCGGTAAGACGCACGCTCCGGCGCCGAGCCATCATGCGCAATATCCGGTCCTTGAACGACTTGGCATCCAAGCTCTCGAAGCCAATCGAGCGCTGCCGCCTCCACATGGGCTTCCGAGATGACGGCTGTCACGAGGGGGAGGTCCCCAAACTATCTGGCGCCGGGTTGTAAAGCACGCCGTTGGCTCCTCTGTGCAGATCGTTGTAGTAGCTGCGAATGGCGTCGAGACATCGCTCTTTGTCGGTGACGGTGTGCTCGCTCAGCACGACTCTGAGCGTCTTGTGTTCCATCACAGACAGGAAAGCCTGTCGGACACTGCCGGCATCCATATCGACCACGAGTTGCCACAGTACCGCCTCCAACGACACGATCCTACCCTGCAACGCTTCGATGCAACCCGTTGCCTCCGACCCCGCGAGTCCAAGCACGGCACGCTTGTCGCCGCTGACCAGCAAAGTGCATTCGCGCGAGGCCGCCAGCGCCATCAACTGGGCCTCACCCTCGTCCACGAATTCGCCGAGATGTTCCAACAGTTCAAGGTCAGTCGGAGCGTCGATCTCCGACACTTCGGCAATCGCCGGCAGCAGTTGCTGAAGCACTGCTTCGCCATACACATCCCGAAACCGTCGGCTTTTCCGAACTTGATGTACGGCAGCGGGCAACCGTCTCAGTTGAGTTGCCGAGTAACCCAGTCGGTTGGCGACGCGCGCCAGCGTTCCCGACGCCGTGAGTAGGATCAGCATATCGGTGTCCAACAGGAGCAATCCGGAACGCTCAGTCATCGAGCGCTCCGTCAGATGTCGGCGTCGTCGAAGTGCGTCAACCCGTAAATCTGAGTGGTCGCAGACAAACTGCGTTGAATGCTCTCTGGTACGTCGTCGAGAGGTACGTGCCGCCTGAATGCTTCGGCCAGCGTTGCTCGCGCGCCGTGGTCGGCACGCATCGCCGTCAGTGCGGCCTGCGCCACCGGAATTCGCTTTTGGCAATACCCGTAGATTAGAGCGACGGTGCTCGGATGAATGCGGTGATCTTCCCCGAATTTTCGCGCCGCTTGTGCCAGTGCTGGGCCGGTGAGTCCCGGTCCCGTAAGCTTGAGGTCAGGGTGGCCGGTTAGAACCTGAAAGGCATACTGGTCTGCTTCCAGTTCTTGCGCTTCATCGTTCACGCCGTCGAGCTTCACGTCCACCAGAGGACCGTCGCCGGGCTTTACATGCCCGCACATGATGTGGCCCAGTTCATGGGCAAGATGGAACGCCAGCCAAGCGGGACTATCCCGGCCCGAGCACAGAACAATCACCGGGCGCTTGCCGACAAACGTGGCAAGCCCCTCGATCTTCTTGGCCTTGGGCACCTTCGGCAGGCGGGTGACGTGAACCACGCCGATACCATGCTGCCAGCAGTAATCCACGAGGTTCGACAACTCGGGCCACATGCAATCAGGCCGAGCCAGCAACTGATTGCGGATTTCCAGTGCCGGACGCAGGCCGGTGAACGGAAGGCGATCCTTCAAGAGCGCGGCAGTCGCCCGTGCAGCCTGTATCGCCGCAGTCACCGCTCCGCCGACGACGGAAATATCAGCGTTCTTGGCTCGCTTGAGCCGTACGTTCTGAATCGGGGGGGCGAGCGGCGCGGCATCGCTGACCAGTTCCTGCAATCGAACGCCCAGATAGCGCGCAATGGTCATCTGCGCAGTCAGGCGATTTGAAGCGTTGTCGAACAATGCGTCATCCCACCAGTCGGGCAGGATTGCGTCCTGCACGTACTGGCGTTCAAACCCCTGAGCTTTCAGGCGGTCGTAGAGCGTACGCATTGCGGGGTTGGGCATGAACGCGATGGTTCCCCTAAGTGAATCCAAACAGATGCACTATTTTACGATTAAACAGCCACATACTACAGCTTTTTCGTTGTCGTCAACATGCTGACTACAGCGACAAGTGCTTTATCCGCTTGGAATCAATCGCCTGCGCCGGTACGGACGCCAGCGCTTTCCTGATGGGTCTCGACGAGAAACGTCACGAATGTGGCCGCGGCGCCGACCGCCAGCTTCGCGTGCCGCGGTCTCAGCGGCTGGGTATTCGCCGTTTTGCCGTGCCCGGTGCCATAAAGCCCGCGGAGTTGGGCGAGGTCGTTGCCAATGCTCCCGAGGCTACGCAGCACCGACTTGATGGTGTCGGCGCCGCGCTTACCGTCGGGCACGCCCTCGGGGACAAGTTGAAGTTCTTTGAGCAGCGCCTTGGTCAGCGTCGGAATATCGGGCGTGCCCTCTATCGGCTTACCGCGCTCTTCGAGGATGGCCTTGCAAACGGTTTCGATCAATTCCTTCGCCGTGCCGATGGCTAGTGACGGGTCGGCCTCCACCGCGTCCTTCATCCGCTGGATTTGCTGCGCGATGTGCGTGCCTTCCAGCTTGTGCGCGGCGCTGTGCAGATCGTCGAGGGCCGGAGTGCCTGCCGCGCGCACCAGTTTGCCGGCGACCCACTCAAAGCCATCCTGCCGAAGCCAGTAGAGCAGCTTGTCAGCAACGCCTTTGCGCCCCGCCTGCAAATCCTCGTTGCTGCTTCCCCATACAGATGTCGAGGCGACCGGAGCGTACAACTCACGAAGCTCATTCTCGTACACCTTCACAACCCGGCTAACGCTCTTCCAGTTTGTCCAGTCCACCGTGTGGTAATACTGCTCGACGAGACTGCGCCGCTGACCGCTTGTGGGCGGCTGGTACTCCAGATCGCAACGCACTCCACCGCCATCGAAAGCATCCTGAATCTGGCGCAAAGTCGTGTTGACGTAATATTCGCGAAACTCGTTGCGGGTCTTGGCGCTGATGATCGGTTCAATCATGCGGCTTCTGACAAGGTCAGCGAACCGGACATCAGCCGTGGCAAGAGTTCATCGCGAATCCGTTCAAGGGTTCTGCTCTTGAGTTCATTCGCTACGATTTGATCGATTAGGGAGTCCGATACGTTGTTCCATTGAGCGATCAGGTCTTGAGGCGGCATACTGATCTTGAGCCGCTTCAAGTCAGCAACTGTTACGTGGCCCAACCCTGTTTTCTGCTTATCTCTGGCAATCTCCGTGAACACTGGGTTTAGGTGTTTCAACACGCCATAGACGAATGCTCTGCTCGCAAAAGATGCGGGGACAACTTTGAAGATGTGTTGGTTGAGCCACGCCGCGCCGCGTGTCCAAATGAACGTATCAATCGAGGTGTCTGGATTCCCGGACCACGAGAACAGAACGTCGCCCGTTTCGATCCTGTACTTGATTGGCATCTGTTGATCTGTGCCGCCTCCGTCTGTGAGTACCCACGCGCGCGGATAATGTCGCCGACACGCTGAGCCAGCAGACTCTTGACGGTCTCGGCTTGATCCGCATTTTCGAGCATGGCTACGGGGATTTGACGACAGCGACGACCAGATCGCAGGCAACTGCGTACATCAGCGCGCTTCGGGATCATCCTTCACATGGGTCAAGCGATACTCGGCTTTCTCGCCGGTCTCAACCAACATCACTTCGACCATCCAGTCGCCATCATCGAGCGCGCGCAGCGCTTCACGGACTTCATACTTGGGCCCGAACGCGCCAAAGCTCTTGATCTTCCCGACCGGCACAGCGGGAACCGCTCCCAACGTACCCATGCTCGCTCCTGACAACGGTTCCCCGCGAATTCTACCTATATGGGAATAGCTGCGCGACGGGTCAACTCGCTGGCAGCAGTGCGCATCAGAACGGGCGTTGGGCGTTCAGATCGCTGGCGTTTCGTACTCGCTAAAAGCGGGTCCGTCTGCCTGACCATCGGCTTGGGCAGCAGCCGCGGGTTCAGTTCTCCGCCCCGTAACACCTGATGCTGGCGCCGACAAGAGCGTCTTGCGCACCCTAGCGCGACGGCTTGTTCACCCATAAGACGCCGAATCGTGAATTCACCCATAAGGCGACTTTTCAGCCCGCTTTATGGGTAACTAGTCACAGCCGTCCAAAGGCAAAACCAGGATGGTGGGCCCTCCGGGACTTGAACCCGGAACCAACAGATTATGAGTCTGCTGCTCTAACCGATTGAGCTAAAGGCCCTTCAAGAAGAAAAAACGGACGAGCTTCGCGCAGATCCCGGAATCGAATCCGATGAAGCGCTGCGCTGTTCACGATGCCCGGCACCGACAGATCGGCGACACCGCACTGTCTTGCGGTGCAACCCCGCTTTGCCGCCCGTGCAAAGTCTAATCGCTGATCCTGTATTACAGCATCAGCGGGTTGCAACTGACCCACTTCTCTCCCGGGAACGCCTGTCGAGGTCCGCGCTTCGACCTCGCGGCGGGCACGATCGTGACGTGAGTTTTCGAGACGGCCCTAGAATGTGCCGATGCGGAATCCCTACGAACTCTTCGCCGGCCTGCGTTACACCCGGGCCAAGCGACGCAATCACTTCATCTCCTTCATCTCCGGCGCCTCGATGATCGGCATCGCGATCGGCGTGACCGCGCTGATCACGGTGCTGTCGGTGATGAACGGCTTCGAGAGCGAGCTGCGCACGCGCATCCTGGGCATGGCCAGCCACGCCACCATCTCGGCCTATCGCGGCGAGCTGGAGAGCTGGCACGAAGTGGCGGACACGGCGCGCAAGAACGCGGAGGTCGAAGCGGTGGCGCCGTATATCGAGGGCGAGGGCATGCTGCGCATGGGCTCCGAGCTGTCCGGCACGCTGCTGCGCGGAATCCTTCCCGAACAGGAGACCGGCGTCTCCGACATCGGCGCGCACATCAAGTCGGGGTCGCTGGAGAGTCTGGTAGCCGGGGCCTACAACATCGTGCTCGGCTGGGAGCTGGCGCAGGCGCTGGGAGTGACGCCGGGTGACAAGATCGACCTGATGATTCCCGTCGCCAGCATCACGCCGGCAGGTGTGCTGCCGCGCTTTCGGCGGTTCACGGTGTCTGGCGTGTTCCGCGTCGGGATGTACGAGTTCGATCGCGGCCTGGTGCTGATTCACCTGGCCGACGCGCAGGCGCTGTATCGCATGGGCGAGGGCGTGACCGGTGTGCGGCTCAAGCTGCACGATCTGTTTCGCGCGCCGCAGGTGTCGCGCGAGATCGCCGAGACGCTGTCCGGCGTGTATTTCGTGAATGACTGGACGCGCAGCCACGCCAATTTTTTCCGCGCCGTGGCGACCGAGAAGATCGTGATGTTCATCATCCTGTCGCTGATCGTGGGCGTGGCCGCGTTCAACATCGTCAGCACCTTGGTGATGGTGGTGCAGGACAAGCAGGCCGACATCGCCATTCTGCGCACCTTGGGTGCCAGGCCGCGCTCGATCATGGCCATCTTCATGGTGCAGGGCTCGATCATCGGCATCATCGGCACCTTGCTTGGCGTCATTGGCGGCGTCAGCCTGGCGTTGAACGTGGAGACCCTGGTGCCGCTGATCGAAGCCGCGACCGGGCAGGAGTTCCTGTCGCCCGACGTGTACTACATCTCCGATCTGCCGTCCGAGCTGAAATCTGCCGACGTGATTCGTATTGCCGCGCTGTCGCTGGCGCTGGGACTGCTATCCACCTTGTATCCCGCATGGCGCGCATCGCGTGTGCAGCCAGCCGAGGCGCTCAGGTATGAGTAGGCGCGCTTCTATTCCCTCTCCCCCGGGGAGAGGGTGCCCCGAAGGGGCGGGTGAGGGAGAGTCAAAGTGGAAGCACGCGCTGCCACTAGAAACTCTGACACGCGCTCGTCAACTGCGGGCAACGATGACCGATGCGGAAAACTTAATGTGGCATCTGTTGCGTGATCGTCGATTCGGTGGGCTGAAGTTTCGTCGGCAGCATCCACTGCCACCGTGTGTACTCGATTTCTATTGCCAAGCGTTGAAGTTGGGTGTCGAACTCGACGGTGGCCAGCACAACGAAGATTCTGCGCAATGTCGTGACTTGGCCAGGTCGCGAGTATTGCAAGATCATGGAATCCATGTGATTCGCTACTGGAATCACGACGTGCTCATGCGAACAGAAGAAGTGCTGTCGGACTTGTGGGATAGGGTCCAGGCTCTCTCCGACTCTCCCTCACCCGCCCCTCCGGGGCACCCTCTCCCCAGGGGAGAGGGGAAAGGTGTGCGTCATGTCTGACGTGATCCTCAAAGCCACGGACCTGTCCAAAACCTTCGACGACGGTCGTCTCAATCTCACCGTGCTCGAAGGCATCGACTTCGAAGTGCGCAAGGGCGAGCGCATCGCCATTGTCGGCGCCTCGGGCTCGGGCAAGTCGACCCTGCTGCACCTGCTCGGCGGACTCGATTCGCCCACCACCGGCGAGGTCTGGGTTCAGGGCGCGAAGATGTCAGCGCTGTCTGACGCGGCGCGCGGCGATCTGCGCAATCGCGCGCTGGGCTTCATCTACCAGTTCCATCACCTGCTGCCTGAATTTTCGGCGCTGGAAAACGTGGCGATGCCGCTGCTGATCCGGCGCGTGAAAGATGCGCAGGCTTACGCGCAGGCGCGTGCGCTGCTTGAACGCGTGGGACTCGGCGAACGCCTGACGCACAAGCCCGGTGAACTCTCGGGGGGCGAGCGCCAGCGCGCAGCGGTCGCGCGTGCGCTGGTGACGCGGCCGGCCTGCGTGCTGGCCGATGAGCCCACCGGCAATCTCGACACCAAGACCGCGGCGCGGGTGTTTGATCTGATGATCGAACTCAATCGCGAACTCGGCACCAGCCTGATCGTGGTCACGCACGACCTGGGTCTTGCCGCGCGCATGGATCAGACATGGACGCTCGAAGCCGGG
>JBQTIX010000084.1:0-10963 GCA_052387695.1 Panacagrimonas sp. | reverse complement strand
GGGGCGTGCGCCGGTGCTAACACCCAGTGGCGTCGCTTTTTACTGCGTTTCTCAACCCCTCCCGGCACGGGGCTGCCGGGGGCCGGGCCCGCCCCAAGGTCATCCTCCTTTTGTTGTTGGGGGCCTTGCCCGCGATCGTGTTCTCGATACCTGTGCGGCGGCGAGTTAATTTGGAGCATGAGCCTCCGCGAGCGCCCGCGTTGACGGCCAACCACCGCCAAGCGCCTGGAAGGCCTGCACCGAACGCAACAAGGCGTCGATGCGCGCGCCGGTGAGCGTGGTGCGCGTGGCACGCCATGCGCGTTCGGCATCGAGCACCACCTGCAGGTCAGAGAACCCGCGCTGGTAGCGCAGCAGCGCCGCGTCGTAGGCGCGGCGCGCACGAACTTCGCCGTCCACAAGCGTGAGCACACGGCGGCGATCTATCTCCAGCCGGGTCAGGGCTTGGTCGGCCTCCGAATACGCGGTCTGCACGCTGCGCTCGTAGGCGATCACGGCCTGCTCGCCGCGTGCGCCTTCGGCCCGCAGCAGTGCCGACAGGCGCGGACGGTCGAGAATCGGCACCGCAAGACCGGCCCCCAGCGCCCAGAACCCGGTGCTCGAATCGAGCGCGCCGCGCTGCCAGGACAAGCCGGCGCTCGGTTCCAGGGTCAGGCGCGGAAAAAATTCCAGCTCGGCCAGCCGCACATTCCCGGCCGCGGCGCGGATGCGCGCCTCGGCCTGGCGCACGTCGGGGCGGCGCACGAGCAGATCGCCGGGCAGAGTTGTGGGCACCGCTGGCACGGTGCCGATATCGTCCGCAACGGAAAGACTCGACAGTGGATCGAGCCCGTCTCCGAGCAGCACCAGCAGGGCGCGGCGCGTGGCCTTCAATTCGCCTTCCACGCCTTCCGCCTGTGCGTCGGTCTGTGCCACATCGGCGGCCACGCGATCGGCCTCGGACGTGGCGGCGAGTCCGTGTTCGACTCTCCGATTCACCAGGTCCAGAACCGCTTTCTGGATACGCGCGATGGCGCGCGCGTCTTCCAATTGCACCGCCAGCCCGCGCGCCTGGAACAGGCTGCGCGCAAGTTCGGCGACCAAGGTCGCGTGCGTCGCCTCGAACTCGAAGCGCGCAGCGGCCAGGTCGGCGTCGGCGGCCCGGCGCGCGGCAGCACGGCGACCGAACAGGTCCAGCTCCCAGCTCACCGGAAAGCTCAGACCTGCCGTGCGTGTGCGTCCGGTGCTGGTGAAGCCCGCTGAGCCCGTCGTACCACCGCTTTCGCTATCGTCCAGGTCTTCGGTCTGTCGCAGCTCGGCATTGCCTTGCACGGCAGCTTGCGGATCGAAGCGCGATAGCGCCGAGGCACGCACCGCCTGCGCCTCCTCCAGTCGCGCCAGTGCCTCGCGCGCGCTGAACCCTGTCCGTTGCGCGCGCTGCACCAAGTCCGTCAGTTGCGCGTCCGCATAGAGCAGCCACCAGTGGTCCAGCTCGGTCGGCGGCAGCGCGCTTTGCGCCAGTGCGTCGTAATCGGGCGGCAAGTCCATCTGCGGTTGTTGCGGCCCCAGCCCAGTGATGCAGCTGCCCAGTAGCGGAAATAGCAGGACGATGCAGAGCAGTCGCAGGGGTGCTTCGGTTCGCCCCAGCAAGACTTGCGGTGCGAAGGCAGCGATCGACGTCACGACCTTTGGGCGGGGATGGTGGCGCCGCCGGATGGCTTGCCATGTCGCGCCCTGCGCACAGCCGGTTCCCGTCTGGTCGGTGCGAAGGGTGGTCATTGTTCGGTCAGGCATCGGACATCGTCGATTCAAGCTCGCCGGCGTCTGGGCTTCGCGGTGGTTGCGAGCGCCTTGGCCCGGCACAGCGTGGAGCTGTCCACATGCCGTGCAACGGCTGGCCACATGATGAGCTGCCGTTGCCACGCCGGTCTGTGCTGCAGCGCACGGAGAGCCGACGCCGTCAATACCAGGGACTTCGCCCCCGTCATGATCAGCATCAGCTGCGGGACGGATGTCTGCGGTTCGCCTCTCGCGGATTGCAGGGGTTCGTCCGGAACGGGGAGATGAACCGGCGCTGTCATACTCCAGCGACAACCGTCGGCGAACTTCCTGATAAAAGCTCTTCTATGTACTCGCTACGCTTCCGTATCGCGCGCTGGGTGCTGGCGCATCGAACCCTTTCCTGGGCTTTTTTCATCGTCGTCACCGCGTTCTTCGCGGCTGGCCTTCCTCAGGTGCAGTTGCGCACGATCTTTTCCGACCTGTTGCCGGCGGACGATCCTTTCGTCCAGACCTACAAGGACCATCCCAACTTCGGCAACCCGCTGACCGTGGCGGTGATGATCAAGCGCACCGACGGCGACATCTACAACGCCGAAACCATCGCCAAGGTCTGGAAGTTCACCCGCGACATCGATCTGACGCCGGGCGTGGACCACGACCTGGTGCTGTCGGTCACCACCAGCCGTGCGCGCTACACCGAGGCCACGCCCTTCGGCGTCGATATGCGACCGCTGATGGGCGACATCCCGCCGAAGAGCGACGAGGAGATTGCGCTCTTCAGGCAACGCGTGGACAAGTCGCCGAACACGCGTGTGTTCCTGATTTCCCGCGACGACACCGCCACGCTCATCATGGCCACGCTGATCGAACACCAGACCGATTACGGCGTGGTGTTCGACTTCGTGCAGAACCTGGCGCGCGAGGCGCGCGACGAGCACCACGAGATCTACGTCACCGGTCAGCCCATCCTGATCGGCTGGGTGTACCAGTACGAGGCGCAGATGTTCGCCATCTTCGGCGTCACCGTCGGCGCCTTGTTGCTGGCGCTGTGCCTGTACATGCGCAACACCGTGGGCATTGTCACGCCCATCGTGACCAGCGCGGTCGCGGCGGTCTGGGCCTTTGGTCTGGTCGGCTGGCTGGGCGTGTCCATCGAGCCCCTTCTGATGGTGGTGCCGCTGCTGCTGATCGCACGCTCGTTCTCGCACTCAGTGCAGTTCACCGAGCGCTTTTACGAGGTTTACGCGCACGTCAAGGACCGGCACAAGGCGGCGGAGATCACCATGGGCGTGATGATGGCGCCTTCGGTGCTCGGCATCGTCACCGACATCATCGGCATCGCGGTGGTGGCCGCGGCCCCGATCCCGGCGATGTGGCGGCACGCGCTGTTCTGCGGCATGTGGGCGGTGTGGCTGATCCCTACCGGCGTGGTGCTGATCTCCCTGCTGCTGGCGTCCTTGCCGCCGCCGAAGAACGTGGAGAGCCTGATCGGTCGCGGCGAGCAATCCGGCGTGCATCGCCGTTTCCAGGGCCTGCTCGGCTGGGTCGCAAATCTGAGCGTCGGCAAGCGCGCGCGCTGGACGGCGCTGGTCGTCGCCAGCTTCTCCGTGCTGGCCACCTACACCGCGCTGCAGATCAAGATCGGCAACCCGGTCGAAGGCACCAACCTGCTGTGGTACGACTCCGACTTCAACGGCGCGGTGCGCGCCATCAATGGGCACTTCCCAGGCGTCAACACCCTGGAGATCGTGCTTGAATCCAAGGTGCAGGAGCAGGAGGATTGGACCGTGTCGCGCGCCGACACGGTCATGACCATGCTCAAGCTTCAACAGTTGATGGAAGACAGCGAGGAGCCCCCGCGCGCGACCCTGTCCTTCAACGACTACCTGCGCGAGGCCAACCGTCTGTTCCAGGGGGGCAATCCCAAATGGCTGTCGCTCGATAATCGGGATAGGGCTGTCAACGCCGCGACCATCGGCGTGATGATGGGATCCAGCGCCAAGAACTACGGCCACGTCGTTGACGACACCATGCAGAACGCGACGGTCTCGCTCTGGTACAAGGACAACAAGCAGGAGACCGTGGACGTGGCGCTGGCCGCGGCACGCAAGGCGATCGCCGAGGTCGGCATCGATCACGAGCACTTCATCGTGCGCCTGGGCACCGGCACCATCGCCCTGCAGGAGGCGGTCAACATCATCATCGACCGATTCCACTGGATCATGATCGGCCTGCTCAACATCTCGATCTTCCTGCTGTGCTCTTTCGCCTACCGATCCTTCGTGGCCGGAGCGATGCTGCTGGTGCCGGTGAATCTCTCGAACCAAGTCATGAACGCGGCGATGCATCTGATGGGTGTCGGGCTGGATGTGAATTCCCTGATCGTCGCTGCCATTGGCGTGGGCGTGGGCATCGATTACGGGATCTATCTGCTGTCGCGAATCTGCGAGGAATACCACGCGCACGAACACAACTGGGCCGCGGCGATCACCACCGCGCTGCGCACCACCGGCAAGGCGATTATGTTCACCGCGACCATCATGACCGTGGGGATTCTGCCCTGGTATTTCCTGTCGGGTCTGAAGTTCGTCGCCGACATGGGCCTGCTGCTGATGGTGATCATGTCGATCAACATGGTCATGGCCCTGCTGGTGCTGCCGCTGCTGGTGTGGTGGGTCAAGCCGCGGTTTGTCGAGCGCAAGGATCTGCTGGTCGGCGAGGGCGTGGATTTGTCGCTGTTCACCGAGATGGATGGGGCGGTGCCGGCGAAGTAGGAAGTCGTTACGAGACCCGTAGGATCTGTCTGATCGACAAGCTGACCGCCCACAGATGATCGTCAAATTCTTCGTCCGATCAGCGGCGATCCGGAAGCGCATCAGCGGGCACGTGCTTCGGCGCGTGTGCGAATAATATTCTCGCCGCGTAGGGCGTAAGGCCCATCTCTCGCCTCGGAGTGGAGGCGCAGCAATCATAGGGTTCGTCGGACGAAGCCACGCGCATTTCACTCGCGTTGTTCAATGCGTGCGGCCTGCGTTCAGGGTTGTCGCGTCGCTTCTAGAGCCATGACGAATTTCTTGAACCGGTCGAAACGATGGATCATCGTTGTCACCGCATTTCTGACCGTTTTGGCGACTCTCGCCGCGCTCCGATCGGCACAGCCTGGCGCTCAGACGAGCCTGCGCAACGATCCCTTGCGTCATCGACTTGACGCTTCCGACGTCACGCCAGAACGCAGTGACGTCAACGACAACGCCATGGGGATGGAGCGCGTTGACGACATGGCGCGCGAGAAGTTGGGACCCATGCCCAAACTCGCAGATCCCACCGAACTCCGTCGGATCGAAGCCCGGGATCGACAGGGCGCTCTGGCTCTGGAGCAGGTTCGTCGCGTACGGGAAATCCGCCGTAGAGAAGGCAGTGCAGCAGCCGTCGCCGCACTGAAGGCGGGAAGACCCAAGACGGCACCGTAGCACCACCCTCCACTGGATTCTTCCATGCTCTCCTTCATGCGCGCTTCGCGCAGGCTCGCTTTCGCGCTGCTGTCCGGCACTTCCATGCTGAATCAGGCTGCTGACCTCGCGGGTTCGACCGCAGGTCAGTTTGCCGTCCAGGGCGGTGGTGCGACGTACTCGATCCCGCTGAGTCTCCCGCCGGGCTTGGGCGAAATGAAACCCGAGTTGTCTTTGACCTACAACAGCAACGGTGGCGACGGACCACTCGGCCTCGGTTGGTCGCTGTCCGGACTGTCCGCTGTGACCCTGTGCCCGAAGACGATCGCTCAGGACGATGCATATCTTGCCGCCAGCAAGGATATGGCGCCAGTGGACCAGCGATTCTGCCTGGACGGCCAACGTCTGCTTGCAGTTGCCGGCATTCATGGTTCGTCGAACCTCGTGCAGCGGACCGAGATCAATACTTTCGCAAACGTAACGGTCGGTGGCTGGCAGGCGGTTCCCAGCTCGTTTCTTGTCAAGACCAAGGCCGGACAGAAACTGCGGTACGGCGAAGTACCGAGCGCTCGCTCACATGACTTCACAGCAGCAGGAAGCCCGGCGGTCGCCTGGTTCGTCAACAAGATCAGCGACGCGTCACAGAACACCATCCTGTTCAACTACTGGCGTCCCGCCGCCGTCGCGGGCTCATCGCCGGAGACCTTGATCAGCAGTATCCAATACACGGGCAACGATCGGATCGGCGCGGAGCCGCAGGCGTCGGTCGTCTTTGGGTACGGGCTCAACTCGGCGAAGAGCTATTACCAAGCCGCCGGCTACCGAATGGAACGCAGCCAGCGCCTCAAGACGATCACCACAAACGTGCGTGATGCTCCAGTTCGCATCTATAAACTCAGCTATGGAGTTCTCGCTCGCACCGGCGCGGACATCATCAAGTCGATCACCGAATGCGGCTACAAGGACGGCATTGAACACTGTCTTCCTCCGACCACCTTCGCGTGGAACGAGAGCAACATTGCGTTCTGGAGCGAGAGTGTCGGCACCGGCGGGTCCTGGGGTGACCAGGAGCTTGTGCGGACGGGAGACTTCAACGGTGATGGACTCACGGACATCGCCTCGCCGGACCGCAGCGGCGTCCATGTGAATCTGGCGAAGCCTTACGGCGGTTTCCAGGCAACAGACTGGACGGCGAGCAACAACTGGCCGAGCGCAGACCGGCTTCTCACGGGTGATTTCGATGGCGACGGCAGAACCGACTTCGCCTATCCCAACGGCAACGCCGTACAGATCAAATATGCGCGAAACGGTTTTTTTACGGACTCCACCATCGCGCCAGCCATGTCGCCCGGCGCGGCCGCGTTCATCTGGGGACCGGCTGCCACGAGCTTCGTCGCCGACATGAACGGAGACGGTCGCGCCGACATCGTCACCTTCAAGGACTTCATCCCCACGGTTCTGCTGAAGACGGACGCCGGCTTTGCAGGAAGCCAATGGGCGGTGACCTGTGCGACGTTGTCCTGTGGACCTTTGGGTCGCGAAGCCAAGGATAATTTCTCCGGTGACATCAACGGTGACGGCATCACGGATTTCGCGGCTGTGGACTGGTACTCGGGCAGCGCCTCCAGCACGACCGGCTTCGTCAGCTACAACATCGCCGACCCCAGGACCAGAACCTTCATATCGAGCTACAGCAACATCCCGATCGGCGATGCGCGTCTGCGCTGGCTCGCGGATTTCGACGGCGATGGTCTGTCCGAGGTGGGGATGATTCTGAACGGAAGTGCCGCCCTGAATGTATATCCGCCTTCCGGCAGGGGCATAGCGGCATATACCCGATCGCTGGTTTCGGGAATTGCGGATTCACAGAAAGACTGGACCTGGTGCTTCGACTACAACGGCGACGGTCGAGCCGACATCGTCACCCGCTCGAACAACATGTTGAGAGTGCAACAGCAAAGCGGTAGCGGATTCTCCCAGTTCGATCCGGCGACTTCCATCACCTGGGGACAGCGTCACTACGAGACCCATCTGGGAGATTTCAACGGCGACGGGCTGATCGATATCGCGAGCCGAATCAGCGGCAGCGCTGTTTCGATGCTGTATTCCGCTCGCGTCGCGGGTGCCTCCAATTTCAATAACGCCTACGCCAGCGGCGACGCCGCTCAGCCGGAGACCATCGCCGTGATCACGTCCGGCAACGGTGCGCGGATCAGGATCGATTACCGGTCCTTCGCTCAAGCCGAGGCCGGACACACGGCGGGCACGTCGATCTATCCCAACCCGACCGTGGCCGTGCCGATCTGGCTCGTGCACGAGGTCTGGTCGACGCACGGCGCTGGCGACCCCAGCCAGATGCGAGGTACCCAGTATCAGTACTTCAACCTGCGGATGGACCTGCATGGCCGAGGGGTTCAGGGATTCGAGTCCGAGACCGTACGTGATCTGCTGACCGGCGATTACGAGATCACCCGATTTGAAACGGCCTGGCCGAAGACAGGCATGGTGCTGCGCAAGGACAGCTATCTGCGCGATGGCACCCGGCTGCAAACGATCGAACAGTCGCTGATGCCCACGGCGCAATATGCAGGAGTGGCATTCCCGTACGTGCAGTCCTCGACGGAAACGAGCTACGACGAAAGCGGCAACCCACTCGTCATTACCGCCACCGCGTACAGCCCACCCGATTCTTATGGGAATTTCGGCACCGTCAGCGTCACCACGCGCGATCCATCCAGCAGCTTCGTGTCGACGAAGATCACTCGCAATCAGTACCTGCCTGCAGATACCGCTTCATGGATTCTGGGTCGCTTGAGCCAGACCAGCGTCGAGCATTCGGCCACCGATGTTCCAACGATCACGAAAACCTCGTCCTTCACGTACTACGGGCAAGCTGAGACTCATGCCGGCTTGTTGAAATCGGAGACCATCGAACCTCTGGCGCAGAATCCTGCGGACAGGCTCCTGACCGAGTACACCTATGACGACTACGGTCACAAGGCCAGCGTGACGGTGTCCGGCTCCGGCAACGACGGAACCGCTCGTGCAGCACGGGTCACGCTCAACACCACGGTGTTGCCGGCAACCGGCAACACCCTGCAAACCACGACGACGAACGCCGAAGGGCATGTGTCCGTGCAGATGCTGAGTCTGGCTCACGGCGGCGTGGTGTCTGCGACCGATGCCAACGGTCTGACCGTCAGTACCGAATACGATGTTCTGGGACGTAAGATCGGCCAATCGCATAAGGTGATCTCGACTACTTGGGCTTATGCCGACGCCGCTCCAGGAGAGGCGCCGAACGCCGTTCACAAGATCACCACGGAGGACTCTTCCGGAGGATCGTCCATCGTCTTCCAGGATTTGCTCGGCCGTACCGTGCGCAAGCAGACATTGGCGCTGAAGGGCAACTGGACCTACGAGGACACCCGCTACGATGAGCAGGGTCGGGTCGTCGAAGCGCGGCGACCGGCATTTGATGCCGGCTATGGCGCGCCGATCAATTCGTCCTACGACGGGCGCGGACGCCTGAAAGAACTCGAAGCGCCCGGCCCCGACGGCAGCCGATCCATCACCCGCTATGGATATGACGGTCTCACCTCCACCGTCACCGACCCGCTGGGCCGGGTGAGGACCGAAATCCGAAACCCTTTCGGTCGAACCACCCGCATCGAAGACTCCGGCATGTCCTCGGTCGATCACGAATACGACGCCATCGGCAATCTCATCAGGACGGTAGACGCGATCGGCCAGGCCACGATCATCGAGTACGACACCCAGGGTCGCAAGAAAGCCATGCTAGACCCCCATATGGGCCGCTGGGAGTATCGCTACAACAGCTTCGGCGAACTCGAATGGCAGAAAGACGCCAAGCAGCAGATCACCACCCTGGGCTACGACCGGCTCGGTCGCATGAGCTGGCGGCGCGACCCGGGTGACGCGCAAACCTCCATCTGGACTTATGACCAAGGCAGCTTTGCCAAGGGCCGGCCGACGACGGTGCAAGGGCAGAACGGCTACGTGCAGACTTTCTCGTACAACGCCGAATCGCTTCCCTGGCAGGTCCGGACGACGTTGCGCACCGCCGGGGTCACCGAGACCTTCACCAAGACGATCGCTTACGACGCACAGAACCGCGTCTCGACGGTCTCTCATCCAGGTAACTTCGACCTGGAGAATTTTTACAACGAACGCGGGTATCTGGTGGCGCTGCGCAGTCCCATTGACCCTGCCAATCAGGTCTACAACGAAGGCGCGCTGGAGGCGCGGATCGACGAAATCCTCGCCCTCCTGCCGATGTATCAGGCCGCTGCCGCGAGCCTGTCGCAGGACGTGCTCGACTATCAGACGGCCGCCGTCGAGCTCGAAGCAGATGCCGCAAGCCTGGAAGCTGCGACGCTTGGAAATGCCAGTGCAGCCGACCAGAAGTACATCAAGGACGCGAGAATTCTGGCCGCGACTTATAAAAGCCAGATGGTCAGCGCCCGGGCCGCTGCCGCGGACTTCAGGGGCGACGCCGATCGTCTGTACGACTATGCCGACTTCTACGCCGCACTGGAGAGCAAGCCCTACACCCAGACCACGCACTGGATCGCGCTGCTGGAAGCCCGGCAAGCCCAACTGATCGAGGATGCGCAGCACTTCGTAAACGCGGCCGTGCAGTACGAGGGTACAGCGGCAAGCAACCGCGCAGCGATGCAGACCCAGTACAGCAATGCCGATGCCAGGGAGCAGCAGATACTGGCGCCGGTGCAGGCTCAGCTCAACGCGCTGCTCGCAGAGGCCACGCAAGCTAGAGCCGACGAGGCGTCCGCCCAGCGGGAGCTCGACCAGACCAATGCAGAGCTCGATAGGCTGCAATCCCAGCTTGCGATGCTGCAGAGCAACACTGGCGACTCGACCCACGTCATCTGGTGGCGCGCCGACGAAGTCGATGCGGAAGGCCGCGTGACCCAGGAACTGCTCGGCAACGGTCTGCTCACCCGCCGCACTTACGACCCGGCGACCGGTCATCTGCTGGAAATAAAAACCGGCGGCTCGACCTTTTCCGGCAGCGGCAGCAACGATGCCGACATCCAGGACGTGGGCTACGACTACGACGCCGCCGACAACGTCCAGTACCGCTGGGACCACAACGTCCGCATCAACACCGACTACAGCTACGACGCCCTCGACCAGCTCAAGACCGCCCGGATCAGTCATCCGTCCTACACCGCACTCAACAAGACCCTCGCCTGGGACTACGACCCCGCTGGCAACATCCTCAGCCGCACCCAGAACGGAACGGCGCGCACCTACACCTACGTCGACCAGCCGCTGACCGGCGCCACGAGTCGCAAGCGCCTGTCCTCGATCGCAAGCATCGGCAGCTACGGCTACGACGCCAACGGCAACACCCTCAACGCCGGTGCCCGCACCCTCACCTGGAGTTCCGCCAATCTGCCGCTGACCCTGGGCGATGGCAGCGACCGGGTGAGCTACCAGTACGGCCCCGACCGCAACCGCATCACCAAAACCGAGACCCAGAACGGCCAGACCTGGGACACCGTCTATGTTGATCGCGGCTACGAGCGCACCAAGCGCACCAATGCCGACGGCAGCATCACCACCGAATTCCGCCATCCGCTGTACGTCGGCGACCGTCTCATCGGCACCCGCATCCGCGGCCTCATCAACGGCACCGGCTATCGCAGGGCCGAGTACTACCACGAAGATGCCCTGCACAGCGTCGAAGTGGTCACCGACTCCGTCGG
>JBQTIX010000083.1:0-39046 GCA_052387695.1 Panacagrimonas sp. | reverse complement strand
TCTTGCCAAACTTGTCCGCCGATATCTTGGTCAGCGCCGCCGTCGTCGTGGTCTTGCCATGATCCACGTGCCCAATGGTCCCCACATTGACATGCGGCTTGGCACGCTCGAATTTTTCCTTGGCCATTTTCGGTTACTCAGTCGGTCCTTATCGATGGTATGACGGTGAAGCCTTGGCTATTAGCGGTTCGAGATAACACAGCCTCCCGCGCCTGCCAATGCCTGAAGCTTGCGCAGCAGTCGCCATCACGACTGGCGCCTGCTTGGTTGTTGGTGCCCTCAATCAGATTCGAACTGATGACCTCGCCCTTACCAAGGGCGCGCTCTACCACTAGAGCTATGAGGGCATTTCTCTGAAGCTTTTTACCGCTGAAGCTGGAGCGGGTGATGGGAATCGAACCCACGCTATCAGCTTGGAAGGCTGAAGTTCTACCATTGAACTACACCCGCTTCGCGAACAGCGCACCTGCCAAAACCCTCGCGGGTGAAGGGCGTCTCGCAATTCCACGCTCTCAACTCGGAAGGCTGAAGTTCTACCATTGAACTACACCCGCTTGTGAACTACACCCGCTTGGACTGAAGATTCGGCTGGTGGAGGGGGAAGGATTCGAACCTTCGTAGACATAAGTCAGCAGATTTACAGTCTGCCCTCGTTGGCCGCTTGAGTACCCCTCCGCAAACGTACCCTGCCAATTGGGCCGCGTATTCTCGGGATGCGATCGGCTTGCGTCAACATCTATGTGCCGCGCGATCTATGTGCCGCGCGGCTTCGCACGGTGCGTGGCCGCTGCCTGGTGCGGATCGTCCGGCCAGGGGTGTCGCGGGTAGCGGCCGCGCAGATCCTTGCGCACCTCGATATAACTGCGCGCCCAGAACCCCGCTAGGTCCTGCGTCACCGCCACCGGCCGCCGCGCCGGAGACAGCAGGTGCAATACCACCTTGATACGCCCGTCGCAGACCGTGGGAGTTTCCAGGCAGCCGAACATCTCTTGCAATTTTACCTCCAGCACCGGTGGACCGGGAGGCTCGTAGCGCAGTGCATGACGCAGTCCGGACGGCACGATCAGATGAGGGGGCGCAAGACGCGCAAGTTTTCGCTGCGCGTCGTGGTCCAGAATCGCGCCGTTGAAGATCGAAGCGAGATCGAGGCTCGCCAGATGGGCACGCCGCGTCACGCCGTCGAGAAACGGCGCGAGCCAGTCTTCCAGGGTCGCCTCCAGATGCGCGTCCGACACGTCCGGCCAGTCGGCTTGGGGCTGCCATTCGCGCAGGGACAGCAGTCGCGCCTGACAGTCCCGTGCATCTGCTGTCCATGGCAGGCAGCCCAGTCCCAGACTGCGGATACCGGCGACCATGGCGTCGCGTCCGGCGTCGCCGGGGTCGGCCAGACGTCGCGCCGACAACACCAGCGCGCCGATTCGCTCCTGCTCCTCGGCCAGTACGATCTCCTGCTGCGCCTCCCAGCGGACCTGCGGCTCGCGCCGGATTCGCGCCGCGTGATCGGACCGGACCGCGGCCTCGTCCAACGCGGCAGCGAGCCGGATCCGGCGGGCACCACCGGGGTCCCAATGCGCGATCGCCAACCATTCCTGCCGCGACAGCGGATCGGTTTCCAGCAGGCGCGCTTCGCCACCATCGGCACAGAGGTACGCCACTTCACGCACCGCGCGGGCACCCGCGGCAGATTCGCGTGCGGATCCCTCGCGCCGACGTGCGAGACGCTCAGGGAAAGCTTGTCCGACCAGGCGCGCCATGTCGGCGTTGCCCGATGACCGCCCCCCTTCGCGCGCTCCGAGCAATCGCAGGAACTGTCGCACCGCCTCGCGCACACGTCGCAATGGGTTGGGCTCGCCCTGCCCCGCGCGCAGACGCGCGACGCGCTCGGTCAGGTCGGTCCCGCCCCCATCCGTTCGCTCGTCGAGCGCGGCGGCCAGCCAGGCACCGGTTTCAGGATCGCCGCTGGCCTGGGCTCGCAACAGGAGGTGCGCCAGGCGCGGCGAAGTCGGCAGGCGCCCCAACTCGCGACCGTGGCCAGTGATGCGGCCCACGGCGTCCACCGCACCGAGCCCCGTGAGCAACTCGCGGGCATAGGCCCAGCTCGGCGCAGCCGGCGTATCGAGCAGTGCAAGCTCGGCAGGATCGCTCACGCCCCAAGCCGCCAGTTCCAGCGCGAAGCGGGTGAGATCGGCGGCCAGGATGTCCGGCGTATCGTGCGCCGCCAGCGCGCCCTGCTGATCCTGGCTCCAGAGACGGTAAGCGACACCCGGACCGAGCCGACCGGCACGGCCTGCACGCTGGTCCGCAGCCGCACGCGACACGCGTAGCGTCTCCAGCCGATTCGCACCCGCGCCGAGATCAAACCGCGCCACCCGCTGGTAACCGCCATCGACCACGGCGGTGACGCCCTCGACGGTGAGACTGGTCTGCGCGATGTTGGTGGCGAGGATCAGCTTGCGCCGCCTCTGCGCGTCCGGTCGCAAGGCCGCATCCTGCGCCTCCGACGACAGTTCGCCGTAGAGCGGATAAACAGCCACTCCCGCACGAGTCTCCAGCCGCGCCTGCGCATCGCGGATCTCGCGCGCGCCGGGGAGAAAGGCGAGGACATCGCCCGGCGTTTCCGTCAGCGCCGCCAAGACCCCCTCCGCGACGGCATCGGCCAATCGTTTCGATGGCGGCGGCGCGCGATACCGAATCTCGACCGGGAACAGGCGTCCGGCCGCTTCGACGATGGGCGCATCACCCAGCAGCTTCGACACGCGCTGCGTCTCCAGAGTCGCCGACATCACCAGGATGCGCAGTTCCGGATTCAGATTGGCACGTGCATCGAGCGTCAGCGCCAGTGCGAGGTCGGCGTCGAGGCTGCGCTCGTGGAATTCGTCGAAGATCACCAGGCCCACGCCGGGCAGTTCGGGATCGGACTGCAAACGCCGCGTGAGCAGTCCCTCAGTCACCACCTCGATGCGCGTGCGATCCGAGACGCGCCGCTCGAACCGAATCTGGTACCCCACCGTCTCGCCCACTTTTTCGCCAAGCAGTTGCGCCATGCGTGCGGCCGAGGCACGCGCCGCGACGCGCCGCGGTTCCAGCATCACGATGCGCTTGCTGGCAAGCCAATGGGCGTCGAGCAGCGCCAGCGGAACCAGCGTGGTCTTGCCCGAACCGGGCGGGGCAGAGAGGACCGCGCAACCCGGGTTGGACAGCGCGCGCCTGAGTTCCGGGATCGCCTCGACGACCGGGTAGTCCGGCAATTTCACGATGCGCCACCGCTCACTCCGGGTGCACCTGCATTCGCATCTGCCATGAATCCGGGCTGGTTTCGGCCGCCTGCAGGAGAACCGCACGCAGCTTCTGGAACAGCTCGCGAAAGGCGCGTCCCTTGCCCATCGACGCGGCGGGGTCCGGGCCGGCACCTTGATCGCTGGCCATCTCACGCCGGGTGTTGCGGATCAGCACACGCAGCGCCTGAACGTCGCAATCCGGATAGGTCCTGATCCAATCGGTCATCGCGCCGTCGCTGGCCAGCAGCAGGTCACGCCAGCGTTCGGTTTCTTGCAGCACACGGGCGTCGCCGGCGTGAAAGGCGGCAAGCGCCCGCCGCGCGGGCTCCGAATCCGTGTCGCGCAACAGCTTGCCGATGTACTGCATGTGTCGGCGCTTGGCCTCGCGGGTGGGCATGCGGCCGTGCAGCTTCAAGGCTTCGCGCAGGCGTTCGTCCATTTCGATGGCATCGCGCCGCGCCGCGGGCAGCGACAACAGGGCGGTGCCGAGGTCCTGCAAGTCGTGCATCTCGCGCTTGCGCTGCGTCTTGCTGGGACCGTCGAAATCGGCCGCGGTATAGGGTTCGTCGGAGTAGTCGCGCATGGCTTTCAGTCGATGAAAAACCCGGCAAGGGCCTGGGCCAGCGCCTCGGGCGCCTCAAAATGGAGCATGTGGCCGGCACCTGCGATCGTGGTCTGGCGGTGCTGTCGGAACAGGCCGCGACGGCGCGCAGTCTCGTCGGCGGGCATCGACTTCGAGAACGGCGATGCCCCGCCGTCGATGAACAGCGTCTCGGCCGTGATCTGCGCCCAGATGGCATCGGACTCGGCCTGGCGATAAGGCCGCGGCATGCTGCGCAAGTGCCGCGGATCGGACATTAGCCACACCCGCCCATGATCGTCCTGCCGGCCCCAGCTACGCGCGATGAAAGCGCTGCGCTCGGCGCTCAGGCTCGGGTGACGCGCCTGCACGCGGCTTGCGAGCTGCTCGAACGAGTCGTACGAGGGCGCGGCGGCTGGCGATCTGATTTCGTCGAGCCACCTGGCAAAGCGGCTCGGCGTTGTGCCCACGTCCGAGTCCGGCAGGAACAGGCCGTCCAGAATCGCGAGCTTGTTCACGCGCTGCGGACGCAGCCCCGCATAGAGGCTCACGACCTGCGCACCCATGCTGTGGCCGGCGAGCAGGACCGTCTGACCGGGCGCGTAGTGCTCCACGATCGCATCGAGGTCAGCAACGTAGTCCGGAAACCAGTAACCATCCTGCGGCCACTCGGTATGCCCGAAGCCCCGCCAGTCCGGGATCAGCACCTGGAGGTCCTGCGCGAGCAGGCGCGCCACCGGATCGAAAGTCGCGGACACATCCATCCAGCCATGTGCCAACAGCAGCAGAGGCGCTTCACGCGGGCCCCACACGCGCACGTGATAACGCAGACCGCGCACGCGGATGAAGTCGGATCGGGATGGGGATCGGGATGAAGGCGCCGCAGAATTCATCCCGGCAGTTTGACTGCGATGCCGCAGCGCAACAACCGCAGTGGCGTGCAACTTGCTGCGAGCGGGCGCCTCCCTCGGGTACTCTACCGGTTCATTTCCTGACACCTCGCAATGACTTACTGCTGCGCCATCAAGGTTGACGACGGCCTGGTTTTCGCCGCCGACACCCGCACCAGTGCGGGGGTCGACGATGTGCGCACCTACAACAAGCTGCACGTCATCGAGAAGGCCGGCGAGTACGTGTTCGTGTTGCTGTCCGCCGGCAATCTCGCCACCACGCAGTGGGTGCTGAATTCCATCCGCCGTGACAACAACAACCGCGACGCGCCGCACAGTCTTGCCGCGGTGCGGCACATGTACGACGCCGCCGAATACGTGGGCAACCTGTCGGTCCGCGCGCAACGCGAATCGGCGGCACAGGCCGGCCAGGCCAACGTGGACTTTCGCACCACCCTGATACTGGGCGGGCAGATTCTCGGCGAGGAACCGGCGCTGTACCTGATCTACCCCGAGGGCAACTGCATCTCCGCCTCACCCGAAACACCCTATCTGCAGGTCGGCGAGAGCAAGTACGGCAAGCCCATTCTCGACCGCATCATCCGCACCCACATCTCGCTGGAAGAAGCGGCGCGGTGCGCGCTGGTGAGCCTGGATTCCACGATGAAGTCCAACCTCACCGTGGGCCCGCCGCTGGACCTTGCGATCCTGCCCACCGACGCCCTGCGCATCACCCACAAGCTGCGCATGGACCTGGACACGCCCTACTACGCGGCGCTCAAGAAAGCCTGGGGCGAACAGATTGAACGCGCGTTCCGCGAATCCCTGCCGAAGTTCGAGTGGGAGGCCGATCCGGCGCAGCAGCAGATGCTGTGACGGGCACCCGCGGTGTCCGGCCGCACCCGCTTACGGCCGTAAGATCAGCGCTCGCCCAGAGCAACCGATCCATGTCCACCCCTCCCCCGTACCCTCAATCAGCGCATCCGACCCGGCTCTCGATAATCGCGTTGTTTTTCGCCGTCGCGCTTTCGGCCTGCGCCAGCGCACCCGCGACCTATCGACCCGGTTCCTTCGACGGGATATCGGAGAAGGCCGCACTGTTCGCGCTGAGAGAAATTCAGGCGACAGACGATCAGCGGGCGAAATTTCTGGCGGCGTACGACCGCCACAACCCTGAGCTGGTCGCGCTCGCCAATCAGCGGGTCGCAATCACCGATCAGTGGAATGGGTTGAATCGAACCGACGAGGCGTTCCTGTCCCAGGTCGCCGGCCTGTCTGAACGAGCCGCCGCGGTGACGCAACAGCAATGGCTCGAACAAGCGTCCTTCGAACACGATATCGCAGCGGTCCTGACCCCCGAGCAATGGCGCGATTGGCGCGCGTTGTGGGTGCGCCTCGCCGAGGCGAGTGAGTACGCTGGCGGCGACCGGCACGGCAGCAGGCGATAGCCGTTACGAAAACGCAGGCTCCGCCAATGGCGCCGCCCCCGCGACGTATGGTGCGCACTGCGCACCATAAACACTCCGATGGGCGGCAAGAGAGATCGTGCGCGGAGCGCACGCTACGCCAGCTAATCAAGAAGTCGCGGAACAAAGCGTCGCGACTTGCCGCGACACCGACGAGACTTCCCTCATCGATTCGGCTCCCGTAACTCGTGGTCCTGCAGCGAATCGAACAGACTTCTAACAGAGTCCCCCGATAGGAATACCGATGAGGCTTCTACGTATGCCTTGCCGTCAAAGACATAGGTTGTGTAGGAGCCTGAATCTGCGTTGTGATGACTGTAGACGGTCAACACGGGCCACCCGTTGATCTTTCGGGGGTGGACGAACATGGGGTTCCCGAACAGTGAGGCAATCCGATGCTTCGACTGCCCGTCGAAGATCTCGTAGCCGCAACCACCGGTGCCACAAAATAACTCCGGAGATCGGATGAAGTATTCCTTAACTCCGTCCCCATTGAGGTCCGCTCGGAATCCCCTTATCTCGTCAGCGCTCATGTCTCCGAACTCGCTCAAGTCCAAGTGCAGTTCGGGGACATCGATCGGTTTGGCTGTGTCTCGATCAAAGCGGATAATCGGTTCGACAGCCGCCGCGAAGGTCGCTCACAGCGTCATAACCAAAACCTGAAAGAGCTTCGCGTTCATCCTTTGAGGCGCCTGACGATCAAATCGTGGACCCGAATTGGATATTGCCTCACCCGACCTTGAGCCTGCACGAGCCGACCCTCAGACTGTGCCCATGCCACGCTCCAAACTCCCACCGCTGATCGCCCCCTCCATCCTCTCCGCCGACCTGGCGCGGCTGGGCGAAGACGTCTCAAGTGTCATCGCCGCCGGCGCCGACTGGGTGCACTTCGACGTGATGGACAACCATTACGTGCCGAACCTGACTTTCGGTCCGGCGGTCTGCGAGGCGCTGAGGAAGTACGGCATCAAGGCCACCCTCGACGTGCACCTGATGATCGAGCCGGTCGATGCGCTGGCCCAGCTCTTCGCCAAGGCCGGCGCGGACATCATCACCTTCCACCCGGAGGCCACCCGGCACATCGACCGCAGCCTGCAGGCGATCCGCGACGCGGGCTGCAAGTCGGGCCTGGTGTTCAACCCGGCGACACCTTTGGACGTGCTGACCTACGTGCTCGACAAGATCGACGTGGTGCTGTTGATGTCGGTCAACCCCGGATTCGGCGGCCAGTCCTTCCTGCCTTCGGCGCTGGTGAAGCTGGCGCAGGCGCGCACATTGCTGGACCGTTACATGGCCGAATCGGGTCGGGAGGTGCGCCTTGAGATCGACGGCGGGGTCAAGACCGACAACATCCGCGCGATCGCCGCGGCGGGAGCCGATACCTTCGTTGCCGGCTCTGCGATTTTCGGCGCGAAGGACTACGCGCCTACAATCGCGGCGATGCGCGAACAGATCGCGCTCGCCTGAACCAGCGGTACACAAGCGTCGGGATAGGGAATGGGAAACCGGGAATCGTCATCGTCGATCGCGCGGCACGCCGCGACGCCATGCCAGCTCTGGCGTTGGCGTCCTGAACGCGCGTCGGACTGCACGACGATTCCTCCTTGCTCCAAGTTCCCGATTCCCCATCATGACCCCTAATCACAACCGCATCGCGCTCACGCGCGAACTTCCCGGCGACCTGCTGAGTCCGGTCGCCACCTATCTCAAGCTCGGCAACCGTCCGTACTCCTACCTGCTGGAGTCGATGCACGGCGGAGAGCGCTGGGGCCGCTACTCCTTCATCGGACTGCCCGCGCGCGAAGTGCTGCGCATCAGCGGGCAACGGGTCACGGTGACGGTGGACGGCAGAACCGTCCTGAAGCTTGAAACGACCGATCCGATCGGCTGGCTGCGTCTGCACGCCAACCGTATCCGCGTCGAGCCCAATCCGGCGCTGCCGCGTTTCTCGGGCGGACTCGTCGGCTATTTCGGTTACGACTGTGTGCGCTACTTCGAGCCGCGCCTGAAATGCGTCAAGCCGGACCCGCTGGGCACGCCCGACGTGCTGCTGATGCTGTCGGACGAACTGGTCGTGTTCGATTCGCAGCGCGCCACGCTGACGCTGGTCGTGCATGCCGATCCATCGTCCACGGCGGATGTGACACGTGCGGAGAAGCGGCTCGATGCGATCGAGCGCCTGCTCGCCGAAGCCAGCGAACCCGCCGCCGCCAAACCGGCCCGACAGAAGGCGCCGGAATTCGTCTCCAGCTTCGGCGAAGAGCCGTTCAAACAAGGCGTGGCGCGCATCAAGGACTACATCGCCGCCGGCGACGTGATGCAGGCGGTGCCCTCGCAGCGGCTGTCCGCACCGTTCACGGCCGAACCGGTCGAGTTGTACCGCGCGCTGCGGCGGCTCAATCCCTCGCCCTATCTGTTTTGTCTGCATCTCGACGATCACCACGTCGTCGGCTCCTCACCGGAGATCCTGGTGCGCGCCGAAAACGGCGAGGTCACGGTGCGACCCATCGCCGGCACGCGCGTGCGCGGCAAGACGCCGGAGGAGGATCGCGCGCTGGAAGACGAGCTGCTGGCCGATCCCAAGGAACTCGCCGAGCACCTGATGCTGATCGACCTGGGCCGCAACGACGTCGGTCGGGTGGCGGAAGTCGGCAGCGTCAGGCTGACCGAGAAGATGGTGATCGAGCGTTACAGCCACGTCATGCACATCGTCAGCAACGTCACCGGCCGGCTCAAGCCGGGCCTGGATGCGCTGGATGCGCTGGCCGCGACCTTCCCTGCCGGCACGCTCTCGGGTGCGCCCAAGGTGCGGGCGATGGAAATCATCGACGAGCTGGAGCCGGTCAAGCGCGGCATCTACGGCGGCGCGGTGGGGTATCTCGGCTGGGATGGAAATATGGACATGGCCATCGCCATCCGCACCGCGGTGATCAAGGACGGCCAGTTGCACGTGCAGGCCGGATGCGGCGTCGTCGCAGACTCGGTGCCGCAATCGGAGTGGGACGAGACGATGAGCAAGGCGCGCGCGGTGATGCGCGCGGCGGCGGATGCCAGTGGGGTGACGTCGTGAGCTCCGCTCGGGGGTACCTGGGCGGGGACGGCGGGCATACATTTGGGGACATGGCCATCGCCATCCGCACCGCAGTGATCAAGGACGGCCAGTTGCACGTGCAGGCCGGCTGCGGCGTGGTCGCCGACTCGGTGCCGCAGTCGGAGTGGGATGAGACGATGAGCAAGGCGCGCGCGGTGATGCGCGCGGCGGCGGATGCCAGTGGTGGCGCGGCGACGTGAGCGTCCAGAGCTTTGAAGTCGCTGCCGCCGACGGTCATCGTTCCGGCGCGATGCTTCACTCATCCGCTGATCCTGCTTCGCCGCTGCTGCTGTTCATGCCTGCGATGGGCACGCGGGCGCGCTATTACTCGCGAATCGGCGAGGCGATGGCCGCGGCCGGGGTGAGCTTCGCGAGCTGCGACTGGCGCGGGATCGAAACCAGCTCGCTGCGCGCCTCGCGCACCTGCGATTTCGGCTATCGCCACCTGGTCGAACTGGATATTCCCGCCGCCGCCGCGGCGTTGAGCGAACGGCTCCCGCTTGCTCCGCTCTGGATGGGCGGGCACAGCCTGGGCGGGCAACTGTCGGCGCTGTACGCGAGCCGCCATGCGACGACCGTACGCGGCCTGGTGATCGTCGCGGCGGGCACCGTGCACTTCAACGCCTGGGACGGATCCGGTGCATTGCGCATCCTCGCCCTGACGCAAAGCGCCATGCTGATCAGCCGCGTCGTCGGTCACTATCCCGGCGCGCGCATCGGCTTTGCCGGGCGCGAGGCCAGGGGCGTGATCGGCGACTGGGCGAGCGTCGCGCGTCACGGCCGTTATCTTCTGGCCGGTTCGAAGCACGACTATGAAACTTCCATGGCCCAGCTCCAGAAGCCGGTGCTGGCGCTGGGATTCGAAGCCGATCACCTCGCACCCGCCAAGGCCACCGAAGCCCTCCTCGCGAAGCTGCCGAAATGCCATCGCACCCACCTGCGCTGGAGTGCGGCCGAGACCGCCGGCCTGGCCCTGGACCATTTCTCCTGGGCCAAGCGACCCGAACTGGTCGTGCCGACGATCTCGTCGTGGGTCCGGGAACGTGGCCGGGAATTTGACCCGTCGCGATCCAGCACTTGACCCCACCCGTCACGATTCCTAGCATCTGGCCAGTTCAACTGGACAGATTCGAATGAAAGCCCAACGCTGGTCGCTTCAAGACGCCAAGAACAGTTTCAGCGCCGTGGTCGAAGCGGCGAACCAGGGCCGACCGCAACATGTCGCACGACGCGGCAAGCCCGTGGCGGTCGTGCTGTCGGCGGAAGAATACGATCGGCTCCGGCAACTCGACCGGAATAGCGCGACCTCCTTCACGGAGTTGCTGCTGGCACTGCCGCAGGACGATCTACCCCTGGAGCGCGCTCAGGTACATCCACGCGATTTCGCGCTATGACCCGGTGCCGGACGACTCCCTTGGCCGATGTACCTGCTTGACACCGTCGTTCTCTCCGAGCTGCGCCGCCGGCAGCGTGACCCGCGCGTCGTTCAATGGGTCTCCGCGCAGCGTCCGTCGGACCTGCATCTGAGCGTCATCACCCTCGGCGAGATCGAGCGCGGCATCGCACAGCAGCGGCCGATCAATCCCCAGTTCGCTGCTGCGCTGGCCACCTGGCTCGACGGCCTTCTGCATCACTACGCGGATCGCATCCTGCCAGTAGACACCAACACTGCGCGTCGTTGGGGCGTCCTGTCCGCCCAACTCGGCCACGGGGGAGCGGACCTGATGATCGCGGCCACCGCCCTTGAGCATGGCTTGACCGTCGTCACCCGCAACGCCAGGCATTTCGAGCCGACCGGGGTAGCGGTGGTGGACCCTTTCCTGTCCTGACACCCTGGCTGCGAGCGAGAGTTGCTTTGCAGTTGCCTTCGAACATGGCCCCTTATCTCCTAGCGCCGTAACCCGCCGTCTCGCGGAAGGCGGGTTACGCGATGAAGCCGCTAACCCCCCACTGCACTCCGCGAGCTGAGAAATGAGGGCTAGAACAGCGACAACCCCAGGAAGTCGCCGTTGGTTGTGGAGGGTTTGTAGCTGGTATCACCACTGAAGCTGGCGGTGTAGCCCAGGCCCAGAACGGTGCGCAGGGTGTTGGGCACAGTAGCCTGGCAGGTCGCCACGCCGCTGGCGTTGGTGGTGGCGGTGCACAGGGTGCTGTTGTTACCGGCCTTGAAGGTGACGCTGCGTCCGGCAATCGGGGTGTTGCCGGTGCTGTCCATGAGCGTGGCCTTGGGTCTGAGACGGATCAGAATCTGCAAGCCCTGGGTGACGATTACAGCCGGTACCGCGTCGGCTTTGAGGGTGGTGTCGCGCTTTGTCCAGGAAACGCTCGCGGTCCCAAATACGCCCAGGTAGCTGGCGCTAATGTTGTCGGTTCCTCCGTTGGGTCCGTTGAAACAGAACTGCGCGGTGCCGCTAGCGCCGGTGCTGACAGTGCCGGTGGCAGGGTTGACGCCCGTGACCGCAAACGCGAACGGGATGCCGGGCAGCAAGGTTCCGATGGAGTCCGTCATCGTGGCCACAACGCAATGCTGATTCAGCGTGAGCTTGGTATCTGTAGTCGGAGCCACGGTAACGCTAGCCACCATCACGGCGGCAGTGCTGGAGTCGTCGGTGGGGTCGATGTCGATATCCGCGCCGGTCTTGACCGTGACAGTGTTGCTGGCGTCACCGACAGCGTCTCCGGTGGTGGCAATGTCCACCGAGGCGACGTCGTTGAGGGCCAGGCTCGGCAGGGTGCAGGACACGAGCTTGCCAACGGTCTCGCAGACGGTGCCGGTGGTAGTGGGCGTCACGCTGGTGATCGACAGGTTGCTGGGTATGGTATCGCTGAGGCTGCCGCCAACGTCGGGAGTGAGGGCGAGGTTGCGGGCGGAGAGGGTAAAGGTGGTGGTGCCGTCGATGCCGATCACTGCATTGCTGGCGGTCTTGACGGCCCTCAGGTTGCCTTGGCGGGCTTCGAAGGCGCCGATGTCGCAGCCAGTACCCTGGGGACGGGCGATGCCGCGCTGGTCGCTGGGAAGGGTGCAGTCGGCATAAGCGATGGCATCCACCGCGGGGCTGCCGAAGACCAGGGCGTGGGTCCGCGTAGGGCCGCCGTTGTTTGCCAGGGTGGGGTTGAGGATGGCGGTCAGCGCAGTGCCGCCTCCGGGACCGTCGCTGGTGGCGTTGATGTCGGTGGGGCCGGGGGTGAAGCCATAGAAGGCCGACCCGTTGCTCCGGCCCGAGTGACCGAAGAGGTTGCGGTTGAGGGTGAGGGTACTGTTGACCTCGTACATTTCGCTGGCCCCGCCGGAGGTATTCCCCGACACCGTGCTGTGGGTCAGCGTGACCGTGTCGTTACTGGAGAAGAGGCCACCGCCTTGGTCACCCGCACTGTTCCCCGACACCGTGCTGTTACTGAGCGTGACGCCGCTGAAGCGGGTGTAGAGGCCGCCGCCGCCGTTACCTGCACTGTTCCCCGCACTGTTCCCCGACACCGTGCAGTGGGTCAGCGTGAAGGTGCCGAGGTAGGCGTAGAGGCCGCCACCCATGCGACCCGCACTGTTCCCGGACACCGTGCTGTGGGTCAGCGTGATGGTGCTGTGGAAGGCGGTGAGGCCGCCGCCATACGTGGCACTGTTGCCCGACACCGTGCTGCGGGTCAGCGTGACGGCGCCCGAGTAACTGCCGAGGCCGCCGCCACGGTAGGCACTGTTTCCTGACACCGTGCTGCTGATCAGCGCGACGGTGCCGTAGTTCCTGAGGCCGCCATGGATGGAGGCACTGTTTCCTGACACCGTGCTGTTGGTCAGCGTGGCGGTGCCGGAATTGCTGAGGCCGCCGCCATAGTCGGCACTGTTTCCTGACACCGTGCTGTTGATCAGCGTGACGGTGCCGGAGTTGCTGAGGCCGCCGCCACCGTAGGCACTGTTTCCTGACACCGTGCTGTTGATCAGCGTGACAGTGCCACCGGAGTTGCTGAGGCCGCCGCCGCTAGGGAAGTCATTGCCGCCGCCGCCGCTGATCGTGGTCTGTTGCAGGGTGAGAATGCCACCTGCCAGGACCTCGAGGACGCGGAAGGCGGTGGGTGCCCCCGGATCACGGCGAATGGTGGAGCTATTGCCCTGGATCACGATCTGACTGGTGAAGAACGGCAGGCCGTTGTTCTCGTCTCCCTGCGGCATGCTGATGCTAAAGACACTGCTGGCGGGCAGCAGGATGGTGTCCAACCCGATGTCACCTCCGGGCAGCCACCTTTGGGGGCGTCGTCATTGGCGGCGGAGATGGCGTCGCCGAGCGTGCAGGCCGTGGCGCTACTTTCATCCGTGGTGGTGACGTTGATGGTGGCGGCGTTCGCCGTTCCGGCCTGCATTCCAAATAATCCCAACGCCAGACCCGCAGCGATGGGGTTGAGGCGCAGACGGACGGTGGATGTCGGATTCGAGCGGGGTGCAAGCTGGACATACATATTGGTGCTCTCCTCGGGGCGAAACCGATTCGGGGATTGGGCTGACGCTGCGCATCGACGATGCGCCGATCACGGAGGGCGCCATTTTAGCTGTGGCGTTTGGATTACGGGATTACGGTGACGCCTCACTGTGAGGATTACGATGACGCCCTACTGTGCGGTACCCCTCGTTTTTCGTTTTCCAAGGGCCGGACTTATGCTGTCTTGGAGTCGCTGATTCTATCTGGCTGATCCAGTCTTGCAGAAGCTGAGTCGGCAAGCAGAGCTCGTAGCCCGTAATGAGTGGAGCGAATTGCGGGACTGCCTTGAAGTCGCGACAGGGTTAGAAAGCTGACGGTGCTAGCGTCTTACGGGCACGTTCGGTCACGCGGTTTTGCCGCATTCGATGGAACGAACGGGAGAACGTCATGGTTGAGTATTCTCGAACCGGGCAGGCTTTCCTTAGGGCTCCGGGTCGGAAATGCGCTCCGCCTCCGAACGCCCACCGAGTACCAGCGCACGCGCATACAACTCCTTCTTGTGCAGGCCGGTCAGCGTCGCGGCGACCTTGGCGGCGCGCGCTGCGGATAGTTCGGGCAACAGGGCGCGCAGCAGGCGATCCGCTTCCTGCATCGACGCGCTTTCAGCAGGCGCCCCCTCGATCACCAGCACGAACTCTCCGCGCAGTCGATTGGCGTCCGCTTCCAGCCAGGCCGGCAGTTCGCGCGCCTCACAGTTCACGCTCTGCTCGAACTGCTTGGTGATTTCCCGCGCCAGACACAGGCGTCGCGCGCCCAGAATGTCGGCCAGATCATGGGCGCAGTCAGCAATGCGATGACTGGCTTCGTACACGATCACGGTGCGCGGCTCGCGCGCGAGTTCGGCCAGGCGCTCGCGTCGCGGGCCGGACTTCGAGGGCAGGAAACCCGCGAACACGAAAACATCCGAGGCCAGGCCAGCGATCGACAGCGCCGCGACTGCCGCGCAGGGCCCGGGAATCGCGATCACCTCGACGCCGGCCTCGCGCGCCGCACGCACGAGCGCAAAACCGGGATCGGAAATGAGCGGAGTGCCGGCGTCCGACACCAGCGCCAGCGACTCGCCCTGCCGCAGGCGCTCGACCAGCTTCGCGGACAGCGCGTCCTCGTTGTGCTCGTGCAGCGCCAGCAGCGGGCGGCGGATGCCGAAGTGCGATAGCAGCAGGCCGGAGTTGCGGGTGTCCTCGGCGGCGATGCGGTCCACCGCAGACAACACGGCCTGCGCACGCGGCGACAGATCGCCGAGGTTGCCGATCGGCGTCGCCACGACGTACAGACAACCTGGTTTGACTGCGGCAGATTCGCTCACGCCGGACCACTCATTTTTCGCGTGCGATACTTTATCGATGTGCCCCCTCCATCGCTGGCTCGCCTGCCTCCTGTTGCTCGCCGCCACGAGTGTCGCGACCGCCCAGTCGCGACGCTCCGTGCCCAACCCGGAGCCGGTGGTGACGGCCGCCGAGCAGGCGATCGAACGCGGCGACAACCGTACCGCGGAGTCGCTGATCTCGCGCATTCCGGCCGGCTCGCTGCACGATCCGCAACTGGCGCGCGTCCAGATCCTGCGCGCCGAAATCGGCTTGCAGCGGAAGTCGCCGCAGGTCGTGATCCGCGCGCTGCCGCCGGACAGCTCGCACGTCCCCTTGTTCGCGCCGCGCATGGAGCAGTTGCGCGCGCGCGCGCAGTTCGCGCTCGGCGATCCGGTCGCTGCGGTGCGCAGCCTGGTGATGCGCGAACGGTACTTGAGCACCGCCGGTGCCATCGCCGAAAACCACGAGCTGATCTGGAACGGGCTGGTCGTCACGCCGATTCCGCGCAGCGCGGTGACGCTGATTCCGGCGCAGGATCCGATGACGCGCGGCTGGCTGGATCTGGGCGTGGTTCTGTTGCAAGGGCCCACCGACGCCGCGCTCGGTGCCTGGTCGCAGCGCCATCCGGCGCATCCGGGTAGCGCAAAGCTGCCGCTGATCCGAACCCGCACGATCCAGGTCGCGGCGACCGTCCCGGCCAAGCCCCCTCAAGCGGCTCCAGCGATCGCGCCCGTCGTGGCCGCGCCCACGATGACGACACGAGCCATCAGCACGGGCGGCTACGCCCTGCTGCTGCCGATCGGCGGCCCCCTGGGTTCGGGCGGTCGGGCGCTGCGCGAAGGTTTCATCTCGGCCTGGTTCGAGCTGCCTGAGCCACGACCGACGCTGCGCGTTTACGACACCGGTTCTGAAGTGTCCGGCGCGGTCGTGGCCCTGGACGCGGCGCGGCGCGAGGGCGCGGAATTCTTCGTCGGCCCGCTGACCCGCGAGGCGGTGTACGCGCTGGCGCGGCAGCCGCGCGGCGACCGTCCCTGGCTGACCCTCAATTATCTGGAGGCACCGGTCGAGGGCACCCTGCAGTTCGGCCTGGCACCCGAAGACGAGGCGCGCGCCGCGGCGCAGGACGCCGCCACCGCGGGCCGACGACGCGCGCTGGTCCTGGCGCCCGAAAACGATTGGGGCACGCGGGTGCAGGCGGCGTACGAACGGGGCATGACGGCCAACGGCGGCGAGATCCTGCAAACCCTGCGTTACAAGCCCGGCACGCAGGACTTCAGCGATCCGCTGAAGGATTTGATGAACCTCGACCAGAGCAACCAGCGGCACCGCGCAATCAACGCCGCGCTGGGAGGCGACAGCGAGTTCGAGCCGCGACCGCGCGGCGACGCCGAGGTGCTGTTCGCGCCGGCGCGCAACGCCGAGATGCAGCTCCTGCTGCCGCAACTCGAATTTTTCCGCGCGCGCCGTCTGCCCACCTACGCCATCGCCTCGGCCTACGCGGGAGGCACCCGTAACACGGATCAGCTCGAAGGACTGCGCGTGTGCGACATGCCGTGGATGATCGCGGCGAGCGGAAGCTGGGCCGACGCGCGCACCAAGGCGCAGGACCAATTCCCCGAAGCGATGCGCGATCAGCCGCGCCTGTTCGCGCTGGGCGCGGATGCATTGCGTCTGGCGCAGGCGATGCAGCGCGGCGAACTCGACGGCGCGCGTCCGATCGACGGCGCCACCGGCCGATTGCGACTCGAAGCCGGCGGCCGCATCGCGCGCGACCTGTCCTGCGCCTCGTTCCGCGACGGCCGCCTGTACCCGTGAAAGGCGCGCGCGAAGAAGCACTCGCCGCCGATTATCTGGTCGCGCGCGGGCTCAGCCTGGTCGAGCGCAACGTGCGCGCGCGCGGCGGCGAGCTGGACCTGGTGATGCGCGAGGGCGAGACCCTGGTGATCGTGGAGGTACGCAAGCGCTCGCATCGCGGGTTCGGCAGCGCGGCCGAGTCGGTCGATTCGCGCAAGCAGGCGCGCATCGTCGCGGCGGCGCAGGCGCTGCTGGCCACCAGACCGCAGTTTGCGCGTCTGGCGGTTCGCTTCGATGTCGTCGCACTCGATTCTCAGGACCACATCGAATGGATCAAGGCCGCGTTCGACACCTCCGATTGAAAGGCCGCAAACTCCCGATCATGAACATCGAAGATCGCATCCGCCATCATTTCGCCGCGAGCATCGAGGCCAAGCAGCGCAGCCTGGAATCGCAGCTCGCCAATCTCAGTACCGCCGTGCACCGGCTCGCCGACACCCTGCGCGCAGGCGGCCGGGTGCTGGTCTGCGGCAACGGCGGTTCCGCCGCCGATGCGCAGCATTTCGCCGCCGAGTTATCGGGCCGGTTCGAGCGCGAACGTGCGCCGCTGGCCGGCATCGCACTCACGACGGATACCTCTGCGCTGACCGCGATCGGCAACGATTACGGCTTCGAGCGCGTGTTCGAACGTCAGGTGCAGGCGCTGGGCCGGCCGGGCGATGCGCTGATCGGCATCAGCACCTCGGGCAACTCGCCCAACGTGTTGCGCGCGGCCGAGGCGGCGCAGGCGCTCGGCCTGTCGGTGGTCGCGATGACCGGCAAGGATGGCGGCAAGCTGGCCACGATGCTGAAGCCCGGCGATGTCGAACTGCGTTCGGCCAGCGCCGTCACCGCGCGCATCCAGGAAGTGCATATCCTGTTTTTGCATTGCCTGTGCGATGGGATCGACGAGTTGCTCGCGGCATAGCATCCGCCGCTGCGCTCGGCGATGAGCGCGAGCCCGTCGAGTCGCGCGGTCGTCGTCGCGGATGCACTGGGGGGCCTGCTCCCGGCCGACCGATTGCTCACCGATCCCGCGGATTGCCTGACCTATGCCTACGACAATTCGCGTCGCGTGGCCCTGCCCGAGGCGGTTGCGTTTCCGCTCGATGAGTCCGAGGTCGTCGCGCTGGTGCGCGCCTGTCATGAGCACTCGATTCCGCTGACCGTCCGCGGCCGCGGCACCAACACCACGGGCGCGAGCGTTCCGATCGAGGGCGGACTGGTGGTTTCGATGGAGCGGATGAGCCGGGTGCTGCGCGTGTCTCGGGGCGATCGACTGATCGAGGTCGAGGCCGGCTGTCTCAACGGCGAGGTGCAGCGGCTTGCGGCTGAGCATGGCCTGTTCTGGGCGCCTGATCCCACCAGCAGTGACTACTCCACCGTCGGCGGCAATCTCGCCTGTGGCGCAGGCGGGCCTCGGGCCGTGAAGTACGGCACGGCGCGCGACAACGTGCTGGGCCTGAGCGCCGTAACCGGCGATGCACGAATCGTTCGGGCGGGCTGCCTCACCACCAAGGGTGTCGTGGGCTACGACCTCACGCGCTTGCTGATCGGCAGCGAGGGCACGCTGGCACTCATCACCCGGGCCGCGCTCAAGCTGCTGCCCAGGCCACCGGAGAAGCGCACGCTGCGCGTGGCTTATCGCGATGTCGCCAGCGCGGTCGCGGCGGTCGCGCGAGTCATGCAGCAGCCCGCGACGCCGTGTGCGCTCGAATTTTTCGATGGCGATGCGGTACAGCTCGCGCAGGCCTGGCGTGATTGCGGTATTCCGGACGGCACCGGCGCGCTGCTGCTGATCGACGTCGATGGGCAGTCACCCGGGCTTGGCGCCGATGTCGAGTCGGTGGCCCAGGCCGCACGCGGGGAAGGTCTGGTGGAACTCCGCAGCGCAGCCGATGCGGCACAGGCCGAGGACCTGTGGGCTGCACGGAAGGCGCTGTCGCCATCCCTGCGCAAGCTGGCGCCAAAGAAGATCAACGAGGATGTGGTGGTGCCCGTCACGCGGCTGGCCGAACTGGTCGAAGGGCTTGGCGCACTGTCGCGCCAACACGGCATCCGCATCGTCAGTTTTGGTCATGCGGGCAACGGCAATCTGCATGTCAATCTGCTCGCGGACCCGGATGACCCCGCGCAGATGGACGCGATCCATGCTTGTCTGCACGAAGTCTTCAGGCTCGTGCTCAGGCTCGATGGCACCCTGTCCGGCGAGCACGGCGTGGGAATCGAGAAGCGCCAGTTCGTCGGCTGGGAAGTGGACGAGCCAAGCCTGTCGCTGATGCGCCAGATCAAGCGCGTGTTTGACCCGCGGGGGATTCTGAATCCGGGAAAGACCATCCCGGAGGCATAGCCAGACCCGGCGAGCTTACTTCACGACCCGCAGATGCCCGCGACCCGGCTTGGGCTTGGCCGGACCCTCATCCTTGGCCGGCGGCGGCGGGGTGCTGTCGGTGGGCGGTGGGGTCTCGATGTCGCCGAAGACGATGCCTTCGCCGTTTTCACGCGCGAACACCGCGAGCACCGCGCCTACCGGAACCTGCACTTCGAAAGAGCGGCCGCTGAACCGCGCGGAGAACCAGATCGGGTCGGCGTGCAGGTCCAGGCTCTGCACCGCCATCGGACTCACGTTGAGCGTGATGCGACCTTCCTGGACGTACTCGCGCGGCACGATCACGCCTTCCACATCGGCTGCGACCAGCAGATGCGGTGTGAAACCGTTGTCCGTCGACCAGTCGTAGATCGCGCGGATGAGGTAGGGGCGGCGGGAGCGGTGGCTCATGAGGGTCTGGGTGGTCACACCGCCCAGTTTAAGGCCTTTCCTCGGCCGGGCGCCTGCCGTCGAAGCACGAAGCAGACTTGGGCAGACGGCTCCTTGATCTCAGCGCTTGACCTTCACCGCCGTTCGCTGCTCCTCGACCAGGCTCGCCACGAAGGACGGTCGCGCGAATACGCGCTCGGCGTATCGCCGGATCGGATCGCCGCCGCCGGGCAACGGCACGTTGAGCGAGGCCAGCCGCCACAAAAGTGCGGCCCAGGCGCAATCGACGATGCCGAAATCCAGGCCGAGAAACCAGCCACGTGACGGGAACAGGCGGGCGTTGGCGACGAGCTGGTCGGCCAACTGGTGGCGCGCGAGCTTGGCCTGCGCGGGCGGACCGGCTTCGATGACGTTCATCAGCACCAGCCAGTCGTGCTCCAGCCGGCCCATCACCATGCGCAGCCGCGCCCGCATCGCGGCTTCGGGAGGCATCATCGGCGGATGCGGGTAACGGTCGTCGAGAAATTCCGCGATCACGCCCGCCGGGTGGATCACGGTTTCGCGATCGGTGAGCGTGGGCAGGGACTGCGAGGGATTGAGCTGCGCCAGATCCTCGCTCGGCCGCGTCGGCGTAACCATCAGTATGCGCACGCCATCGATACCCTTCTCGGCCAGGACCAGACGAATCCAGTGGCAGGCGACGCCCGTGGCGGTGCAGTACAGCGTCACGCCGGCGTTGTTGGCCGGCTTGGCCGCAGGGACGTACTTCGACTTGGCGCGCAGGGACATCGAAACCGGATTGGTCAAGGATTCACCAGTGTGGGTCCAGCGTCCATGCCAGCGCAAGCGCAGGGTTCGCCGGAAACAAAAAGGCCGGTCTTCAAGACCGGCCTTCGGAGCTGACGCGGAGTCCTGCAGGCGTGCTCAGTGCACGTCCTTCCAGTATTCCTTCTTCAGCAGGTAGGCGAGCACGAGCAGAATCAACAGAAACAGGATCGCCTTGCTGCCCAGAGCAATGCGACCCGCCCGACCCGGCTCCGCTGCGTAGGCCATGTAGTTGACCAGATCGCCGACGAACTTGTCGTACTCGTCGGGCGAGAGGCTGCCCTGCTTCACCAGCTTCAGCGGCGGACCGTGGTGAGCGCCGTGATCTTCTTCGGCCGTCGCTTCGGCTTTGTGCTCTTCTTTCACCTGCCAGCCTTGCAGTTCCCACAGCACGTGCGGCATCGAGGCGCCTGGAAGGACCAGGTTGTTCACCCCCAGGGGACGCGAGGGATCGACGTAGAACGTCTTGAGATAACTGTAGACCCAGGATTCCCCACGGGCACGCGTTTCCAGAGTCAGATCCGGCGGCGCCTGACCAAACCATCCCGCCGCGCTGGCGCTCGGGATGGCCGACAGGATCTGGTCTCCGAGCTTGTCGCTGGTGAACATCAGATTGGCCTTGAGCAGGTCTTCCGGAATCTTCAGGTCCTGACCGATGCGGCCGTAGCGCATGAATTTCATGGAATGACAGCCGGAGCAGTAATTCATGAACACCTTGGCGCCGCGTTGCACCGAAGGCAGATTGGTGACGTCGGCATGGAACTCGTAAGGCAGCGCGTGCCCGCCGGCGCCCATGGCGGCCGACGAGAGCACCAGCGAGGCGGCCAACAGGCCGAGCTTCGCGATCATGGTCTTGGTGGTGGTTTTCATCCCGTCACCCTCTCCGGCACCGGCTTGGATTTTTCGAACTTGTGGATGAACAGCAGGCTGAAGAAGAAGAAGAAGTAATAGATCGTGCCGACCTGTGACAGCCCCGTGCCCAGCCCCGTCGGCGGCTGCAGGCCGAGGTAGTTGAGCATCACGAAATCGGCCGCGAACACCATCGTCAGGACCTTGCTGGCCATGCCCTTGTAGCGGATCGACTTGACCGGATTCTTGTCCAGCCAGGGCAGGAAGAACAGGATCAGGACCGCACCGAACATCACGATCACGCCGGGCAGGGCCGAACTGAACAGCGAGGGTGTGGCCCGCAACATCGCGTAATAGGCGCCGAAATACCAGGCCGGCGCGATGTGCTCGGGCGTCACCAGCGGATTGGCCTCCTGGAAGTTGGGTTTCTCCAGGAGATACCCGCCGCCGTCCGGGGCGAAACACATCACCGCGACGAACAGGATGAGGAAGGCAGACACGCCGACGATGTCCTTGACCGTGTAGTAGGGGTGGAAGCCGATGCCGTCGAGCGGAATATGCGTGACCGGATCCTTGTGCTTCTTGATCTCGACGCCGTCCGGGTTGTTCGAACCCACTTCGTGCAGCGCAATCAGGTGCGCAACGACGAGTCCCACCAGCGCGAAGGGCAGAAACACCACGTGCAGCGAGAACAGGCGGCTGAGTGTGGCGTCGGAAGGGATGTAGTCGCCCTGGATCCAGATCACCAGGTCAGGACCGATCACCGGGATCGTGCCGAACAGGTTGAAGATCACGTTGGCGCCCCAGTAGCTCATCTGGCCCCAGGGCAGCACGTAGCCGCAGAAGCCTTCAGCCATCAGGATCAGATAAATCAGGCAGCCGAACAGCCAGATCAATTCCCGCGGCTTCTTGTGCGAGCCGTACAGCAGGCCGCGGAACATGTGCAGATACACGACCAGGAAGAACGCGCTCGCACCGGTCGAATGCATGTACCTGAGGATGTTGCCCCAGGGCACGTCGCGCATGATGTATTCGACCGAGCCGAAGGCCAGCGCCGCATCCGCCTTGTAGTGCATCGCCAGCCAGATGCCGGTGATCAACTGGTTCACCATCACCAGCAGCGCAAGCGAGCCGAAGTAGTACCAGAAATTGAAGTTCTTCGGCGCGTAGTACTCGGACAGATGATCCTTCCACAGCTTGGTCAGCGGGAAACGATCGTCGATCCAGCCGAGCACGCCGGTGGTCTTGTACGGATTGGGAACGATGGCCATTTTTCGTTTTCCGTCCTTATGCCGCGACCGGGTCTTCGCCGATCACGATCGAGCTGTCACTGGCGTAGCGATACGGGGGCACCTTGAGGTTGATCGGTGCCGGCACGCTCTTGTAAACGCGGCCGGACAGATCGAACTTGGAGCCGTGGCAGGGGCAATAGAAACCGCCCTGCCAGTCCGATGCGATCTCCGGCGCCGGGTGATCCGGACGAAAGGTCGGCGAGCAGCCCAGATGGGTGCAGGAACCGATCATCACCAGGATTTCCGGCTTGAGCGCGCGCGCCTCGCCCTTGATGTAATCCGGCTGCTGCGGCTGCTTATTGTCCGGATCGGCCAGTTCGCCCGCGACTTTGGACAGGCTCGCGATCATCTCCGGCGTGCGCTTGACGATCCACACCGGCTTGCCGCGCCAGGCCACGTTGAGCTTCTGCCCCGCCTCGAGCGCCGAGATGTCCACCGTCACCGGTGCACCCAGGGCCTTGGCGCGTTCGCTGGGCTTGAGTGAAGCAAGGAAGGGCCAGGCCACGAAGCCGGCGCCGACGGCACCCACCCCCGCGGTTGCCAGCGTCAGAATTCTGCGACGGCCCAGGTCAACACCCGGACTCGCCGCGCCCGTCGCGCTAAGCGTACTCATCGAATCAAGCCCCCTGGAGCTTCGATCAGGAATCGTTGTCGTCGGCGGGGATTCGGTTGGGGTCCAGAACCGCGACCGTCCCCTGCCTATTAACGCGATTATACGGATGCGAGCGGCGATCTGTCGTGCACTAAACCAGCGTGCGACCGCTCAGCGCATGAGCCAGCGTACTGCCATCGACATACTCCAGTTCGCCGCCCATGGGTACGCCGTGCGCGATGCGCGTGACCTTGACCTTCGAAGCTCGCGCCATCTCGGCCAGGTAGTAGGCCGTGGCCTCGCCCTCGACGGTGGGATTGGTCGCGACGATCATCTCGGTGACCGCGCCCTCGTCCAGCAGGGCCTGCAACTGGTCCAGTCCGAGTTCCGCAGGCCCGATGCCATCGAGCGGGGAGAGCTTGCCCATCAGCACGAAGTAACGCCCGCGATAAGCCGTGCCCCCTTCGATCGCCATCAGATCAGCCGGTCCCTCGACCACGCAGAGCTGTCCGCCCGCGCTTCGCGCCGGGGTGCAGTAGCGGCAGGCCTCGTCCTCGCAGAACATGCGGCAGGTCTTGCAACGACTGATGCCGGAAAGCGACTCCACCAGCGCCTTGCCCAGTTGCTCGGCTGCGGCGCGATCGCGATCCAGCAGGTGGAAAGCCATGCGTTGGGCCGACTTCGGACCGACGCCGGGCAAGCGACGCAGGGATTCGATGAGACGCGACAGGCGCGGAGAGTAGGTATTCATGAAGGCGCGATTCTACCGATGAGCTTCGAACTCGCCGCGCTCTGTGGCTGTGCTTTTCTCGCCGGCTTCATCGACGCGGTTGCCGGCGGTGGCGGGCTGATCCAGATTCCGGCGCTGATGGTGCTGCTGCCGAACGTGCCGATCGCGACGCTGTTCGGCACCAACAAATGCGTCTCGATCTGGGGCACCGCCACCGCGACCTGGCAATACCTGCGACACGTCAAACTCCCCTGGCGCGCGGTGCTGCCGACCACCGTCGCGGCCCTGGTCTGCGGGTATCTCGGCGCGGCTGCGGTAAGCGCCTTCGATCCGGAACTGCTGCGTCCGGTGGTGCTGACCGTGCTCGCACTGGTGCTCGCGTACACGCTCTGGCGCAAGGATTTCGGAAGTCTGCATGCGCCACACCTTGGGCCGGCGACTCAGGTGATGGCGGGGCTGGTGGTGGGCGGGCTGATCGGGTTCTACGACGGATTCTTCGGACCGGGCACCGGCAGCTTCCTGGTGCTCGCCTTCGTCGCCGTTTTCGGTTTCAGCTTCCTGCACGCCTCGGCCTCGGCCAAGATCGTCAACGTCGTCACCAACCTCGCCGCCATCGGCTACTTCGTGCCGCATGGGCAGGTGTTGTGGAAATTCGTGCTGCCGATGGCCCTGTGCAACGTCGCCGGCGGTTTGATCGGCGCGCATACCGCGATACGGCGCGGCAGCGGCTTCGTGCGCTTGATCTTTCTCGTCGTGGTCGGCGCGTTGATGCTGCGGATTGCTTACGGCGTGTTTTTGCCCGGATGAGGCAGCCACGCGCAGGTCGGGCGGTCGGGGGCAGGTCGGCTCAAGACCGCGGCTTCATGCGGCCGGAGCCGACGCGGCGCCGGTCGGAAACAGCTCAGTCTCCCGTCGGTTCCGCCTTCGGCTTGAACCGACCTACAACCGACCTACAACCGACCTACGCGCGCTTCCAATCAAAGGTCATCGTGTCTGCCACATTGGGCAGTCCGAGCTTAAGCATCAGCAAACGATCGAGCCCCAGCGCAACGCCCGCGCAATCCGGGAGTCCGTGACGGAGCGCGTCGATGAGGTGTGCATCGAACGGCGGCACACACTGCCTGCGTTCGCCGCGCGCGGTCTGATCCGATTCGAATCGCGCGCGCTGCTCGGCGGGGTCTGTCAATTCATGAAATCCATTGGCCAACTCCAGCCCTTTCCAGAACAGCTCGAAGCGCTCCGCGACCGGCGGATCGCCGGGCCGGATGCGCGCGAGCGCCGATTGCGAAGCCGGGAAGTCATGCAGGAACACCGGCGCGTCGAGGCCGAGTCTCGGCCCGACGAGCAGTGACATCAGTACGTCCAGTCCCTCGTCGCGAACCCTCATCGCGCCGACGTAACCCTCCTGCCGCGCGCGGTGTTCGATGTCGGAGAGCGTGGCCGCAAATGGATCGAGTCCGGCGTGCCGGATGAAGGCTTCGCGATAAGTCACTCGTTCGAAATCGTTCGCCGGTCGTTCAATCAGGGCGCGGATCAGGGCTTCAACCTCGGCCATGAGGCGATGGTGATCCCATCCCGGCCGATACCATTCCAGCAAGCGGAACTCAGGATTGTGGAACCGGCCCGCCTCCTCGGCGCGGAACACCGGCGCGATCTGGAAGATCGGGCCGCTGCCGGCGCACAGCAGGCGCTTCATGGCGAACTCGGGCGAAGTTTGCAGCCAGCGGCCATCCGTGCTCTGCATCGACTCGATGTTCCGGTCCACAGCGGCGTGCGCAGACAGCACTGGCGTATCGACTTCCATCACGCCGCGCGCGAAAAAAAAAGCGCGGACGGAACCGTAGAGTTCCGCCCGCGCCCTGATCGTTTCCAGCGAGGCGGAAGGCCGCCAGAGCGGCGCTCCGCTCTGCATCGCTATTTGCCGGCCCGGCTCAGATACTCACCCGTCCGCGTATCCACCTTGACCAGTTCACCCTGCTGCACGAACAGCGGCACGCGGACCACCGCGCCGGTCTCCAGGGTCGCGGGTTTGCCGCCGCCGCCGGAGGTGTCGCCACGCAGACCCGGATCGGTTGCGGTGATGGTGAGGATGGCGAAATTGGGCGGCGTTACCGACAGCGGCAGGCCGTTGAAGAACAGGATCTTGCAGGTCTCCTCGCCCTTGAGCCACTTGGCGGCATCGATCACCGCGGTCTTGCCGGCCTGCATCTGCTCGAACGTGGCCGGGTTCATGAAGTGCCAGAACTCACCGTCGTTGTAGAGGTACTGCATTTCCATTTCCTCGATGTCGGCCACCTCCCAGGTGTCACCCGACTTCAGGGTACGCTCGATCACGCGACCATTTTTCAGATTCCGGATCTTGATGGTGTTGGTCGCCTGACCTTTGCCGGGCTTGCGGTATTCATTCTCCACGATGGAGTAGGGTTCGCCATCGACCAGCACCTTGGTGCCGGATCTCATTTCATTGGTGCTGACGGATGCCATCGCGATGCTCGTGACTGATGAGGGAGGAAGCGCCGCGCGCGATTGCTTGCTGCGTGCAGCGGCCGGCGGCGAAAATGGGCCGCGAATGATAGCCGCTAGCCCCGATTCCAGACAGGCCCCCGTCGATACTCCACGAAGCAACCCGCTCCTTCGTGGGGGCTCGGTCCCGGGCTGGCAGCAGGCGCTGCGCGAGGCATTCACCCGGCCGGCGGACTTGCTCGCCTTCCTGCACCTCGACCCGCGACTTCCCTCTCTCGATCTGGAGCGCCTGGCCGATTTCCCGATGCGCGTACCGCGTGGCTTCGCCACCCGCATGCGCAAGGGCGACCCGCTCGATCCGCTCTTCCTCCAGGTCTGGCCGAGCACTCGCGAGGCCGAGGCCGTTCCCGGATTCCTGCGCGATGCGGTGGGCGACCTTGCCTGTGCCAGCGACGAGGGCGTGATCCACAAGTACGCAGGCCGCGTGCTGCTGATCGCCACCGGCGCCTGCGGCGTGCACTGCCGATACTGTTTCCGCCGCCACTTTCCGTATTCGGAACGGTTGGCCGCGCGCGATCGCTGGCGTCCGGCGCTGGAGCGCATCGCGGCCGATGACTCGATCAGCGAGGTGATCCTGTCCGGTGGCGATCCCCTGTCGCTGTCGGACGAGCGGCTGGGAGAACTGATCGATGGCGTGCAGGCCATCCCGCATCTCCGGCGCCTGCGCATCCACACCCGCCAGCCCGTGGTCCTGCCGGAAAGAGTCGATGCCGGGCTGCTCAAGATTCTGCAATCCGTGACGTTGAACAAGCTCATGGTCCTGCACGTCAACCACGCCAATGAAGTGGACGGAGAGGTCGCGGCTGCCTGTCGCGCCTTGCGTGAGGCCGGCGTGATCCTGCTCAACCAATCCGTGCTCCTGGCCGGCGTGAACGATTCTGTCGATGCCTTGCAGGCGCTGCACGAGCGCCTGTTCGACTGCGGAGTGCTCCCCTATTACCTGCACCTGCTCGACCGAGTGGAAGGCGCGGCGCATTTCGAAGTGACGGACGACCGCGCGCGGAAACTGATGCGGGCGCTCGCCGCTCGCTCGCCCGGTTACCTGGTCCCGCGACTGGCGCGCGAAGTGCCGGGTGAACCGGCCAAGACGCTGCTGCCATGGTGAATCCAGCGACCCCGGCGTCAGGCACGGGTGCGCTGCTGCTCGTGCTGGCGCCGTTCGAGGACACCGCCAGGCGGGTCGAAAGCCATTTGCTCAGCGCAGGCCACCGCATGCGCGTGGCCTGGATTTCAGACCTGGCCCAACTGAAGCAGCAGTTGCAAAGTGATTCGCCGGACTTGCTGCTGGCCGCCGAACACGTATCGGCGGCGCCGCTCAAGGACGTGATCGACCTGTGCCGGCGCTTCTCGCCCAGGCTGCCGGTGCTCGCGCTGGCTCAACAATTCGGGGTCGAACGCATGATGCGGGCCGTGGCCACCGGCGCGCGCGATCTGGTGTCGGACGCGGATGCAGACAGCCTGGTGCATCTGCGAGCGGTCTGTATCCGCGAACTCACCGCCTACCGTCAGCTTCGCGAACTTGAAGACGCCATCACCCGGTTCGCGGACATCGAAGCGCGCTACGCGAGCCTGGTTGGCGACACCGGCGACGCGGTCGCGCACCTCTACGAAGGCATCCTGGCCGAGATCAATCCGGCGTTCGCGTCCCTGCTCGGTCACACCGACGCCACGGTCCTGAACGGCCTGCCGCTGATGGATCTGGTCGCGCCCGATCACCATGCCGAGATGAAGGATCGTCTGCGCAAACTCGACGGCGGACGGGGCGCCTGTCAGTCGCTCGAAAGCAGCCTGTTCGACCGGGGCGGCGCCAAGCTCGCCGTGCAGGTTCAGTTGAAGCGCGGTGCCGCCGGGGACCAGCGCTTCATCGAGATGCTGATCCGCAGGCAGACCGCAGCCCCCGCCGCGAAAGCCCCGTCTGGCCGGCTCGCATTCTACGAGACGCTCACCGCAACACCCGCCAGCTCTCTGCCGCGCGCCTGTCTGTTCGTGGTGGTGGACGGCTTCGCCTCGCTGGAAGAAAGAGTCGGTTTCGACGATGCAGAACGTGTGATCGAGCAGGCCACCGCCGCGCTCCGCGCCGTGCTCACCGAAGGCGACGAACTGTTCCGCTTCTCGACGCATGAGTTCGGCCTGCGGGTGTCGCGGCCCGACTCGCTGGAGTTCGAGGCCCTGGCTGCGCGCCTGGTCAAAGACCTCGGCCAACAGGTCTTCAGCACCTCCGATCACGACGCGCAACTGACGATCTCGACGACCGTCTACCCCCTGGGCGACGCCGAGACGGCCTCGCAGGTGATCGGCGAGGTCGTGCGCGAGGCACGCCGGATTTCGGCTATCAGGGGCGGCAATCGCAGCCAGGTACTGGGCCCTACGGCGCGCGCCAATGCCGAGGAGCGCGAGGAACAGCGCAAGCTGGACAATCTGCGCAAGGCCATCGAGCAGAACCGCCTCAAGCTCGCCTATCAGACCATCGCCAGTCTCGAAGGCGATTCACGCCAGCATTTCGACGTGCTGGTACGGATGATCAACGAGCAGGGGCAGGAGATTCACGCCACCGATTTCATCCGCACCGCGGAGAAACACGGACTGATGCGCAGCATCGATCGCTGGGTCATGGGCCGGGTGCTGCGAGTCATCGCCAGCCGCGAGTCCCTCAAAGAAGGGTCGATGCTGTTCGTGAAGGTATCCGAGGACACTCTCAAGGACGCCGAGGGATTCTTCACCTGGCTGCATGAAGCGCTCGGGGGTCGCAGGCTGCGCGACGGCGAGATCTGCTTCGAGATCCAGGAAAAAATCGTGCAGAACCACATCCGGAAGGCCAGGGTACTGACCAAGGTGCTGCGCGATTCCGGCGCCAGCATCGCGATCGAGCATTTCGGCATCGGCGCCAATCCGGCTCAGTTGATCGAGCACCTGCCGGTCAACTTCCTCAAATTCCACAGCTCCTTCACCCACAACTTCGACGACAGGGAGGTGCAGAAGAAGATGTCGATGCTGATGGAGATGGCCCGGCAGAGAGGCATCAAGACCATCGTCAGCCACGTCGAGGACGCCAACGTGATGGCGCGCATGTGGCAGATGGGCATCAACTTCATCCAGGGCTACCATGTGCAGGAGCCCGAGGTGGTGATGCTGTCGGACGAGCCTCGACGCAGGTAGCCGCCCATCGGGCAGGGGGCGTGTTATCAAGGTGGCCCGAAAATACCTTGTCAAGTCACCGCAAAGCTCCTCAGGACATACCCTTGCCGACCGAATGTTCGGGCCGCCTTAATAAATGACAATCAATGGGTTATTAACCCGGCCTACGAAGCACCGTTCCAATCCGCGCCAGGATATTTTGGGGCCGGGTTGATAACAGTCAGGGAACCACCTATCAAGACCTCCGCTTGTGGTGAGGTCCCTAGCTTGTCGACGGGCAAGCCTTGAACGGAGAATTTCGCAAGCTCAGGGCTTTGGGCGAATGCGCTTCGACAAGGTCCGGGCGAACGGACCTTATTCAGAAGTTTCAGGCCAGACGAACTCAAGAGAACGAGGCAGATCATGAACCAGCACGCGCAGCGCCACCCCATCGTCATCGTCGGCTCAGGCATCAGCGGCATCGCTACCGCGATCAAGCTCAAGGCACTCGGCATCGAGGACTTCATCATTCTCGAGCGCGCATCCGGCCCCGGCGGCACCTGGCACAACTATCGGTATCCGGGCCTGTCCTGCGACATCCCCTCGCACCTGTACTGCTTCACCTTCGAGCAGAAGTCGGACTGGAGCCGCACGCACGCAGGCCAGGAGGAAATCCGCGAGTACCTGGCGCACTGCGTGGCCAAGTACGGGATCGCTCCACACATTCGCTACAACACGGAGATCAAGGCCGCGCACTGGGACGACGAGCGCCTCGAATGGCGCCTCATCACCGGCGACGGACAGAACATCAGCACCAAGGTTTTCGTAAGCGCCATCGGCATGTTCAACGAAATCCAGTGGCCCGATATCGCGGGCCTCAAGGACTTCGGCGGACAGACCCTGCACAGCGCGCAGTGGCCGGACTACGTCGATCTGAGGACCAAGCGCGTTGCGGTCATCGGCACCGCCGCCAGCGCCATCCAGATGATTCCGGAGATCGCCAAGCAGGCCGCGCAACTCACGGTCTACCAGCGCAGCGCGAACTGGATCTTCCCCAAGGAGGACCGCATGTTCTCGACCGGGGAACTCGCCGCGTTCCGCAAGGATCCCGAACTGGGTCTGAAGGTCCGCAGGGACCTGCACGATTTCTTCGAGCTGTTCCTGCCGTTCAACAACGCCGAACTGATGCAGATGGTCGCGGACAAGGCGCGCGCCAACCTGGAGAACGTCGTGGACCCGGTGCTGCGGCAGAAAATGCTGCCGGATGTTCCGGTCTGCTCGCAGCGCCCGCTGTTCTCCGACGACTTCTATCCTACGTTCAACCGGACCAATGTCGAGCTGGTGACCGAGGGCATCGAGTGCATCACTACTTCGGGCATCAAGACCCAGGATGGCGTCGAGCGCCCCATCGACGTGCTGGTGCTCGCCACCGGCTATGCCGCGAACAAGTTCCTGTCGGTCCTCGAAGTCAGCGGCCGCAAGGGACTGCGTCTGAAGGATGCCTGGCGTGATGGACCGGAGGCTTATCTCGGCATCACCACCAGCGGCTTCCCGAATCTGTTCATGCTCTACGGGCCGAACACCAACAACGGCTCGATCATCTACATGCTCGAGAAGCAGGCCGAGTACATCGCGGCCAAGCTCGCCTACATGCGCGACCACGATATCGAGACGATGGAAGTGCGGCTCGAGGTCATGGACCGCTACAACCAGGAAATCCAGCGCGACCTGGATGCGGTCGAGGTCTGGCGCACCTACGCCACCAAGTACTACCGCTCTTCCACCGGCCGCATCGTCACGCAATGGCCGCACAACATGGGTGCTTACGAGGCGCGCACGAAGGTGCCGGATATCGAGGCGTTTGAAGTGTCGCGTGCTCGAAGCATCGCTTGAGCGGAGAAAGGAAATGGCTTCACAGGAAGGACAGAACAACCCAACGCGATTCGATGTGGTGATTGTCGGTGCCGGCTTTGGCGGCCTCGTCACGCTGCACAGGGTCCGCCAGCAAGGACTTTCGGTGCGTCTCTTCGAGGCTGGCGCCGGCGTCGGTGGCACCTGGTACTGGAACCGCTATCCCGGCGCGCGCGTGGATATCGAGAGCATCGAATACTCCTTCTCGTTCGACCAGGGTTTGCAGAACGAATGGCACTGGACCGAACGCTATGCCGCGCAGCCGGAGTTGGTGCGCTACATGAACCACGTCGCCGACCGCTTCAACATGCGGCCAGACATCGCGTTGTCCACCAAGGTGACGGCTGCGCACTTCGACGAATCCACGAATCGCTGGGAGGTGCGCACGGACCGGGGCGATCGGGTTAGCGCAAAGTACGTGATCATGGCCACGGGCTTTCTTTCTGCCGGCAACAAGCCAAAGTTTTCCGGCCTCGACAGTTTCAAGGGCAAGCAGTTTGAGACCTCGAAATGGCCCGAGACCGGCGTGGATTTTTCCGGCCAGCGCGTCGCGGTGATCGGCACCGGTTCCTCTGGCGTGCAGTGCATTCCGCTCATCGCGCAGGAGGCGAAGCATCTCACCGTGTTCCAGCGCACGCCCGCATTCAGCATTCCGCTGCGCAACGGACCGATCAACCTGGACTTCGAGCGGCGGGTGAAATCCGACTACCCCGCGTGGCGCCGCCGGCAGCTCGCGGCTCCGCTGGGCTTTGCCGCGATGCACTTCGACGCCGCGCCGCCGACCTCAGCTTCTGCGATGGACGACACGCCAGAGGAGCGCCTGGCCGATTACGAGAACCGCTGGAAATCCGGCGGCCTGTGCTACTACAACGGCTATCCGGACCTGCTGGTCAACAAGGCATCCAACGACACGCTGTCCGAATTCATCCGCGGCAAGATCCGCGAGCGCCTGGGCGACCCGGCGCTGGCCGAGGTACTGGTGCCGGACTATCCGATCATGACCAAGCGCCTGTGCGCGGACACCAACTATTACGAGACCTACAAGCGCGACAACGTGACCCTGGTCTCGATCAAAAACACACCGATCGAAGCGATCACGCCGAACGGCGTGCAGGTTGCGGGCAAGGAATACGCGGTGGACAGCATCGTGTTCGCCACGGGATTCGACGCGGTGACCGGCGCGATGAACAACATCGACATCCGCGGTCGCGCGGGGCGGACGATGAAGGAGCACTGGGCCAACGGGCCGCGCGCTTACCTCGGGCTGATGTCCGTGGGTTTCCCCAACCTGTTCTATGTCGACGGCCCGTGCAGCCCCGGCGCGCTGTTCAATCCGATCACGATCTGCGAGTACCAGTCCGACTGGATTCTGCGCTGCATGATGCATCTGGGCACCGGCAAGCAAGCCTGCATCGAGGCCCAGCTGGAGCACGAGGATGCGTGGATGCAGCATCTCAACGAGGTCGGTGACAGCACGCTGCTGCCGCATTCCAAGAATTGGTACTACGGCGACAACATCCCCGGCAAGCCGCGCGTGATCCTGGCCTACCTGGGCGGCTTCAAGCTGTACGCGGAGCAGTGCGGGCTGGGCGAGGCCAATGGTTACAAGAGGTTCGTATCGAGCACAGCCTGATGTCTGAAATGCAGATCACCAGCCCGAAAATTCCGCAGCATCGTGCGGAAGAAACCTGGGGATTTTCACCAAAAATAAATCAGGCCATGGAAAATCTGACCGGGTCTGTATTGGTGGAGACGAAGGGGATCGAACCCTCGACCTCCGCATTGCGAACGCGGCGCTCTCCCAACTGAGCTACGTCCCCACGAAATTGAAACCGCTCCATCGTCACCCTGCGTGCTCGATGACGACGCCTTGCCAACCTCGCCCGACGTGAAGATCATCGCGAGGGCGCGAAGTATAACGGCGGCATCTGGGCTCCGGTAGTCCGGCTGGGGCGCGGGTTTTCGCCGCGCGCATTCGCGGGACTTCACGCCTGCACCAAACCCTGCTACAACGCGCGCCGTCGTATACACCGGTTCCCAATCCAGTCCTCATGGCGCGCAAGCCGAAACAGAAGCCTCAACCCGAGGCCGCGAAGAGCTTTGAAGACCCCGGAGTCTTCGATTCGGAAGGTGGCGATGACGACGCCAGCACGGTGGAAGCGGATGCCCCGCAACTACTGCCGGCGGCCAAGCTTCGCGATTGGCGCGACGTGGAGAAGCTCAAGGAAATGCGCCGACTGCGCAAGCTGGTCGACGACGACCTGGACTTCGACGACAAGCCCCTGCGCTGATTCCTCGCAGCGCGCCCTCCGCGCGCGGCCTGTTTCTTTCTCAGGGAAGGTCTGCATAGGGTCGAGAACACGGTCGCGGGTATGACCCGCTCCTACAAATCTACGGATCCCGTAGGAGTAGGCCATGCCCGCGACAGACAGCTTTCCCAGAACATCGCCTGATCAGGCGGGCAGTCCCGCGATGACCTGTTGCGCCGCGTCCTCGGGCGTGTCGGCGTAGGTGAACAGCTTGAGGTCCTCTCGGCGGATCAGCCCGCGCCGCGCCAGGGACTCGAAGTTGAATGTCTCGCTCCAGAACGCCCGGTCGTATAACAGGATCGGCATTCGCGAGGACTTGCCGGTCTGGGTGAGCGTCAGCAACTCGAACAACTCGTCCATCGTCCCGAACCCGCCCGGGAAGATCACGGCCGCGCGAGCCAGGTTCAGAAACCAGAATTTGCGCATGAAGAAATAGTGGAACACGACCGAGCGCAGCGGATCGACGAAGGGATTGCCATCCTCCTCGTGCGGCAGCGAGATGTTGAGCCCAACGTTGAGCGCGGCGTCGATCCGTGCCGCGCCCTCGTGAGCCGCCTGCATGATGCCAGGGCCACCCCCGGTGACGATGTAATAGCGCTGTGACCGTTCGTGCTGCTCCGTGGTCCAGCGCGCGAGGCGCTCAGCGAGGTCGGCGGCGTCGATGTAGGAGGGCGAGTCCTTGGGCAGGCGCGCGGAACCAAACAGGATCACGCCGCGGTTGATGTTGAGTTCGCGAAAGCGTTTTTCCGGGTCCAGGTACTCGCACAGCAGCCGCACCGAGCGCGCTTCCGGACTCATCAGGAAGTCGTGGTTGAGATAGGACTTCGGCACGCTCATGGGCATCAATGCTCAGACCAACGGGGCCCGATGATACGCGGCGATCGGTGACCGCAGCGTTTGCCCGGCGGACATTCCTCTGACCCGGCAGGCGCTGAAACCACAGGCGTGGACTTGAACCGGGCGTGCCGTGCGACTAGCGTTACGGTCGGCCCTTCGTACTCATACGGTAATCACGATGACACAACCCTCGCCTTTCTACGACAAGGATCATGAAGCTTTCCGAGCCCAGGTTCGGCGCTTCGTGGAAAAAGAGATTTCACCCCACATCGAAGCTTGGGAAGGCGCCGGCCGCCTGCCACGAGAACTGCATCTGAAGGCGGCCGAAGCCGGCGTGTTGCAGATCGGCTACCCCGAGCGTTGCGGCGGCATCGAGGTACCAGACCTGTTCTACGGCACCGTGCTCACCGAGGAACTCGCGCGGGCCGGCAGCGGCGGCCTCATCGCCAGCCTGATGAGTCACGGCATCGCCACGCCGCCGATCTGTCATGTCGGCACACCGGCACAGCAGGAGCAGTTTGCGCGGCCGGTGCTCGAAGGCCGAAAGATCGCGGCACTCGCCATCACCGAGCCGAGCGGCGGGTCGGATGTGGCCAATCTGAAAACGCGCGCGGTGCTCGACGGCGATCACTACGTCGTCAACGGTTCCAAGACCTTCATCACGTCCGGCATGCGCGCGGATTACCTGACTTGCGCCGTTCGCACCGGCGGCCCGGGCATGGGCGGCGTGTCGCTGCTCGTCATCGAAGGCGACGCCCCTGGCCTCACGCGCACGCCGCTGGACAAGATGGGCTGGCGCTGTTCCGACACGGCCACGCTGTACTTCGAGGATTGTCGCGTGCCGGTCGCCAACCTGATCGGCCGCGAGAATCAGGGCTTCATGGCGATCATGCTCAACTTCAACCAGGAACGGCTCATGCTTGCGGCACAGGCCCACGCGTTTGCGCAGGTCTGCTACGACGACGCGCTGGACTACGCCCGCACGCGTGAAACCTTTGGTAAACCGCTGATCCGCAACCAGGTCATACGGCACAAGCTGGTGGACATGCGCATGCGCATGGAGGCGGTGAAAGCCAATCTCGATCTCGTCACCTGGCGCGTCTCCAACCGGCAGGTGCCGATCGCCGAGGTATGCATGTTGAAGAATTTTGCGTGCACGGCGCTGGAGTGGATCGCCAACGAAGCGATGCAGATTTTTGGCGGCGCCGGCTACCTGCGCGGGGTGCGGGTGGAACGCATCTATCGCGAAACCAAGGTGCTGAGCATCGGCGGCGGTTCGCTGGAGATCATGAAAGACCTCGCCGGCAAGCAGCTCGGATTCTGATGTGCAGTTGCAAATTTCATCTGCATCAGTAAATTGGCATCCGAACTTAAAGTAGGTGTGGACGCCGTTCGGCAATGCGCATCCCTTAGAATGCGGGCCGCACGCAGGTTCACCGGAACCAATCGTTTCCCAGGGGGCAGTATGGCAATCAGCAACAGTCGGCGCGGCGCGTTCATCAGCGGCGTCGCCAAGGGTTTGATCGGCGTGGGTCTGGCCGTGTTTTCGGTGGCTGCGGCGGCGCAGTCCACGCCCGGATGGTATTTCGGAATCGAGGGCTTCTACTCCGATGTCGATGACATCGACGGCGCCGCGACTATCCGGCTGCCGGACGATGCCGAAGTCTCGCGCAATACCTGCCTGTTGCCGCTGGATCTGCTTGGCACCTCGCTGTCACTGCTCGGGCTGTGTGTGCTGGGCGACAACGGCGCCACCATCCTCAATCCCGGCGCCGTATCCCAGACCACATCCAGCATCGTATTGGACGATGGCTTCGGCGGCGGCGGCTCGTTCGGCTATCTGTTCGACGGCGGCCTGCGACCCGAGATCAATCTTCGTTACTCTGAAAACGACATCACGGGACTCAGCACGGGCGCCACGACGTCCCGCCAGAACGGCAACATCAAGGCACTTCGCGCGATGGCCAACGTCTGGTACGACGTGGACCTGGGCGCCTTCGCGCCCTATTTCGGTGGCGGCTTCGGCGGCCAGCAGACCGACTTCAAGGGCTTCGGCGCCAGCGACGACGACCTCACGGTCGCCTACCAGCTCGGTGGCGGCCTCGGTTACTGGTTCAGCAACCAGACCGCGGTCTCGCTCGACTACCGCTTCATCTCGGCCGAAGAACCGTCGTTCAAGACCACCGACGCCGTCAGCGGCATCCAGACCACGCGCGACGGCGAGTTCAAGGCCCAGAACATCGGCGCCAGCTTCCGCTATGCCTTTGGCGGTGAATTCAAGGATACCGATGGCGACGGCGTGCTCGACCGCAAGGACAAGTGCCCCAACACGCCCAAGGGTGTACAGGTCTATGCCGACGGCTGCCCGGTGGACCTCGATCAGGACGGCGTGCCGGACTATCTCGACAAGTGCCCCAACACGCCGCCTGGATCTCCGGTGGACGCCAACGGCTGCCCGTTCGACTCGGATGGAGACGGCGTGCCCGATCATCTCGACCAGTGCCCCGGCACTCCGGCCAATACCAAGATCGACGGCAAGGGCTGCCCGCTCGATTCCGATGGCGATGGCGTGCCCGACCATCTCGATCAATGCCCGGAAACCAAGACCGGCCAGGCCGTCGATGCAAAGGGCTGCCCGATCATCGACAGCGATGGCGATGGCATCCCGGACCACCTCGACAAGTGCGCCAATTCCGATCCCAAGATCAAGGTTGGCCCGGATGGCTGCCCGCTCGACAGCGATGGCGACGGCATTCCGGATCATCTCGACGAATGCCCGAGAACCCCGCCCGGCCTCAAGGTGCTGCCCAACGGCTGCGCGCTCAAGGGCGATTGCCGCACGCCGCGACCGGGCGAAGCGGCCGACTCCAACGGCTGCGCACTCGACCAGCGCTTCGTGCTGCGCGGCGTCAAGTTCGAGTTCGATTCCGACCGGCTGACCAAGCCGGCAGAACTCATCCTCAACGACGTCGCCGACACGCTCGGCGCCTATCCGGACGTCAGCGTCGAGGTGCAGGGTCACACCGACAGCCTCGGCACCGACGCCTACAACCTCGGTCTGTCCGAGCGCCGCGCCAACTCGGTCAAGCGCTACCTGGTCGGTCGCGGCAGCAAGGGCGAACGCCTGCGTCCGGTCGGCTACGGCGAAGCCGCACCGATCGCCGACAACGGCACGCCCGACGGCCAGGAAGAGAACCGACGGGTGGAATTCAAAGTCATCGAATAAGCGGACTGACTTGAGGTTCGTGCAAAGCCCGGCGGGGAGACTCGCCGGGCTTTTTTGTGGTGCTGCCGGAAGAAATCTTTTGCCCCGACTTCACGGATGAACACGCTCGTCACCGGCGGCACCGGATTCATCGGCCGTGCCCTTTGCACCTCGCTCCTCGCGTCGGGCCAAGCGGTCACCGTGCTCACCCGCAACCCCGATCAGGCCCGTCAACAACTGCCCGCCACCGTGTGCTGCGTGGGGCGGCTCGACGACGCGAGGGACATCGACTCCGTGATCAACCTCCAGGGCGAGAACCTCGCCGACGGCCGCTGGAACGAACGGCGCAAGGCCGAGTTCCTCAGCAGCCGCGTCGACTTCACGCGCGAGCTGGTGTCATGGATACGGCGCCAACCGCGTCCGCCGCAGGTGCTGGTCAACGGGTCCGCGATCGGCTGGTACGGTAACCGCGGCGACGAAACGCTATCGGAATCGTCAACCGCGGGGGAAGACTTTCCCGCCTGTCTGTGCCGCGCCTGGGAGGAGGAGGCCTGCCGGGCAGAATCGCTCGGAGTGCGGGTGTGCCGCTTGCGCATTGGCGTGGTGCTCGACCCCGCGGGTGGTGCGCTCGCAAAAATGCTACCCGCGTTTCGCCTGGGCGGCGGCGGACCGCTGGGGACAGGCAGGCAGTGGATGAGCTGGATCACGCGCCGTGACCTGGTGCGCCTGATCTTCTGGTTGCTGGAAACACCCACCCTTGCCGGCGCCTTCAACGGCACTGCGCCCCACCCGGTCAGGAATCGCGAATTCGCCACCACCCTCGGCCGGGTACTGAAACGCCCCGCGCGACTACCGATGCCGGCCTTCGTGCTGCGTTTGATGTTCGGGGAGATGAGCAGGCTGCTGCTGGGCAGTCAGCGTGTGTCGACGGCAGCCACCGAGGCTGCCGGCTTCGCCTTCGAGGACCCCGAATTGGAGCCCGCCTTGCGCGCGCTGCTCAGGAAGTAGGACGCCTCCGCGCGGAGCGGCAGAGCGGAGCAATCGGCGAGCAAACTCGCGGCGCCTCTGGTGGATGCGCTTACCGTAAAAAAACCAGCACCCGACGCACAGGATGGGGGGTAACACCATCCCACCCACACGGCCCGGGGCCCGGTGCGCCGAGGACCAGTGGGGCTGGGGGCAGAGCCAAC
>JBQTIX010000082.1:0-64551 GCA_052387695.1 Panacagrimonas sp. | reverse complement strand
GGGGGGGGTCCCCCCGGGGCCCACACCCCGGGGGGGGGCTGGCCCCGCCCGCCGGGCCGCCGGGCTCTTGGGGGCGCGCCCCACCCCCGCGACAGCCCTTTGCAGAGCCTCCTTAGACACGGGGTCCGCCGGAGCGGGTTTCAAAAGACGCGGCGTCTCTTCAGGTTCCGGTCTGGCTGGCGGCTGCGATTGTGGCGAGGGCAATGGGCCTTCCGAACGCATGGCCGCGCTCTGTACCAGCGCGGCGTCGTAATCGGTGGCGGCGATCACTTCCACCCCGCCCTCGACCCGACGGTTGGACAGGATCACTGCGTCGGGACCCTGTTCCTCGCGCACGAGGCGGATCGCGTCACGCATGTTAGGGGCAAGGAATCGTTTGATCTTCATGTTCTAGTTCTCTGGGAAACCGATCAGGCACCGACCGCGCCTGCGATGCGGATGCGGCGCGATTCCGGAATCTCGTTGTAGGCCAGCACCCGCAGCGCCGGGATGGTCTGGCGGGTGAAGCGCGCGAGGATCGGACGCAGGCTTTGCGGAACCAGCAGCACCGGCACGCGGCCTCCGGCTTCCTGCTTCTGGCTGCTTGCGGCGAGCGACTGGTGCATGCGTTCTGCGAGTCCGGGTTCGAGGGCGGAGCTGCCCGTCGCAACGCTGTTTTGCAACACCTGTTCCAGCGGCGGGGACAAGGTCAGTACTTGCAGCTCCTCTTCCAGTCCATTGATTTCCTGCACGATCTGGCGACCCAGAGCGACTCTCGCAGCACCCGTGAGGATGACGGGATCCTGGCTGCGCGGAGCGCCTTCCGCCACGGCTTCGGCGATCACTCTCAGGTTGCGGATGGACACGCGTTCGTTCAGGAGTCCTTGCAGGGCTTTCACGAACAGCGCGAGCGACAAGGTCTTCGGAACCAGGTCCTCGACCAGCTTGGGGCAGGACTTGGCGAGCCCGTTGAGCAGGGCTTGCGCCTCGTCGAACCCGAACAGTTCAGCCGCGTGTTCGCCAATCAGATGCGACAGGTGGGTGGCCACGACGGTCGCCGGGTCCACCACCGTGTAGCCCAGCGACTGCGCGTGCTCGCGCCGGCCGCGCTCGATCCACACCGCGTCCATGCCGAAGGTCGGGTCCTTGGTCGCGATCCCTTCGACCACGCCAAACACCCGTCCGGGGTTGAGCGCCAGTTCCCGGTCGGGATAGAGCTGGCCGCTGGACAGCGGTACGCCGAGCAGGGTGATGCGATAGCCGTTGGGCGCAAGTTCCAGGTTGTCGCGGATGTGCACCGGCGGGACCAGGAAGCCCAGGTCCTGGGTGAGCTTGCGGCGCACACCCTTGATCCGCGCCATCAGCTCGCCACCCTGGCGCTGATCGACCAGCGGGATCAGGCGATAGCCGACTTCGAGACCCAGCGGGTCTTCCGGCTGCACGTCGTCCCAACTCAGATCGGCGGGCGCGGTGGGCTTCGGTGCTTCGGCCGGCGCGGCCGCGTTCTGGCGACGACGACGCGCCATCAGCCAGGCCGCGCCGCCGCAGGCGCCGGACAGGATCAGAAACACGAGGTTGGGCATGCCCGGAATCAGGCCGATCAAACCCAGCACACCGGACGCGATACCCAGCACCCTGGGCTGCGCGAACACCTGCGAGATCACCGAGCCGGCAATGTCCTGCGCCCGCGACATGCGCGTCACCAGCACGGCGACGGCGGTGGACATGAGCAGGGACGGAACCTGCGCGACCAGACCGTCGCCGATGGTCAGCAAGGTGTAATTGCGCGCCGCCGTGGCGATGTCGAGCCCATGCTCCATCGTGCCGATGAACAGGCCGCCGATGATGTTGATGAGCAGGATCATGATCCCGGCGATCGCATCGCCGCGGATGAACTTGGACGCGCCGTCCATCGACCCATAGAAGTCGCCTTCCTCGCGCACTTCCTCGCGCCGGACCTTGGCTTCCTCGCGCGTCAACAAACCGGCGTTCAGATCTGCGTCGATCGCCATCTGCCGGCCCGGCAGCGCGTCAAGAACAAAGCGTGCGGAAACTTCCGAGACGCGTTCGGCGCCCTTGGTCACCACCATGAAGTTGACGATGGTGAGGATGATGAACACGATGATGCCGACCGCGAAACTGCCGCCGACCACGAACTCGCCGAAGGCCTCGATCACCCTGCCGGCCGCGTGCGGGCCTTCGTGTCCGTGCATCAGCACCACGCGCGCGGATGCCACGTTGAGCGACAGGCGCATCAGGGTCGCCAGCAGCAGCACGGTGGGAAACGCGCTGAATTCCAGCGGCCGCATCACGTACACCACGGCGAGCAGGATCACGATGGACAGCGCGATGTTGAAGGTGAACGCGAGGTCCAGCACCACCGGGGCCATCGGCACCACCATCATGCCGAGGATCAGCAACAGCAGGATCGGCGCGCCCAACCCGCTGCGGCCGAGCACCTGGAGTCTTCCCCGCCACCCGCCGCCTGCCGCCATCGCCGTCTGATCGCCGTTCCGAGTGCTCGTGCCAGGGCTTCAGCAAGTTCTGTTCTAAGGGCAATTACCTAGTGCGGGCGAACTGTGACGCAGGTCTCGGACAGGTCGGAAGAAGCCGGGATACAGTGCGCTGGCATACATAGCGTCGCCAGCAAGCGCTCGCTTCGTCGCAATCCCAGGCTTCCCAGGAGTCGCCCATGTCCTCCCACACCCCCCCGTCCCGGAGCACCTCCCTCATCGGTCGCAAGCACCGCGGAAGCGCAGCCTGGCGATCCGCCCTGAGCGGAATCGTGGCGGCCGCAGCCCTGACCTGGAGCCTTGGGGTAGAGGCACAGGACGTGACGGGCTCGGAGTTGTGGACCGATGTCACGGAGTCCGCTGCCCGTTCAGCGTCCGGTGGATCAGCCGCGCGGGATCACATCCATCCGCGCGGTGCGCGGCTGGTCAGGCTGGGCGGCAACGCACTGGACGCGATGCTCTCGGCCGCCCCGAAAAACAGCGGCGACGCCTCCCGGGGCGCCTCGATCCTGTCGTTGCCCAGGCCCGATGGCGGCTTCGAGCGCTTCCAGGTGTGGGAAGACCCGGTCATGGCACCGGCCCTGCAAGCCTGGATGGCGCAGCAGGGATTCCCCATGCGCACCTTCGCCGGCGTCAGCCTCGACCGCCCCGGGATGGGCCTGCGATTCGACTGGGGCGGGCCGCGCGGCTTTCACGCCAGCGTGCTGGGGCCCGAAGGCGCGTACTACGTGGATCCGCGCTGGCGCGACGATGCGGATCACTACGCCAGCTACGGCCGGGCGCAGTTGTCGCCGCGCGCCAAGCCTTTCCAGTGCCTGACCGAAGGGGCTGAACCGCGAGCCCATCGCCTCACGTCCACGGGCCCGGTGGCGTCGCTCGCGGAAAGCACCGGCGGCGCGCGCCGGGTGTACCGGCTGGCGGTGGCTGCAACCGGCGAGTACACCGCCTTTCACGGCGGCACCAAGGCACTGGCGCAGGCCGCGATCGTGACCTCGGTCAATCGCGTCAACCAGTTGTTTCTGCGCGACACCTCGGTCTTCATGCAGCTGATCGGCAACAACCAGAACATCGTCTATACCAACGCTTCCGGCGACCCCTACGACAACGACGACGGCGTCGCGATGCTGTCGCAGAACCAGACCAACATCACGTCGGTCATCGGCAGCACCAATTACGACATCGGCCACGTGTTCAGCACCGGCGGGGGTGGCGTCGCAAACCTGGAAGTGCCCTGCAACAACGGCGCGAAGGCACGCGGCGTCACCGGCCAGTCCGCACCGGTCGGCGATGCGTTCGACATCGATTTCGTCGCCCACGAAATCGGCCATCAGTTCGGCGGCCTGCATACGTTCAACTCGACCACCGGCGCCTGCGGCGGCAACCGCGAGTCGGTGGCGGCGTTCGAACCGGGCAGCGGCACCACCATCATGGCCTACGCGGGGATCTGCTCCTCCGACAACGTGCAGTCCAACTCGGACGATTTCTTCCATTACCGCTCGATAGAGGAAATCCTGAATTTCACGGCAGGCAGTGGCGTTTTTAGCGGCGACGGCAATAGCTGCTCGACCAAGGTCACGGGCGTCAACGGTGGCGAGCCGACGGTCAACGCGGGACCCAATTTCACCATTCCGGCACGCACGCCGTTTGAACTGACCGCGACCGGCGGCAGCGATTCCGACGGCAACGCCAATCTGACCTACCTGTGGGAACAGTACGACCTGGGTCCGGCCAGAACCCTGGCGGCGGGCGACGGTGGCAGCGGACCGATCATCCGGTCGTTTCCTGCGAGCACCAGCCCGACCCGCAGCGTTCCGCGCCTGTCCACCGTATTGGGCCAGACCGCGGCGGCGGCGGGAGAAATCCTGCCCACCACCTCCCGCACGCTCACGTTTCGCGTGACCCTGCGCGACAACGACGCAGACGGCGGCCGTATCGGCACCGACACAATGACCCTGACCACGGTCAATACCGGTGCGGCGTTCGCGGTCACCTCGCCCAACGGCGGCGAGACCGTCAACGGGACCGCGGTGGTCACCTGGAACGTCGCGGGCAGCAGCGGCGGCGCGATCAATGCCAGCAACGTCGACATCCTGTTCTCCGCCGACAACGGCCAGACGTATCAGCCGGTGCTGACGGCTACGCCGAACGACGGGTCGCAGCAGATCACCCTTCCTCCCGACACCTCGACCAGCACCGCGCGCATCAAGATCAAGAGCAGCAACAACATCTTCTACGACGTCTCCAACGGTGTTTTCAGCGCCAGTTCCGACGGGGGTGGCGGCGGCGCGCCCGCGCTGTCGGTCGGCAACGCCAGCGTGACCGAGGGTAACGCGGGGTCTGTCAGCGCCACGTTCACCGTGACTCTTTCTCAGGCCGCCAGCGACCCTGTGACAGTGGATTTCGCCACCTCAGACGGCACGGCGACCTCCGGAAGCAGTGACTACGTGGGGCGCAGCGGCTCGCTCAGCTTTGCTGCAGGCGAGACCTCCAAAACCTTTACCGTGACGGTCAACGGAGACACCCTGGTGGAGCAGAACGAAACCTTCACCGTCACGCTCAGTAACCCCGGCGGCGCGACCATCGCCGATGGCAACGGCACCGGGACGATCCAGAACGATGACTCCGGCTCCAGCCTGCCCGCCATCACGATCGGCGATGTGTCGGTCACCGAAGGCAGGAGCGGCCGGAACACGCCGGCGAGATTCACGGTCCGGCTGAGTCGCTCCTCAACCCAGACCGTGACCGTGCGGTTCGCCACAGCCAACGGCTCGGCCCGTGCGCCCGGCGACTACACGTCAAAGACCGGCACCGTGAGTTTTTCGCCTGGCTCGACCTCGCGGACGGTCGAAATCACCGTGAAAGGCGATTCGTCGAAGGAGTCCAACGAGAACTTCTTCGTCAATCTCAACAACCCGACACGGGCCACCCTCAGCGATGCACAGGGCGTAGGCACGATCCGCAACGACGACTGACGAGGGGCACTCCAGAAGCGGCGCCGAATACGGATCCCGGTTGCGGACCTTCGTCAAGGACGCTCTGCACAGGTCTGAATTCAAGGGTAGGTCGGGTCGAGCCCGCGTGCCGTTCGCGGGCGGACCCGACGGGCGCCCTTTGTCAAGGGCGCGCAGCGTCGGTTCCGCCTTCGGCTTGAACCGACCTACGAGCCGGATCGAACCGGTGCAGACCTTGCCTTAAGGACGCTCTGCACAGGTCCGAATTCATGGGTAGGTCGGGTCAAGCCCGCGTGCCGTTCGCGGGCGGACCCGACGGGCGCCCTTTGTCGAGCGCGCGCAGCGTCGGTTCCGCCTTCGGCTTGAACCGACCTACGAGCCGGATCGAACCGGTGCAGACCTTCCTTGAGACCTGCACCGGTTCGAGAACACGGTCGCGGGCATGGCCCGCGACAAACTTTTGCAGGCGCGACGCCCAAGTTACCGCCCCCGGGGAATCCCCTCTCTCGCGACGCGCAACCACGTGCCCACCCGTCTCGCCAAGGTGATATGAATCATATTCATATATTGGCCAACAAATCATTTTATGTACTACCATTGGACCGATGGGGACCCGAGAACGTCGGCAGCGTGAGTTTGCAGAACGGGAGGACTTGCTCCTCGATAACGCCCTGGATCTGATCCGCGAATCCGGACTGTTGAACCTGCAGATGGCGCGCATCGCCGCCAAGGCCGAATACGCGGTGGGTACCGTGTACCTGCACTTCGCGTCCAAGGAAGACCTGCTGCTGGCCCTGCTGACCCGAGCGCTCGGCGATTACCAGGAACTGCTGGACCGTGTCGCCGCCTGGCAGGCGCCGTCGCGTGATCGGATGTTCGCCATCGGCGTGGCCGACATGATCTTCGTGCGGCGGCATCCGGACTATTTCCGTGTCTTTCAGTATTCGCTGTCCGAGGCGGCCTGGCAGGCGGCCTCGCCCGAGCGCCGGCAGGGCTTCCTGCAAGGCAATGACCCGCTGGTGGAGGTGCTGGTGCGCATCGTCGAGGACGCGCGTCGCGCGGGCGATCTGGAACCCGAGGGCCAGACCGCGCAGGAAATGGGCATCGGCCTGTGGGCGCTGTGTTCCGGCTACCACTTCTACGCGCATGCCGAAGGGATCATGGAAGACTTCTCGGTTCACGACCCCTATCCGCTGATGTGTCGTCACATCCAGGCCCTGCTCGATGGTTACCGCTGGAAACCGCTGTCCGATCCGGCGGATCGCGGTGCCACCGACCGGCTCATCGAGCAGATCCGAAACGAGGTGTTTGAGGATGTCTGCAATGCGCGCTAGAACCTCCGTCTTCGCCCTGCTCCTCGGCGCGTTGACGAGCAGCGCTTCGGCCCAGGCGATGACCCTGGGCGAGGCCTTTCAGCGCGCCCTGGAACAGGACTCCACGGTACCGCTGGGCTACGCCCAGCGCGATGCCGAAGCCCAGCTCGGCGAGCAGGAGCGTGCGGCCCTGCGCCCGGCGCTGTCGTTCGAGGCCACCGGCAGCTATAGCCGGTCCGACTACGATCTCGGCTTTGGCAACGCCAAGGACCAGTACCCTTCCTGGTCCGGCTATCTGCGCGCGCGCCAGGCGCTGCTGCGACTGGACTGGTCGGCGCGCGGCGAGCGCGCCGACGTGCGCGACGAGATGGCCGTATCGCGCCAGGAGGAGCGAGGGCGGCAGTTCCTGGCGCGGATCGCGCTGCGTTACCTGGATACCCTGCTGGCCGAGGACACCGTCGATCAGGCCGAGAGCGAGGCGCGCGCGGTACGCGAGTCGCTGGCCGACACGCGCAAGCGCTACGAGGTCGAACTGGTTCCCGGCACCGATCTGAAGGAAGCGCAGGCACGCGACGACCTGGCCCAGGCCCAGCTGGTGTCCGCCCGTGCGGCGCAGGAAAACGCGCGCGACGCGCTGCAGGAAGTCACCGGCTATGACCGCTCGCCCCTGCCGACACTGCGCGAAGACCCGCCCTATCCGCCGCTGGTGCCGGCCGACGTGGAGAGCTGGCAGAAGATTGCGCTCGGCAGTGCCGCGGCGCTGACGGATGCCCGGCACCGCCTGCAACTGGCCCAGGCCAACCTGGTCAGCCGCCGCGCCGAGGCCCTGCCCAGCGCCGACCTGGTCGGCGAGATCGGCCGCGACGACAGCAAGGAGTTCGACGTCGTCGGCAGTCGCCTGAACGATGCCCGCATCAGCGTGGAAATCAGCATCCCGCTCTACGCCGGCGGCCTCAACCGCAGCCGCGTGCGCGAGGCGGAGGCGCGCATACGCGAAGCCGAGGCCGATCTCAGGCGCCTGAACCTGGAAACCGAACGCGCCGTGCGCACCCAGTTCCGCGACGTGGAGACCGCGCGTGCCGAGGAGCGGGCCTACCGTCGCGTGCTGGAATCCGCGACCCTCGCCCAAGCCGCGGCGCAGGCGGGCTATGACGCCGGCACCCGCACCATCACCGACGTGCTCGACGCCAAGAGCCGCGTGGTGCAGGCGCGGCGCAGCCGCAACGAGTCCGGCTACAACCTGCTGATCCGCCTGCTCATCCTCAACGCCACCACCGGCCACCTGACCGCCGAGATGCTGGTGCGCGCGGCCGACCCCTTGTTCACGCCTCGCTGAATCGACACCGCCCACGGAAAATCAATCATGAAACTCCGGATGCTCATCATGTTGTTGCTGTGCGCGGTCGTCTTCGGCGGCATCTTCGGCATGAAGGCGATGGGCAAGAAGGGCATGGACGCCTATTTCGACAACATGCCCCTCCCGCCTGCCACCATCAGCACCGGCGTGGCCGAACAGCAGGCCTGGCAGACCGAGCTGGACGCACCCGGCACGCTGATCGCGGTCAATGGCGCGGCCATCACCACCGAGGCCGCGGGCATCGTCACCGCCCTGCACTTCGAGTCCGGCCAGACCGTGGCCAAAGGCGCGCTGCTGGCGCAGCTGGATTCCGCCAACCAGCGTGCCGAACTGGCCAAGCTCGAAGCGCAGGCGGAACTGGCAAACATCAATCTCGGACGACGGCAGAAGCTGTTCGGCCTGGAGGCGATCTCAAAGTCCGATGTCGATGCCGCGATGAGCGAGGCCAACGCCGCCAAGGCCGCCGCCGACGCGCAGCGCGCGATGCTGGCGCAGAAGGACATCCGCGCGCCGTTCGCCGGCACGCTGGGCATCCGCCAGATCAATGTCGGCCAGTTTCTGGCGGTCGGCAGCCCTATCGTGACCTTGCAGACCCTGGACCCGATCGACGTGGATTTCGACCTGCCGGAGCAGCACCTGGGCAAGGTCTCGCCCGGCTTCAAGGTGACGGTCAGCAGCGAAGCCTATCCCGACCGCGCTTTCAGCGGTGAGGTGCTGGCGCTGGAGCCGCAGGTCGACGCGGCGACGCGCAATTTCAAGGTACGCGCGCGCCTGCCCAACCCGGACGGCGCGCTGCGTCCCGGCCAGTTCGGCCGCATCCGCCTGGGCCTGCCGGCGCAGAAGCAGGTGGTGGTGATCCCGCGCACCGCGCTCGACTTCAGCGCCTACGGCACTGCGGTATTCGTGTTGCAGAATAGGAAGGCCGATCCCCAGGCTTCCACGGCGCCCGCCGCACCCGGCACCCCAGCGCCGGCCGAGTTCGAAGTGGTGCAGCGCTTCGTGCAGGTTGGCACGGTGCGCGGCGATTTCGTCGCCATCGAATCGGGCCTGGCGGCGGGCGAACAGGTCGCGACCTCCGGCCTGCTCAAGCTCAGCAACGGCTACCCGGTGATCGTCAACAATCAGAATCTGCCGCAGGGCGAGATGGAACCGAAGCCGACGCAGGGGTGAGAAGCCTTGGACGAAAGAGGTTTTGGCCACGGATTACGCGGATGAACGCGGATTAAAAAACCTGGGCCTGTTCCGCATTGCGTGGGGATCGTCCTGCCCTCCCGCACCACGGCTTACAGGTTTCGATCCGCGTTCATCCGCGTAATCCGCGGCAGAAAAATCGGTACCTAGGAAATAGGCACTCAGATTCCGGAGACACAGCCATGCACTTCACCGACATCTTCATCAAACGCCCCGTCCTGGCCACGGTGGTGAGCCTGGTAATCCTGCTGCTCGGCCTGCGTGCCGCGCAGGAACTCTCGGTGCGCGAATACCCGGTGCTGCAGAACGCCCAGGTCAATGTGCAGGTGTTCTATCCAGGCGCCGACCCGGAGCTGATGGAGGGTTTCATCACCACGCCGATGGAGCGCGAGATCGCCAGCGCCGAGGGCATCGATTTTCTGACCTCCACCACCACCAAGGGCAGCTCGCTGATCAGCGCGTTCCTGCGCCCCGACCGCGAGCCGGACCAGGCCCTGACCGAGATCTCGTCCAAGGTCGACAAGCTGCGCAACCAGATGCCGGAGGGCGCCGAGGACCCGATCATCGAGGTGGTGGACGCCGAGCAGAAGCTGCCGATGTACATCTCGTTCTGGTCCGACAGTCTGGACGTGGCGCAGCTCACTGATTACCTGTCGCGCGTGGTCGAGCCGGAACTGGCCACGCTCGACGGCGTGCAGAAAGTGCCCTACTTCGGCCAGCAGATTTTCGCGATCCGGGTGTGGCTGAAATCCGACCGGCTGGTGGCGCACAACATCACCGCGGGCGAAGTGCAGGACGCGCTGCGCAAGCAGAATTTTCTGTCCGCGCTCGGCGAGACCATGGGCGCCTTCATCAAGATCTCGCTCACCGCGCGCACCGAGCTGCGCACGCCGGAGGAGTTCCGCCAGCTGGTCATCAAGTCCGGCGAGACCGGCGTGGTGCGCCTGGGCGACGTCGCCGATGTCAGCCTGGGCGCGGAAACCTACGAGCGCAGCTCCAACTACAAGGGCAAGCCGGCGGTGTTCCTGGCTATCAAGACGCGGCCGGACGCCAATGCGCTGGACACCATCACCCGCGTGCTTGCCGCGATGGAGGGCATCGAGGCGCGCCTGCCGGAAGGCGTCTATACCGAGATCGCCTACGACGCGACCACCTACATCCGCGAGGCCATCAGCGAAGTCCAGAAGACCCTGATCGAAGCCGTGCTGATCGTGGTCGTGGTGATCTTCCTGTTCCTCGGCTCGGTGCGCAGCGCGCTGATCCCGGCGCTGACCGTGCCGCTGTCCCTGGTCGGCGCGCTGTTCCTGATGTTCGTGCTCGGCTTCACCATCAACCTGCTGACCCTGCTGGCGATGGTGCTGGCCATCGGCATGGTGGTGGACGACGCCATCATCGTGCTGGAGAACATCCACCGGCACATCGAGGACGGCCTCAAGCCCGTCGACGCCGCGCTCAAGGGTGCGCGCGAACTGGTGGGCCCGGTGATCGCCATGACCATCACCCTGGTCGCGGTGTACGCGCCGATCGGCTTTCTCACCGGCCTGACCGGCAAGCTGTTCACCGAGTTCGCGTTCACCCTGGCCGGCGCGGTGGTGATCTCCGGCGTCGTCGCGCTCACGCTCACGCCGATGATGTGCTCGCGCATCATCAAACCCACCCACGGCGAGAACGCGGAGACCAACCGGCTCGCGCTGTGGCTGGACCGCCAGTTCGATCGCCTGCGCCAGTCCTACAAGCGCCGCCTGCACGGTGCGCTGAACACCCACCACGTGATCGGCGTGTTCGGCCTGATCGTGCTCGGCTCCTGCTACTTCCTGTTCCGCGGCCTGCCGCCGGAGCTGGTGCCGGAGGAAGACGCCGGCTTCTTCGGCATGTTCCTGGAAGCGGACAACTACGCCACGCGCGAGTACACCGAGCAGTACCTGAAGCCGATGGTGGAAGTGGTCCGCAACACGCCGGACATCCAGCAGTTCTTCTCCTTCATCGCCGCCTTCACGCCGGAGACCAACACCGGCTTCGTCGGCGTGATCACCACGCCCTGGGCCGAGCGCGAGCGCCCGTCCTCAGCGGTGCTGCAGGAGATCCAGCAGAAGACTGGCGACAGCGCCGGCCTGAGAGTCACCGTGTTCCAGCCGCCGGCCCTGCCCTCGCCGGGCCAGGGCTTCCCGGTGGAGATCACGCTCAAGTCCACCCGCCCGCCGGAGGAACTGGTGGACCTGAGCAACGAGCTCATCGGCCGCGCCATGGCGACCAAGAAATTCATCTTCCTGATCCCCAACTTGCGCATCAACCTGCCCAACGCGGTGGTCGAGATCGACCGGGACAAGGCTGCACTGATGGGCGTGGACATGGCGCGGCTGGGCGCGGACCTGTCGGCGGCGCTGTCCGGCGGCGAGGTCAACCGCTTCAGCTTCGATAGCCGCAGCTACAAGGTGATCCAGCAGGTGACCCGCGACGAGCGCCTCGATCCGAAGCAGCTGGAGAATTTCTACACCCGCGCGCGCGACGGCACGCTGGTGCAGATCTCCACTCTGGTGCACATCCGCGAACAGGTCACGCCGCGCTCGCGCATCCACGCCCAGCAGCTCAACGGCAGCCCGATCCTGGGAGCGCAGCGTCCCGGCATCAGCCTGGGCGAGGCGCTGGCCGAGCTGGAGAAGATCGCCGCGGAAGTGCTGCCGCCCGACGTGACGCTGGATTACACCGGCACTGCGCGCCAGTTCAAGCAGGAGGGTTCGGCGCTGCTGGCCACCTTCGCGTTCGCCCTGATCGTCATCTATCTGGTTTTGGCCGCGCAGTTCGAGTCCTTCACCGACCCGATCATCATGCTGGTCAGCGTGCCGATGTCGATCTGCGGCGCCCTGCTGTTCCTGAACATCTTCAACATGACCACCGAGATGGGGCTCACGGCCTTTCCCGGCATGACCTTGAACCTTTACACGCAGGTCGGCCTGCTGACCCTGGTCGGCGTCATCACCAAGCACGGGATTCTCATCGTCGAGTTCGCCAACAAGCTCCAGGAAACCGGCCTGGCCAGGCGCGAGGCGATCGAGGAGGCGACCAGCATCCGTCTGCGGCCGGTGCTGATGACCACTGCCGCCCTGGTGGTCGCCATGATCCCCTTGCTGATCGCCTCGGGCCCTGGGGCCTCGGCGCGTTTCTGCATGGGCCTGGTGATCGTGGCCGGCATGACCATCGGGACCCTGTTCACGCTGTTCGTGGTGCCGGCGATGTACATCTACCTCGGCCGCGATCACGCGTCTTCATCCCGCGCCAGTGCCGGTGTCGTTCACGCGGTCTCGTAGGCCAGCGAACGGGCGCGGCGCAGGAACCGTAGGTCGGCTCAAGCCCGCGTGCTTTTCGCGGGCGGAGCCGACGTGCGCCGATGGGAGACCGGGCGTGTCTTTCGCTTTCGCTACGGAGGTCGCACGTCCGTTCCGTCCACATGAAGCCGCGGACTTGAACCGACCTGCAACCGGCTACTTCGTCGCGCGCTTCTGCACCGAAGTCGGGTCGAAGTAGCTTTCGTCGTAGCTGACCGTGTAGTCGTTGGCCGATTCCTCGTTGGCCAGGGCGGTGATGAAGTAGCGGCCTGAATCGAAGTGATAGATCACCTCGGGCAGGGTGCCGGAACCGAGCACGTTGTAAAGGGTCACGACGTGACCCTCCTGGAAGCGGAACAGCCCGCCCTGCGCGTCGTAGCAATCCACGGCGGCGATCTGCCAGCCATCCTCGTCGATGTAGAAACGGCGCTTGGCGAAGGTGTGGCTGGTGCCTTCCCGCACGTTGGCCTCGATCACCCAGACCCGATGCAGCTCGTAGCGCGGCAGGTCCTGGTTGAGGTGCTTGGGCTTGGCCAGATCCTTGTACTTGACCTTGGGGCTGGCGATGAAATTGGAGTTGTTGGGGATCAGCATCTCCTTCTTGCCGACGATCTTCCAGGTGTAGCGATCGAGAATGCCGTTGAACATGTCGATCTGGTCGTAGAACTGGTGGCCGTCCGTGCCCTCGGCCGGGTTGTCGCAGCACACCGCCGGCGCGCGACGGATGCGCTTGAGCGCCGGCGAATACAGCCAGGCCTGGCGACCCTCGGCGCCGGCGCCGGCGCGCTCGTGCACCAGCACCATGGTGCCGGCCAGGCGCGGCGGATCGGTGATCAGCGAGAAGTATTTGAGGAACAGACCGGAGTCCTTGTTCAGCGGCACCGGGTTTTTCTCGGACCAGTAGTGGAACTTGACCTCCTCGACCACGCGCGTGAACTGGTAGTCGCCCGAGGACTGCACGATCATCTGGTTGTTGTAGCGCCGCGCCGCCTCGTTGCGGTACTTGAGGCGATGGTTCCAGATCGGCTCGGCGCCGGATTTCGGAATCGGGTACGGGAAGCCGACGTTGCAGTGGTCGGGGTTGTCCACGCCGATCAGTTCGCACTCGACCGCGTTCTTCGCAGTGGCCTTGTAGATGTATTCCGGCCACGCGATCGTGCGATGGGTCGGGTACACGTTCATCTTGTAGCTGTCGTAGGTGTTGAGCAGGTACTTGTGCCCTTCGGTGAGCCGTTGCGCGTGCTCGGCCATGTTGGCCTTGGTGATCGTGTACAGCGGTTTTTCGCTGTCGATCGCCGGGTTGCTGGGGTACTCGCCCTTGGTGGAGCCGCGTTGCTTCTCCGGCGCCCAGGCCGGGATGGTGCCGTCCTTGTTGCCGGCTTTTTCGGCGCCGATGGGCGTCAGTTCGGCGCCGAGCCTGGCGGCCTCGTCCGGGGCGACCTTGGCCAAGGCCAGCGGCACGGTCAGAAGAAGAACGCTTACCGCGACGGCTTTGATCATGACGGCACTCCTGAGAATCCGCAGCGTGCGCAAGGCGCACGCCGTTGGGTCGGGCGCAATGCGCGCGCGACTAGAATTGGTACTTCAAAAAGACGCGCGCGTTGTCGCGATCCCTGAGCAGGTTGGCGACGCCGCCACCCGCGAACATCTGGTAACCGAGGTTGACCGAGAAGTTGGACTTGTAGCGAATCTCGAGTCCGTTATCGAAGATGATACGGTCCTTGATGAAATTGGACGCAAAACCCGGCGAGCGGCCAAAGACGTCGTGCTTGAAGATGGTCTGCAACTGCAAACTGATACTGGGGAACAGCGACTCCCAGCGGGTCAGGATCACCGCGGAGTAGCCGCCGGACACTTCGGTCGGAAACAGATCGGAATCCTGCTGGTGCGGATTGAAGCGCAGCCCGTCCGGTCCGAAGCTGCACGCCGGATTGTTGCCGCAAGCACGGCGCGAAAGGTCCGCTCCCGAGCCGTCGGCGCCGGCGCTGGCGTGGTACTCGATGCCCGGCGCCTCGAGTTGCAGCACATCGAGGTCCGGCAGGCCCGGCACCCAGCGCGCGCCGAATTCCACCAGCCAGATCACCTGGTCGGCACCGAGCAGTCGGGGGGTGAAATTGGTGCTGCCTTCCACGTAGGTCGTGCCCAGGTTGAACGAGTAGGTCTCGAACTCCTCGTAGCCGCGGATGTAGGAGTCCGCCGGATTGGTGCCGACGACTCCGCCGCGATAGGGAATGATGAAGTTGGGAAACGAGCGCGCAGCGCTGGGCAGCGCCCCGATCAGGGCGTCGATGGTGTCGTTGAAGGGGACGCGGCCGTCTTCCAGCGTGTGATCGCTCGACCCGTAAACGCCGACCGAACCATCCGGCATGGTGCCGAGACCGGCCAGGCTCCCCTGGCAATACAGGCCGAGGGCATCGGGCAAATGGCAGTTGTGCAGGGTCGGTCCGAAACCCGCGAAGGCGAGATCGATGATCGCCACCTGCAGGGGATCTTTCGGACGATAGGCCACCTCGCCCTGGAAGGAAAAATCCCCCGCCGAGGTGGTGAAGGTCAGACCATACAGATTCACGTTCTCGGGGTATTCGAGAAAGACGTCGATGCCATCGAGGTCCACCGCATCGCTGGTCGCACGGTCCGGCTGGTTGGGCGTGTAGATGCCGTTGAAGAGTGGCAGATCCGGACAGGCCAGGACAAAGGCGGCGGTGTTGCGCGCGTCCTTCATACAACTGCGGCTGGTCGAGTTGACGCTCACGATGGGCGAGCGCGAGTGGTAGTTGGCGAAATAGAAACCGAACTCGGTGCCATTGTTCAGGCCCTCGTTGTACCACTTGATCTCAATGCCGATCTGCCCGTCGGGATTGGGCTCCCGGTCGCTCAGGCGGTCGAGCGAGCCGTCGGTGTTGGTGATGCCGGTGAGCGGGTTGTCCAGCAGCCGGGCGATCTGTTCGGGGTCGTCCGCCAACTGGCCAAAGGCCAGGGTCGCATGGTCCGGTCCGGCGTTGTTGGTACCGGCATTGATGAAGGAGTAGTAACTGCCCGGAGCCGGCGCGACGATCGGGTCCCACTCCAGCAGGTAATTGACCGAGGCGATGACCGAGGGCACGACCTGCATCGTCAGCGACACGGCGTTGACCGGCAGATAGAAGTCATCCAGCCCGTTGCCGCCGACACGAAACAGATTGTTGGTGTTGGCGGGATTGACGTAGTTGAGGGAGTCGAAAAACTGCACGGTCGATTCGCCCTGATTGATGCTCTGCCGACCGATCTTGAACGTCAGTTCGCGCTCCAGGCCCGGAACATCCACCGTGCCGTAGAAGTTGAGATCCAGCAGATGGAAAGCCTGGCCGACCTCGCGCAGGGTCTCATGGTCGGTGCGCTTGAAGCGTTGACGTCCGCCGGGGCCGTAGACGATGCCGCAGGGGCCGCCGGAGGGATTGCGATCGGCCGGGCAGGGTCGCGAATCGTTGCGCACGCCCAGAGTCGGAATACCCAGCGGATTGCCCAGAAGCTGGGTGAGGATATTGGGCGGCAGGTTGAGTTGGCTGACGATGGGTCCGAGCACCGAGAGCGAGCCGGGGATGTTCCCCAGGCGGATGATCTCGTCGCCCGGCCGCGACACGAAGCCGACCTGATCGACATTGGCCGAGGTGATTCGATTCGGATGGGTCTGGGTGAAGTCCTCGTTGACCAGGTCGTAAAAGTAGAAGCCCTTCACGAACAGCCCGAAGTCGCCCCAGGTGAAGTTGAAGTCCTGTCCGAACTTGAGCGGCGCCTGGGTGAGATCGCCGCCGTCGTAGTTGAGATTGCCCTGGTCGAAGTTGCTGCTGCCGTAGCCGCGCGCGGCGGCCAGCTTCTGCGCAGGAAAGACCTGGTCCTTGAACAGACCCTGGCAGGACTGGTACCAGAGCCGGCCTTCCGCTGTGCGGCCGCAGACGTTGGGATCGAGATGGCCCTTGGCGATCAGCCGCTGGTCGCGGCTTTCGGTGCGGATGGCGGCGCCTGCGATCAGGGTCGTATTGGAATTGATCTCGACGGTCTGGCCACCGATCTCCCACTTGTAATCACCCGCCTCGGCGAGGCCCGCGGCCAGCAGGCCGACCAAGCCGGTCACGATGCTTTTGCCGGCGCCCCGGATTCCGAGCAAACGAGCAATCCCCCCAGCTTTTTTGCCGATGAATCTGGACATTATTCCCGCTCCTCCTTCACGCCGGACCTTTTTGGAATCCCGTTATTACCCACCGGGTCATATCCGTGCGCCGACTCGCAAGGATGCCGTCCGCAAGCGGGCCAACGCAACGTGACGCAAGAATTCATCGGCAGGTCGGGTGTAGGTCGGCGCAAGGTCACGGCTTTCGTGGCCGGAGCCGACAAGCGCGGGGCGGAGACGGCCCGCATGCCGTGAGCGCGATGTCGGTTCCGCCTTCGGCTTGAACCGACCTACACGGACCACGACTCAGCGACCAGACGGACCGGACGCGTGCAGACCTCCCCTGAGAGGCTTTCCGCACCACGCCTCAATAGGCGTTCTTGTCCTTGAAGATCATCACCACGGTCATGACGATGATGCGGATGTCGAGCATCGGCGACCAGTTCTTGATGTACTCCAGGTCGTGCCGGATGCGGTCTTCCATCTGCTCGACCTGGGCGGTCTCGCCACGCAGGCCGTGCACCTGCGCCCAGCCGGTCAGCCCCGGCTTGACCTTGTGCCGCACCATGTAGCGCTTGACCGCCTTTCGGTAGTACTCGTTGTGGGCCACGGTGTGTGGACGTGGGCCGACCACGCTCATGTCGCCCTTGAGCACATTGAAGAACTGCGGCAACTCGTCGATCGACGTGCGCCGGATGAAACGGCCGATCGGCGTGATCCGCGCATCGCCGCGGGTCGCCTGCTTGGTATCGCTGTCCTTGTGGCCGGTGTACATCGAACGGAACTTGAACACCTCGAAGCGCTTGCCGTTCAGGCCGTATCGACGCTGCCTGAAGATCACCGGGCCCGGCGAACTGAGCTTGACCAGCAGGGAGATCACCAGCAGCAGCGGCGACAACGCGACGATCACCGACAGCGAGAACAGGATGTCGAAGAGCTGCTTGAGCATCCCGTCGGCACCATAAAACGGCGTCTCGGCGACTTCCAGCACCGTCACGCCCTCGATCTCGCGGACCTGGGCCTCGAACAGATTGATGATCAGGAAGTCGGGCACGTAGTAGACCGAAGCGGTCGTGTCGCCCAACTCGTCGATCAACGCCAGGGCACGCTTGCCGCCGTCGTCCGGCAGCACGATGAACACCACGTTGATGTCGTGGTCGCGCACGTACTGGGCGACGTTGCGAGCCTTGCCCAGATAGGCCATGCCCTCGATCGGACCGCCGATGCGCTCCATGTCGCGGTCCTCGAAGAACCCCACCATCTCGTAGGCCGATGATTTCTGGAGATTGCGCGCCAGGGTCCGCGCCGAATCGTTGGCGAACACCACCACCGCGGTCCGCCGGTGCACCAGTTGCGGCAGGAAGTGGCGCGCCACGAACATCGCCAGCTTGTGCAGCAGGAACAGCAGGATCGGCGTCGTCACGAACCAGGCGAGCAGCACGCGCCGGGAGAAATAGTCGGAGTACTTGGTCAGATAGCCGACGAACAACAGCATCCCGACCAGCCCCACCCAGGTCCAGTACAACTGCGTACCGATCGATCCCTGCCGCCCCGGCTGCCAGGGCATCAGCAGGTCGAAGCGGCGCAGCATCAGAAGGCCGAAGACGCCCATGACGACCATCACCACCTGGTAGGGCACGGTGAAGGCCTGCCCGATGGCCCAGGCGATCAGGGCCAGGTTGCCCATGATCACCAGGGCGTAAAGCGTTCCCTGGATGGTGTGGGAATCCGACGGATGGGTGCGTTTCAACCCAGGTCCCCGGAGCCGGGCGCCGACGGGGCGCGAAAGGGGCTTGGTTTCATATGTTTAGTTTTCATTGGCAACGAATGATGCCTTCCGGCACAGACCAAGGAAAGGCTGCCATGCCCCGGTGCCGGTTGCTTCGACGGTCAAACTCCAAGCCATGAACGACGCTTCTCACCGACCTCTCCGGAAGCCTCGATCAGGCTGAATGTCCAGGTGTCCAGCGGCGCGGCCTGCGGGATCAGCGTCGTGCTCAGCAACTCGTCGCCGCGGAAGAAAGTCGCGGAAACCGCCGTCCCCGGGATCAGCCCATCGACCCTGCGATTCCACTGCGGCGCACTCAGCTTCCAGCCGTCGAGCGCAATCAGATGGTCGCCCGCCGACAAGCCGGCCGCCTGGGCCGGCCCGCCGTCGAGCACGTGGGCGATCACCGTGTCGCCCGGTTTCAGGCGCAGCCCGAGCCAGGGCGGCGCGGACTTCGCCAGCGTGCGCCCCCCATCGTCGATGGGCGAGGTGCAGGCGCGCAGCTCGGCACGGATGCCGAACGCGGCCAACAGGTCCGCCAGCGGCAACTCCTCCGTGGAGCGCAGGCTCCGGTCAAAAAACGCGCGCAGATCCAGGCCCGAAATCTCCGCCGCCACCGCTTCCAGTCCCCGTTCGGGCACACCTCGCCCGGCCCGCCCGTAGCGCTCCCACAGCACGCGCATCACCCCGTCCAGGGTCGTCGCCGATCCCAGCCGCAGCTTCAGGTCCAGGCACAGCGCCACGAGCGCGCCCTTGACGTAGTAATTGGTGCTGGCGTTGGGGCTGTTCTCGTCCGGCTGGTAATACTTGATCCAGGTCTCGAAGCTGGCATCCGCCAGCGTCTGGACCCGCCGTGCGGGAGCGCGCTGAAGGCGCGTGGCGTTCTCGGCCAGCAGGTCCAGATAGGCAGGTGCATCGATCAGCCCGGCTCGCAGCAGGAACAGGTCGTCGTAGTAGGACGTGAGGCCCTCGTAATGCCACAGATCCTGGGTGTAGGCCTCGCGCGCGAGGTCCGAATCCTGGAACGACGCTGCGGTGATCCGCTTGACGTTCCAGAGATGGAAATATTCGTGGCTGCACAGGCCCAGGAAAGTCCGGTATTCCTTGCTCTGGGCGGATTGGCCGGGCCGTGGGAAATCGCCCCGCGAGCAGATCAGCGCGGTGCTCGAACGATGTTCCAGCCCGCCATACCCGGACCCCACGACATTCGTCAGGAACAGGTACTGGTCAAGCACCGGCTCGCCGCCGAACAGCTCGCGCTCGACCTTCACGATCCGTGACAGGTCCGAAGTCACGCGTCCAGCGTCCAGTTCGACCCGGCCCGACAGCACCAGCGCATGCGGAATGCCGTCGACGTTGAAATCGTGCCGGCGGAAACATCCCAGCTCGAAGGGATGGTCGATCAGCTCCTCGTAGTCCTGTGCCTGGTAGCGACCAAACCCGAAGGCGTCCACTTCGACGGCGGTCATCGAGGTGGCGACCTTCCAGCCTGCCAGTTCAGCTTGCGACGGCCGCTCCAGCACTAGCTCGCACGGCCGAACGCGCTGGCCATCGGGCACGTAGAACAGCGAGCTGCCGTTGAAGAATCCGCGTCGCGTATCGAGCCAGGCCTTGCGCACCGACTCGTCGAAAGCCTGCACGAAATATTCGACCCGCACCGGCCCCCCGTCGGCCGCAACGCGCAGCGAGGACTTGTCGACCCGCTCGATCCGCGCCGGCCTGCCGCCGACAAATGCTTCGAGCCCGAACACGTGCTTGGCGAAATCCCGCACCAGATAGCTGCCGCGAATCCAGGCCGGAAGACAGATCACCAGCGGTGCCGACGACGCCGTCGGCGGGAACTCGCAGCGCACCCGGAAGCGATGGGCCGCCGGGTCATGGATCGAGACGAAGTAATGAAGAGGAGCGTTCAAGCGCGGTGACGATTCGGGCGAGCGGGCATTTTAGGCGGCCCGCTGTGGTGACGGTGCGAGGCTCCCGTCATCGATTGCCGCAATTCCGTCATTCAACCGTCCCCTTCGGATCACATTCGGCCCGTACCTTCGGCGCTCCCCCAGCAGCCAGCAAGGATCGAGCATGTCGAAGGAACTGCCGTACACCGAGGAGAACCACCACGACGATGACGTGGTGACCAACACGTCCAACAACCCCCACATGTCCGACATCATCGCGGCCATGGTGACGCGGCGCGACGTGCTCAAGGGCATGAGCGCGGTGTCTGCCGCGTTCTTCGGCGGATCGGCCCTCACCCTGGCGGAAAAAGCCCAGGCGCAGACCGGCCTGACCCTGGGCTTCCAGGCCGTGGCCAAGAGCCTGGCCGATACGCTCACCGTCCCGGCGGGATATACGGCGCGGGTCCTCTACGCGCTGGGCGACCCGATCGCCGACGGCGTGCCTGCCTATGCCAACGATGGGACCGATTTCAACTTCGCCCAGCGCGCCGGCGACCATCACGACGGCATGTACTACTTCGGCATGAACGCCGACGGCTCGCCCAACCGCAACTCTTCGAAGCGCGGCATGCTGTGCATGAACCACGAGGCGCTGACCACCGTCTACCTGCATCCCAACGGACCGACGACTTCAGCCGAGGGCGTGCGTCCCACCGGGCAGGTGCGCAAGGAAATCGAGGCGCACGGCGTCAGCATCATCGAGATCGCCAAGAACGCCAGCGGCCAGTTCGAACTGGTGCGCAGTTCGCCGCGCAACCGTCGCCTGACGGCCGCCACGACGATGCGCCTGTCCGGCCCGGCGAGGCGCTCGGCGCAGTTGATCACCCGGTTCTCGCCCACCGGCACCCGCACGCGCGGCACCGTCAACAACTGCGCCGAAGGCTTCACGCCCTGGGGGACCTACCTGACCTGCGAAGAAAATTACGCCGGCTATTTCGCACGGCCCACCGCCACCGACGACCCCAACCGCAGCGCCAGGGAACTCACCGCCTTCGCCCGCGACGGCGTCAACTCCACCCTGGGCCGTTTCAACTGGGCTTCGGCACCGGGCGATCGCTTCGAGCGCTGGAGCGCCACGGTCAGCGGCGCCACCGCCGCAGACGACTACCGCAACGTGTCGAACACCTTCGGCTGGGTGGTGGAAGTGGATCCCTTCGACCCGACCTCGGTGCCGGTCAAGCGCACCGCACTCGGCCGGTTTGCCCACGAAGGCTGCTGGCCGCATCTGCCGCCACGCCCGGGCCAGCCGGTGGTGTTCTACATGGGCGACGACTCGCGCGGCGAGTACGTGTTCAAGTTCGTGTCGGAACGCCGGTTCAGCAGGCGATTCACCGGCATCGCCGCCGGCAACCGGTATCTGGACCGAGGCACGCTCTATGTCGCGCGCTTCAATGCCGACGGCACCGGCACCTGGCTGCCGCTGGTGTTCGGTCAGAACGGTCTGGACGCCAGCAATGCGGCCTACCCCTTTGCCGATCAGGCGGACGTGCTGATCCACGCGCGGCTCGCCGGCGATGCGCTCGGCGCGACGCGCATGGACCGTCCGGAATGGGCGACGGTCGATCCCACCACCGGTCTCGTGTACCTGACGCTGACCAACAACTCCAACCGGCGTATCGCACCCGCCGACGGGCAGTTCGGCATCGACAGTCCCAATCCGCGCGATTACCAGGACGAGGACAGCGCGCCGGGCAATCCGGCCGGCGGCGGCAATCGCAACGGCCACATCATCCGCTGGCGCGAAGCCGGCAATGACCCGACCGCGACCTCCTTCACCTGGGAGATCTTCCTGTTTGGCGCCGAAGCGGATTCCAGTGCGAGCCTGGTCAATCTCTCTGCGCTCGACGACAGCAACGATTTTTCCAGCCCGGACGGACTCTGGTGCGATCCGCGCGGCGTGATGTGGATCCAGACCGACGATGGCGCCTACACCGACACCACCAACTGCATGATGCTGGCGGCGGTGCCGGGCGCGTTGAACGACGGTGGGCTCAGCGGCGGCGCGCGTCCCGATGCGATCGCCGTCAACGGCGTGACGACCTACAAGGGCGCCAATCCCGGCGCCAGCCTTCGCCGTTTCCTGGTCGGTCCCGCGGATTGCGAGATCACCGGCGTGGACATCACGCCGGATGGCAGAACCATGTTCGTCAACATCCAGCATCCGGGCGAAGGCGGATCGCTCGCAGAGTTGGTCAGCACCTGGCCCGCGCTGGACGGCGTGTCGCGTCCACGGTCGACCACCGTGGTCATCACCCGCGACGACGGCGGAGTGATCGGCCTGGCCTGACCGGTGGCTCCGCCTCTCCCCCGGAAAGGATGTTCGAGGCAAATGACATTGAGCCCGCACCCTTGCCGGTGCGGGCCTTTTTCCGGGCCACAGCGGCCCGGTAGTGGGTCAGCTTGAAATCCGTTCGTGCCGAGTAGCCTCTGCGCGGAGCGCAGTGCGTATCGAGGCACCGGCGCTCCCTCGATACGCGGCGCTACTCGGGATGAACGGTAGGAACGACTTTCAAACTGACCCACTACCAGCGGTCCGCTTCAATTGACAGGGTCGGACCCCCCTCCTAAGCTGATTTTTCTAAACAGACCTGGGGATCTCGTGAGCAAGTCCATCCGCGTCACCCTCGCTGCCGCACTGCTGATCGCGGTTTCGGGGCTTGCGTCTGCCGACGAGTACCGCGATTCCGCCGACGACACCCCGAGCGCCGGCGCGATGGCCTTCGACCTGGTGATCGTGCGTCCGCTCGCGCTGGTCGCGACCGTGCTGGGAACGGGGCTGTTCGTGCTGCAACTGCCGCTATCGCTGATCCAGGGCGAGCCGCCGATGGACCCCGCCAGGAGCCTGGTGATCGAACCCGCGCAATTCACCTTCCAGCGTCCGCTCGGACGGATCGACTAGGGATATCTGCATAGACTCCGTTCGCCCAGAGCGCAGTGTCGGTTCCGCCTTCGGCTTGAACCGATCTACGAGCCAGTGCAAAGCTTCCCCAGCGCCCCCGTCACCCCACAGCGATCGAGGGTGACCGACGTCAGCGGAGGATTTGGCCGTCGGCGCCGAGCACCTTGACCTCACCGAGTTTGAGCGCGCGAACCGGCGCCTCGATCCTTGCAAGGTCTCCGACCACCACCCAGGTCAGGGATTCGGGATGCAGCAGCTTCTTCGCCGCGGCGTTCACCTGGTCCGCACCCAGCGCCTGCACCGCTGGCACCAGATCGTTGAAGTAGCTGTCCTTGAGGCCGAACTGGAGGATGTCCAGATAAGAGCCGGCGACCTCGGCGCTGGTCTCGTTTTCCCCCGGCAGTCCGACGACGAGATTGTCCGCCGCGTGGCTCACTTCCTCGGCCGTGATGGGCTTGGTGCCGAGCAGGTTTTCGATCTCGCCGACCATCTCGCGCAGCGAGTCGGCGGTGCGATCGATCTGCACCGACGAGTACGCCACGAACGGCCGCTGCCCGCGCGCGTTGCCGATCTGGCTGCCGGCGTTGTAGCTCCAGTGCTTGTCTTCGCGCAGGTTGAGATTCAGCCGCGAAGTGAACAGGCCGCCCAGCACGCTGGACACCAGGTTCATCGCCACATCGTCCGGATCGGCCCGCGGCGGCGCCACGTGCGCGGCCAGCAGCAGGGTCTGCTCGGTATCGGGCTTGTCGATCAGGAATACACGCGGCGCCGACGGCCGCCGGACTTCGGCGACGGTCTTGCGTCCCCGCTCCACGCCTGGCGATTTCCAGCTTCCGAAGGCGCGTTCCAGCAACGGCTTGATCTGCACGAGGGTGGTGTCGCCGACGATCAGGATGCGGGCGTTGTCCGGCCGCAGCCATTTGGACTGGAAGTCGCGCAGGTCGGCCACCGTCATCGCCGCCACCGAGGCCTCGTCGCCATTGCCGGAGCGGGGCTTGCCGTAAGCGTGATCGGCGCCGAACACCAGCGCCGGGTAGATCCGCTGGGCCAGACCATTGGGCTGGGACTTCTCCTGCTGGATCGCAGCGAGACTCTGGGCCTTGAGGCGTTCGAGCTCCTTCGCCGGAAAGCTCGGCCGCAGCACCAGGTCGGACAACAGCTGCAGCGACTCGGGCAGGCGGCTGGCGAGGATGTTCATCAGCACGAACGAGGTATCCAGCGTGGATTGCGCGGAGAACCGGGCCGCGAGTTCTTCCTGGCGAATCGCGATGGCCAGCGAGTCGCGCGCGCCGGCCCCTTCGTCGAGCATGTCCAGGGTCATCTTCGCCGTGCCGAGGCGCGGCCCGCTGTCGGCGGCGTACCCGGCATCAAACAGCAGGATGACCTGCACCACCGGCGCCGCGTGGCGTTCGGCCAGCAGCAGCTCCATGCCGTTGGACAGGCGCGTGCGCTGGAGCGGCGGCAATTCCAGCTTCGGCGCCGGGCCCACGGCCGGGAGCTTGCTGCGATCCGCGCCCACTTGCGCCGTCTGATGATCGGGCAGAGGCGTGGTGATCAGCACGAACTGGCCGTCGGACAGCCAGGTTTGCGCGGTCTGGCGCACGTCCTGAACGCTCGCCTGCGCAATCCAGCGGAACTCCTGCTTGTACCAGTCGGGCCTGCCGCAATAGGTCTGGTTCTCCGCCAGCAGGTTGGACTTGCCGCCGAAGCCGTCGATGGTCTCCAGTCCGCGCACGAAGCTGGCTTCCAGCCCGGTGCGCACGCGCGCGACTTCCGCCGGGGTCGGCCCCTGCTTGAGGAAGCGCGCCAGCTCCTCGTCCATCGCCTGCTCCACCTGCGCGGCGTCCGCGCCGGGCGCCACCAGCGCGTCGATGAAAAACTGCGAGCCGATCTCGTTGGGATTGACGTAGGCATACACCTGCGTGGCGCTGCGGTCGCGATACACCAGCCGCTGGTACAGGCGGCTGGTCTTGCCGCCGGCCAGCGTGTCGGATGCCAGGCTCAGCAAGTTGGTGTCGCGCTCGCAGTAGCCCGGTACGTTCCACACCTTGGTGATGCGCGCCTGCGGCACGCGATCCTGCATCGTCGCGCGCTTGATGCCGTTCATCTTCGCGGTCCAGGCGCCGTGGCGGGTCAGCGCCGGGCCGGACGCGATGTCCCCGAAATACAGCTCGACCTTGCGCTTGACGTCCTCCGGCTGGACGTCGCCGGCCACCGTCAGCACCGCGTTGGCGGCGCCGTAGCGTTCGACAAACCAGGCCTTCACGTCGGCCACGGTGGCGGCGTCCAGATCCTCCTTCGATCCGATCGGCGTCCACGAATAGGGATGGCCGGGCGGGTAGGTCTGCGCAGCGATCAGCATCTGCGCCTTGCCGTAGGGCCGGTCCTCGTTCTGGCGCTTTTCGTTGAGCACCACGCCGCGCTGCTCGTCGAGCTTGGCCTGGTCGATGGCGCCTAGCAGATGACCCATGCGGTCCGACTCCAGCCACAGCGCCAGATCCAGCGCCGAGGTCGGCACGTTCTGGAAATAGTTGGTGCGGTCTTCGGCTGTGGTGCCGTTCATCTTGGTCCCGCCGACGGCTTCGAGCGGACGGAAATACTCGTCGTTGTGATTCTCCGAACCGTTGAACATCAGGTGTTCGAACAGATGCGCAAAGCCGGTACGCCCCGGCCGCTCGTCCTTGCTGCCGACGTGGTACCAGACGTTGACCGCCACGATCGGCGCCTTGTGATCCTCGTGGATCAGCAGGGTCAGGCCGTTGGGCAGGATATGCTTGACGTAAGCAATGTCCGGATCGAACGGCGCCCGACTCCCTGCAAGTTCCTCTGCCGCCGAAGACAGGCTGGCGACGCAGGCGAGCAGGGCGAGGATCGACAATCGGACCATGATGAAAACTCCAGACGGTTGCGGCGACGGCGGGATTGCGAAGTAGAACATGAGTGGGCAAGCCAGGAGTGGGCAAGCGGGTTCCGGGTGGTTCGTGGACGGGGTGCACCGTCTGCATGCCGGTGTGCGCCAGCTTGCCTCGCCTCACCAGGACGAGCGTCCCGATGCGGACGACATCAGTCTGGTGGTGATTCACAACATCTCGCTGCCGCCGGACGAGTTCGGCGGGCCGTGGATCGATGATCTTTTCATGGGCAGGCTGGATGACGCCGCGCATCCTTACTTCGAGACCTTGCGCGGTCTGCTCGTGTCGGCGCATCTCTGCGTGTTCCGCGACGGGCGGGTAACCCAGTACGTGCCCTTCGACCGTCGTGCCTGGCATGCGGGTGTGTCCGCGCACGAAGGCCGCGAGCGCTGCAACGACTTTTCCATCGGCATCGAACTGGAGGGCAGCGACCACATCGCCTTCGAGCCCTCGCAGTACGACGCGCTCGCGGGCGTCCTCGCGGCACTGTTTGCACGCTACCCGCGACTCGGACCCCGCCACCTCGCCGGCCACTCCGACATTGCCCCCGGCCGCAAGACCGATCCGGGTCCGCACTTCGATTGGCCGCTTGTTCGTGCGAGGCTTGGCGCCGCATGACCCTGATCGCGATCCTCGCCGCCCTGATCGCCGAGCGCCTGCTCGGCCATGTGCCCGGCTGGGGCTCACCACTGCTGATGCGACGGTACCTGTCGGCGCTGCGCGGGCTGTTGCCGGTCGCCACCCTCTGGCGCGGCGCGCTGGCGATTCCCCTGGTCCTCGCGCCGCCGCTGCTGCTGACCTGGTGGCTGAAGGACTGGCTGGAATCGCCGCTGCTGCAACTGGCGTTTTCGGCGCTGATCCTGTTCCTGTGCCTGGGACCGCGCGATCTGGCGGACGACGTCAAACTCTGGCTGGCCGCGCGCCGCGAGGGCGACAAGGCGCAGGCCGACCGGCTCGCACGCCTGCTGCTGCAAGGCCCGGAACGCTACTCGGAGTCGGATGCGCCTGACTCACGCAGCCTGCTCGGCGCGCTGTTCATCCAGTCGCACGAACGCCTGTTCGGCGTGCTGCTGTGGTTCTTCGCCGCGGGTGCGGTGGGTGCCGTCGGCTACCGGCTCGCAAGCCGTCTGCCGCGCCTGCTGATGGAGCATGGCGAGGACTCCCCTGCCGCCGAGGCCGCGGAAACGCTGCACGCGCTCGCGGCCTGGGTGCCGGCACGCATCACCGCGGTGCTGTTCGGTCTGTCCGGCAGCCTCGACGACGCCATCAGGGAATACGCGCGGCTGTCCAGCGACGCCGGCCATGGCTGGCGCGGCCACACCTGGGCGGTGCTGGCCGACGTATCGTCCGGTTCGCTCGCGTTCGAAAACAAGGAGGGCGCAACCGAGGTGCCGGCCACGCTGGACCTGGCGGCGCGCGAGGTGCTGAATCTCCAGCTTCGCGCGCTGCTGATCGTGCTCGCCTTCATCGCCGTGGCGGCGATCGGCGGGCTCGGCACGTGATCGACGGCTTGGCCATAGGTCGGCTCAAGCCTGTCCTGAGCAACGTCGAAGGGCCAGTGTGCTTTTCGCGGGCGGAGCCGACAGCGCGCTCCGGCAAAGGCGCGCAGTGTCGGTTCCGCCTTCAGCTTGAACCGACCTACAACCGACCAATAACCGACCTGCAACCGACCAAGGGTCACCGCGTCTACCGTTGGAAAACGCTGCTGCTGATCATGGTCTTGATGACGACCGTCAACGCGTCTGCGAAGGAAAGAGTCGTCACCCTGTCGCCGCACCTCGCCGAACTGGTCTGCGCGGTCGGCGCCTGCGACCAGCTGGTCGGCGTGGTGCAGTACAGCGACTACCCACCCGAGTTGAAGGCGCTGCCCCAGGTCGGCGACTCCTTCGCCGCCAACGCCGAGGCGGTGCTCGCGCTGAAGCCGACCCTGGTCCTGTCCTGGGACGGCGGCACCCCGGAGCGCACCGTGGTCCAGCTTCGGCGGGTCGGGCTCGACGTCAAGCCGATCCGCGTGCGCACCCTGGAGGACGTGGGCCTGGCGCTGCTTCGTGTCGGCGCCCTGCTGTCGGTCGAGGACGCGGCCTGCCAGGTCGAGATCGCGTACCGGAAACAGATCGAGGCGCTACGCCTGCGCTACGCCCACGCGCCTCCGATCGACGTGATGTACCAGCTCCAGTCAGAACCGATTTTCACCATCAACCGCGACTCGCCGATCAGTGAAGCGCTCGCCCTCTGCGGCGGCCGCAACATCTTCGCCGGCCGGCCGCGCCTCGCCGGGCCGGTGAGTCGCGAGGCGGTGATCGCGGCGGACCCCGCGGCCATCGTGTTCGGCACGCAGGATGACGCGGCCGGCATCCGCGCGGGCTGGCAGCGCTTCGCGAGCATGCGCGCGGTGCGCAGCGACAATCTCATTGCGGTGGACGCCGACACCCTCGCGCGTGCGACGCCGCGGATGGCGCTGGGCGCGGCGTCGCTGTGCACGGCACTCGATGCCGCGCGCCAGAGGCTGCCGGCCGCAATTCCATGATGGAGCGCCGCGCCGGCGCGGTCGTGGCCGCCTTGCTTGCGTCCGTGATCGCGCCCTGCGGGGCGGCGCTGGAGGTCAGGATCGCGGTCGGCTCCATCACCTGGGAAGGACTTGCCGATCCGGTATTGAACGCCTCGATTTCGTGCCGGCTGGAATCGGATTCCAGACCGGTCGACGCGGCGCTGTGCAAGAACGGTCGGGCTGGCGCGAACTGGCGCGATCAGACGCTCGAAGCCGGGTTCTCGGCACGACTCGCCCGTACCGGCGCCTGGGAGCTGGGGCTTCAGCAGCTTCGTACGCAGACCCTGCTCATCCGCGGCGATCTGAATGGACGCGGCGAGTCGCTCGAAGCACGCTTGAACGCAAGGATTTCGGACCTCACGGTCTGGCCCGCCCTGATGGCGGCACTGGCGCCGAAATGGCCGAAGCTCGACCTGGCAGGCTCGCTCGATCTGGATCTGAGTTTGAAGCGGCGCGGCGCGGCGGGCTCGGCCGAAGGCCAGCTGGTCGCCAAGGGCCTGACTTTGGCCGAGCCCAGCGGGCGCTACGCCAGCGACCAGCTCGGCGCGCGTATGGGCTGGAACGGGACATGGTCACCGCAGCGCGCGGACGCGAGCATCGACATCGACGCCCGTTCCGGCCAGGCCTACGCCGAACCGATCTTTCTGGACTTCACCACTGCCGCGGCTTCGGCCTCGGCGCGCCTGGCGCTGGACCGGCGCGACGGCAGCCTGGAAGCCAGCGCGATCCGCGTGCAGCACACCGGTGTGCTCGATCTCTCGGGCCGTCTCTCAAAAGCCGGCACCGCTGCGCCCGACGCCGACCTCGAAATCCGATCCGTCCAGCTCGGCCCTGCGTTCACGACCTACGCGCAACCGTTTCTCGCAGGCACCTCGTTCGAAAAACTGGGCTTGTCCGGCAGCGTCGCGGGTCACATCGTCGCGCGCGCCGGGCAGGTCCACTCGCTGGATTTGACGCTCGACCGGGCCGGGATCGACGCGCCCGTGTTCGATGCCGCACTCAGCGGCCTCAGCGGCGCCATCCACTGGAGCGATCCGGCTCCCCCGGAAAAAAAGCCCTCGCATCTGCACTGGACCGGCGGACGCATCGCCAAACTCGACCTCGGCGGCAGCGATCTGCACGTTCTCGCGGCAGGTCGGGATTTCACCCTGCAATCGCCGCTGCGCATCCCGATGGCGGACGGCGCGCTGGTGGTGAATCAACTCGCGTTGCGAAAGCTCGGGACCCCCGAAGTCTCCGCGCACTTCGACGCCGGGATCGAGCCCATCGATCTTGCGACCCTGACACGTGCACTCGGCTGGCCCGAGTTCGGCGGCAGGCTCGGCGGCCGCCTGCCGGGCCTGCAATTCGAAGACCGCGAACTGCGGCTGGATGGCGCTCTGCGTGCGCAGGCTTTCGACGGCGAAATCTCGGTCGACGGGTTGCGCGCGATCGATCCGCTGGGCCGTGTTCCCCGAGTGCTCGCCAACATCCACCTGCGCAATCTGGACCTGGCCAAACTGACCGGTGCGTTCTCGTTCGGACGCATCGAGGGACGGCTCGATGGCGATGTCGAAAACCTGCGTGTCGAGAACTGGCAGCCGGTCGCGTTCGATGCGCGCCTGGCGACGCCACCGGGCGATCGCTCGCGCAAGCGCATCTCGCAGCGCGCCATCGACAACATCTCCGCCATCGGCGGCGGTCCCACCGGCGTGCTGTCGCGCGGTGCGCTGAGCATCTTCGAGGACTTCGCCTACGCGCGCATCGGCTGGAGCTGCGTACTGCGCGACGGCGTGTGCCGAATGGACGGCGTGGAACCCGCGGACGACGGCGGCTACGTGCTGGTCAAGGGCCGCCTGCTGCCACGCATCGACGTGGTCGGCTACCAACGAGAGGTGGACTGGAATACGTTCCTGTCGCAACTCAGGAGTGCGAGCACCGCGGACAATGTCGAAGTGCGGTAGGTCGGCTCGAGGCCGCGGCGTCATGCGGCCGGAGCCGACAGGGTCGGGCTGAGCGCCGGCTTCGCGCTCGAGCCGACCTCGCCGCTACGACGCATGGTTTCCAGATTTCCGTATAGATGTGCGGAGAAAACGGTTAAATTGCACACCATGTCCAACACCCTCACCCGCGGCGTCCGCATCATCGCCCAGCCACGCTTCGTGCCTGAGCAGTCCGATCCGACCGCGCAGCGTTATTTCTTCGCTTACCACATCACCATCCGCAACGAAGGCGAGCCCACCGTGCAACTGGTCTCACGCCACTGGGTGATCACCAGCGGCGAAGGCCGGGTCGAAGAAGTCCGTGGGGCCGGGGTCGTCGGTCACCAGCCCGTGCTCGCCGCCGGCGAAGCTTTCGAGTACACCAGCGCCTGCCCGCTGGACACCCCGGTCGGCACCATGCACGGCGAGTTCAGCATGATCCAGTCCGACACGCGCGAAGCCTTCGATGCGCGCATCGCACCGTTCCGGCTCGCAGTGCCGAAGATGTTGAACTGAGTCGCCTCCATCAGCTTCGCGACATAGGGAAACCCTGCGCAGGTTCGAGAGCTGCTTTGATCGGGCTCGTAGGTCGGTTCAAGCCGGAGGCGGAACCGACGCTGCGCGCGCTCGACGAAGGGCGCCCGTCAGGTCCGCCCGCGAACAGCACGCGGGCTTGACCCGACCTACCCATGCGCGCGGAGATTCATTTCCGCGGGCGCTCCCGCGACGGGCCACGCAGCAGCAAGGCCAGCAGCAGCACCGCCACCGGGTAGGCGCTGGACACCTGGTACAGGGTTTCCATCGACAGCACCGCACGCAGCGGCCCGACCACGAAGCTGCCCAGGCCGACACCCACCATCAGTGCCGCGATCATCATCGAGGACACCCAGGCCACGTGCTGCGGAAAGCGTGCCGACACCAGCCCGATGGTCAGCGGGAAGAAGGCCGAGCAGGCCAGGCCCGCCAGCGCAAAGGCTGCGATCGCGCTGGCCGGACCGCTCACCTCTGGCAGCAGCCAGAACGCCGCGATCATCAGCAGCGGCAGGCTCATCCAGATGCGCTGCGCGGGGATGCGCAGCACCAGCGCCGACACCAGCAGGCGGCCTGCGACCAGCGCGGCCCAGAACATCGACAGCGCCAGCGCCGCGGTCGATGCGGGCAACTGGCGAACCTCGGCCAGATACACCACGGTCCAGTTGCTGAACGTGCCTTCGGCGAAGGCGTAGAGCACGGCGACCGCCGCGAACACCCAGAACGCCGGCGAGCCAGCCGGGCGAGTCTCCGCTGCGGCTTGCACGCTCGCCGACGAGGGCTGACCCTCGCCACGCGGCAGGTCGAGCAAGGCGGCCACCCCCACGATCGCGGCGCAGGCCGCGGCCAGGCCGATCGGCAGCGCCACCCAGTGGGTCCGCACCAGCGCGCTGACCAGCAGCGGCCCCACCGCGAGACCCAGACCGACCAGGCTGTGCAGGGCCACCAGCGCGGTGTCTTTCCGCTGCGGGAAAAACTGCACGGCGTAACTGTTGAGCGGCGCGCCGCCCAGGCCGAAACCCAGTCCGAGCAGTCCGGTGCCGGCGCAGATGCAGAGATATCGCAAGGCCTCCGGCACCGCGAGACTGCCGGCCAGTGCGAGTTGCGAGCCGGCGATCGCCGCCATGCTCAGCAGCAGCAGATTTTTCAGGCCGAGCCTCGCGGCCAACGCGCCGCCTCCCAGGGCGCCCACCACCGCCATCGCCACCTGCGGCAGGAAGATCGATCCGTACTGCGCATCGCTCAGGCCCAGGCTGCCCTTCAGCACGGAACTGCTGGCCGGGAAGCTGACCAGCGCCAGCCCTTGCAGGAAGCCGGCGCTATAGGTCGCCAGGACCTGCATGGCACCGCCTCGAACCGGATATGACATTGCACAACCTCCATTTCTCAAGGGCGGGTTAGCGGTTCCATCGCGCAACCCGCCCTACGGTTGACCACTCAAGCTTCGGCCGGCGCTGCAGACGCCAGAACACGGGTACATCATTGATTGCGATAAGCGTGCAGCAAGAGGTTCGCCAACAGCCCCGTCCTGCGGCTCTGGCGCCCCGCGCCCAGGCCGGTATCGCCGCGGAAATACTCGAAGATCCGGTATCGATCCGTCCACCGCGAATCGCTCGCCCAACGCCTGCTGGCCAGTCCCCATCAATGGCGGCAGAATCCAATTTTTTCCATCCGGAAGGCAGATCATCATGAACCATCTGGGCTTGTTCCTGCGCCCGGTTTCGGCCGTCCTCTGTTGCCTGATGCTGGCCGCCTGCGGCGACGGCTCGTCGTCCGGTGAATCCCCACCGCCTGCCGAACTCCCACCCCTGCCGCCGCCCGACAACCAGGGGCGGCCCGGCCCGGAGGTGGGCAGCTCGCGCGCCGGCGCCAGTTACGACGTCCATATCGTCTCGGCCGACGGGCACAACATTGCCTTCACCGTGCACGAACCTGCCAGCATGGTCGGCGGGCTGACGTATCCCCTCCTGCTACAGGGTCCCGGCTTCGGCGGCTTGCGCACCAATGCCGGTCAGCGCGACGCGCTGGGGGCGCCCGGGGCGCCGCTGGTGGATAACGCGACCACACGGCAGTACACCGACGCCGGTTACGGCGTGCTGTCCTTCGACCAGCGCGGATTCGGCCAGTCCGGCGGCGACGTCGCCTTCATGGACCCCGACAAGGAAGGCGTGGACCTGATCCGGATCGTGGACTGGGCCGAGGCCAACCTGGACTGGCTGATGGTCCGCGACAGCAATCTGGTCCTCGGCGCCTACGGCGTGTCGTACGGCGGTGCCTACCAGTTGCTGCTCAACGCCATCGATCCGCGCCAGCGCCTGGACGCCCTGGTGCCCCACATCACCTGGAACGACCTGGCCCACAGCCTGGCTCCGGGCGACGTGGCCAAGGCCCCGCTGTTGCAGGGACTCGCGTTCACCGGCGGCACCCGGCTCGCCGCGGAAGCCAGCGCGGTGCTCAGCAACGGCGCCAACAACTCCCGCTTCAGCGAGGACGAGCAGGCCTACCTGCGCTATCACAGCAACCGCTACTTCTGCGAAGGCGTCACCCAACCGGGCCGTCGCCCCGCGCGCCAGCCGCCCCGGGTCGATGCCTTGTTCTTCCAGGGGACGGCGGACATCCTGTTCAATCTCAACGAGGGCCGCGACAACCTCGCCTGCCTGCGCGAATCCGGCGGCGATGTGCGGCTGTACAGTTATGTCACCGGTCACCTGCTGCCCGGAGGTGCGGGCATGCCGCCCGGCGGCGATCCCAACAGCGCCGATCTGTACCGCTGCGGGCCGTACCTCGCCGACGCGATGGCGAAGCTCTGGTTCGACGCCAAGCTGCGGCAGGACCCCCTGGCCGTCAGCGCGCTGGCGCAAGCGCCCGAGGTGTGCATCAACCTCGGCATCGGCGGCGACGCGGTGGGGCTGTCGGCGGTGCCGGTCGGCGACGACAACGACATCAATATTCCGCCCACCGCGGTGTCGCAACTCAATGCCAGTCCGGTGCTTCTGCCCCTGCTCACCACCAGCGCTGCCGGCACCGTCGTCGCCGGCATTCCGACGGCCACGCTCACCCTGGCCAACCCGGCACCCAACGCGGGGATCAGCGACGACGACGCCATTGTCTTCGTCGCCATCGGCCGGATCCGTGCCGGCGGCGGACCGCTGCAAATCCTCGGCGACCAGGTGCGGCCGATTCGCGGACTCGGCACCCAGGCGGTCGAACTCAACGGCATCGGCGTCCGCCTGGCGGCGGGCGACCAGCTCGTCCTGGTCGTGGTGGGCCAGGCCGCCGCCCAGTTCCCGATTGCCCGCCCGCGCAACCCGCTGCTGCCGGTGGTGACCGTCTCAGGCTCGGTGCGACTGCCGGTGCTGGGCGACGTGCCGGCGCTGAGGAGCGCCGCGGACTGAGGGAGGAATCACGGTGTCGGGCTGCGGCTCGACAGGCGGTCGGCCACGCGCAGCGACCAGGCGTAGATGGTGAGGGCGGGATTGAGCCGGCCGATGCGCGGCAGCACCGAGCCATCGACGACGTAGAGATTGTCGATGCCGTGCACACGGCCCTCGGCGTCCACCACCGAGTCTCGCGCATCGCGTCCCGCGGTGAGCGTGCCGACCGAGTGCGCGCTGCCTTCGAGCGGGACGCGCTGCGCAAACGGCAGGAACCCGGCCTTGAGCAGCGACCAGACGAAGGCGCGTACCAGCCCGCGGTGTTCGCGCCCCGCGGCCGGCAGGCGCGAGAGGCGGTAGTCCATCGTCGGCGCCGTCTCGCCGGTGGCGGCACTCACGCGGTTGTCGTCGTGAGACCCGTCCTCGGTCTGAAGAAAAAACCCGTAAACGCGGCGGACGAAGAACTCGGCAATGAACCGCGGCACGAAGCCCGGAATCATGGAGCGCACGATCTCGCGATCGATCCAGCCGCCGAGCGGTTGCACGCTGGAATGAAGGAACCGTCGACTGGTGAGCAGCGTCGTCTTGCGCAGCAGATCGTGCTGGGCACGCAGGCCAAAGCCGACCACCGCGGTCAGCACATGGCGCTTGTAGCGGCGCCCGACCTGCACGGCCACCGGCAGGTGCTGCTCCAGTTGCGCGCTGCGCAGATAGGTTTGCAGCAGTCGCGGCGAGTGCAGCGCGCCGCCCGCGAGCAGCACCCGCGCGGCGAAGTATTCGCGACCGTCGGCCAGCACCACGCCGGCGATCCGTTCGCCCGCCGCCGCGTCCGGCGCACGCAGCAGGTTCACCACCTGGGCGCCGGTCAGCACGGTGAGCTTCGCGTCGCCCGCGACGCGGCCGAGCAGGCGATGCTGCGCGTCGGCCTTGAGGCCATCCAGCAGGGCAAAGCCATCGAACTTGCTGGCCTGGTCCGGCCTGTCCGTGATCCGCGGCGACAGGCCCAACGGCAGTGGCGCCACGATCCAGCCCGCGCCGTTGGCGCTCAGGCGCCGGGTGATGCGGCCCAGGCCGGGCTCGATATCGAAGGGCTGCACGCCCAGCAGAGCCTCGGCCTCGTCGTAGTAGGGACTCAGCTCGTCGTAACCGACCGGCCAGGACAGGAATCCGCGCGACTCGTCAGCGGAAAATTCGTCCTTGCCGAAGCGCGCCAGCGCGGCGCCGTACCACTGGGTCTTGCCGCCGAGGTTGAAGAACTCCTCCGGCGCGAAGCGGCGACCGTCGCCGTCGATCCAGACTTCCTTGCTTTTGAACGCGCCCTCGCCGAGCACCTTTTTCGTATCCAGCGTGCTGCCGTCGGTGGGCAGTCGCTCGCCGCGCTCCAGCAGCAGCACCGTCTGGCCGGCTTGCACGAGGCGGTACGCGGCGGCGCAACCGCCGGCACCGGAGCCGACGATGATGCTGTCGTAATGATGATTCTGCTGGGTCTGCATGCAGCGCCTCGCTGGATCAATAGACCGCCACCGGCGCAATGAACGCGGCGGTGGAGCCGCGCGTCCTGCCGTGGGTGACGGTGAACAGGAATTCGTACACCTTGCGCCGCGCCAGCTCTTCGGTCGCCAGGTTTTCCAGGCCGAAGAAGCCGAGCTTCACGTACATGGTCTGCGGCACGACGAAGGGCCGCTCCGGGTCTTCGCCGGGCACCGCGCCATAGCTCCAGGTGTCGGCGCCGGTCAGGCCGACGCGCTGCTCGTACAGCCAGTTCACCACTTCCAGCCCCGGCCCCGGCTCGCCGGACAGGAACTTCTCCGCGTCCTTGCCCCACAGCGAGCCCCAGCCGGTGTGGAACAGCACCGCGTCGCCGCGCTGGATTTTCAGCCTCTGCTTTTTCAGCGCGCCCTCGACATCCGCGCGCGTGATCAGGTACCCGGCGTCGAGCCGTTCCACGCCCTTGTAGGCCGCGATGTCGATCAGCACGCCGCGGGTGACGATCGGCGGCACCGTCTCCATACCAAAGCGCTTCAGACCCTGGGCTTCGACCAGGTCACGCGTGCGCCAGCCGTTGTAGAAGCGATCGCCAATCTGGATGTGGCCGATGGAGTCGAGCTGCGTGCCGACCTGGAAGGTGCCAGCCTGGATTTCCGTGATCCAGTTGATCTGGTTCCGGCCCCAGCCCAGGCCGACGGCATCGGGCCGGCGCTGGTTCTCGTAATGCGGCGAGACATCCACCGTCTGGTGCCACCAGCGGCCGGGAAACTTGGGCGTGGCCTCGTCGAGCACCCGGCCGAGGTCCACGCGCTCGCCTTGCTTCACCAGCCTGGCAGCCGCCGCGACGACCTCCGGCGTGATCTCGTTGAGCGTGCCGAGCTGGTCATCGGCGCCGTAGCGCGACGGCCACCAGGGCGTCATACCCTCCGGCAGGCCGGAGACGTCGGCGCGGGAATCGCTGGTCATCGCGCTCGCTTCACCGGCCTGCGCCAGACCACCGGGCAGCAGAATCAGCAGAGCCGCGAAGATCGCGGCGTAGGGTGGATAAGCGAAGCGCATCCACCCTACGCCGCCCAGCGTGATCCGGTTAAGGAAAGTCCGCACAGGTTCGATCCGGCTCGTAGGTCGGTTCAAGCCGAAGGCGGAACCGACGCTGCGCGCGCTCGACAAGGGGCGCCCGTCGGGTTCGCCCGCGAACAGCACGCGGGCTTGATCCGACCTACCCATGAATTCAGACCCGCGCAGAACGTCCCAAAGGGCTTGCAGACCATCCCGCACAGTGATTCCGCTCATTACAACCTCCGCCCCGAAAACCCGGATACCGTCTCATCCCGTCGTCCCCGTATCGAGCGCAAAAAACGCGCCGGCCAGGGCGAAACGGACACGCCTGCACGAGGCGAACCGGCCTTGTTCGATGCAAGCAGCGTCACATGCCGGGTTCGACGGACGTGGTTCCCAGCAGCGCGGCAAGGATAGACGCCCTCGGTCGCCAACCGGTGCCCGTCGGATCCGTCCTCGAACAGCACGCGGGCTTGATCCGACCTACGTGAAATCCGTCCCGGTCGGTGGCGGTTGCAGGTCGATTCAAGCCGAAGGCGGAACCGACACTGCGCGCCCTCGACGAAGGACGCCCGTCGGTTCCGCTCAACGACTCGTGCTGAGGTTCCAGACGTCGCTCACCCCGCCGACGCTCAGGCTGACGCTGGCATTGGCCCTGCCCTGGGGCACGCGGTTGCGCAGGCGCAGCTTGTCGCCGTTCTTCACGGTGGCCGGTGTCGTGCGGAAGGCGGCGCCGTTGATCGAATAACTCGCGCCGCTTCCGGACTGGCTCAGGATCCGGATCGGCGTGTTCACTCCCGCACCCAGACCGGTGATCGTCACCTTGTTGCTGGTGATGACCTGATTGACTCTCACGCCGCGCTGATCCTGGAAGCTGAACGCATTGGGCACCGTGTCCGGTGGCGTTGCCGTGTCGTTGTCGGTGATGGTGACGGTTGCCGAGGTCAGACTGCCGAGGCCCGCGCCGGTGGCGCCGGACAGTGCGGCGGTGAAGGTCTCGGGGCTTTCCACGAGCAGGTCTTCGCGGATGGGAATGCTCACCGTCTTGCTCGCGCTGTCGGCGTTGTTCCACGTGACCGTGGTCGCGGTCGCGGTGTAATCCGATCCGGCGCTGGCACTGCCGTTGGCGGTGGAGAGCCGCACGCTCGCCGGGCCGGCGGTGCCGCCGGTGCGGGTCAGGGTGAGGATGGCGGCGGGTCCGGATTCGATCACCGAGTCCGTTGCGGCACTGAGTTGCACGGTGCCGGTGGGCGCGGGCTCGTCGTTGTCGACGATCGATAGCGTGGCCGTGGCCGGTGCTCCGAGTGCGGCGCCGCTGGCGCCCGAAAGCACGAGACTCACGGTCTCGTCCGGCTCATCGTCCGTGTCGTTGATGATCTGCACGATGACGGATTTATTGCTGCTGTCGCCGTCACCCCAGCTCACGACCTGATTCAACAGGGTGTAGTCGCTCCCACTGGTTGCAGTGCCATCGACCGTACGGACGGTGACGGACGCCGGGCCGAAATCTCCCCCGACGCGGGTCAGGAACACAAAGAAGAAGCCGTCTCCCAAAGCGTCGCCTTCCAGGCGAGCGGTAAAGTCAGAGCCAAGTCCCACCGTGCCCCGACTCCCGCGCGTCACGCTTGTAAAGGCGGCGGGGACGCCGCCAATGGTGAGGATGGTCTCGGTGGAAGTCTGTTCGACGCCCGACGACGGGTGACGCACGCATACGGTCTGACCCTCGGCGATCGTGCCGGGGGTGCTGGTGAATCCCGCCGGCAGGCAGCCGATACTGAACTGGCTGTCCGCCGCACCCGAAACCGAGATGACCGCCGGACGGTTGATGCCGGTGATGGTCACGCTCTCGGAGGTCTGGGCCTGGAGGAGTTCAACCCGCAACCTGGGCGGAAAGCTGAAGCTGTCCGGCGTGGTGTCTGCGGCCGCGACCGTGACGATGACGGAGTCGGTGTTGTTGTCGGGATTGGCATCCGCCAGGTCGCCGATGACGCTGGCAGTATTGGTGAAGCTGCCGGTCTGCGGGGTGGCGGCCACGACACTGACGCTGGCGGTGGCAGCGCTGGCCATCGCGTTCAGATTGCAGCTCACGGTGCCGCCGCTCTGCGCGCAAGTGCCCTGCGTGGGCGTGGCGGAAACGAAGCCCAGACCGCTGGGCAAAGTATCGGCTACCAGCACCCCGGTGTTCGGATCGCCGTTGTTGCTGACGGCCAGCGTGAACCTGAGGTTGTCGCCCATCACCGCGGTGGATTGCGCGGCGGTCTTGGTGATGGCGAGGTCCGCGCTGTTGACCCCGATCTCGAAGGCGCCAATGTCGCATTCGGCCGTGCCGCTGCCGTTGCCGTCCTTCGGCCGGACAATGCCGCGCTGGTCGGTGCCGGTGCAGGCACCGGCTGCGTCGATCGCCGGGCTGCCGGCAGGCAGGGCATGCGTCCGTGTGGGGCCGCCATTGTTGCCCAGGGGCGAGACGATGGCCGACAGCGTGGTGGGCGTGGCGCCGTCGGAGGTGGCGACGCGATCGCTGCCGCCTGGAGCGAAATTGAAGAAGGACCCGGCGTTGGAGAAAGCGCTCTGGCCGAACAGGTTGGAATTGGCGGCGGTGACAGTGCCCAGATAATTACGAACCTCCTGAGTGAAGACGGCCGTATTGCCGCTGATCAGGCTGCGCACCAGGCGGGTACTGCCCTGCCGGTTGTAGATGCCGCCGCCCGAGTTGCCCCGGTTGCCGGAAACCGTGCTGTTGGTCACCGTCAGGCTCGCGGAATTTCCGGAATTGAAGATTCCTCCTCCATAACTGCCGGCAGTGTTGCCGGACACCGTGCTGTTGAGCACGGTCAGTATGCCGAAGCTGGCGATTCCTCCTCCGGTGTTGCCGGCAGTATTGCTGGTCACCGTGCTGTCGGTCAGGGTCACCGTTCCGGAGCTTTGCATCGCTCCCCCGTTGGTTCCCGAGACGCGGTTGCCCGACAGGGTGCTGCGCGTGATCGTCACGACACCATTGCTGCTGATTCCGCCACCGCCAAAACTGGCGACGTTGCCCGAAATCACGCTGTTGTCGAGGTTGAGCGTTCCGCCGTTGAAGATGCCGCCGCCGCCCGAAGCGTTGCTGCCGGACACGGCGCATCCAGTGAGCGTGAGCGTGCCTCGATTGAGGATGCCGCCGCCGAGCGAACTGTAGTCACCATTGCTCAGCGACCCGAGCGATCCGCCACTCATGACGGTATCTCGGAGGATGACGGTGGCTCCGGGGTTGATGGCGAAGATCCGGAACAGGTTGCTGCTGACGACTTTGCTCACGGTGCTTCCGCGGCCCTCGATCACGATCTCGGAGGCCAGCGCCGGCAAGGCCGCGGAGAGCGGCAACGTGCCGCTGACCGGCAGCCGGATAATGTCCGCGCCGCTGCCGGCCGGACAGGAGCCGGTGGCGTTATTGGTGTTGGCGGCGGTGATGGCGTCCGCCAGCGTGCATCCGCCGACCCCCACGTCGAGGGTCGCGGCCAGGACCGGCGCGGCCGGCGACGCAAACAGTCCGGTCGCCAGCACAGCGGCGATGGGTCGAAGGGGAAAGCGGTTGCGGAAGGAAGCGGGGGGCGTCGTCTTCATGGGGTATCCCTGAATCGTGGTGGCTGCACATCCCGCAGGGGTCTGCGGATGCACCCGAGGTTCAGCGAAAGGCCCGTCCCAATCCTGACGAAATCCTGAATTTTTCCTGAATTATTTGTGCCCCACCCTCAGCCGCGAGCCGCCGCGGCGCCCCGACTCATGGCGTAAGGGGGTAGTGCACCCGTTTGAATTCCAGAACCCCGTTCGGCCCGAGTAGCGTCGCGTATCGAGGGCGCGCCCGGCACCTCGATACGCGGCATTGCTGCGCAATGGCGCTACTCGGCACGAACGGGTTTCAAACGGATACACGACCCGCAAGAGGGCTCTGCCGCGACCGAACCGGCGATGTCGGGGCGCTACGCAGACCAGAGTCCCGTCGGCTCGCCACGCCGCTATGGAACGCCATCCAGCTGCTCGCAGGCCCTGGCCGTATCGGTCGCAGCGCCGCCATCGCAGGCGTCGTCCCCGCTGCCGCCGTTGAGCGAATCCTGGCCCCCGCCGCCGTGGAGAATGTCGCCGCCCCGGCCTCCCAGCAGCCGGTCGGCACCGTCCCCGGCGAACAGGCGATCGCGGCCGTCGCCACCCTCCAGGACATCGTTTCCGGCGCCGCCGCAGATCAGGTCATTGCCGGCAAGGCCCTCGACCCGATCGTCCCCGCCCAGGCCGGCGATCACGTCGTCGCCGGGCGTTCCGGACAGCTCGTCATCACCCGCGGTGCCGCGAATCGTGACGATGCGCCCTTCGCATAGGCCCAGGGGCGAGGCGTCGCAGGCATCGCCCGAGCCGTCCTGGTCGGTGTCGGCCTGGTCCGGATTGGCGGTCAGGGGGCAGGTGTCGATCACATCCGGCACCTGGTCGGCATCGCCATCGGCAGCCGCCGTGGCGCGCAGCTCGAACGCGCCGATGTCGCATCGGGCCGTTCCGCTGGAATCGCCGTCCGACGGTCGTGTGAAACCGCGCTGGTCCAGGGGCGTCTGCGGCTGGCAGTGGCCGCCGGCGGCGTCGATGGCGGGGCTGTTGCGGTTCAAGGCGTGGGTGCGGGTCGGACCGCCGTTGTGGGTCAGGGCGGCCAATCGCGGATTGGGGACCCGGGTCTGGTCGCCGCTCGCCATGAACGAGCCGGTGGCGTTGCCGTCACCGATCAGGTTGTCGCCCAGAGAGACAAAGCGGCCGACGCCCCCGTGACCGGGATCCTCGCTGCCGCCCCGCAGCAGATCGACGTCGGTGCCCTGGTTGCCGGCGACGATGGTGGCGGCGAGTGTGGTCACGGAATCGAGATCCGAATAAGGACGCTCCGCGCTGGCCAGGCCCGCTCCACGCCGGATTGGAGCCGTGTTGTCGGTGATGGTGCTGTGGCTGATCAAGGTCGACCCGCCAAGGTTGAACAGGCCGCCACCGATCGGAGCGCTGTTACCCGACAGGGTGCTGTTGCCGATCGTGGACGTGCGCGGTCCGTCGGCGCCGTCGGAAGTGGACAGCCGGATGCCGCCACCTTCCTGACCGCTGCGGTTGCCCGACACCGTGCTGTTGCTCATGCGCAGTTCGCCAGCGCTGGCGATACCGCCGCCGGCTTCACCGCTGCTGTTGTCGGAGATCGTCGTGTTGCTGACGATCAGGACCGAGGACTCGCCCCTGATCCCGCCTCCCGAGCCGCTGCCGGTGTTCCCCGAGACAGTGCTGCTGCTCAGACTCAACTGGCTCCTGTAGCCGTAGATACCGCCGCCGCCATACCCGCCGTAATACCCGCCGCCGTCGCCACCGGAGGTGTTGCCGGAAACGCTGCTGTTGATCAGGCCCAGCGTGCCGAAGCGCACGAACAGGCCGCCGCCCTCGTACATGCTGGTATTGCCCGAGACCGTGCTGCCGTGCAGCGTGGTGCCGCTGCCCGCGCTCTCGTAACCGTTGAAGCTGTAGACGCCGCCGCCGCGATTGCCGCTGGTGTTGCCCGACACGGTGCTGTTGACCAGGCTCAGGCTGCGCAGGTTTTCGATGCCCGCCCCCCGTCCCACGGCGGAGTTGCCGGACACGGTGCTGCTCACCAGGCTCAGCACGCCCTCATTCTGGATGCCGCCGCCGGACCCGACCGCCGAGTTGCCCGAGACAGTGGTGTCGACCAGGGTCAATGTGCCCAGGTTGAGAATGCCGGCGCCGTCGTAGGCGCCTGCCTGTTCCAGGGTAAGCCCGCCGCTGATCGTGGTCCGCTCCAGGCTCAGCGTGCCGGTGTCGTTGACCGCAAGAATGCGGAACGGCCCGGCCCCGGGATTGCGCAGGATGCGGCTGCCGTTGCCCTGGATCGTGATGGAGCTGGTGATGACCGGCAGACCGGTCGGCCCGGCAAGCTCGGTGTTGTTGACGGCACTCAGCGTCAGCGTGCTGGCGCTGGGCAGGACCAGGGTGTCGGCACCGTTGCCGGCAGGACAAGCGCCTGCGGCAAGATCGATATTGGCGGCCGTGATGGCGTCCACCAACGTGCAGCCGCCGACCCCGATGTGGAGGGTCGCCGCGCCGGCGGGCACCATGCCGAGCGTGAACAGCCCGGCCGCCAGCACAGCCGCAAGCGGGTTGAGGCGCAGGGTCGGTGCGGGTGGAAGGGGGGACGAATCCCCGGTGCGGGTTGGGATGGGATGGTGGGTCATGGGGCTCTCTGGTTGATTAATGCTCTGCAACTTCGCGACGAAGAAGCAAGCTGGCGGAGCGGACGGAGTGCATCAGTTTGAATTCCAGAACCCCGTTCGGCCCGAGTAGCCGCGCAGCGGGCGTATCGAGGGAAGCGTCGCGTATCGGGGGCGCGGTGCGAACGGATTTCGAACTGATGCACTACCCACACCTACGGAATGTTGTCGAGCGTCTCGCAACCCACCGCGCGGTCGGTTTGCGTACCGCCCCCGCAGGTGTCGCGACCGCTGCCGCCTGTGAGCGAATCCCGGCCAGCCCCGCCCTGGAGGAAGTCGTTGCCACTGCCGCCGACCAATTGGTCATCGCCGCGACCGGCCAGCAGCCGATCGTTGCCCGCCCCGCCCATCAGCCTGTCGTTGCCATCGCCTCCGCAAATCAGGTCGTTGCCGCCACGTCCCTCGATCAGGTCGTCGCCGAACCCGCCGCCCAGCACATCGTCGCCGTCGGTTCCCACGATCGAGGCGCCGGTACGAATTGCGCCGACACCGATCGTGACCGTTCGCCCCTCGCAGAGTCCCAGCGGGGACTCGTCGCAGGCGTCGCCAACGCCGTCCGCGTCGGTGTCGGCCTGGTCGGGGTTAAACGTGGTGGAGCAGTTGTCCACGGCATCGGGCACCCCGTCGGAGTCGCCGTCGACCGTTGACGGCGCGGGGGCGCCGAACTCGAACGCTCCGATGTCGCATGCGGTGGGACTGCGGCCGTCACCGTCCGCCGGTCGTGCCGCTCCACGCTGGTCGGTCGTCGGCCCCGGGCAGGTGCCGGTGACGGCATCGACCGCCGGGCTGGCCGGCCGCAGGGCGTGGGTGAGGGTGAGTCCGCCGTTGTCCGCCAGAGGGGCCAGGCCCGGGACGGCGATTCCGGCCTGGTCGCCGCGGGCGGTGAAGGCGGTCCTGCCATTGCCATCGCCGACCAGGTTGTCGCCGCGGGAGACGAGGTGGGCGGTGGGTCCGGCGAGGCGATCGATGTCCGTCCCGAGATTGCCGGCGATGATGGAAGCGGAAAACTCCATGCGTGCCGGATAACTCGCCTGGCGGGTGGCGGTGGCCACACCCGCGCCGCGGCCGGACGCCGCGTTGTCGCTGATCGTGCTGTGCGCGATCGTCACGCGTCCGCCGCCGTTGAACAGGCCGCCGCCGATCCCGGCGGTGTTTCCCGACACGGTGCTGTTGAACACGTTCAGGAAGAAGCCGGCGTCATCCACAATGCTGAACTGGTAAACGCCGCCGCCTTCCGCAGCGCTGTTGGCAGAGACGGTGCTGTCGATCAGGCTCAGCGCTCCCCTGGCAAAAATGCCGCCCCCAAGCTGGCTGGTGTTGCCCGAGACCGTGCTGTTGAAAATTCGCACGCCACCGTTGTTGTAACTGCGGATTCCGCCTCCCTGGTCCCCGGCGCGGTTGCCCGAGACGATGCTGTTGCGCAGGAGCAGCTCGCTGTAATACTCGTAGATGCCGCCGCCGTTGGCACCTTCCTCGCCGCCAGCAATATTGCCGGACACGGTGCTGTTGACCAGGCTCACCGTGCCTTGGTGGGTGGAGATGCCGCCACCGTCGACGGCGCTGTTACCCGAAATGGTGCTGTGGTTCAGGTTCACCACGCCGTAGAAGGTGTCGATGCCACCGCCCTGACCGCTCTGGTTGTCGGCAATGGTGCTGTTGGTCACGCTCACCGTGCCGTCGCGGGTACCGATGCCGCCTCCGCCGTAGACCGCGCGGTTGTTGGAAACTCTGCTATCGAGCAGGCTCACACTGCCCTGGTTGTAGACGCCGGCCCCGCGCCCCGTGGCAGAATTTCCGGACACGGTGCTGCCGGTCAGGCTCAGTGTCCCGTCGCTCCTGATGCCGCCACCGGACCCCGCCGCCGAATTCCCGGAGACGGTGCTGCCGACCAGGCTCAGCGTGCCCAGATTGAGAATACCGGCGCCGTCACTTTCGAAGCTGGCGCCATCGACGCTGCGCCCGCCGCTGATCGTGGTCCGCACCAGGCTCAGCGTGCCAGTTTCGGCGATGGCCAGAATGCGGAAAGGCGCGGCGTCCGGCCGGCGCAGGATGCGGCTGCCGTTGCCCTGGATCGCGATCCTGCTGGTGATCACGGGCAGACCGGTGGGTCCGGAAAGATTGGTGTTGTTGACCGCGCTCAGGGTCTGCGTGCTGGCGCTGGGCAAGACCAATATGTCAGCACCGCTGCCGGCCCGGCAACCGCCCGTGGTCCGGTCGGTGTTGGCGGCGGTGATGGCGTTCGCCAGCGTGCAGCCGCCGACTCCGACGTTGATGGTGGCCGCGTGGACCGGCGTTGCGCCGAAAGTGAAGAGTCCGGCCGCCAGAACGGCGGCCAGGGGGTTCAGGCGCAGGATGGATGAAGGGGAGTCGGAAAAAGCACCCGCGGGGCGGGGTCGGGAGGGATGTTGGGTCATGGGGGTCTCGGGTTGACGGACGTTCCGTTGATCGTTGACGCAGGAAGTAGCCTGTAGGGAAAACCCCGGCTTCGCTACCGCGAAACCGGGCTACATCGGATTGACCAAACGACAGAACACATTTGGCAAGAACCTATTACCGGCGTGCGGATGCCAAGGAAGGTATCGGTGTCGCATCGCGAGTCAGAAAAACAGCGGTCTGCACTCCTCCGCCCGCCTGCTGCGGAGTCTCCGTGCTCATGCTGCTGGTCCAGCCAAGCGCGTTCGGAAAAGCATCAAGAAAGCGAGCCATCGAATCGGCATCGGCCGTCCAGAAATCCACCTTGCAAAGCGTACTGCGGCAGTCGCTGCTGACGAGCTGGACTCCGGTTTCCGCAAGCTGCTCCACCGCGCGATCGATGGAAACCTGCGCCCGGTCACGAAAAGCCCGGTCCACCGGCTCGCTTGCGACCAGTGACGCCAGTTCCCCCAGCATCGCAAACTGGCGCGCTGCGTCATCAGCCCGGAGCTGCTCCGGGTCCATGCCCGCCAGCGCTTCGTCAGATCCGGGGCCTGCTCGCTCGCAGGGTGCAGTATCCGCCGTTACGATTTTTTCGACGGGGGGACGTTTTTTGATCTTCCGATCCGGGGTCTCCTTTGGTTGGCCTGCCGCCGCGAAGGTGTCCCTCGGCTGCGGCAGGATGGATGTATTGAGCCCGGGAGAGGGGGCTGCCGTCGCGGATACGGACACCGGAGTCGGGACTGCCTCCGGCGCCGCATCGCTCAGCGCCTTGATCCACCCGGACACGCCGAAAACGCCTGCGACCAGAATCGTCACCAGACCCGGGGATCGACCCCGGGTCTGTGTGGCGCCGGCCGCCTTAATGTCGGTCGTGCGCATGGCGGCGTCATTAAAATTCGCTGATGCCGTAAGTAATCACTCGCGAAGTACCCTGCCCGGCCGCCGTGGACCTGGCCGGGATGGTGCACGACAGGACGTAGTACCCGTTGGTGGCCGAGGAAACCGACGAAAAAGTCTTCACCACCGGAGCGGAGTTCTGGCCCGAAGTGGAGACGCTCTGGCTCGACTGGGTGCCCCCGAGCTGGCTCCGGCTGGACAATGTGCAGCTCACATCGCCGGTGGACGAATTGTCGGTGACGACCACAAACGAGCCGGTGGTCGTCGCGGGATTCCTGCCAATGTTATTGTCCCTCACGATCGGGCAAAGAACGGTCAGCGACGAGGAGGTGTCGTCGTTGGAGATACCGCCGGAAACGCTGCGAGTGAAGCTTGTGCTCGGACCAATCGGATCGCAGTGCGCACCCGATAAATTCTTCACATCCCCCGCCTGTGCGCCACCAGACAGAGCAAGCATAGGGAAGGAAAGGGCGGCGATCAGAGAAACTTTCTTGAAGCTGTTCATGGCAAATCTCCAGATAGTGAAACGAGGTTGAGGGAAGTGCCGATCCGGTCGGTGGTGACCCCTCGGGACCCGCCGTACCGCCGCATCGACGGTGCCTAAGTTAGGGATCGGGCCGGGGGAAGTCGTGACGGACTCAGGACGGTTTCCTGACGATTTGCTGACGGTTGCGAAGCCGATTCCTGACGGTTTCCTGACGGAGCGGTTTTTCTTCGTCATTCAGTGAACTGCGTCACACAACACGACCCATTGGGGAGCATTCGGCGACAGGACAGTCGGCGTAGGTCGGGTCAAGCCCGCGTGCTTTTCGCGGGCGGACCCGACGGGCGAGGTTCCTTGAGGGGCGCGCAGTGTCGGTTCCGCCTTCGGCTTGAACCGACCTACAACCGACCTACGAGCTGCGTCGCCCAAGACGCCCCATCGGAGGGTGTTCGGCGACGTCGAAAGGCTCATCGACAAGTTGGCGCAGGTCGGCCGCAGGTCGGGTCAAGCCCGCTCTGTTTGCGGGCGGACCCGACGGGAGAGGTCGGGTAACGGGTGTCGCCCCTTGTTGAGACCGCCTGTCGGTTCCGCCCGCATGAAGCCGCGGACTTGAACCGACCTACAACCAACCGACACCCCTTGTCATGGGCGGCGATGGTTCATCAGAAGGCCCGAAAAGAAGGCACCGGTTGGGCGGCGCTTGTGACACAGTTCACAGTCATTCCAACCGTCCTGAAATCGTCCATGCGCCGGGCTCAGCGCCGCCACGGTCCTCGCCGCATGAATGCGGCCCACGCGGCCCCACTTATTATCGAGTCGGGTTCATCAACACGAGACCGACATGATTCTTGAAGTGGCGTTATTGAACGTGCGGACAGGACAGGGCGGCGCCTTCGAGCAGGCATTTGCGCAGGCTCAGACCATCATCGCCTCGATGCCCGGTTACATCTCGCACCAACTGCAACGCTGTCTTGAAGCGAGAGACAAATACCTGCTGATGGTCGAGTGGCAGATGCTGGAAGATCACACGGTGGGGTTTCGCCAGTCCTTGCAGTACCAGGAGTGGAAGCGGCTACTACATCATTTCTACGAGCCATTTCCCACAGTGGAGCACTACGAGTCGGTATGGAGTGGTTCCGCCCAGGCGGCGCGTCCAACGGACGGTCCACTCGCCGCTGAAGCCGGGGGATAGAATCGACCGCCTCCGCGCCGCTCGCATGGGGCGCAGGGGCACTGCCGTGGGAGTCGTGAACATGCGGAACCCTCGCCCGAGGACCTTCTGGGAGGCGGACACCGTGTGGTCATCTTTCATCGCAGCCATGTTGGCAAAGTATGTTGGCTGACAGGGCACGGCGGCGATAAGGGTTCGCGCTGCCGTGGCGCAGGATGGGCAGGCAGATGCGGGTTTAATGCGAGTTGGGCGCCGGATCGGCGTCGCGGACGCCACAGGATCAAGGCTTGTCGCCGCGACGCCGGCGCATTTCGTCCCGAAGCTTGCGCGCGGTTGTCACGCGCGAGCTGTCCTCACCCAGCGTACGGGCCAATTGCTGGATCGACTCGTCGAACAGGGCCTCCGCTTCGTCGTAGCGTCGGAGTTGGCCCAGGGAGTTGGCGCGTGAGTACCCGATCACGCCCACCAGGTAATGGTCCGGTAGCACCCGGCGCGCCGTATCGTACGTGCTCGCCTGAAGGGCCTCCGCGCGCTTCCAGTCGCCCGAGTCGGAATAGGCTCTGGCGAGGTTGTGTGCCGAGATCAAGGTCTCCTCATGCTCGATACCCAGCACTCGCTCGCGAATGGCGAAGACCTCCTCGAACATGGTCACGCCCCGCACCAAATCCCCGTCTGCCGTCAGCAGCTTGGCGAGGTTGTTCATCATTTCCAGCGTCGCTACGTGTTCTGCTCCGAGCGCCGTTCGAGCGCGCTCAAGACTGCGTTCCAGGAGCAGGCGCGCCGGCCTGGTATCACCCATCTGCTGATGTACCGCGGCCAGTGCACTGGCCGCGTTGATGGTTTGCAGATGGTCCATGCCAAGTGCATCGCGAGCGAGTTCGTGGACCGCGCTCAGCGTGACCAGCGCTTCCTGCATCCGCTCGGCGTTGCGCAGGGCGATACCAATGCTGATCCGGACCTCGATCGTTCGCGCGTCCCGGTCGCCCAGTCGCTTCCGAATCCGGTCGGCCGCCTCTTGCAACAAGGCAATACCCTCCTCGTACCGTCCGGCATTGACGTAGGTTGCCCCCGACAGATTGAGCAGTTCCGTCACGCGCGCGTGATCCGGGCCGAACACGCGTTCGAACCGCGAACGTAGTTCGACGAGGCGCTGGATGGCCGGGTCGTACGCAGCTTCCAGATTCATCAGCCAGGCCTGATGCATCTGGCTGATCAGCGCCACATCGGAATCCGGCACAGCCTTGGCCTGCACGGCGGCGAGCACGTGCTCCGCGTCGTCGCGCCGGTCCAGGGCGATATAGGTCTCGGCTATCGCCAGGTCGATGCGCGCGGCAAGCTCCGTTTCCGCAGCGGCGTCGGCCGTGACGATCTCTTGTGCCGCCTGCAACTGTTGCTCCGCGCGTGCGTAATCGCCCAGCGACAGGTGCGCGCGGCCGAGCGCGAGACGGACCGGCGCCTCCTGCTCGGGGTAGCTGCCAAAACGTTTGCCGACCTCCGCTTCGGCGCGCTGCACAATCTGGCTGACCCGAAGATCGCGCTCTCCGGATTGCAGCGGACTGGCGTTGCCGAGCAGATCGTCCGTCAGAAAGCGGTTCACCGCCCGGGCCGCGGCGGCCTCGCGCTCGGCCCGCTGTCCCGCGACCTGCGCCTTGTCGCGGGCCGACTGCACCAGCACCAGGGCAATCGCACTCAAGCCGAGCGCGAACGCGAACACCGCAGCCAGAATCAACGCCCGGCGACGGCGGATTCGCGCCTTGTTGAGTGCTACCCGCAAGCTGGCAGCTTCCGTTGCGGCGGCCAGCGCCGCGGCACGCTGTTCCCGGCGAACGTCCAGGCTACGCAGCCGCCGGCCCAGTTCCGCGGCATCACCCAGGCGCAGGGCCGGATCGCCGGCGCCCGCGGCAGCAATGTCTTCACGCAACAACTCATCGGTGACGTCGCGCTCCCAGCCGGGCGCCAGCAGCCTGCGGAAATCACCGACAACGATCTGGTACAGCACCACACCCAAGGCATAGATGTCGGACTGCACGGTCGGTTGCCCGCCGGTCAGCAGCTCAGGCGCGAGATATAGCGGAGTACCGCTGGTGGGGTCGTCATCCTGCCCCTGGCCGGACTGCGTGAAGCCCATGCGGGTGATCTCCAGCGCCCGCAGCCGCTCGAAGTCGAGCATGCGCCCGCTGCCAAAATCGCCAAGCTGCACCTGCGGCCGACGCTGGTGGTCCAGCGCGATCAGGATATTCCCCGGTTTGAGATCGCGGTGCAGGACGCCTGCAGAATGCGCTGCACCGAGAGCCTCGGCGACTTGTGCGGCCAGCACCAGCCTCAGGTCCACCGGCACCTTGCCGATCCCACCCTGAGTCTCCGCCCAGCGAAGCAGGCTGCCGCCCTGTGCGTACTCGCTTTCGATGAAGAACGGCTCTTCGTCCAGATTCCAGCCCAATACCCGTACGATGTCCCGGCGCGTACCAAGCGATTCCCGAAGAACCCGCGACAGCGTGATTTCCCGACGCAGGCCGGCGACACTGGCGGCGTCCTGTCCGAACTTGAAGACCCGGCATTCGTGCGTCTTGCCGTGCTCGCCGATCCACACATCGCCGTGGCCGCCGCTGTCGAGCCGCTCGACCAGACTCCAGCCGGGCCGACCAAACGGTTCATCGCCGGCCTTGATATCGGGAATCAGAGCGGCCGACTCGGACGTGACGGTTTCTACCGTGATCGGCGCGGCCAGCCGGTAGCCGAATCCATGCACCGTCTTGATCAGGATCTGGTCCTCGTCGGCCAACCCCTGCCGCAACCGCGCCATGCACTTCGCCAGCACGGAGTCGGACAGAACACGCCCCGGCCAGATGGCCTCGTACAACTCGTCCTTGGTCACCACCTCGCCGGGGTGACGCAGCAGGAACATCAGGGTCTGAAGCGGCTTGGGCTCCAGGCGCACGCGCTCGCCGCGCAGGCTCAGCTCCAGCGTCGCACCGTCCAGCACGCACTCGCCGAACCGCCAGCGGACCGGACGTGGGACAACCGTCGTCTCCAAAAATAGGCTCCCGACATGACATGGTTCACGATCCTGAGCACCGGGTCAGGAAACCGTCAAGCTTTACGCGATGTGGCCCCACGGCGAGGGCCTTCACTGCGCATCTGTGGGCGACGGCGAATCCCGAAACGTTCGTCCGCCCAGGCTTCCGGCCTCCCTAATTCATGTGATACCGGAGTCCCGCTGGCGCTGTTAGCCTCGCCATAACCAAGTGGGAACACCGCGTCATCGCGCCGGAGTCTGTCATGAAGAAATTACTTTCCAAACCTTTGGCTGCCCTCGGCCTCGCCGGTCTGAGCAGCCTGGTGGTGTTTCCGGCCGCGGCAGATGATGTCGCCCCAACTTCCGGTCCAACCCAGGCCAACACCTGCACGACGGGGGTTCAGTCCGGTCCGCTGACCGCCACGGACTCCGCTGGCAATTACGTCGTGGTGTGGACCAGCAGCGCCAGCTGCCCACTCAACGCGCCGGACGGCAACGGCACCGGTGTGTCGGGCCAGAGGTACAACGCGGATCGCGTTATGGTGGGCTCCGAGTTTCGTATCAATGTCACTACCACGGCGGACCAGGTCGCCGAATCCGTGGCCTACGATACCGGTGGAAATTTCGTCGTCACCTGGAGCAGCAATCACGTAGCCGCCAGCGGCAAGGATGTATACGCACGCCGGTACCGAAATAACGGACAACCGATGGTGGACGGCGAATTTCGGGTCAACACGACAACGGCCGGAGACCAAGGCAATTCACGTGTCGCCATGGGAAGTAAAAACGAGTATTTGATCGTCTGGGCGACAACGAACGCGAGCGGCGAGGTTACGGGGGTGTTTTCACGACGATACGGATCGGTGGCCGGGATCGTAAAAACCCAGCAGCCGGTGGCATCCGGGATTTCGCGCAAGCGGTCTTTCCCGTCAGTGGCGATGAATGCGAGCAATTACGCCGTTGTTACCCTGATGCTGCCCCGGACTAGCGCCTCGAGGTTGCCGTGCGCAAGCACAAAAGCATGCGTGGTGGCGGTGCCGTACCTCACCAACGGCGCGCCCAGGAACAACATCATCTCTGTGGTGTCCCCCTCAAATGCTAATTCTTTCCCGGCGGACAGTTCGGTGGGGATGGCCGACGACGAGGACAACACCGCCGTCGTTGCTTTCTTCGGAGACACGTCCGCTACGCAACAGCCGCCGGCGCAGCGAGGCGTTCTGGTACAAAGCCTGACTCTGGCAGAAGATACCGGTGCTCTCAGCAAGACAGGCGCCCTGATTCAGGTGGCGTCGAATGCAACGGCTCTCCGACCTGACATCTCGGTGGCTTCCAACGGAGACTTCGTGGTGGCCTACGCGACGGCGAACGGCAGCCAGGCAGCGCATTACGCGGCCGATGGTACGGCTAGCGCGTCGCTTGCGGCCGGGCTGTTCAGACCGGCAAATTTTGGCACGCCCGGCGCGTTCATCCCGAACATCGACTTCGACGCCACCACCCGACAGGCCATCGCCCTGGACGACGACGGCGATATCGTGACCGTCACCTACAGCAATAATCGACCGACGGATCCCAGGCCCCCGGCTGACCAGACCGGTATCTTTTACTCGACGTTCACCACCGATCCGTCTGTCCAGTTCTCCGGATCCACAGGGACGATCAGTGAAAGCCTGGATTCAACCTCCATCGACGTGGGCCTTTCGGAACCGACATCGTTCCCGGTCACGGTGAACTTCAGAGTGGGTGGCACGGCAACGCGAGGTTCCAGTTGCGCCACCCCCGGCGTTGATTACCGGCTGATCCCCAACGTAACGAGTGTGCCGTTTTCTGCCGGAGCCACCAGTAAGAAGATCGGCGTCGATTTGTGCCCGGACACGAATGACGAGGCAAACGAAACCGTGATCGTTGACCTGACCAGTGCGACCAATGCTGTGCTTGCGAGTCCGTCAACGTACACCGTGACAATCGTCGATAACGATTGAGCGCTGGTGCGGATAAGGTCATCCGCCAGCACCTATCCACGTTCCCCGATCCATGTTGCTCTCGCGGGTTAGGGAAAGCTGCCCAAGTCGTCGGGTCATGCGGCGTAGTCGGGTAGGAGAAGTGCTCCAATGTTCCGCGGGTACCGGCGTGATCACATCGGCGCGTGAACGGCACAGGAGCGCATCTGCGGCCGCGGGATGGTCCGGCCGCGCGTACTGGGCGTCGGTAACTTGAAGGCTACGCGCGCTTTGTCGGCAGGCTGTAACTACCGGTGACATGCGCCACCAGCGTCGGATCGTCGCCACAGCGCAGGCTCACTTCCATCACCGCAAGCTTGCGGCCGAGCTTGAGCAGGCGCGCCTCGCCGATGACGTCCGCGGCCTGGCCCTTGTTGAGGAAGTGCATGTTCAGGTCGGACGTGACCGCCATCAGCGCCGGGCCGACGTGGCCCAGCACCAGCGCGTACATCGCCAGGTCCGCCGTGGTGAACAGCGCCGGACCGGAGATGACGTTGCCGGGCCGCAGCATCCAGCTCTGGAACGGCTTGCGCACACGCGCGAAGCCCGGCCGCAGCTCCTCGATATGGAAGAAGGGCTTGCTCGCGGCGAAGCCCAGCATGATGAGCCGCTCCACCTCGCCCGCTTGCAGTTTCAGATCCATCCGAACCCCCTCAGCGAATCGAAGATGAGTTTGATCGACAGCACCAGCAGAATAACTTTGAACACGAGCGCGAAGTGCTCCTCGCTGAGCCGCTGATTGAACTGCTTGCCGGCCCAGGTGCCGGCGATCACCGCCAGGCTCAACCCGAGCAGCAGGTGCGGGCGGGTGAATGCGGAATACCCGACGAAGCCGTAGGCCAGCGCGCGCAGGCCGTGACCAAGGGTCTGGGTGAAGGCGAGCGTTCCGATAGTCGTCTCCTTGCGCCACTCGGGCCGCAGGAACAGGCGGCCCACGAACAGGCCGGTGGCTCCCACGAACATGCCGAGGCTGCCGTTGAGCAGGCCCGCAAGAACGAAGGACGATCGGGGCGGTAGCGGCGCGGCGCCGTCCCTGGTCGGAACCAGCGAGGCGAGAATCAAGCCCGCGAGAATCAGGCGTACGACGTCGGCATCGGCGAGCGCTGCGTAAGGCGCGAGCAGGAAGGTGGCCGGCACGGCGGCGAGGGTGAACCAACCCGCGCCGCGCCATTCGACATGCTTGACGTAGGCAATCGTGCGCGAGCTGTTGGACACGAACTGCACGACCGCGAACAGTGGCACCGCCTCGATCGGGGCCATGCCCAGCGCGAACAGCACGCCGATCAGGATCGTCCCGCCGCCGAGCCCGGCGACGCCGGAAAGCGCGGCGGTGAGGAAGCCGACGGCGATCAGCAGGGTGTCGAGGGTGGTCATTGCGCTGTCGGATCCGCCCGCGAAAAGCACGCGGGCTTGATCCGACCTACAGCACCAGCGTCGTCGCCAGCACCAGCATCAGCCCCATGCCGGCGATGTCCGTGCCGGTGGTGAGGAAGATGCTCGAAGCGGTGGCGGGGTCGGCGCCGAAGCGTCGCAGCGCCAGCGGCACCAGCACGCCGAACATGCCCGACACCATGCAGGCGCCGGTCATCGCGAGCAGGATCACGAAGCCCAGCAATGCGGCCTGCTCGTTGCCGCCGCGGCTCGCGGTCCACCACATGGCGATGCCGGCGACCGTGCCGGTGAGAACGCCGTTCAGGGCGCCAAGCGACATCTCTTTTTGCAGGAGCCGGCGCACGGAGAATTTGTCCATGTCGCCAAGCGTGATGCCGCGCAGGGTGATGGCCAGCGCCTGGCAGCCGTTGTTGCCGCTCTGTCCCGCCAGAATCGGCAGGAAGGCGGCCAGTGCGACGATCTGCGAGATGGTGCCCTCGAAAATGCTGACCACGAAGCCCGCGAGGAAGGCCGTGAGCAGGTTCACCTGCAGCCAGGGATGACGCATCCGGAACGCCGCCCAGACGCCGGTCTGGAGTCGCTCTTCCTTGTCGACGCCGACCATCTGGCCGGACTGCGCGCTGATCTCGATGGCCTGACGCTCGAACAGCCGCCAGCCGCGCACGATGCCGACCACGTGTTGCTCGCCATCCACCACCGGATACACCGGGTAGTGCCGGCGTACCGCGGCCATCACCGCGTCGGCGACGTCCATGTCCACCGCGATCGCGAAGGGATGGGGCAGCATCACCTCGGCCAGGGTCTCGGTCGGCTCGGCCAGGATCAGATCGCGGATCACGATCAGGCCGACCAGCGCTTCGTCCGCGCCGGTCACGTACAGGTAGGTGATGTCCTGCGGCGTCGGATGACCGCGCAGGAAATCGATGGCCTGCTGCACGGTCGTCGCCTGCGGAAATACCGCGAGTGCGGGTTCCATCATCTCGCGCACCGTGCCTTCCACGACTTCGGCAAGTTCTTCGGCTGTCTGTCGTCGCAATTCCGCGGGAAGGTGCGTCTGGATACGATCGGCGAGCGCCTGCGGCAGTTCGCTGAGTACCTCGGCAACCGTCTCGGGTGTTTCCCGCGAAAGCAGTTGCGCCGCATCCACCGGCACCCGCGTTCGCACCGCGCGGATCAGCCGGGCCTGCGCTGCCTGATCACTCATTGCAAGAATTCCTGTGGGGTGACGCCAATGATTCGCTGAGCACGCGCAATTGACAACGACGGCGCGTGACGGATGCGACAATTGAGGCGCAAACGAAACCTGTTTTCGGAGGGAGTGAAGAGCATGGTGCGCCTGTACGGATTCAGCGGTTCGGGTAATTGCTGGAAGCCGGCCGCGGTGATGGAAATGCTGGGGACGGTCTACGAGTGGGTGGAGACCGACATCCTGGCGGGACAAAGTCGTACGCCCGAATTCCTGACGCGCAATCCCAACGGCCGTGTACCGCTGCTGGAAGTGCAGCCCGGCCGGTATCTGGCCGAATCCAACGCCATGCTGTGCTACCTCGCGCAGGGCTCGGCGCTGCTTCCGCAGGCTCGCTACGAGCAGGCCAAGGTGCTGGAATGGTTGTTCTTTGAGCAGTACTCGCATGAGCCCTACATCGCAACGGTGCGCTTCTGGGTGCACTACCTGCATAAGCGGGATGAGTGGCGCGAGAAGATCGCCGAAGCCATGACCCGCGGCCATGCCGCGTTGGGGGTGATGGAAAGCCAGCTCGTCCGCACGCCCTTTCTCGCAGGCGATGCTTGCACCATCGCCGACATCGCGCTGTTCGCCTACACGCATGTGGCCGATGAAGGCGGCTACGAATTGTCGGGCTACCCCGCGGTGCAGGCCTGGATCACGCGCATGCTGGCGCAGCCTGGGTTCAAGCCGATGCGCGCGTGATCGACCCCCGCCGACGGTAGGTCGGCTCAAGCCCGCGTGCTTTTCGCGGGCGGAGCCGACATCGGCGCTCGATCGGCCGCCGCGTCGGTTCCGCCCGCACGAAGCCGCGGGCTTGAACCGACCTGCACCGACCTACATGTCTGGCTTCGACAGCGATGCCAGACCCGCTCCGTGCGCCTCCCAGTTCTGGCCGTCGAAATCTTCGACCTCGACCGACTCGAAGCTTCCGGGAACCACGCAGCGCAGGTTGATCGAGTAGCCGTCAGGATTCGAGCGCGGAACGTAGTAACTCTTGACGCCGCAGATGCGACAGAACAAGTGTCTGGCGATACCGGTGTTGAATGTGTAGGTGCTGAGCATGCTCGGGTCGGTCAGGAGCTTGAAATCGCGCGCAGGAACGATCAGGTGGACGAACCCGGTCATCGCGCAGATCGAGCAATTGCAACGCTGCACGCGCACCCGGGCGGGCGCCTCGAACTCGAAGCGCACGGCGCCGCAGTGGCACCCACCCCGGTGGCGTCGTGAGCTTGGTTGCCGCATGTCCGTGTCCGTGGAATTCAATAGACTGCCCTCCATCATTCAAGCGGGCCACACGCGCCATTTTTGCCGATGAAGCTCTCCTTCACCAAGATGCACGGAACCGGCAACGACTTTGTCGTGATCGACGCAACGCGCGAGCGGTTTGCGCCGACGCCTGCGCTGCTGCAACGGCTGACGCACCGACGCTTCGGCGTGGGCTGCGACCAGGTGCTGGTGGTGGAGTCGGCCTCGACGCCGGATGTGGATTTCGACTACCGCATCTTCAATTCGGACGGCTCCGAAGTCGGCCAGTGCGGCAACGGGTCACGCTGCCTCGCACGCTTCGTGTTCGAGCGCGGGCTCTCACCTGAGCCGCGATTGCGCGTGCGCACGAGCACCTCGGTGCTGGAACTGCAGCGACGCGAGGACGGGCAGGTCACGGTCAACATGGGTGTGCCCCGCTTCGAGCCGCAGGAGGTTCCGTTCGATGCGCCGGAACGGCGGGCGCGTTACAGCCTGATGCTGGACGGCCAGCGCGTCGAGTTTGGTGCGGCCAGCATCGGCAATCCTCATCTGGTGATGGAAGTGGCCGACGTGGACACGGCACCGGTGCTTGCACTCGGGCCACGGCTGGAGTCGCATCCAAGCTTTCCGCAGCGGGTCAATGTGGGGTTTCTCCAGGTGCTGGGAACGGATCGCGCGCGCCTGCGTGTCTATGAGCGTGGCGCGGGCGAGACGCTGGCCTGCGGTAGCGGCGCCTGCGCGGCGGTGGCGGTGGCGCAGACCTGGGGGCGGCTCGGCGAGCGTGTGGAGGTCCAGGTCAGGGGCGGCAGCTTGCTGATCGAGTGGGCCGGTGAGGGTGCAGCCGTGCGGATGACCGGCCCCGCAGAAACGGTTTTCAGGGGTGAACTGGAGTGGAGCCAATGACAGGGACGTACCGCGCATGAACGCGGCGGCAGAGGCCGTTGCGGGACTCGACGAGAACGAGGTCATCGCTTATCTGCGCGCGCACCCGGACTTTCTCCTGCGATTCCCGGAGGTCCTGGAGACAATGGAGTTGCAGCACGCGAGCGGATCGGCGGTCTCGCTGATCGAGCGCCAGGTGGAAATCCTGCGCGGCCGCAGCCAGCGTCTGGAGGATCGACTGAGCCATCTGCTGGATGCTGCGCGCGACAACGAGAAGCGCGCGACCAGCGTGCATCGGCTGGCGCGCACGCTGCTGCGCGCTCCGACCCTTGCGGCCGCGATTCTCGGATTGCAGACCCACTTGCGCGAGGACTTCGGCATCGACGATGTGTTCGTCGGCATCCTCGCGCCGTTGCTGCGTCGCAATGACATCGACGGCCTGGCGCGCCTGGATCAGGGCAGCCCCGTGATGCGCGCCTTCGACAATTTCTTCCGGACCAAGATGATCGAATGCGGACCGCTGGCCGCGGCTCAGGCAAAGCTGCTGTTCCCCAAGGCGGTTGAATTGCCTGCGTCGGCGGCCGTGGTACCGCTGGAGAAAGAAAAAAACCTCGGAATGCTGGTGCTGGCCTCGCGCGATCCGCAGCGCTTCCAACCGCGTCAGGGCCGGCTGTTCGTCGAGATGACCGCGGAGCTGGTTGCGGCCGCGATGCGGGCCAAGCTGGCGTGAGAACACGAGCTTCCGGGTGCCGGGTCACGGCGAGCAGATCGGCGTGCGCAGAGGAACGGCGACGGGAAATGCGGCCTTGCTCCGAAGCCATTCGCCAAAAACGCTCAAAGCACTTGTGCAGTGCGCAAAAAACTGGATAAATATGCTCCGTTCGCGACTGTCGAAGCACTCCTCAGCGCCTACAAACACGTTCACCAACGGGAGTTATATCAATGCGCAATATCGTCATCGCCCTGGGCCTCGCATCTGCCCTGATCCTCGCCGCCTGCGGCAAGAAGGAAGAAGCCGCTCCGCCGGCTGCTGAGCCCCCCGCCGCTCCGGCGATGGAGGCCCCTGCTGCAGAAGCGGCACCGGCTGCAGAAGCCCCTCCGGCCGAAGCTCCGCCCGCACAGTAAGTTCTACCCGCTTCAGGAAAGGGCCCCGTTCGCGGGGCCTTTTTTTATGCGCGCGTCACCACCGCGCGCCAGGCAAAGAAAAGGGGCGGGTCTCATCGACCCGCCCCAACAACAACACCCCTGGGAGTATCAGTGGGGAGGGCGCCTCACCAACCTGCGCCCACCCCACAATGGATTGCTTACATGTTGTAGGCGTTCTCGCCGTGCTCGGCGAGGTCGAGTCCTTCGCGCTCGGCATCTTCGGAGACGCGCACGCCGACCGTGAACTTGAGCAGGATCATGGTGACTGCCGCCACCGTTGCGCTCCAGACCGCCGCGATGCTTGCAGCCTTCACCTGGATCATGATCTGCGCGGAGTCGTAGCCGAAGGTGGGACCGACCCAGCCGTCGGTCACATAGCCCGCGCCGCCGAGTTCCGGGTTGACGTAAACACCCGTCAGTATCGCGCCGAGGTAGCCGCCGACCGCGTGGACGCCAAAGGCATCGAGCGCGTCGTCGTAGCCCAGCATTTTCTTCATGTAGGCCACCGCGAAGAAGCAGACCGCGCCGCAGACGATGCCGATCACCAGCGCACCCTGGATGCCGACGAAGCCGCAGGCCGGCGTGATGCCGACGAGGCCGGCGACCGCACCGGAGATGATGCCCAGCAAGGACGGCTTGCCCTTGAAGATCCACTCGGCGAAGAACCAGGACACGGCTGCCACGGCGGTGGCGAACAGGGTGTTGGCGAACGCCAGCACGGCGTAGCCGTTGGCTTCGAGATTGGAGCCGGCGTTGAAGCCGAACCAGCCGAACCACAGCATGGCCGCGCCGATGGTGGACATCACCAGGCTGTGCGGAGCCATCGATATCTTGCCGAGGCCCGTGCGTTTACCCAGGAACAGCGCGACGACCAATCCGGCGACACCGGCATTGATGTGCACCACGGTACCGCCGGCGAAGTCGAGCGCGCCGAGTTGCCACAGCCAGCCCGCGGTCGCGTTGAGATCGGCCACCACCTCGGGCGAGGTGTAGGCGTCCGGCCCCGGCCACCACCAGACCATATGCGCCATGGGCAGGTAGGAGAAGGTGAACCAGATGACCGAGAACAGCATCACCGCCTTGAACTTCATGCGCTCGGCGTAGGCGCCGGCGACCAGGGCCACGGTGATGCAGGCGAAAGTCAGCTGGAACATCGCGAACATCAGTTCCGGAATCACCACGCCCTTGCTGAAGGTTGCGGTCGGCACGAAGTTGCCTTTCACGTCGTACACCACGCCCGCGAGCATCATCTTGTCGAGCGTGCCGATGAAGGGGTTGGTGCCGCTGAACGCGAGGCTGTAGCCAAACACCACCCAGAGAATGGCGATCACGCAGAAGATCGCGAAGGTCTGCGTCATGGTGGACAGCATGTTCTTCTGTCGCACCAGACCGCCATAGAACAGCGCCAGGCCGGGCAGGGACATGAACAGCACCAAGGCCGTGGCGGTCATCATCCAGGTGACGTTGCCCATGTTGTAGTCCGGCGCCTTGTAGCCGTCATCGGCCGGCGGTGCCTCTTCCGCAGGAGCGGCGGCGGCTTCGGCAGGGACTTCAGCCGGCGTTTCGGCCACCGCCTCAGCGACGGCGGGTGCCTCTTCAACTGCCGCAGCGGCAGCGACCGGCGCCGGCTCTTCGGCGACCTTCGGTTTCTTCGCTTTCTTGGGCGGAGCGGCTTCCGGCGCGACCTCTGCGGCCGGCTCGGGCACGGGTTCTGCAACCACTGCCTCTGGCGGCGCCGCCTCGGTTGCGGGAGCGACCGGAGCCGCTTCCATCGTTTCAGTCGTGGCCGGCGCGGGATCATCCTGCGCCACTGCGGCCGCCGTGAAGAGGCAGCTTGTCGCCAGCACGAGCCCCAGTGTCATTTTGCGAATCATGAGTCTCTCCATTGGAATAAGGCTGAGCACGCCTGCGCCGCCTGTGCCGTTTCCTTCGAACCGGATCGCCACGAACAGCAGTGGCCAGGCCCCCTGCGCAGTCGCGCGGGTCAATCTAGAGCGCGTCTTTGCCGGTTTCGCCGGTACGGATGCGGATGGCCTGATCGAGCGTGAAGACGAAGATTTTCCCGTCGCCGATCTTTCCCGTATGGGCGGCCTTGCTGATGGCGTCGATGGCCGAGTCGACCTTGTCGTCGGCCAGCGCCACCTCGATCTTGACCTTGGGGAGAAAGTCCACCACGTATTCCGCACCGCGGTAGAGTTCCGTGTGGCCCTTCTGGCGACCGAAGCCCTTGACCTCGGTCACTGTGATCCCCGCCACGCCGATCTCCGAGAGCGCCTCCCGCACTTCATCGAGCTTGAACGGCTTGATGATGGCTGTAATCAGTTTCATTTTCGAATAACTCCTTGATCAAGCTTTGAAAAAACGTAATTGAGCGCGCTGAGGCCTAGCCCGTGTGCCGCCCCCGACCACGCGGCAAAGGCAAAAAAGCACGGAGCATGCCAGCGGATTCCGCCTCGACCGGGTCTGGACTGAATGAAAATAGCGGGGCGCCGCACCACGTTGGTGCGCAATGACTGACGCCGATCCTCGACGGAAGGGGCGCGCCCGTTGCCGGGCAGCCGCTATCCCCAGAGCATTGATCGACGCGACGTCGGGGGCGCCAGCCTGACGGCGGGCAAGAAATGAGCGGATCGCGACATCAATGCCCACCCAAAGAAATCGATCCTGCCGGCGCCGGCTCGTGCGCCGCCGCAAAACGATTGACAGACCCGACCGGGTACCCGTCTAGTGGGGTCGCAAGCGCTTTCTGGGGCTCGCAAACCGCCGCCCGAGTGCCTGATATGCACATGGCGGCCGATTCATAGGTGGTGATTCACGTCAAGACCCGCATTCGTCACATTAACGCAATGTATCCATAAACATTTGTTTATGATTTATTTTATTAGACTCTCCATCAGGATTGGGAAGGCCGCGCACGGGCACTTGCCGCGCCGACCATTCCGTTTCCGTCCTCGCATCCACAGGTTTATCCACAAGCTTGCACCGTGATGGAGCAACGCGTCAGCGTGGCGGTGCCGGCACCGCTCTTTTACGCCTTGGACTATCTGGCTGCCGGTCTGGACATCCGCCCCGGTTGCAGGGTTCGGGTGCCGCTGGGGCGGCGTGAGGTGATCGGCATCGCGGTCGGGACGATCCGCGCGGTCGAGTCGGACGGCCTGCGCTGCCGGGAGATCCTTGCCTGCCTGGACCCCGCTCCTCTCTTGCCGGCCGAGCTGCTGGGCCTGTGTCGGTGGGCAGCGGAGTACTACCATCACCCGATCGGTGAAGTCTTGGCGACCGCACTACCCACCGCCTTGCGGCAGGCGCGACCCCGGCGCAGCCGCGCCAAATCCCGGCGGACGGCGCCGGCAAGACCCGATCAGGCGCGACCGGGGCTGACACCGGAACAGGCGGCGGCGCTCGCCGGTTTGCAAGCGGTTCCTCCCGGCTTTTCGGTGAGCCTGATCGAGGGAGTCACCGGCAGCGGCAAGACCGAGGTGTACCTGCGCGAAGTCGAGCGCGTCCTCGCAGCGGGCCACCAGGCGCTGGTGCTTGCTCCGGAGATTGGCCTCACGCCGCAACTGGTCGAGCGCTTCGTCGACCGATTCGGCGCCATCGTCGGCACCTTCCACTCCGGCCTGACCGAGCGCGCACGCGCCGATGCCTGGCTCACCGCCCGCTCCGGCGAGTGCCGGATATTGATCGGCACCCGGTCAGCGGCCTTCGTGCCGATGCCCGAGCTGGGTCTGATCGTGATCGACGAGGAGCACGACGCCTCATACAAGCAGCAGGAAGGCTTGCGCTACTCGGCGCGGGACCTGGCGATCATTCGCGCACAGCGCGCCAGCATTCCCGTGATCCTCGGATCCGCCACGCCGTCCACCGAGACGCTGCACAACCTGCGGCGCGGCCGCTATCACGGGTTTGCGTTGAACTCGCGGGTCGCGTCCAGATCGCTGCCGCGGATCGAGTTGATCGACGTGCGTGGGCAGACACTGGAACATGGGCTCTCGGCCGCGATGCTCGATGCGACCGGTCGCCACCTCGACGCCGGCGGGCAGGTTCTGATGTTCGTCAATCGTCGCGGCTACGCTCCGGCCCTGCTGTGCCACGACTGCGGCTTTGTCGTCCCCTGCCCCCACTGCGACGCGCGCATGACGCTGCATCGCGCACGGCAAAGGCTGATCTGCCACCACTGCGGCAACCAGGCACGTGTGCCCCTGCGGTGCGGACAATGTCAGGGGACCGAACTGATGCCGGTTGGCGAAGGCACCGAGCGGCTCGAACAGGTTCTGCGCGCACGCTTCGAAAACCTGCGCATCGAGCGTGTGGATTCAGACAGCGTTTCGCGCGTGGGCGAACTCGATCGTCTGCTTGCCGACACTCGCGACGGCCACATCCGCATTCTCATCGGCACGCAGATGCTGACCAAGGGACATGACTTCGCGGGATTGACCCTGGTGGGAGTCGTGGCCGCCGACCAGGCCCTGTTCAGCGGTGATTTCCGTGCGCTCGAACGCCTCGGGCAGTTGCTCACCCAGGTCGCCGGTCGCGCCGGCCGCGGTGCGCAGCCGGGTGAGATGCTGGTACAGACGCATGCGCCCGATCACCCGCAGTTGCGGAAGCTGTTGCACGACGGCTATCGGGCGTTCGCCGATGATCTGCTCGAACAGCGTCGGGCGGGCGCGCTGCCGCCTTTCGCGCACCTGGCATTGCTGCGTGCCGATGCCCTGGATGCCGACGCGCCACTGGCCTTCCTGCGCGGAGTCGCACGGGCGCTGGCGGGCACCGGGGTCGAGGTGCTGGGTCCCGTGCCCGCGCCGATGGAGCGACGTGCGTCACGCATCCGTGCGCAGTTGCTGCTGCGTTCGCGCAGCCGGTCGCGACTGCAATCGGTGCTCGCGGAATGGGTCCCCCGGCTCGGCACGATCGCTGGAGCGCGCCGCGTGCGCTGGTCGGTCGACGTCGATCCCGCCGACCTCTTCTAAAGTGATATCGCCATATTCGCAAACCGCTATTTTCGGTAGTGCATCAGTTTGAAATCCGTTCGCACCGAGTAGCGCCATTGCGCAGCAATGCCGCGTATCGAGGTGCCGGGCATGCCCTCGATACGCGACGCTTCCCTCGGTACGCCCGCTGCGCGGCTACTCGGGACGAACGG
>JBQTIX010000081.1:0-56840 GCA_052387695.1 Panacagrimonas sp. | reverse complement strand
GGGGGCGCGCCTCCCTCCCCCCCCCCCGCCCCTGGGCGGGGTGGGGGCTGTGTTGCGCGCGGCCCCCCCCACCCCCCCCCTCCCCGCCCCCCCCCCCCCCGCCCCCCCCCCCCCGCGACCGTGTTCTCGAACCTGTGCAGAGGTTCCCTTAAGGAATTGCGTCGCGCTGTTCGCAGGATAATGTGGCCGAATCCCGGCCCGGGCCGCCTTCGCAGCGATCCTGGCCTTTACCGCCGTCGAGCGAATCGTCTCCGCCGTTGCCGATGAGGACATCGTCGCCGCCCCCGCCGGAGAGTTCGTCTGTGCCCTGTCCGCCGATCAGCCGGTCATTGCCGCTCCCGCCGATCAGCCTGTCGTTGCCCTTGCCGCCGCAGATCAGGTCATTGCCTCCGCGACCGTCGATGGTGTCGTTGTCATCCTGGCCGGCTATCACGTCATCGCCGTCGGTACCGTGCACGAAGTCGCCCCATGCCGGTACGATCAGGGTGACCGGGCGTCCGTTGCACAGGCCGAAGGGAATCGCGTCGCAGGCATCGCCCACGCCGTCGCCGTCGCGATCGATCTGCTCCGGATTGGCGGTGGCTGGGCAGTTGTCCACTGCGTTGGGGAGGAAGTCCTGGTCGTCGTCGGGCGCCGCGGTGGCCGCCGCCTCGAACGCGCCGATGTCGCAGCGCGCGGAGCCGTTGGCATCGCCGTCCGCCGGCCGGATGAAGCCGCGCTGGTCGAATGGCGTCCGCTCGCAGGTGTTGGCGCGGGTCACGCCGTCCAGCGCGGGGCTGTTGGCGCTCGGGGCACGGGTCTGGGTGGGGCCACCGTTGTCGGCCAGCGTCGCGAGGCGCGGATTGCCGATTCGAATCCGATCGCCAGCGGCGGAGAACGCGGCGATGGCATTGCCGTCACCGATCAGGTTATCGCCGCGGGAGGTGAAGACGCTGCGGACGTCGCCGAGCCAATCGAGATCCGTCCCCTGATTGCCGGCGACGATGGAGGCGGAAAAAACCATCTGCCCCGCGTCCGGGTCCATGTAGGGACCGCTCCCTTTCCTCCCGGCGATACCGCCGCCCTTCCCGTTTTGCGCCGTGTTGTCGGTGATCGTGCTCTGGGTGATGGTGGCGCAGACGCTGTCGAGGAAGTAAGGCGGCACGCTGCCGTTGAAAAGTCCTCCGCCCTGGGCCGCGGTATTGCCGGTCACGGTGCTGTTGAGGACGGTCAGCGAGTTGTCACTGTCGCAGCCGCCGAACTGAGTCACAAACAGGCCCCCACCCCGGTTCGACGCATGATTACCCGACACCGTGCTGGCGATGAGGTCCAGCGCTGTATCGTCCGCGCTGATTCCGCCGCCGGACGCGGCGGTGTTGTCGGAGACCGTGCTGTTTCGGAGGACGGCGCGAGATTTCACCGTGTGTAATCCCCCGCCGCTCCCGGTCGCGGCGGTATTGCCCGAGATATGGCTGTCGCTCAGGAAGATCCCCGCCTCGAACGCCTCGATCCCGCCGCCGTCGCCGGCCACGCGGTTGCCCGAGACGGTGCTGCGAATCAGCTTGAGGTCGCCGTAGTAGATGAAGATGCCGCCGCCGTACGTTCCATATTCCTCCCGCTGCGAGTTGGTGTTGCCGGACACGACGCTGTCGATCAGGGTGAGATTGCCGAAGCGGCTGACGATGCCGGGCGTGCCATTGACGACGTTGCCGGACACGGTGCTGCCGATCAGCGTGGCATCGCCGTAGTAGTTGTCGAGGCCGGTGCTGAAATTGCCGGAGACCCGGCTGTTGGTCAGAGTCGCCGACCCGCGATTTTCGATGCCGCCGTACTGGTTGGCGTCCGATCTTCCCATGACGGTGCTGTCGGTCAGGTTCAGTTCGCCAAAGTTGAAAATGGCGATGCGACCGCCGCTCAGGGTCGTCTCCAACAGGGTCAGTTTGCCGGCCGTGCCCACTTCCATCAGAGCGAACGGCTCGGCGACGGGATGACTGTCGATCGTACTGCCCTGGCCTTGAATCGTGAAGGTGCTGGTGATCACGGGCAGGCCGACATTGGAAGAGTTGTTCACCGTTCGCAGCGTCTGGGTGCTGCCGCGGGGCAGAACCACGGTGTCGGTGCCCCGGCCAGCCGGACAGCGGCCGGTGGCGTGGTCCGCATTCGCCGCGGTGATGGCGTCCAGAAGGGTGCAGCCGCCGACCCCCACCTGGATCGTCGCCGCGTGCGCCGGCGGCCCACCCAGGGAAAACAATCCTGCGGCCAGCGCCGCTGCCAGCGGATGGAGCCGCCCCGGGATCAAGGCGCGAGTCGAAGGGGAGGACGCCCCGACCAAACCGGCCAAGACGCGGCGAGAAGCGGAGGGTTTTGACGGGACCATTTTGAAGACCTCATCGGGTGGGAGGGGATGCGACGCCCTGCGGGGCGACGCGCGCAGATGGAATCCGCATACCTGACAAACGCAATCGGGAGGCAAAACCGGCCATTGGGTCGTTTTTTTTGGGGGGTAGTGCCGCCGCCTTGCTCGAAGCCTTGAGACGCTCGGACGCGCTAATCGAACTTCAGACCACTCGATGCAAGCACCTGCGCGGCGCCAGCAACCCGGAGGTGGTCAAGGCGATTGACACCCTGTTCGAGGCGTGGCTCTTGTGTGAGGAGTAAAGGCTTTCCGCATAGTGGATCGCTATGTATAAAATAATAAAAACTCGTTGGCTCTATCGAAAGACCCGCCCTAGACTGCGCGCCCTAGGTCGTGAATACCTCCGATCCAAGCCTCAATTCCCCCACTCTCCAGGAGCAATCAATGAGCGTTCTCGTCAATCGTCCCGCCCCCGACTTCACTGCCGCCGCCGTGCTTGGCGACGGCTCCATCACCGACAGCCTCAAGCTGTCCGATTACCGCGGCCAATACGTGGTGTTGTTCTTCTGGCCGCTGGATTTCACCTTCGTCTGCCCGTCCGAAATCATCGCCCACGAGAATCGCCGCAAGGCTTTCGAGGAGCGTGGTGTGCAATTGATCGGCGTGTCCATCGATAGCCAATTCACCCACTTCGCCTGGCGCAGCACGCCGGTCGAGAAGGGCGGCATCGGCCCGGTCGGTTTCCCGATGGTGGCCGACGTGAGCCATGCAATCACCCGCGCCTACGGTGTCGAGCACCAGGGCGGCGTGGCGTTCCGCGCCTCGTTCCTGATCGACAAGGAGGGCGTCGTGCAGCACCAGGTGGTCAACAATCTGCCGCTGGGCCGCGAAGCGGACGACATGCTGCGCCTGGTCGATGCCTTGCAGTTCACCGAGCAATACGGCGAAGTCTGCCCGGCCGGCTGGCGCAAGGGTCAGGCGGGCATGCGGCCGACGGCCGATGGTGTCGCGCAGTATCTGGCTGAGCATGCCGAGAAGCTCTGAGATGCCGGGAATCGAGAGTAGAGAACCGGGAACCGTGGAAGCGAGAACGGTCTTACGATTCACAGTTTCCATGACTCACCGTTCCCGACTCCCGGTTTTTACGATTCCCAACTCCCGATTTCCGACCTCCACGCCATGAGCAATCACCACCCTCTCATCATTCTCGGTTCCGGCCCCGCGGGTTACACCGCCGCGGTGTACGCCGCCCGCGCCAATCTCAAGCCGGTGCTGATTACCGGCATCGAGCAGGGTGGTCAGCTGATGACTACCACCGAGGTAGACAACTGGCCCGGCGACGTGCACGGCCTGATGGGTCCGGCGCTGATGGATCGAATGCAGAAACATGCGGAGCGCTTCGACACGAAATTCGTGTTCGATCACATCCACTCGGTCGATCTCAAGAGCAAGCCATTCGCACTCAAGGGAGAGGCCGAGTACACCTGCGACGCCCTCATCATCGCCACCGGCGCCTCCGCGCGTTACCTGGGCCTGGAATCCGAAACCGCGTTCCGCGGCAAGGGCGTCAGCGCCTGCGCGACCTGCGACGGTTTCTTCTACAAGGGCCAGGACGTGGCGGTGATCGGCGGCGGCAACACCGCGGTCGAGGAAGCACTGTACCTGTCCAACATCGCGAACAAGGTCACCATCGTGCACCGCCGCGACCGCTTCAAGGGCGAGAAGATCCTGCACGACAAACTGTTCAAGCGGCAGAAGGAAGGCAAGGTCGAGATCGTCTGGGACTCGACCCTGGACGAGGTGCTCGGCGATGCCGGCGGCGTGACCGGTATGCGTATCAGGAATCTCAAGACCGGCGAGGCCCGCGAGATCGTGCTCAAGGGCGTGTTCATCGCCATCGGCCACACGCCCAACACCGGCATCTTCGAAGGCCAGCTCGACATGGCCGGCGGGTACCTGAAGGTGCAGAGCGGCTCCAGCGGCAACGCGACGCAAACCAGTGTGCCGGGGGTGTTCGCGGCCGGCGACGTGCAGGATCACGTTTATCGTCAGGCCATCACCAGTGCCGGCACCGGCTGCCAGGCGGCGCTCGACGCCGAGCGTTTTCTGGACGCGCAGGCCGGGATTCACTGAAGCGACGCTGCGCGCGCTCAGGCCGCACGCGGACCCAGCAGGATCACAGCCGCGCCGACCAGACAGATCGCCGCCCCGATCGCATCCCAGCGATCGGGGCGTGCACCCTCCACCGCCCACAGCCAGATCAGGGAGGCGGCGATGTATGTCCCGCCGTACGCGGCATAGGCGCGTCCAGCAAATTCGCTCTCCACCCGCGTCAGCAGCCACGCGAACAGCGCCAGGGAAATCGCGCCAGGCAAGGTCCACCAGGCCGACCGGTCGAGCCGCAGCCAGGCCCAGAACGCGAAGCAGCCGGCGATTTCCGCCACCGCTGCGAAGATGAAGATCAGGATCGAAATCATCCCCGGATTGTGACCCGGCGCAGGTATTCACTGCTGCCGTCGCGCCGCGCCGTCTTGCGTCGGCCTGAATGCGCCGTCACGCTGCGTCCATCGGAAGGAATACCGAACAAGCAGGAGGACGCAGCCTTGAAAATGAAGCTGTACACCAGCCAGACCTCACCCTATTCGCGCAAGGTGCGCGTCGTCGCGCACGAGTTGGGCCTCGCCGACCTGATCGAGGAGATCGATGCCGATCCGTTCTCGCCGCCCCCGGAGTTGCTGGCCGCCAACCCGCTGTCGCGCATTCCGACCCTGGTCACCGACCGCGGCGAATCCCTGCCGGACTCCAACCTCATCGTCGAATACCTGCACACCCGCGGCCGCGGCCTGACCACCCTGCCGCGCGGATCCAAACGCTGGAACACGCTGCGTCGGGCGCAGATCGCCGACGGCATCATGACCGCGGCTGTCTCCGCCGTATTCGAGCGACGCCGACCCGAGGGCATCCGCTTCGTCCCCTTTCTCGATCGCCAGGCCGACGTGATCCGGCGCTCGGTCGCCGTGCTGGACCTGGAGGCCGGCGAATTGCTGCCGGACGCACCGGGCATCGTCGAAATTTCCGTCGGCGTCGCCCTGGCCTATCTCGATCTGCGCATGCCCTACATCGAGTGGCGCAAGGGTCACGAGGCGCTGGACCGCTGGTTTACCGCCTTCGCGCAACGGCCCTCGATGCTGGCAACCCAACCGCCCGCAGCCTGAAGTGCGGCAGAACCTGTTGCTGCTGTTGTCCATGCTCATGGTGCTGCTGACCGGCTGTTCGACATCGAGCTACCGCCCGACTCCGGAAACCGACGCGCTACGCCGAGGCATCGTTCTCGACGCCCTCGGGCAGATCGGGCGACCGTACCGCTTTGGCGGAACCACACCGGACGGCTTCGATTGCAGTGGCTTGGTGCAATACGTGTACAGCCTGCAGGGGCTGCAGGTGCCGCGTTCCACCACCGGGCAGTACGAAGCCGGCGAAGCCGTCGATCTCGACGAGGCGGAACCGGGCGACCTGCTGTTCTACTCCTTCAAGCGCCGCGGCATCGACCATGTCGCCCTGTATCTCGGCGACGGCCAGGCCGTGCATGCGCCGTCCAGCGGCAAGCAGGTGATCGTCGCGCCGGTCGGCAACCGGTGGTGGATGGACCGCTACGTCGAAGCCGTACGCGTCATCCGCTGACGTCCAGCGCCTGGCGGCGCTGCGGAAGGAAGCTCTGCAAAGTCGGTCGCGGGCATGGCCCGCTCCTACGGGATCCGTCGTTCCGTAGGAGCGGGCCATGCCCGCGACAGACCGACCTTTGCAGAGCTTCCTTAAACGCGAAACTGTTCGCGCAGCCAGCGGATGGCTTCGTCCACCGCCCTGCGTCCCGGCTCCATGATGCCGAAGAAGCTGAAGAAGGCGTGGATCGCGCCGTCGTAGCGCGACACCGTGACGTCCACACCCGCCTTCCGCATCGCATCGCCGTAGGCTTCACCTTCGTCGCGCAGCGGATCGAATTCCGCCGTGATGACCAGGGCGGGCGCCAGGCCGGCGAGGCTCGTCGCGAAGGCTGGAGATGCGTTGATGCTCCGGCCGTCGGCAGGCGAATTCAGATAATGCCCAGCAAACCACTCCATGTCCTTGCGTTCCAGCAGATAGCCCTCGGCGTTTTCGATCATCGACGGCGTGGAGCCCACGAGTTGCGTGCACGGATAGATCAACAGTTGCGCGCATAGCCTGGGGCCGTTCTCATCACGCAGACGCTGCGCGACGACCGCGGCGAGATTGCCGCCGGCGCTGTCGCCGCCCACCGCGAGCCGCGACGCATCCCCCTTCAACGAGACGGCGTTGGCGGCGACCCATTTCACCGCGGCCACACAGTCTTCGGGCGCGGCCGGGAACTTGTGCTCGGGCGCGAGGCGGTATTCCACCGACACCACGACGCAGGACGCGCCGCCGCAGAGTTCGCGGCACAGGGGGTCATAGCCGTCGAGATCGCCGAGGACCCAGCCGCCGCCGTGGAAATAGCTCAGCACCGGGAACGGTCCGGCGCCTTCGGGGGTGTATATGCGTACGGCGATGTCGCCGGCCGCACCGGGAATCCTGCGGTTGTCGACGCTCGCGATTTTCTCCGTGCTCGGCGGCATCATGCCGAACAAGCCGGCCAGCGCGGCGCGGCATTCGGCAACCGGCATCTGGTGGAAGGGCTTGCCGCCGACCGCCGCCAGCTGCTTCATGAATCCTTCGACTTGCGGGTGCAAGGGCATGACGATTCTCCTGGATCTGAATGAGGTGCCGGGAGCTTACTGCGCTCGCGGGGCCCGTGGCACCTGCGTCGAAACGATCAGCGCAGCGAGGCGTTGATTCCGTCCAGCACCGAGGCACCCGGGCATAGTTCGGCGGCGCCCAGCTGGTTGAAGGGGATCTCGACCGTGTTCAGGTGTGCGTGCAGATCGTGTGCCGCGCCATCGACGAACAACAGGCCGGTCGGCACCTCGCCGCGCGCCTCGTGGGTGAGCACGTGGTTGAGCGCAGCGATGCGATCCGTCGGGTTGTAATCACCCGCCAGCTTGCGCAGCCGCAGCCTGCTGCCGTCGTGCTGCTCGACTTCGATCAGGTCGCCGGGCTCGTACTCGACGGTGATTTCCGAACGGCAGGGAATCACGTCGAGCCGGTTCACCGCCTCGTTGTGCTCGCGCACGTACTCGTAGCTCTTGGTGCTGCCGGCGTGATTGTTGAACGCCACGCAGGGGCTGATGATGTCCAGGAACGCGGCGCCGCGATGCAGGATCGCGCCTTTTATCAAGGGCACGAGCTGCTGCTTGTCGCCCGAGAATCCGCGCGCGACATAGGTCGCACCGAGTTGCAGGGCGAGGCCGATCAGATCGATCGGCGTATCCGGATTGACCACGCCACGCTTGGACGTGGAGCCCTGGTCGGCAGTCGCGGAAAACTGGCCCTTGGTCAAGCCGTATACGCCGTTGTTTTCGACGATGTAGACCATCGCCACGTCGCGACGGATGATGTGGACGAGCTGACCGATGCCGATGGAGGCCGAGTCGCCGTCACCGGACACGCCCAGATACAGCAATTCACGGTTGGCGAGATTGGCGCCGGTGAGAACGGACGGCATGCGCCCATGCACGGTGTTGAAACCGTGCGAATTGCCGAGAAAATAATCCGGCGTCTTGGAACTGCATCCGATGCCCGAGAGCTTGGCGACGCGGTGCGGCTCGATATCCAGTTCCCAGCAGGCCTGGACGATGGCGGCGGAAATCGAGTCGTGGCCGCAGCCCGCGCAGAGCGTGGAGACCTTGCCCTCGTAATCGCGCCGCGTGTAGCCGACCGCGTTGCGGGTCAGGCTGGGGTGATGCAGGGTGGGTTTCGCCAGGTAGGTCATGCGGCGCGCTCCGTGTGCACGGCACGCGGCCCCAGCATGCGCGAGCTGATTTCGCGCACGATGAAACGTGCGGTGATGGGCGTGCCGTCGTAGTGCAGCACCGGGACCAGGCGCGCCGGATCGAGATCGAATTCGTTGACCAGAAGACTCCGCAATTGCGCGTCGCGATTCTGCTCGACCACGAACACGCGCTCGTGCGCGAGCACGAAGTCGCGCACCGAATCGGGGAACGGAAACGCGCGCAGGCGCAGCACGTCCAGGTGGAATCCGTCGGCTTCGAGCGCATCGTCGGCTTCGGCCATTGCGGGACTGGTCGAGCCGTAGTGAATCACGCCGTAGCGCGTCCGCTCGGCCGCCGCGTGCAGGACGGGTTGCGGCACCAGCGACTTCGCGGTGTCGAATTTCTTCAACAGGCGCTGCACGTTGTAGACGTAGTCCGGCCCTTTCTCCGAGTAGCGCGCATACGGGTCGCGCGTGGTGCCGCGCGTGAAGTAGGCGCCGCGCCGGGCGTGCGTGCCGGGATAGGTGCGATAGGGAATGCCATCGCCGTCCACGTCCAGATAACGGCCGAAGTCACGACCGGATTCCAGCTCTTCTGCGGTCATGACCTTGCCACGATCGTAGTCGCGGCCCTGTTCCCATTTGAACGGCGCGCACAGGCGCTGGTTCATGCCGATGTCGAGATCGGTCATCACGAACACCGGGGTCTGCAGGCGATCGGCCAGATCCAGCGCGGCAGCGGCGAACTCGAAGCACTCGGCCGGGTCTTCGGGAAACAGCAGCACGTGCTTGGTATCGCCGTGCGAGGCGTAGGCGCAGGACAGCACGTCGGCCTGCTGCGTGCGCGTCGGCATGCCGGTGGAGGGACCGCCGCGCTGCACGTTGATGATCGTCACCGGCACTTCCGCAAAGTAGGCCAGGCCGATGAACTCGGTCATCAGAGACACACCGGGACCCGAGGTCGCGGTGAACGAACGCGCGCCGTTCCACGCGGCGCCGACGCAGATGCCGATGGAGGCGATCTCGTCTTCGGCCTGCACCACGGCGTAGCGGTTTTTCTTGGTCGCGCCGTCCACGCGATATTTCTGGCAGTAAGTCTGGAAGGCTTCGGCGAGCGACGAGGACGGCGTGATCGGGTACCAGGCGCAGACCGTGGCGCCGCCGTAGACGCAGCCGAGCGCGGCCGCGCTATTGCCCTCGACGAAAATCTTGTCGCCGACCTTGTCCGCACGCTGCACGCGCAAACCGGTCGGGGCGAGGTGTTCCCGTGCCCAGTGATGGCCCATGTGCAGGGCCTTGATGTTGGCATCGAGCAGCTTGGCCTTGCTCTTGTACTGCTCGCCGATCAACTCTTCGATGACGACCAGCTCGATTCCGAGCAGCGCGGCGAGTCCCCCGACATACATGATGTTCTTGAACAACTGCCGCTGGCGCGAATCCGAATAAGCCTTGTTGCAGATTTCGGTAAGCGGCATGCCGAGCACGCTGACGTCGTCGCGGAACCTCGAGCGTGGCATCGGCTTGGAGCAGTCGTAAAACAAATACCCGCCCGACTCGATCTCGGCGACGTCGTCATTCCAGGTCTGCGGGTTCAGGGCGACCATCAGATCCACGCCGCCGCGTCGCCCGAGCCAGCCGCGCTCGTTGACCCGCACTTCGTACCAGGTCGGCAGACCCTGGATGTTGGACGGGAAGATGTTGCGTGGACTCACCGGCACGCCCATGCGCAGGATGCTCTTGGCGAACAGTTCGTTGGCCGAGGCCGAGCCCGAGCCGTTCACGTTCGCAAACTTGATGACGAAGTCGTTGACCGCGGTCAGAGAGCTCATGCCACGTGCTCCGGCTTGAGCGGCTGGCCGGCCTGATGAGGTGCGTTCCTGGTGCGGCACGCCGGTCCCGCCTTGGTGGGGTTGAACAGAAATTTCTGCATGTCCCAGGCCCCGGTCGGGCAGCGCTCCGCACACAGGCCGCAGTGCAGGCAGACGTCCTCGTCCTTCACCATCACGCGCCCGGTGCGCAAGGTTTCGGACACGTAGAGATCCTGCTGCGCGTTCAGCGCCGGCGCCGTCAGTCGCGCGCGCAGACCCTCCTCTTCACCATTGACGGTGAAGCTGATGCAATCCATCGGGCATACATCGACGCAGGCGTCGCACTCGATGCAGATCTTTTCGCTGAACACCGTCTGCACGTCGCAGTTCAGGCAGCGCTGGGTTTCCTTGAGCGCGGTCTGGATGTTGAAGCCGAGTTCGACCTCCATGCGGATGTCCTTGAGCGCGCGCTCGGACGGCGCCAGCGGCACCTTGTAGCGCTCGTCGTTCGAGATGTCGTTGTCGTAGCTCCACTCGTGGATGCCCATCTTCTGCGACAGCAGGGTCACCGCCGGCTCGGGACGGTGACGCGGGTCCTCGCCGCTCAACAGCTTGTCGATGGTCACGGCCGCTTCGTGGCCGTGTGCAACCGCCCAGATGATGTTCTTCGGGCCGAAGGCCGCGTCGCCGCCGAACAGCACGTTCGGTATCGAGGACTGGTGCGTGATCTTGTCCAGCACCGGCATGCCCGAATCGTCGAAGGCGATGCCGCTGTCGCGCTCGATCCAGGGAAACGCGTTCTCCTGGCCGACCGCAACCAGCACTTCGTCGCAGGCGTGGAATTCGTCCGGCTCGCCGGTGGGAACCAGCTTGCGCCTACCCTTGTCGTCGCGTTCCGCGCGCACCTTCCCGAACGTCATGCCGATGAGCTTGCCGTTCTCGTGGACGAAGGCTTTCGGCACGCGGTAATCGAGGATGGGAATGCCCTCGTGCATGGCATCTTCCTTCTCCCAGGGGCTGGCCTTCATCTCGTCGAAGCCCGAGCGCACGATGACCTTGACGTCGTCGCCGCCGAGACGGCGTGCCGAGCGGCAGCAATCCATTGCCGTGTTGCCGCCGCCCAGCACGATCACGCGCCGGGCCACTTTTTCGACGTGGCCGAAGTACACCGAGGCCAGCCAATCGATGCCGATGTGAATCTGTGCCGCGGCTTCGACGCGACCGGGGACTTCCAGATCCCGACCGCGCGGCGCACCGCTGCCGACAAACACCGCGTCGTAGCCTTCGGCCAGCAGCGCGTTCATCGACTCGATGCGCTGGCCACCGCGCAACTCGACACCGAGATCGAGGATGTAGCCCACCTCCTCGTCGATCACTGCTTCCGGCAGGCGAAAGCGCGGTACCTGCGTGCGCATGAAGCCGCCGCCCTTGGCGTCGGCGTCAAACACCGTGACCTGGTAGCCCAGCGGCGCCAGATCGCGCGCGACGGTGAGCGATGCGGGGCCGGCGCCGACGCAGGCGATTCGCTTGCCCTTTTTTTTGCCGGACGCGGGCCGCGGCAGGCGCGCGCGGATGTCGCCTTTCAGATCCGCGGCGACGCGCTTGAGCCGGCAGATGGCGACGGGCTCCGGCTTGTCTCCGTTGTTCTCCTCAACCCGGCCGCGGCGGCAGGCCGGTTCGCAGGGACGATCGCAAGTGCGGCCCAGGATTCCGGGAAAGACATTGCTCTGCCAGTTGACCATGTACGCGTCGGCGTAGCGGCCGGCGGCGATCAGGCGGATGTATTCGGGCACCGGGGTGTGAGCCGGACAAGCCCACTGGCAGTCCACGACCTTGTGAAAATAGTCGGGCTTGCCCACGTTTGTAGGGATCACTGACGCCAACTCCTCGTGCGCGCCTTCCATGGACGCTTTATTTGCGGCGCGAATGTTACGCCTGCGAAGTCGTCACTCGCATGAGGGAAAATCCTTAGTACCGCCTCGAAGGAATCAAACCGCCATGTCCGCCGGGTTCGCCCAGACACCAAAGCCGCCCTACTACGCGGTGATCTTCACCGCCCTGCGCACCTCGGCGGAAGCCGGCTACGCGCAGACCGCCGACCGCATGCTGGAACTGGCCGCGCAACAAGCGGGATACCTGGGCGCGGAACATGTCCGCGACGCGGCGGGCCTGGGCATCACCGTGTCGTACTGGGACAGCCTCGACGCGATCAAGCAGTGGCGGCATCACGCCGAGCACCGCCTGGCCCGCGAACAGGGTCAACGGGTCTGGTACGAGCATTACGAACTGCGCGTATGCCGGGTCGAACGCGCCTACGGCAAGCCACCACCGGACGTGGCATGAAACCAGGTTGTCGATACTTGCGTACGATGACGCGATATCGGGTCCGATCTTTGAGTCGAGGAGCGATACATGTCTCGCACTTTATTTCGCGCGCTGCTGCTGCCCTTATGCCTCGCCAGTTTCGGCCTCCACGCCGCACTGGCGCCGTTCGAAAACGTCCGCGGGTTCTACCGGTCGATCACGCATGATGGGCAGTCGCGGCCGGTGCTGTATCTCGCGCCCCGGCAGACGCCAAGCCAGGACGTGCCGCTGCTGGTGCTCCTGCACTACGTGGATGGCGAATCCGAACCGATGGCCAATCTCACCGCGCCCGGCTTCCTGGTCCGCGAGTTCGGCGTCTACGCCATCGTGCCGCAGGCGATCAATGGCGAGTGGTCGCACAACCCGCTCGAACTCGGGGTGCCCGACGACATGGGCTTCCTCACGCGCCTGATCGACGACGCGATCGCGCAGTACCCGATCGACCCGCGCCGCGTCTACATGGTGGGCTACTCCGACGGCGGCAACATGGCGGCACGTTTCGCCTGCCAGCGGCCGGAGAAGATTGCTGCGGTAGCGATCGTGGCGGCCACCATGCGCAAGACCCTGAGCCGCCTGTGTGCGCCGCGCCTGCCGACACCCATGCTGCTGATGAATGGCACCAGCGACCGCTATGTCACTTACGACGGCTCCAGCACGCCCTACGTCAATCCCCTGCTGATGAACACCAACCTGAGCGCGCCGGACAACGCGGCGCGTTGGGCACGCACCAACGGCTGTCTGCCCAACCCTGTCACAACCGACCTGCCCAACACCATCCGCGACAGCACCACGGTCCGGCTTCAGCGCTATGCCAACTGCACGTCCGGCGGTGTGGATTTCTACACCATCGCGGGTGGTGGACATACCTGGCCGGGGTCGCTCGACGTGTTGCCGCAGCTGGGTCTGACCACCCAGGATTTTTCCGCCACTCCAACGATCTGGAACTTCCTGCGCCAGTTCTCGCGGCCGTGAGCCGGTAGAAAAAAGGAGCAACCCGACATGCGCCGAATCGATGATCGTGGCCTGGGCGTTCCGGCCACCTGTATCAGCACCACCGCTCGCATCGCCACCGCGGCCGTGCTGACGACGCTCTGCGCCGCCAGCCCACCGCTGGACGCGGCGCCAGGCGACCCGCTGGGACCCGCCTTCCGGGTAAACACGGTGACCACCGGGGAGCAGCAGCAGGCGGTCGTCGCCCGCGACGCCAGCGGCAATTTCGTCGTCACGTGGGAAAGCAATGACGGTTCGCTGTCCGGCATCTTTGCCCAGCGTTACGCCGCGGACGGCACGCCACGCGCGGGTCAGTTCCAGGTCAACACCTACACCGACGATCGCCAGATCGCGCCCGACGTGGCGATGGACGCCGTCGGCAACTTCGTCATCACCTGGCGCAGCTCGAGCCAGGACGGCTTCGGCGGCGGCATCTACGGCCGGCGCTTCCGCGCCGACGGCGTCGCCCAGGGCGGCGAATTTCTGGTCAACAACCGCACCATCGATTCGCAGTCGGAGCCGCAGGTGGCGATGAACGCCTCCGGCGCGTTCGCCGTGGTGTGGTCCGAGCGCACCGTCTCGCTGGACCTGGGACTGGCAGATCGCCGCTCGATCTACGCGCGTTCCTACCGCGCCAACGGCGCCGCACAGGGGGCGCAGGTGCAAGTGGCGACCGTCGTCGGCCCGCGCATCCTGACCCCGGGCGTTGGCATCGCCGACGACGGGCGCTTCATCGCCACCTGGTTTCATGACGGGACGCCCAACCGGGTCTACGCGCGCCATTTCCTGAGCAGCGGCGCCGCCAACGGCGCGAGTTTCGTCGTCGGGACGGCCGCCAGCGGCCTGCTGCTGGACCTCCCCACGGTGGCGATGAACAGCGCCGGTGAGCTGGTGATCGCCTGGGAAGCCACCCGCGCTGCCGACGGCTCCCGCGCCGGAATCTTCGGTCGCCGCTACACCAGCCCGCGCGCCGGCGCTCCGCCGCCGCCCAACTCGGGTGCCCTGGGCGACAGCTTCCGGATGGATACCGACGTCATACCGCTTGGACGCAGCTCGGTGGCGATGGACGCGGCGGGCCGATTCACCGTGACCGGCGATGCGGACGGCCAGGGAATCTACCTGCGCCGCTTCAACGGGGCGGCCGTTGCGCTGACGGCTCCGGTGCCGGTCGCGCCCGGCACGTTCAGCCCCTTGTTCAGCCGGGTGGCAACCAGCGTCAACGGCAGTCTGGTCGTGACCTGGCACAGCTTCCTGGAGGACGGCGCCGGTCGTGGCGTCTACGCGCGACGATTCGAGGCGCCCTGAAATCGCTTCTGCAGGAGGCTGGAACGACGTTTCGGATGAGCGGCGCAGCGCATTCGGAGCGCGGGCTTTTGGTATCCTCGCGACCCCTTTTCGCAAACCCGGCGACGTGTCCAGGTTGAACGGGTTGCGGCCAACAAGCGCCCTGTGAGGCGCATCTCACCGGGAGCTTACATGCAGGTCAACTTTGCGAGCGCCACCGCCGGCGCGCGCTTTCGAGCCGCCCTCGCGGCCGAAAAGCCGCTCCAGGTCGTCGGCGCCATCAACGCCAACCACGCCCTTATCGCCCAACGCGCCGGGTTCAAGGCCATCTATCTTTCCGGCGGCGGCGTCGCTGCCGGTTCGCTGGGGCTTCCAGACCTGGGCATCAGCGGGCTGGAAGACGTGCTGATCGACGTGCGCCGCATCACCGACGTCTGCGACCTGCCCCTGCTGGTGGACGTCGACACCGGCTTTGGCGCCAGCGCCTTCAACGTGGCGCGCACGGTGAAATCCCTGATCAAGGCCGGCGGCGCGGCGATGCACATCGAAGACCAGGTCGGCGCCAAGCGCTGCGGTCACCGGCCGGGCAAGGAGATCGTGTCGCAGGGCGAGATGGTGGATCGGGTTCGTGCCGCCGTCGATGCCCGCACCGACGAGCAGTTCGTCATCATGGCGCGCACCGACGCGCTCGCGGTCGAGGGTCTGGACAAGGCCATCGAGCGTGCGGTGGCCTGCGTCGAAGCAGGGGCCGACGCCATTTTCCCCGAGGCGATGACCGATCTTCCGATGTACAAGAAGTTCGCGGCCGCCGTGAAGGTGCCGGTGCTGGCCAACATCACCGAGTTCGGTTCAACACCGCTGTTCACGGTGGATGAATTGCGCGGCGCCGACGTGAGCCTGGTGCTGTATCCCCTGTCGGCGTTCCGCGCCATGAACAAGGCGGCCGAAAACGTCTACACCGCGCTACGTCGCGACGGTACGCAGAAAAGCGTCGTGGACACCATGCAGACGCGCATGGAGTTGTACGACGTCATCAACTATCACAGCTTCGAGCAGAAGCTGGACGCACTATTTGCACAGTCAAAAAAATAACCCGTCGATATCCCGCAGAAAACCAGGAGAGCACATGAGCGAAGCGACATCCGCCCCGGGCTTCAAACCCAAGAAGTCCGTTGCCCTGTCCGGCACCACCGCCGGCAACACCGCGCTGTGTACGGTCGGCCGCACCGGCAACGACCTGCACTATCGCGGCTATGACATTCTCGATGTCGCCAGCCAGTGCGAGTTCGAGGAAATCGCATACTTGCTGGTGCATGGCAAGCTGCCGACCGCCTCGGAACTGGCGTCGTACAAGACCAAGCTCAAGGCCCTGCGCGGCCTGCCGGCAGCGGTGAAGTCTGCACTCGAAACATTGCCAGCGGCTTCGCATCCGATGGACGTCATGCGCACCGGCGTCTCCGTGCTCGGCTGCGTGCTACCGGAAAAGGACGACCACAATCATCCCGGCGCGCGCGATATCGCCGACAAGCTGATGGCCTGCCTGGGCTCGATGTTGCTGTACTGGTACCACTACGCGGTCAACGGCAACCTCATCGACGTCGAGACTGATGACGACTCCATCGGCGGCCACTTCCTTCACCTGCTGCACGGCAAGACGCCGCCCGCATCCTGGGTCAAGGCCATGCATACGTCCCTGGTGCTGTACGCCGAGCACGAGTTCAACGCTTCGACCTTCGCGAGCCGCGTGGTCGCCGGCACGGGCTCCGATATGTACTCCGCGATCTGCGGCGGCATCGGCGCCCTGCGAGGGCCGAAGCACGGCGGCGCCAACGAAGTGGCCTTTGAAATCCAGAAGCGCTACGACAATCCAGTCGAGGCCGAGGCCGACATCAAGGCCAGAGTCGAGAAGAAGGAAGTCGTGATCGGCTTCGGCCACCCGGTCTACACGGTCAGCGATCCGCGCAACAAGGTCATCAAGGAAGTGGCGCGCGACCTGTCGAACGAGCAGGGCAGCATGAAGATGTTCGACATCGCCGAGCGCCTGGAAACGGTGATGTGGGACATCAAGAAGATGTTCCCCAATCTCGACTGGTTCAGCGCCGTGAGCTACCACGTGATGGGCGTGCCGACTGCGATGTTCACGCCGCTGTTCGTGATTGCGCGCACCAGCGGCTGGAGCGCGCACATCATCGAGCAGCGTATCGACGGCAAGATCATTCGCCCGAGCGCGAATTACGTCGGGCCGGAGGATTTGAAGTTCGTGCCGATCAAGGACAGGACGTAAGGCGCGACGTAGTTGCCAGCAACGGTCGTAGCCCGGTTTGCCGGCAGGCAAGCCGGGAGTCTTTCCGCTAGCCACCCGGCTTCGCATTCGCGAAACCGGGCTACGAGTTGAAGCCATGAACACCAATCACCGCAAGAACCTCCCTGGCACGAAGCTCGACTATTTCGACGCGCGCGAGGCCATTGAAGCGATCCAGCCCGGCGCCTACGCCAAGCTGCCGTACACCGCCCGCGTGCACGCCGAGAACCTCGTACGCAAGGGCGAGCCCGAGAAGATCAAGGCCTATCTCGGCCAGTTGATCGAGCGCAAGAGCGATCTCGACTTCCCCTGGTTCCCGGTGCGCGTGGTCTGCCACGACATCCTCGGCCAGACCGCGCTGGTTGATCTTGCCGGCCTACGCGATGCCATCGCCGACATGGGCGGTGATCCTGCCAAGGTGAACCCGGTCGTGCCGGTGCAGCTCATCGTGGACCACTCGCTCGCCGTCGAGTACGGCGGGTTCGAGAAGGACGCATTCGCGAAGAACCGCGCGGTGGAGGATCGCCGCAACGACGATCGCTTCCACTTCATCGACTGGACCAAGAAGGCCTTCAAGAACATGGAAGTGATCCCGCCCGGCAACGGGATCATGCATCAGATCAACCTGGAGCGGATGAGCCCGGTGATCTACACGCAGGACGGCGTCGCGTTCCCCGACACCTGCGTCGGCACGGACAGCCACACGCCGCATGTCGATGCGCTCGGCGTCATCGCCATCGGTGTCGGCGGCCTCGAAGCGGAGAACGTGATGCTGGGCCGCGCCTCGTGGATGCGCCTGCCGGACATCACCGGCGTGGAGCTGAGCGGCAAGCCGAACGAAGGCATCACCGCGACCGACGTGGTGCTCGCGCTGACCGAGTTCCTGCGCCAGCAGAAGGTCGTCGGTCACTACCTCGAATTCCGCGGCGAAGGTGCGGCAGCGCTCACGCTCGGTGATCGCGCCACCATCTCCAACATGGCACCCGAGTACGGCGCCACGGCTGCGATGTTCTTCATCGACAAGAACACCATCGAGTATCTCAAGCTCACCGGCCGCGAAGACGAACAGGTCAAGCTGGTCGAGCTGTACGCGAAGCACACCGGCCTGTGGGCGGATGCGCTGAAGACCGCCGAGTACGAGCGCGTGCTGAAGTTTGATCTCAGTACCGTCGTTCGCAACATGGCCGGCCCTTCGAACCCGCACAAGCGCCTGCCGACCTCGGCGCTCGCCGAGCGCGGCATCGCCGCGAAGTGGGAGAAGGAACCCGGCCTGATGCCGGACGGCGCGGTGATCATCGCCGCCATCACGAGCTGCACGAATACGAGCAACCCGCGCAACGTCATCGCCGCCGGCCTGCTCGCGCGCAACGCGAACGCGCGCGGCCTCACGCGCAAGCCCTGGGTCAAATCATCGCTTGCGCCCGGCTCCAAAACCGTCGAGCTGTATCTCAAGGAAGCCGGCCTGCTGAACGAACTCGAAGCGCTCGGCTTCGGCATCGTCGCCTTCGCCTGCACCACGTGTAATGGCATGTCCGGCGCGCTCGATCCGGTGATCCAGAAGGAGATCATCGACCGCGACCTGTACGCGACGGCCGTGCTCAGCGGTAACCGCAACTTCGACGGTCGCATCCATCCGTACGCGAAGCAGGCTTTTCTCGCCTCGCCGCCGCTGGTCGTCGCCTACGCCATCGCCGGCACGGTGCGCTTCGACATCGAGAAGGATGTGCTCGGAACGGACAAGAGCGGCAAGCCGGTCACCCTGAAAGACATCTGGCCGACGGACGCCGAGATCGACGCCGTGGTCGCCAAGAGCGTGAATCCCACGCAGTTCCGCGCGGTGTACGAGCCGATGTTCCGCAAGGAGGCCGACGACGGCGCGAAGATCAGCCCGCTGTACAACTGGCGCGAGATGAGCACCTACATCCGCCGCCCGCCGTACTGGGAAGGCGCGCTGGCCGGCGAGCGCACCCTGAAGGGTCTGCGTCCGCTCGCGGTGCTGCCGGACAACATCACCACCGACCATCTCTCGCCCTCGAACGCGATCATGATGAACAGTGCGGCCGGCGAGTACCTGCACAAGATGGGGCTGCCGGAAGAGGACTTCAATTCCTACGCCACCCACCGCGGCGATCACCTCACCGCGCAGCGCGCCACCTTCGCCAACCCGCAGCTCGTCAACGAGATGGCGGTGGTGGACGGCAAGGTGAAGAAGGGTTCGCTCGCGCGCATCGAGCCGGAAGGCAAGGTCGTGCGCATGTGGGAAGCCATCGAGACCTACATGGAGCGCAAGCAGCCGCTGATCATCGTGGCGGGTGCGGATTACGGCCAGGGCTCCTCGCGTGACTGGGCCGCCAAGGGCGTGCGCCTCGCGGGTGTGGAAGTGATCGCGGCCGAAGGCTTCGAGCGCATCCACCGCACGAACCTGATCGGCATGGGCGTGCTGCCGCTGGAGTTCAAGCCGGGCACCACGCGCCTGACCCTGGGCATCGACGGTACCGAGACCTACGACGTCACCGGCAAGCTCGCACCGCGCACGACGCTGACCTTGGTGGTCACGCGCAAGAACGGCGAGACGCTCGAAGTGCCGATGACCTGCCGGCTGGATTCGGACGAGGAAGTGCTCGTGTACCAGGCCGGCGGTGTGCTGCAGCGGTTTGCGATGGATTTTCTGGCTTCGACGAAAGCGGCTTGATCCTGTGTCGCGCGTCACAAGACGGCGGTGTCGGTTAGCGGTAATCCGTATCTTTGGAGAGAAAGATGAACTCATTACTGTTGCTTGTGGTTGTGTTACTGGCGTTACCCGCGACCGCTGTGGCTCAGATTAAGTGCGCAGACTACGAAACCACTATTGCTTCGCCGATTAGCTTCGCTGCGGCAGTTGCGTCGCTCAAGGCTGCGCCGGCTAAAGATGAATTTGAGACGTCGGCAGATTACGAGGCACGTATCGCAGCATCGGGCAATACAGAAACCTTGGTCGTGCTGAAGAAAATCGAAAATAAAGACTTCATCAACTACGATGCAGATGGGAAAATCCTAACCGTTAAGTCATACGCATTCGATAATGCGAACGCGAGAATTTGGCAGGCGGAAAGAAATTCTGAGCCGAAATTCAAAATCTCTATGAGTAATAGAGATGTCGTAATTTCTCAGGCTGAAACGATTGGCCCGTCGTATGAGGCGCAAAATAGTTACGGGGCAAAATTTACGGTAGCTAAGGTCGTGCGCTCGTTGAAAGCTATCGTCGAACCGGAGCAGCGTGGAGTTCCCATCGACTTGTTTGCTATCAGGCAAAGCGATGGAGTAGTTGCTGCGATATCAATGCCGCCTTCTGAAGCGAAAGAAATAAAACTCAACGGACAGATCGCTTTCGTCATTCGCCCCATGCCCCCTTACATAGTTAGGTCAACCTATCCGGGAGATGCAGCAAAGGTTAGAAGTCCTAGTGATGTCACCATCAACGCTGAATTTTTAATTGCTGACTTTCACTGTGCGTTACTGATGACTGCCGAAGGTAAAGTCATTGCATCCTTCCCGACGCGATGAGTGAACGTAGGGTGGGCAGGCTTCATCTGCCCACGCGGATCGAGACACCAAAATGGTGGGCAGCAACGTAGGGCGGGTTAGCGGCTTCATCGCGTAACCCGCCTTCCGCGGAGTCGGCGGGTTACGGTGCGATGACGCCGCACCTAGCCCGTTCTACGATTACTGGGCTCATGTTAGAGAAGGAGGGCCGATGGCAGAAGTCAGCGAAGCACGGCGTGCTCAGCGGATCAAGGCAGTGCAGTAGGGCGGTTCAGCGGCTTCGCCGCGTAACCCGCTCTATTTTTTTGCGATTTCCAATTTCGAGGAGACCTGAACATGTCCGGAACTGTCCAGCTGCACCGCGTTTTCCGCGCACCGCCCGAGCGCATCTACCGCGCCTTCCTCGATCCCGATGCGATGGTGAAGTGGCTGCCGCCGCACGGCTTCATCGGCAAGGTGCATTCGATGGACGCGCGGGTCGGCGGCGGGTACCGGATGTCGTTCACCAACTTCGGCACGGGCAGCAGCCACTCCTTCGGCGCCAGGTACATCGAGCTGACGCCGAACGAACGGATCCGGCACAGCGACCAGTTCGATGATCCCAACCTGCCCGGCGAGATGCAGGTCACGATCTCGCTGAAACCGGTCCTCTGCGGCACCGACGTGGAGATCGTGCAGGAGGGGATTCCGGCACAGATCCCGGTGGAGTTCTGCTACCTGGGCTGGCAGGAATCGCTGGCGCTGCTGGCGCATGTTGTGGAGCCGGAAATTCCGGACGGTGCTTGATACAACCTCCCCCGTGCGTTCGCCCCGACCGCTTTTCCGCGAGGGTCAAGGGAAAACAGCACATCGCCACTGATGGATATCGATCGAGCCCTTCCCGTCTCAGATAGAAGAGTTGAACGAGAAAACCACGGCGACTGCCCATGCAGTCGCGGGGGTCGCTCCGGGTGTTCATCGACGCCTTGGCGACGCGGGCGGTGTGGATCGTGGCCTGGGGTTTGAGCGGGTTGTTGTTGATCGTCCTGGGCACTTCGCTGCTGGTGATCCTGCTGAAAAGTCAGGCCAGGACCGGTAGTACCGGGGAGCTGTTGTTCCTGCGGCAGTGCCCCATGTCGCGGCTTTAGCCCGTGAGCCAGCGCAGGGCAGACGGTGCTTCGATCAGCACCGGTTGCCAGGCCCAGCCTGCACGCAGCACCGCCTCGATCGCCGGTCGCTTGAGCGCCTGCACGTCGAGCGTGAGGGTGCGCCGCCATTCGCCGGTGGGACGGCCATCGGCATTCAGCTGTAGCCCGAAGACGGTGGTTTTTTCCAGGCGGAAGAGCTGCACGCCGGTGGCAAGCTGCCAGTTGAAACGCAGGCCGCCGATGCCGGCCGTGGCGTCGAAGGCGCTGACGTATTCGCGTACCCGCACCCGCTGGCTGACGTCGTCGAGGCTCAGCACATATCGCTGTGTATAGCGCTTTTTCTGGAGGTTCATCAGGTCGAACCATTGCGCGTCGACTTTCCAGTCGAGTACCACGCTGCCGTCCGGCCCGGCCGATACGCGCATGTCCGGCGGCTCGAGATTCAGCAGCCGCAGCCGTAACTCGGCCGCGCTCTGCGGCGGCAGCGACGACGACGATGGCGTGATTCGCGCCGACCAGGCCAGGCCCCAGAAAAACCAGAACACGGCTGCCGTCAGGTTGATCGCGACAAAAGCCGACAGCGCCGCCGGCGAGCCGGTCAGACGCTGGGTGACCCGTCGCGTTTCGTGGGCGCGCAGCGCTGGCGCGCTGTCCACGGCTTGCTGAAGCGGCGGTGGCCCCAGCGCCTGGGTCCGTCGATCCAGCACGGCCTGCCGGCTTGCGCCGGTCCAGGCGTACAGCTCGTTGCCTGCCACCGCCACGTGCATCCAGTCGGCATTGCCGAAGCGCTGGCCGGTCCAGCCGTCGCTGGCTTTTCGTTGCAAGCCCTGCAACTGGAACAGCATGCCGTACGCCTCAAACGCATCGAGTGCGTGTGCCCGGCCGGGAAAGCGCGAAACCAGCACCGTGGCGCTGGGATCGGCCCGGTCTATCGCGGCCGCAAGCCTTGCCTCGGTGGCAGTCCCGAAGACCTGGCGAAGACTGGCACGAGGGTCGATGCTCAGGGCCGGGTCGGCGTCGACGCCGATCAGGTCGGCCCAGGGTCGTGGGGTCAGCGACACGCGGGCTTCGGGAGCTGCCGCAACGATCGGACGACTGGCCACCAGACGATGGAAGGCGATGGCATCGAGCACATGCAGGGCCGCCTGCGGCGCTCCGACGATCAGGAAAAACACGACGAACCAGACCAGCGGCCTGAGCGAAACTCCAGCACGATGCATCGCGCTGCCCAGCACCAGCAGGACCAGCAGCAGGATCAGCGCTGCCCCCCCGACGGCGGGAATCACCGGGGAGGTCTGGAACAACTGAAGCAAGGCCTTGCCCGTGCTCATGCGGATCTCCACGACACCCAGGCCAGAGCAGCGCTGCACGCGATGAACAGGGCGATGCCCACCATCAGCCCATACATCCAGACGCCCAGCGCGCCCTCCCTGATGCCGACGATGGCTTCGATCAGCACAAGCAGGGCGACATTGAGACCCACGAAGCTGGCCAGTAGCAGGCGCAGCCACAGGGCCAGCCGGGACTGATCGCCCAACGGCAACGCCGCGAACAGCAGCCAGAACGATAGCGGCACCGTCAGCAGCGGCAGCAGCCAGCAGCCCAGCTGGATCAGCAGAGGATCGCCGCGCGCGCCCGCGGCCAGATTGATCCGACCCGCCAGCCAGCACAGGGCACCCATCGCCGCCCAGTAAGCCTCAGGACCCATCAGCCAGCGCATGCGGTGCTCTCAGTCGCTGTCCAGAATCATGCGCAGCGTGCGCGGGCTGGTTTCGTCGAACGCGATGTCGTCGAGGCGCCAGCCGTCTGGCTCGCGAACCAGGAGATAGCGCAGCCGCTTTTCGCTCCAGCCGTCGGCAAAGCGCACCGGGAGCCGGGCGCTGTCGCCCGTCGTTTCGGCGCTGCCCACGGCAAAGCGGGTCGGGCCTTCCTGGGTATCGGTGAAGGCGTCGCCGTCGATCGGCGGCACCTCGCCCTGTGGACGCGCCCGCGCAAAGTAGGTCTTGATCGCTGCTCGCAAGCGCACCGACAGCCAGCGCTGCTTTGAATCCAGCGCCGCTGGCGCGAAACCGCGGTCGCCTGCGAAATGCGCTTCGAGCAGCGCCTGCACCGTGGCCTCCGGCGCGTCGCTGTCCGCACGCGTGCCGGCGGTATTGGACAGGCTCCATACGCGGCCATCGAGCACTACCAGCAAGGTTTCATCGTCCGCGTTCACATAATCGAAACTGCTGTTCGGACACACCGCGCGGCGCAGGGCAGCCGGGAATCGGCCCAGGCCCAAGGCGCGTGCGTTCAGGTCGGCGGGCGCTTCCAGCCCCCCTTCGAAAAGTCCTTCAGCCGGTACTTCGAGGCGTTCAATGCGGGCTGGCGCGCAGGACAATGGAGCGGGGCCGCTGACCTCGCCGGCGGTGAATCGCAGGCTTTTGCCCACCAGGTCCGCAGGGTCTGGTCCCGACCCGCCCAGGGGCATCGAATGGGTGAAGCGCCAGGTTTCCATCGGTTCGGCCTGTGCCGGCAAGGACAAAACCAGCAGCAAGGCCGCCCGTCCGTTCCGCAGAAACCCTCCTCCCGCTCTAAGGTACATCGACATATTCGTATCCCGGTGCGCGGCATTGCCATTTGATGCGGGCAACAATCTGTTCGCGTCGCGTCCGCGCCCATGCCGGCGCGCTCCGCTTCCAGCCTTCGGGGGAGCTGAAAAAGATCAGGTGATGAGCCGGCCCCGCGGCAAGCTCTGCGCTGATGCTCATGCGTCGCCAGGTCCCGGTCGTTTCATCGAATTCTTCGTAATGGAGATCGTCCTTGCCCGCGTGGCCAACTTTCCATCGGGTGTGCGGCGGTCCGAAGACGAGCGGGAAGTCATCCATGACCGCGGGCGTGGTCGAAAGTGTGCGCACAGGGCAATCCCGGCGCGAAAGGGCGGGCCGTTTCAGCCACCTTGATATTCGTAGTCCGGTTCGCAGAACACGGACTTGATGCGCTGGATGATTTCGGATCGGCGATGCCTGGCCCACTCGGGATACCGGCGCCAGTCGCGGGCGGACGCAAAATAGATCACGTGGTGCGCCCGCCCCATCAGCATCTCTCCGCTGATTTCGATGCGCTCCCAGCGGCCGTCGATCCATTCCTCGTAAAACATCTGGTCGCGGCCCTTGTGTCCCACTCGCCAGGAAGGATCGAGCTTGGGGGGCGGCTTCATCCCGGCACTCGGCGCGGGTGTGACGGGAGGCCGCAGCGGCGCGGGTGAAGGCGCTGGCCCGGCGTCGGACTCTGACTCCACGGGCTGGGCAGCCGGCCCGCGTGCCGTCCATACCATCAGCAGGCCGAGCGGCCACAGGCATCCTGCGATGATCAGCGCCGGTATCCCGAACCACATAAGGTGCCCGATGGCCTCGATGCCGGTCAGGTTCGCCAGCAGCAGGGGCAGCAAGGCGGTGCAGAACACCGCGAGGTTGAGCACTCCCAGGAGCGCTTGACCGAGGCGATGGCGTCGCTCTCGGCCGGGCGCAACGCCGCGCGGCGACAGTCCCAGGGTCGCCCAGACCAACACCAGCAGGCCGGCCCACCCGGCCACGACGTAAGGCTCGGCAGAGTAGTCGAACGCATTGGCTGTGCCCGCCGTCTGGCTGGCCTGCGTGATCGCCACCGTGACCTGCTCCACCAGGTAGATGCAGCCATAAACGAACAGGGGCACGAACACATTGAGATTGGCGACAAACCTTCGCTTGTCGATCCGGGCGTGCCAAGGGTTCCGGGCCGCCGCCATCTCAGGAACCCGACCGGGTCAGCGCGTAGACGATGCCGCCCACCAGGCCCAGCAGCGCCCCGAGCGGACCGGCGAAGAAGATGGCGGTCGTCGCCACTTCCTGCGCCCTGTCATGGGTGTTGCCGGAGAACAGGCTCAGCAGCACTGCACCGAGCAGCGCGCAGATCACATAGCCCAGCAGCGCGCCGAGCAGCGCTTTACCGATGACGGCGAGCATCCCTATTCCTCCCCCCGCAGGCGCTCATTGATAGCGGTTTGGCTTGGCCGGGCCACAGGCAGCCAAGACCGGAATGCAGAGCTGCGGCTCGCCTGCCGGGCGCCGCCTTTGCGTGCTTGTCCCGCCTCTCCGGACGCGATCATGATCCGCGCCGGCTCTTACGTCGAGGTTCATCATGTCCAGGCCGGTTTCCGAACAGCGCGGTTTGATGATTGCAATCCTCGCTTTGGCAGCGCTGGTCTGTCTGTTCGGAGGCATCTGTGCGCTGGGACTGGCCACCGGCGAGATTTCCTTTGGCCGCCCCCTGCGCGTGAGCTACCGGCTGGCACAGTCTCCGATCGGGTTCTGGGTGGTGTGGTGCATCTGGGCCAGTCTGGCCGGGGCCTCGGCGTACGCGGCCTGGACCTTGCGCCGGCACTGGCCGCGGCATCGCGCGTGAAGCGCGCCTGACGGACAATACGCGCCTGCTGCGAGCAGCCGTCCGGGCAAGTCCGGTGCAGACCCATCGCAGGCTATCCGGTATTTCCACGAACAAGGAACCATCGCAGTGGCTCACACCCCCCAAATCAAGATCCCTGCCACCTACTTCCGCGGCGGCACCAGCAAGGGCGTGTTCTTTCGCCTGCAGGACCTTCCCGAGCGCTGCCAGAAGCCGGGCGAGGCGCGCGACAAGCTGCTGCTGCGCGTGATCGGCAGCCCGGACCCGTATGGCGCGCAGATCGATGGCATGGGTGGCGCCACCTCGAGCACCAGCAAGACCGTGATCCTGGCCAAGAGTGCAAAACCCGATCACGACGTGGACTACATGTTCGGCCAGGTGTCGATCGACAAGGCCTTCGTCGATTGGTCCGGCAACTGCGGCAATCTCACGGCGGCCGTGGGCTCGTTCGCGATCAGCAACGGGATGATCGATCCCGCGCGCGTGCCGCAGAACGGCATCTGCACGGTGCGCATCTGGCAGGTGCAGATTGCCAAGACCATCATTGCGCACGTGCCGATCACGAACGGGCAGGTGCAGGAGACCGGCGACTTCGAGCTCGACGGCGTGACCTTTCCGGCCGCCGAGGTGCAGATCGAGTTTCTCGATCCGGCCGATGAGGGCGATGGCGAGGGGGGTGGCTCGATGTTTCCCACGGGCAATCTCGTGGACGACCTCGTGGTGCCCGGCATCGGCACGCTCAAGGCGACGATGATCAACGCCGGCATTCCGACCGTGTTCGTGAACGCGGCCGAGATCGGCTACACCGGCACCGAGCTGCGCGAAGCCATCAATCCGAAGCCCGAGGCGCTCGCGAAGTTCGAGACCATCCGCGCCTACGGTGCGCTGCGCATGGGCCTGATCAAAGACGTCTCGGAAGCGGCCAAGCGCCAGCACACGCCGAAAGTCGCGTTCGTGGCGCCACCGACGGACTACATCTCGTCCAGCGGCAAGCAGATCAAGGCGGGCGACATCGACCTCAATGTGCGCGCGCTGTCCATGGGCAAGCTGCACCACGCGATGATGGGCACGGCGGCGGTGGCCATCGGCACCGCGGCGGCGATTCCGGGCACCTTGGTGAATCTCGCGGCCGGTGGCACGGCGCGCGAGGCGGTGCGCTTCGGGCATCCCTCCGGCACCTTGAGAGTCGGCGCGCAGGCGACGCAGGAGAACGGCCAGTGGGTCGTGAAGAAGGCCATCATGAGCCGCAGTGCGCGCGTGCTGATGGAAGGCTGGGTGCGCGTGCCGGGCGACGCGTTCTAAACCGGTTCACGAGCACGCCGGCGCGCGCTCGAAAGCATCCCCCGATACGTTGTTCCCCTCTCGTCGGCGCGTTTGGCCACTCCGACAGCCCTGAACCTGCTGAGCTGCCCGCGGTTACAGCATCCCGACGCAAAAAACGAAAAACCGTTGAGCCGGGATGGCTGGACTCTCGTCGGACCAGAAACCCCCGGCTTCGCCTCGCTGACGTGCAGCGGATAAACTCCGGCCGCTTGCGCGGCCCGAGCGTCCGGATGCCGTCGCGATCTCGATCGGGGCAGCACGTAGTCCTCATGAAATCAACAACAAGAATGCCGTGTTGGAAGCGGTGGACGATGGCTCTGCTGGCTCTGGCCAGTATGGGCGCGGCTGCGCAGACCGGCTCCGCGCCGGCCGACCTGATTGAGGTCTATGCCGAGGCGTTGAAGAACAACGCGCCGTTCCAGGCGCGATTGGCCGAGTTCGAGATCATCTCGCAGGGCGAGCGGGTGACCCACGGCCGGCTTCTGCCGCAGGTCGGCCTGCGCGCCGGGTACGACTACATCTACGAGGAGATCGAGGGCGATTACTTCGGCTTCCCCAACGTCAAGAGCGATGCGGATTTCGGCCGCGCATTGTTCGGCGTGGGCCTGACCCAGGCGCTGTACCGGCCTGACCTTTGGATCGAGCAGGACCAGGCCGAGCTGCGCAAGACCCAGGGCCGGTTTCAGCTCGACTCGCAGGAGGACACGCTGCTGATTGCGGTGGCGAGTGCGTACTTCGCCGTGCTCGGGTCGCGCGACTCGGCGCGCTTTGCGCAGGCGGAGCTTGCGGCCGTGCAGCGTCAGCTCGACCAGGTGCGCGGCCGGTTCGACGCCGGGCTCGCCACCGAGGCGGACTACCAGGCGGCCAAGGCGCAGCAGTCGCTGGTCGCCGCCGATCTGGCCGAGGCGCAGAGCCGGGTCGAAATGGCCTATGCCGTGCTCGACACGGCCGCGGGCAAGCCGTTTCGCAATCTCAAGGTTCTTCCCGAGGGGATGGTGCTGAGCCGGCCCGATCCACCCAACGTGGCGGACTGGATCGAGCGCTCGAAGCTGCAGAATCTCAACGTGCTGGCCGCGCGTTCATCGCTCGAACTGGCGAAGATGGATTACGAAAAGGCACGCAAGGCGCGCTGGCCCAAGGTGAACGCGGCGGCGGCGGCGTACTACCTCGACTCCGGCGGCGGCGTGACCGGCGAGCGCGAGGAAGTGGAAGAACGTATCGGGGTCCAGCTCGACCTGCCGCTGTATTCGGGCGGGTCGGTGACCGCGGCGATCGCGCTGGCGGAAGCGGGAACCGCGAGGGCGCAGGCGCTGCTGGATGCGGCGGTGGCTGCGGCCGGTCGCGAGGCGCAGATCGCTTATCTCGATTCGATGGCCGGCATCGCCCGCGTGCCCGCGCTGAAAGACGGTGTCGCAGCCGCGCGTAGCGCGGAATCAGCGATTTCAGCGGGTTTCGATGCCGGCACGCGCACGACCTCTGAGGTGCTCGAAGCGGTCGAGAAGCGCTTCGAGGTGGAGCGCGACTACGCCGCCGCGCGCTACAAGTTCATGCTCGATTCGCTGCGGCTCAAGCAGGCCGCCGGCAATCTGGCGAATGCGGACCTGTCGCAATTTGATCGGCTGCTGCGTCCGGCGTCGGGGACTCCATAAATGCAGAAGCAGTACGTCCGTTCCAGCGTGCAGGACAGTCACTCGGCCAGATCGAAAAAGAGCTGGATTCCGTCGCTCCCCTGGCTGATCGCGCTGGCCGTGCTCGTTGCGGCCTGCCTGATCCCCTACCCCTACGCGCCGAGCGGCAGCTTCGAAGTGTTGCCGCAGAATCGTGCCGACGTGCGCGCCCTGCTGGCCGGCGATGTGCGCGAAGTGCTGGTCAAGGAAGGCGATATGGTCAAGGCGGGTCAGCCGATCGCGAAGCTCGACGACGCGGCGCAACGCGCCAAGGTCGCTGCCGCCGAAGCCGAGCTGGCCCGTTTCCAGGCTGACCTGGCACTGGCCAAAAAAGGCGCCCGGCGCGAGGAGATCGACGTCGCCCGTCAGCGTGTGGCCACGGCGAGATCCTCGTCGGACCTGGCGACCGCGCAGGCCCAGCGCATCGAACAGGCCTACAAGGGCAAGTCGGTCACGCCGCAGGAATACGACCGTGCACGCGGCGCGGCCGACGTGGCGCGCCAGCAGTTGATCGAGGCCCAACGCGGGCTCGAACTGGTCAGCAGCCCGGCGCAGACCGAACGCATCGCCGCGCTTCAGGCCGAGGTCCGGCGCGTGGAAGCCGACCTGAATTATCAGCGCAAGGAGCTGGAGTACACCACGATCGTCGCCCCCATCGACGGCCGCATCGTCTCCGCGCAACTGCAATTCGCGCGCGGCAACTTCCTGGATCGCGGCGAGCTGCTGGCCACGGTCGAGGACACCACCGAGCGGCTCGCGGAAATCCGCATGCCGGAGTCCGCCATCAGCGAGGTGAAGATCGACGCGGCGGCCTCCGCCAAGCCCTGGGCCTTCCCCGGGACTTCGTTCAAGGGGTCGGTGAAATCGATCGCGCCGGCGGCCGAAGATGGCGATTACGGCAAGGTCGTTCGCGTGCAGATGGCGGTGTCGGACCCGGACCATCAGCTCAAGACCGGCATGACGGGTAACGCCAAGGTAGACGCCGGCTGGCATCTGGCGATCATCGTGTTCACCCGTGCGATCGCGCGATTCCTGTTCGTGGAAGTCTGGTCCTGGATTCCCTGACGAGGGTCGAATATCCGGACCTTCAGCTACTCTTCACGCAATGCGGTCAGCATCACCGCTTTCCCGCCACCGTCTGAAGGAGTGCTGCATGGATCGTCCACCTGCCCTGTTGTCCCGCGTCGTCGCCCTGCTGATCGCCGCTGGACTCTTCACCGCCTGCGCGCCCATCGAACCCACGCAGGCGGCCTCTGCCGAGACCCGGGAATTCACGATCAGACCCGGCTTGCTCGAACGCAGCTACCGGGTGTACCAGCCGGCGTCCTACGACGGCTCCAAGCCGGTGCCGCTGGTGCTGTCTCTGCACGGGGGCTGGGGTACTTCCAAGAGTCAGCAGCAGATTGCGGGCTGGGACAAGCTTGCCGACCAGCACGGATTCCTCGTCGCCTATCCGGAGGGCCTGTACCGGTCCTGGAACGCGGGTGACTGCTGCGCCAAGGCGCAGGAAAAGCAGATCAACGACATCGGCTATCTGCGCGCCACCATCGAGCAAATCCGCAAGGACTACCGCGTCGACACACAGCGCATCTATGGCAACGGCTTTTCCAATGGCGGGATGCTGCTGGCGTATGTCGCGTGCAACGATCCGGGCCTGTTCACGGCCATCGCGCTCAATGCAGCCACGCTGATGACCAAGTCGTGCAGTCCGGACTCGGGTCTGCCGGTGCTGGTGATCCAGGGGCGGGAGGACTCGCGCATCCCCTGGGACGGAGGAACCGTGGAGAACACGTACCGCATGCCGATTCGTGATCTGGTGCGCAAGCTGGCCGGCAACAATCGCTGCGACAGCAAGGAAGAGGCGGTCAGCTATTCAAAGGGGCCCGCCACCTGCAAGACCGTGAAAGGCTGCGGCAAGAACGAAGTGACGTACTGTGGCGTTGAAGGCGTCGGTCACCAGTGGATTGGCGGCGTGACGCTGTTGCCGAAACTGCTCGGCAAGAACACCGACCAGTTCAACGCGACCCAGACGATGTGGGATTTCTTTGGCCGCCATCCGGGAGGCTGAAACAGGCGTTATACCGCTGTGAAAATGCGTCATGCACCGTCGGCCTGAAAACAACAACTGCATTCGGAAACGGGGCGGCATTTTTGCTGCCTCCAAACTTCAGCCGGCCCCGCACAAAAAGCACTTCCCCTTTGGCGCAGTAGTCATGCCACCAGCGCGTGTCCAATCGCGCAGGCAACAAGCAAACAACCGTCGCACCGTTTTCTTTCGCGCTTCGGTAAGCCTTTTCAACCCAAGCGCCAATCTCACGGCCATAGGGCGGGTTCATCCAGCACACGCCGCTCCAGTCTTTTTTCAGCCCATCATCATCCGGGCTGTAGTAGGTCTGGCACTTCGCGTTTTCTGGCAAGGCGCACACGTCAACGCCAAACCTAAAAACGGAGTGCAGCCGGTCAAAGAAATCCTGCGGCGTCGCCCACAAATCCGTGGCGCTGGAAAACATCAAGTCGTTATTCATCGCGCGCGCCAGCATCGGTATAACCAGGCGCTCCAGCCGACCGCGCAGCCTTCGCTTCGCTACGGCTGCGCGTCGGCTGAGCTTCGGCGTTGGGCGTCACAAAAGGTCACATGAACTTTCTCGTAAATCTTGACGTTGATGACCTTGAAAAAGCAGCTAGCTTCTATAGCTCGGTGTTCGGGTTGGAGGTCGGCCGTCGCTTCGGCGCCTTCGGAGTCGAGATGCTTGGTAGTTCGGCTCCAATTTACCTGCTCGTCAAAGCTGCCGGCACGTCGGCTTCGCCTGCAACCTCACAGCACCGCAGCTACGAGCGCCATTGGACCCCGGTTCACCTCGATTTTGTCGTCGAAGACATCGAAACCGCAGTTCAAAATGCCCTTTCGGCTGGAGCGCAACTTGAGCAACCCATCATTACCAGCAATTGGGGCAAGCTCGCATTGATGGCTGACCCATTCGGTCACGGGTTTTGCTTCGTGCAGTTTCTCGGGCGAGGCTATGACGAAATCACTGAGTAAGAGTGTCGCAGTGCCGCCCAACAAGGCGCTGCAGCCGACCCACTTGCCTCCGCTTCGCTACGGCAAGCGGTCGGCTGAGCTTCGGCGTTGGAACTCATCGGAGTTGTTCCGAGAGTTTTCGGATTTTCTCCGAGGCCGGTTTCAGTCCCGAGTCGCGCCGAGCGTTCCATGCGCAGCCAAGAAGTTCGCTTATTCAACGAGTCCTGTCGTTACCGCGCCAGTAACGCCAGGGGCATTGTCTGGAGCCGGTTAATCCCTGTTTCAGCCGAATCGATTCCCTGTTTGTGGTCATATTCTGGAATCTAAATTCTCCTTTATTTTCAGTCATCTTCAAATGGCTATGCAATTTCGGCATTCGTCCTATTGCGATCCGGCCATAGCGACCACGCGCGTTACCCACCCATACTCAAACGTGACTGAAGGAACCATGCGGTCGCTGACCCTATAAGAATCCGACTTCGGAGGAGCCCATGTCTGAACGCGCCGTATTGCTCGTCGGCAGCATGCCGTTTGAGGACGAAGCGGATTGCATGCACCGTGGATTCGAGGCGCTGGGCCCGCTTTTGTTCTGCCTGCCCGATGGCGAAATCGGCGAGAAATCGCCCGCGTTTCCGCTCGGTATTCGCGGCAGCTGGGTCAATTACGCGATGGAGATGCTGCATCGTGACACTGCCCATTGGCGCGCGCTCACCGAGCCCAAGCGTGGACCTGACGGTTGGCCGCTGAGCTATCAGGAATTTCAGAAACTCGAACCGCTGCTCTCGCCGGAAGCTCTGCCGGAGCACGTCCGCTTCGGTTACGACGCCTTCTTCCGTCAGAGCTATCCCGCTTTCAAGAAGCAGCGAAGCGAGCGCGGTCTGCCGCAGGTCAAGTTTCAGATGGGCATCCCGACCGGCTCTGCGCTCGGCTTCATGTTTGCCAACCCCGCCGACATGCTCAGATACCGCGACTCGTTCAACACAGTGCTCGCGCGCGAGGTCAACGCCGTGCTGCGCCAGGCGGGCAGCGACGTCCTGATTCAGATCGAGGTACCGCCAGAGCTGTACGCAGCGTATTCGGCGCCTTCGATGATGGCCGAGCTGTCTCTCCACCCGATCTACGATCTGCTGAACAAGATCGACGCCGGGGCGCAGATAGGAATGCATCTCTGCCTCGGCGATTTCAACAATGTTTCGGTCGTGCATCCGGATACCCTGAACACGATGGTGGAGTTCTCCAATCGTCTGGTCGAGGGCTGGCCGAAGCAGCACAGCCTGGCGTACGTCCACTACCCGTTCGCCGAAGGTCAGGTGCCGCCGTCGACGGATGCGAAATACTACGAGCCGCTTTCGGGCATCAGGCTGCCGCAGGGAACGCGCTTCGTCGCTGGCTTCGTGCATGAGAAGCGCACGTATGAGGAGAATGCGTCGATCCTGCACATGATCGAAAACGCCTGCGGGCATGCCGTGGATGTCGCCTGTTCCTGCGGCTTGGGCCGCCGCCGGCCGGAGGTCGCGAAACAATTGCTGGATTACATGGGGCGGCTTGCCAGGATCTGATCGTGCAGACCCGACGTTAGGTCGGACAAGAGCCGGGATGTCTCTGATCATGCCGCTCGCAGAAGCCGTCTCTCGCCATCTGCGTGACGGCGATACCGTGGCGATGGAGGGCTTCACCCACCTGATCCCGTTTGCGGCGGCACACGAGGTGATCCGGCAGGGCCGCAAGCATCTGACCGCGATCCGCATGACGCCTGACCTGATCTACGACCAGCTGATCGGCGTTGGCGCGATCGATCGGCTGGTGTTTTCCTGGGGTGGCAATCCCGGCGTCGGCTCGCTGCACCGGCTGCGCGACGCGGTCGAGAACCAGTGGCCGCATGCCTTGGCGCTGGAGGAACATTCGCACGCCGCGATGGCGAATGCTTACGAAGCCGGCGCCGCCAACCTGCCGTTCGCGGTGTTCCGCGGCTACCAGGGTGTGGATCTCGCAAAAGTGAATCCGAAGATCCGTTCGGTGACCTGTCCGTTCACCGGCGAAGTGCTGGCCGCCGTGCCGGCCATCCGCCCCGATGTGACGATCATTCATGCACAGCGGGCCGATACAGAGGGCAACGTGCTGATCGAAGGCATCATCGGCGTGCAGAAGGAGGCGGTGCTGGCGGCGAAGCGCGCCATCGTCACCGTCGAGGAAGTGGTCGAGCGGCTCGAAGCGCCGGGCTACAACGCGACGATCCTGCCGCATTGGACAATCTCCGCCATAGCCGTCGTGCCCGGCGGCGCTTACCCCTCGTACACGCAGGGCTACTACAAGCGGGCCAACGCGTTCTACCAGGAATGGGATGCGATCTCGAAGGATCGCGGCCGCTTCACGGCCTGGATCAAGGCGCAGGTTCTGGAGCGGCGTCCCGAGGCGTATCAGGCTCACGCGGTTGCCGTTTGAGCGAAGACCATGAAACCCGCTGTTCCAGCCTTTACGCCGAACGAGATGATGATCCTGACCGCGGCGCGCGCCCTGCGCAGCAGCGATGTCTGCTTCGTCGGCATCGGCGCGCCCTCCGCAGCCTGCAATCTTGCGCGGATGACGCACGCGCCGGGCGTAACACTGATCTACGAGTCCGGCACCATCGGCACCCGTCCCAGGGTGTTGCCCTTATCGATCGGCGATAGCGAACTCTGCGAGACCGCGCTGACGACGGTGTCGGTCCCCGAGATGTTTCGCTACTGGCTGCAGGGCGGGCGCATCACCGTCGGCTTTCTCGGCGGCGCGCAGATTGATCGTTTCGCCAATCTCAATACCACGGTGGTGGGCCCTTACGAGAAGCCGCAGGTACGTTTGCCGGGCGGTGGTGGCGCACCGGAGATTGCATCGAGTTGCGGCCAGGTGTTCATCACGATGGCGATGTCCTCCCGTGCCTTTGTCCCGAACCTGCCGTTCATTACTTCGTTCGGGCACGGTAGCGGCGCTGGCAGTCGCGAAGCACTCGGACTGAAGACGCTGGGGCCGACCAAGATCATCACCGATCTCTGCGTGCTCGAGCCCGATCCCGTGACCAAGGAGTTGGCGGTGGTCTCGGTGCATCGGGGCGTGGCGCGTGCGGCCCTTCAAGCCCAGTGCGGCTGGCCGCTGCGGTTTGCGGAAATCGTCGTGGAAACGCCGCCGCCTGCTCACGAGGAACTCGTTGTTCTGCGCGAACTGAACGAGCGCACGCGCCTTGCGCACAGCGAAGGCCGCTAGCGCGCCCAATACACTGCCAAATGTCGATGCGGGTTTAGAGCCGCGCAAGCCGGCCCGACAAGAGACTGATCGTTCTGAACATAGGATGAGGAGAGGATTTTGGAAAACGCGATCACCCAGGAACGGCACGAAAAAGATGTGCCAGTGCTGATTGTCGGTGCCGGCCCGACGGGCCTGATCATGGCGATCGAGTTCCTGCGTCGAGGCGTCCGCTGTCGTCTGATCGACCGCTTGCCGGTTGCGCACAAGACTTCGAAATCCTTCACCCTGCATGCCCGAACGCTCGAGATGATGGAGCACATCGGCATCGCCCATCGCTTTCTGGAGAATGGCGTGCAGAGCAAGGGGTTTCTGTTCAATTTCAAGAACACCGGCGAGCGGCCAAAACTGGATTTCACGACTTTGCCAGGTCGCTATCCGTTCATCCTCATCTACAACCAGAACGAAACCGAACGGGTACTGCGCCAGCATCTGGAAACAGCCTACGGCTTCGCGCCGGAGTGGGGAGTTCAGCTTCTGGCCCTGTCGCAGGATGAACAGGGGACTTCCGTCTCCCTGCGCTTGGCCGATGGAACAAAGCAGGAACTGCGGCCGAACTGGGTCATCGGCGCTGACGGCGTCCGCAGCCGGGTTCGGGAATGCCTGGAAGTGGGCTACGAGGGCGCGGATTACCAGGAGAACATCCTGCAGATGATGGATGTGGGCGTCGAGAATTTCGACAACGGCGACGACTGGATCCATTACTTCATTTCGAAGGATCACTTCCTGCTGGTCACGAAGCTGCCCGGCGAGAATTATCGGGTGCTGATCAGCGACCTTGGCAAAGCCGTCCGGCCGGACCTGGAGCAGACGCGTTCGGCGTTCCAGGAATATGTCGACGCTTTCACCAGTACCGCCAAGCTCGGCGAACCCCGATGGGCGACCAAATGGCGAATCTGGCGTCGTCTGAGCGCGAGCTACCGCAAGGGTTCCGTGTTTCTCGCCGGCGACTCCGCGCATTGCAACTCGCCATCGGGTGGCAGCGGCATGAATGTCTGCATGCAGGACGCTTTCAATCTCGCCTGGAAGCTGGCGATGGTAGAGCGCGGAGAGGCCCGCCGCTCGCTTCTCGACAGCTATGAGCCCGAGCGCAAACCCGTGGCGCAACAGTTGAACGAGGGTACCCACGCCATGCACGAAATCATCATGGGCCACGGACAAGGCCTGGAAGACCGGATCGCCCGTACTAGGGAACCGGGCTGGCAGCAGACCGCGACGAAACGGATCTCCGGCATGTCGTATAACTATCGCGATCAGCTTGCTGCGCACCGGGACGCTACGCTGCCCGGCGTCAACGCCGGTGACCGCGTGCCGGATGCTCAAATCGAACCGAGGCTGCGCCTGTTCGACATCCTCCGACATCCCGGGCTGACGCTGTTGTTGGCAGCGCAAAACGACAACGAGATCGAGCAGTCCCGACAGCTCTGCAAGGAAGTGCGGCGACGCTGGCCCCAGGTGAAAGTGGTCACCGTGCTACCCGCTGGCAGCGAGACCCTCGAAAACAACGTCTTTGTCGATTCGAGCGGCGAACTCACCAGGAATTGGGGGAATGGCCCGACAGGCTGGATGGCTCTGATTCGGCCTGACAGCTATATCCACCAGCGGACCTCTTTCGCTGATCCTGGTGCAGTCACGGCAGTCCTTCACGACATGCTGACCGGCGCTTAAGACATGGAGAACGATGCCCCGATTGCCGCTCTTTCCGCGGCGGTTCCCGTTCGTTCGAGCGCGGAGGTTTTTACCGTTGTTCTTGCGCGCAAAGGAATCAGTCTGGTGATCCCGGAAGGTTCAAGCATCCTCGAAACACTGCTCGTGAATGGAATCAAGCACGACTACTCCTGTACCCAAGGCATCTGCGGCACTTGCCAGACCGCGGTACTCGAAGGAATTCCGGATCATCAGGATTGCGTGCTCTCCGACGAAGAGAAAGCATCAAACAAAACCATGATGGTCTGTTGCTCCGGCAGCAAGACGGAACGCCTGGTCCTCGACTTGTAGCGGAAAGGTTATGCAGTTTTGCAATGGGTCCTATTGCTGTCTGGGCATAGCCGCCGGTCTTCGGCGCCAGACATACTCAGTACACAAATCCGGTGTCTTGATTCGTTCGGCCGCAGTCGGTGGCGAGTGAGGGACGCCGGACAAGCAGCGGTATTACGATGAGGGACTGGCATGAACGAATCAGCGATTCGCGGACTCCATCACATCACCTTGTGCACGGGCACCGCACAGGCCGACGTCGATTTCTTCGTCAAGGTCATCGGTCAGCGCTTCATCAAGCGAACGCTGCTGTATGACGGAAGGCTGCCGATCTATCACCTGTATTTCAGCGACGCGGAAGGCACGCCAGGCTCAGTGATGACGGTGTTTCCGATGCGCCGCACCGGAATGGTGGGGCGCAAGGGCTCGGGCCAGTTCAGTGCTATCGCCTACTCCGTTCCCGAGGGTTCCCTGGATTTCTGGCGGGAGCATTTTGCAAAGAACGGCGTACCGATCCTTGGCGAATCGGAACGCTTCGGCGAGCGCTATCTCCGTGTGGTCCACGCCGGGATCGATTTCGAAGTGGTCGAAGACGCCGCCGATAGCCGCAAGTCCTGGAAGTCGGATTACGTACCGGAGAAATACGCGGTTCGCGGCTTCCACAACTGGACGGCGACGGTGCGCGAACTCGAGGATATGGATGTGTTCTGCACGCAAGCCTGGAATTGCCGCGCAACGATGAGGGACGGAGCCTTTACCCGGTATGAAATGGGCGAAGGCGGCGCGGGTCGGCGCATCGACATCCTGCATCAGCCAGACCTGCGTCAGGGCTCCTGGACCTTCGGCGAAGGCACGGTCCATCACGGTGCCTTCGACGTTGCCGACTACGAGACCCAGGCCCAGGTCAAATTCAACACCGAGGGCATGGGGTTCACCGATTTTTCCGATCGCAAGAATCGCGGCTACTTTGAATCCATCTACGTCCGGACTCCCGGCGGCGTGATGTTCGAAGCGACGAAATCGCTCGGTTTCCTGGTGGACGAGGACGAAGCCCGTCTGGGCACCGAACTGAAACTGGCGCCGCAGCTCAGCGCGTCCCGGGACGAGGTCGCGGCTTTGATGGAGAGGGAAGACCCGATCCACGTCTGAGCGGCCGAGCCGGACATGAGCAACATCGCGTTCAGCTATTCGCCGCTGACCGGGAGGGTCATCTTCGGCGCTGGCTGCCTCGGCTTGCTTGCTGAAGAGATAGGCAAGCTAGGCTACCGGCGCGCGCTGGTTCTGTGTACGCCCCAACAGCGTGAGCAGGCGGAGCGCGTCGCCACGCTGCTCGGCAGTCAGGCGGTTGGGGTCTGCGATCGCGCGGCGATGCATGTACCGATTGAGGTGGCGCGCGAGGCCATAGCCGAAGCGGCCAGGCTGCGCGCGGATTGCGCGGTCGCCATTGGCGGCGGTTCAACGGTGGGGCTGGGAAAGGCCATTGCGCTGGAGTCCTCGATTCCCGTCGTCGCCATCCCGACGACCTACGCCGGCTCGGAGGTCACGCCGATTTATGGCATCACCGAAGGCGGCTTGAAGAAAACCGGAAGAGATATCCGGGTACTGCCCAGGCTCGTGATCTACGACCCTCATCTGACCTTGAGCCTGCCCGATCGGCTCGGCATCACCAGCGGCATCAATGCCATCGCGCATGCGGTCGAGGCGCTTTATGCCGTGGACGGCAATCCGGTCACATCATTGATGGCCGAGGAAGGAATACGGGCGCTGGCGAACGGTTTGCCGAAGATCCATGCCGATCCTGCCGACCTCGAAGCGCGTACCCAGTGCCTGTACGGCGCCTGGCTCTGCGGCTCGGTGCTGGGCGCGACGAGCATGGCTCTGCACCACAAGCTCTGCCATACCCTGGGCGGTACCTTCAACCTGCCGCACGCGGAAACTCACACCATCGTTTTGCCGCATGCAGTCGCCTTCAATCGCAGCGCAACGCCCGAGGCCATGAGCCGGATCGAGCGCGCGCTCGTCTGCAAAGACGCCGCGACGGGATTGTGGGATCTCGCGAAGGCTTGTTCGGCGCCGCTGGCCTTGCGGGATATCGGCATGCCGCAGGAAGGCATCGCGCGGGCGGTGGATCTGGCCCTGCAAAAGCCCTACGCCAACCCAAGCCCGATCAACCGGATCGGCCTGACGGAGTTGCTGTCGAAGGCCTGGGCGGGCGAGCGTCCCTCCGAAGCGGGATGATCAGAAAACCTCCGCGATCAATCCGCGCAGCCATTGATGAGCCGGATCGTTGTGAAATCGCTCGTGCCAGAGCACAGTCACGTCGAAGGGCTCGAAGGCAAGGGGCGGTTCGAGCACCTGCAATCCGAGCGGGCCGGAAAGCTTCACTGCAACCTGGTACGGCACGGTAAGAATGCAATCGGTGAGCGGAAGCAGGTGCGCGCTGAGCAGAAAGCTCTGCGAACTGGCGCGGATCAGGCCCGGCTCCAGCACTTGTTTGAGGGTTTTTTCAACCCGGTTATGGATATGACCGGTCGAATCAGTCACGACGAGGATATGCGAGCCGCTGAGAAAGGTCTCCCGGCTCAGATGGCCGCGGATGGTCGGGTGGTTCTCGCGGACCAGGCAGACATAGTGCTCGGTGTACAGGCGGCGCCCGCGGATGCCGGCTTCGAGCGTCGGAAAGCCGCCGATGGCGACGTCGACGTCACCGGATTGCATGGACTCCAGCAGCGAATGTCCTTCGAGACGATGCGCATGCAGACGAATCTTGTTGGCTCTGCCATCCAGTGCCTGCATCAGCTTTGGGATGAAAACCAGCTCGCCGATATCCGATGCCGCGATGGAGAAAGTATGTTCGCTGCTTGCCGGATCGAACCGACGCTGATGCTGCACGCACTCCCGATAGATTCTTGCCATCTCCAGCAACGGCCCCGACAGCGACAGCGCGCAAGGGGTCGGTGTCATGCCTTCGGAAGTACGCACGAACAGAGGATCGCCAAACAGCCGCCGCAGTTTCGCCAGCGCCTGGCTCAAGGCCGGTTGCGACATGTCCAGATCTTCGGCGGCGCGGCTGACGTTCTTGAGCCTCAGCAGCGCCTCGAAAACGTAGATCAGCTTGAAATCGAGGTCGGGAATATGCGCCATCGCAATACGTCTTATTGGTCCGCCCGGTTCGTGCCGCAGCCTATGAAAGGCGATGGCACCGAGCGCGCGATCGAGTGTGCTTCAAACCACCAGGCCAGCATAGTAGGACGGCGCCATCGAATGTGGCAGGCTGAAGCTCGATGGACCAGCGCCTGTCGGCGGCGCAACGGCCTACAGGGTTGGGAACGACATGCTCAAGCTCAGTGACAAGCTGCGTCGGGATGAGATCGAGGTCCTGGTGGTGGGCGCAGGCCCAACCGGACTGATCCTCTGCCACGAACTGCTGCGGCGTGGCATTCACTGTCGGCTCATCGAGAAGCGCCCGAGCCCGTCCGGCTCGACCCGGGCGTTTACCCTGCATGCCCGGACCATGGAGATGTTCGACCATATGGGCATTGCCAGCCGGATCGACGAGCTGCGCGAGGTCTGCCCGGGCAATCGATTTCATTTCCGCGAACTGCCGGATTCCTGCCAATCGCCGGTGCTGGACTTCCGCAGGTTGCCCGGCACCCGCTACAACTATTACGGCAAGGTGAATCAATGCGATCTCGACCAGGCCCTGCGGGAATCACTGGCCGGCAAGTACTCCTTCCATCCTGAATACGGGACAGAGTACCTTGGTAGCGAGGCTCAGGGTGATCGCGTATCCGTCCGCATCAGGCGGGAAGGCGGCGACGACGAAATGATCTCGGTTCCGTGGCTGGTTGGCGCGGATGGCTCGGGAAGTCTGGTCCGCGAGTCGCTGGGCGTCGCCTTCGTGCAGAACGCTGGCAACACGATGACCATGTCCATGGTCGATGTGCATCTCGATGGCTTCAACGGCGATCCGGCCTGGGTCAATTACTACGTCAGCGCCAAGGGTTTCATGCTGGTCACCGGCCTGCCGGGCGACAAGTTCCGGCTCTACCTTGCGGGCGAGATGGAGAAGCTGTTGAAAGAAGGCACACCGCAGGAGGCGTTTCAGCGCGGCCTGGATTTCTTCAACACCGGGGCCAGGATTGTGGCAATGGACTGGTCCTCCAGCTGGATCATCCGGAAGATCGTCGGCGATACCTATTTCCGCGGGCGAACCATTCTCTGCGGTGACGCCACGCATGTGCATTCACCGGCCGGCGGCCAGGGGATGAACGCCTGCATGCAGGATGCGTTCAACCTCGGCTGGAAGCTGGCTGCGCTGATTCGCGGCGAGGCCCACGAGGCCATCCTTGATACTTATCCGACGGAGCGCCGGCCCATCGCCGAGCAGGTCACCCAGGGCGCGGACCGGATGCACCAGATCCTGTTCAACGCAGCCATTCCGGTGAGCGAACGCTTCGAACTGACGCAGGATCCGAACTGGCACGACGAAGCGATCCTGCGCATTTCCGCACTCTCACATAACTACCGCGGAGTGGATGGGATTGCCGCGGACCTTGTCCTGACCGGTAGCGACGTGCGCCCCGGTGATCGTGCGCCGGACTGTGTCCTGTCGGAGACCGCGCCGAAGCGGAGACTCTACGATGTGCTGCGCCATACGGAATTTACCTTGATGCTGCTTCTCGATGATTCGGAGAGTGCACACAGGGATGCCGCGGAATTGGGGGCCGCCATTGCGAAGCGGTACAGGAAGCGGATCAAGACGGTGGCGGTTTCGCCGGTCGCTGTTGAGGGGTTCGACTACGACCAGACGGTCATTGACCCGACGGGGATGCTGCATAGGGCCTACGGAGGCCCACAAGCCAGCCAGGTGATTGTCGTTCGCCCTGATCTCTACGTGGGATTCAGGGGCTTACTTTCATCGCGGGCAAGCCTTGGGATGTATCTGGAAAAATGGCTGCGAGATGCTCGGGATACTGCAAATCTGGCCGCTGTATGATGGAAAACGTCCGTACCTGAATATCGAGTGTTGTTATTGAGGCGGCCACTATTCACTTGAAAACGCACGCGCGGACAGGGGTCCCATCGATCGACGAGGTTGGCGCTGGCCGTCTCAATAACACAGAGCAATGTTGGGTTATTGATCCGGCCACGGCGCCCTGCGTTCGCATTATCGAGTTCAACTCGATTGTGACCGGATCAATAATCCCTGTTCCGAACGTGATGCGCAAATTCACGCCGGCATTGATGCCAAGTTGCGTGTAGCGGTCGATGGCCGGATCGGTTTCGCTGCTACCGCGGCAAGCAAATCCGCTTCCGGTAGCAGGTCCAACAACGCGTACCAGCCGACCGTTTGCGACTCAAGTTGCGCGCTCACTTCGGGCCTCGCTCAGGCGCCAACGGCGACTGCACTCAGGTGGTTCCCGGAAAAGCATTTGCCGCGAATTACACGGATAACACGGAGTGGCTTCGCGCGCTGGAGTGAGGCGCTTTCACCTCTCACCCGTTCAGTCAATCAAATGGGACGCGCTCGCCGTAGCTTTATCCGTCTCCTTCCGTGTAATCCGTGGCAAAAAGATAATCCTGGAGTGGTCGAAAGACGCGACTACTGGCTGGCCGCCTTGCAGCCCGCGAAGGCCGTCGCACCGTTGACGCCCGCAAGCGCACCGAACGTGGCCTGATCACAGTAGGTGATGTCCGGCGCCCATTCGCCAAGCGTCGTCGCAAGCGGCAGGTTGGGCTGGGCTGCGGCCCTGGCGTAGTTGCCGACGAATGTTGGATCGGCCAGCAACTGTCGGAACCCGACGAGGCCGTTCTCGCCATTGCCGAATGGCAGCCAGTTGTAGCCGAACTCGGTCCTCGCCATCGGGTGGCGTCGCTCCGGAGGCGAAATGACCGCGTACATATAGCCGTCGGCCTGCAGCGTCATCTCGCGATCCGCCAGGCAGGCGACGACCTTGCTGGTGTTCAACTCGTTATGACACAGCGACCAGTACCGCGTTTGCGGATTCGGCACGATCTGCTCGGTCGGCAGCCGCGGGACCAGAGGCGCCTTGGCGCGGATCAGCACCATGTCGCCACGACGTCGGCCGGGCTGGGCAATCATGTACGTGATATCCGCGTTGGGATAAAGGGCCAGCGTTCCCCTCGCCGAGACGGGCTTGAAGACCGGACGTGCGCGGCTACCGCCGGCGACCGGGAAGGTGGTGATGGCGTCGTTCCGCCGCTTGATCGAATTGCAGGCCGCCTGGTCGGGCGTATCGCGCAGATCGATGTCGCCCAGCGGTCCGTGATACACGATCACGGGCAACGGGGCGGCCCCAAACTTGTCCACCCCCGGATTGGGCAGATAGGTACGGTATACAAGCTGCTTGGTCAGCGCACCACGCCTGGAGCGGTCGCCCGCATAGACGGTGTTGGGCTCGCGCAGCGCCGCGTTGCTGGGTGGAAACTGGAACTTGATCGCGGCCGCGTACTGCCGCCCGTAATTGCCGCGGACCGGCAGCACGGCGGGATTGATGGCCGGCGCAGGGCCACCATTCGGCGCGATTCGCGCGTCGGGAAGGGTATCGATCAGGTTGTCAGGGCGGTATCCATCGTAGGTCTGAAACCCGAAATGGCGCACCTGCGGGAAACCGCCGGTGATGGTGTAAGTCACGCCAGGACCGGGATTGATCGGCAGGGAAACGATGAAATAGCCTGCCTGGGTGTCCGGATAGCCGATGTTTTTGGCCTCCGAATCAGCGCCCCGAATCCAGGTGCAGCCGACCGACAAGGTGGAAGCGAGCAGATCGAGACGAAGATTTGGCATCAGGGGAAAGATCGGCATTTCGACGACCTGTCCCGAATCGAACACTTCGACCACCGGGAGAAGGGCTGCCGTCGCCTGGGCACTACACCCCATGCCAACGGTCGCAGCCAGCACAAAAGAACGCATAACGGAGAAATGTTTGTGACGCATGGTTGCCTCGAGACTAAAAACCCACTCGCAGAAGCTGCGAACGATCGCCGTTCACTGCAAGCCGGCATATCCACTCTGCAGCCGGTTTCTTCGCTTGGTTGCGCTCGGAGGGGCTGCCCCGGCCGCAGAATAGCGCGACTTGATTCACCCGTCGAATGGTCGTACCCGCCCCGCGAACGGCGTGACTGCCAAATCGAAACGGGTCGATTCAACCCGGAAACGTTTATTTGAAGCGCCCAACGGATCAGTGGCGCGTCGTCGCCGGCTCCGACCGCGCAGCGGCGAACAGCTCCACCACGTCGACCCCGGTGAATCCATATTCGCGACCGCAGAACTCGCAGGTCACGGCCACTCGGGATTGCTCGGCGACGATAGCATCCACCTCGTCGCGGCCCAGCGCCAGCAGCAGTTGGGAGATGCCGCCGCGATTGCAGTTGCAGGCAACCTCGATCGTGCGGTCCTGAAAACGGCGCACCGGAGGCGCATCGGCAAACAGGCGTTTCAGCAGGCGGTCCGGCTCGACTTCCAGCAGCTCGTCCGGGCTCAACGTGCCGGCCAGCACGCGCAGATGCTCCCAGTCGTCATCCGTCCGGCCCTGTGAGGATTCGAGCGGCAGGCGTTGCAGCATGAAGCCGGCAAGCTCGTCGCCACGCACCGCCAGACGGATCAGGGTGGGAAGCTGTTCTGAGCGATAGAAGTAGGTTTCAAGGGCTTCGTGCAGGTGCTCGCCGATGATGGGCACGCTGGCCTGCGTTGCGGAGTGTCCGCTGTCGAGCGGCTCGATCATCAGCGCCAGAACCCCGCCACGAAGCAACTCGTAAAAATCGCCGGACGCATCTGCGGTGCATTTGGCCATCGCACGCACGCGCAGAGCCTGATCGATCTGCGCGACCAGCATCTGCGTCGCGCCCTTGCCCTGGAATTGCAGGCTGACCCGACCCCTGATCGTGAGGTGCGTGGCGAACAGCGGCATCGCTGCCATGACCTCGCCGAGCAGTTGGCGGACGGCAGGCGGATAGGGCCGATGATCGAGCAGCTCGCGCACGCCCAGGTTCAGGCGCACGATGGCGCCGTGCGCAACGTGGTTGTCGAAAGTGAAGGGGCTGAGCAGATTCATATCGCCTCGATTGGGCGTAGGAGCCATGCCCGCGACGGTCTGGCTGTCGCGGGCATGGCCCGCTCCTATGGCAACGGCAGCTTGTCTTTCAGCAGCCGATTGACCGCGTCGGGATTGGCCTTGCCCTGCGTGGCTTTCATGACCTGGCCGACGAAGAAGCCGAACAGCTTGTCCTTGCCGGAACGGTAATCCGCAAGCTGGCCGGGGCTGGCGGCCATGACTTTCTCGATGGCCGCGATGATCGGGCCCTCGTCGGTGATCTGAACCAGACCCCGTGCCTGGATGATCTGGTCGGCATCGCCCTCGCCTGCCAGCATGCCCTCGAACACGTCCTTGGCCAGCTTGCCGGAGATGGTCTTGTCGGTCATGCGCCTGAGCAGGCCCGCCAGCATCCTGACGGTGACCGGAGATTGCGCGATGTCCTTACCCAGCTTGTTGAGCGCACCGAGCAGGTCGCCGCTGACCCAATTTGCGCAGAGCTTGGCATCGGCACCGCTGGCATCGACCACGGCCTCGTAGTACGCGGCGAGTTCGCGCTCTCCCGTCAGCACCGTCGCGTCATAGCGCGACAGGCCGTACTGGGCCACGAAACGATCGCGCCTGGCCTCGGGCAATTCCGGCATCAGCGCGCGCAGGCGTTCCAACTCCTGCAACTCGACCACCACCGGCAGCAGGTCCGGATCGGGAAAATAGCGGTAGTCGTTGGCATCTTCCTTGGAGCGCATCGCCCGCGTCTCGCCGGTACCGGGATCGAACAGGCGCGTCTCCTGGATGATCCTACCGCCGGATTCAAGCACCTCGATCTGCCGCTCGATCTCGTACTCGATCGCCTTCTCGACGTAGCGGAAGGAGTTGACATTCTTGGTCTCGGTGCGGGTGCCGAATTTCTCGGCGCCGATGCGCCGCACCGAGACGTTGGCGTCACAACGGAACGAGCCTTCCTGCATGTTGCCGTCGCAGATGCCCAGATACACGACGAGCTGGTGCAGCTTCTTGAGGTAGGCAACCGCTTCCGCAGCCGTCCGGATGTCGGGCTCCGAGACGATCTCGATCAGCGGGGTGCCGGCACGGTTGAGATCGATGCCGGTCTGGCCGACGAATTCTTCGTGCAGGGACTTGCCCGCGTCCTCTTCCATGTGCGCGCGGGTGATGCCGATGCGCTTGACGATGGGTTCGCCGCCTTTATCGGCGCCCGGCAGCTCGATGTCCAGATGGCCGCCCGACACGATCGGCAGTTCGTACTGCGAAATCTGGTAGCCCTTGGGCAGGTCCGGATAGAAATAGTGCTTGCGGGCGAACACGCAGCGCTCCGCGATCTGCGCATTCACCGACAGCCCGAACTTCACCGCCATGCCCAAGGCTTCGCGATTGAGCACCGGCAGCACGCCGGGCATGCCCAGCGTGACCGGATCGGCCTGGGTGTTCGGCGCGGCGCCATAAGCAGTGGCCGCACCGGAAAAAATCTTGGACTGGGTCTGGAGCTGGCAATGCACTTCCAGACCGATCACGGCTTCCCAAAGTTGATTGTTCATTCAAAACCCTTCGGCATGCGCAGATGCCAGGTCTTCGCCTTCTGATACTGGTGCGCCACGTTGAGCAGGCGCGCTTCCTCGAAAAAATTGCCCATCAACTGCATGCCCACCGGCAGCCCGTCGGCAAACCCGCAAGGCAGGCTCATCGCCGGAATCCCCGCGAGGTTGGCGGCGATGGTGTAGATGTCGTTGAGGTACATCGCCACCGGATCATCGGTCTTGGAATCGAGCTTGAACGCAACGTCGGCCGTGGTCGGCCCGAGAATCACATCGCAGAGGCCGAAGGCCTTGCGGAAGTCCTCATAGATCAGCTTCCTGACCTTCTGCGCCTTGAGGTAATAGGCGTCGTAATACCCGTGGCTGAGCACATAGGTGCCGACCATGATGCGACGTTGCACCTCGGCGCCGAAGCCTTCGCCGCGACTCTTCTTGTACAACTCCTCCAGCGTCCTGACGCCCTCGGCGCGATGGCCGTAACGCACGCCATCGAAGCGCGCCAGATTGCTCGATGCTTCGGCGGGCGCGACCACGTAGTAGGTTGGCACCGATAGCGGCGCGTGCGGCAGCGAGACCTCGACGATCTCGCAGCCGAGTTGGGCAAACTGCTTGACTGCCGCGTTCACACAGTCTCTCACCGCCGGTGCAAGACCCTCGGCGAAATACTCGCGCGGCAGGCCGATACGCAAGCCGGAAACGGAACGGTTGAGCTGCTGCGTGTAGTCGTGCGGCTCGCGCTCCACGCTGGTGGAATCGAGCGGATCGAAACCCGACATGGCCTGAAGCACGATCGCCGCGTCTTCTGCACTGCGGGCGACGACGCCGCCCTGATCGAGGCTGGAGGCAAACGCGATCATGCCGTAGCGCGACACGCGTCCATAGGTGGGCTTGATGCCGGTGAGATTGGTCAGCGCAGCGGGCTGCCGGATGGAACCGCCGGTGTCGGTGGCGGTTGCGGCCGCTGCCAGCGAGGCCGCCACGGCGGCGACCGATCCACCCGAGGATCCGCCCGGCACGCAGCTCAGGTCCCAGGGGTTCTTCACCGGGCCGTACCAGCTCGTCTCGTTCGACGAGCCCATCGCGAACTCGTCCATGTTGCACTTGCCCAGCATCACCGCGCCGTTCTCGCCGTGCAGCTTGCGCACGACCGTGGCGTCATACGGCGCGATGAACTTGTCCAGCATGTGACTGCCGCAGCTGGTGCGCACGCCCCGGGTGCAGAAGATGTCTTTCTGCGCGATGGGAATGCCGGTCAGCGGCCCGGCGATGCCGGCCTTGAGACTGGCGTCCGCGGCGTCTGCCTGAGCGAGCGCGATCTCCTCGGTCACGGTGATGAAGCTGTTGAGCCGGGGGTCGAGCGCGCGGATACGACCGAGATAGTGCTGCGTCAGTTCGCGACTGGAGAAACGCTTGCTGCGCAGTCCTTCAGCGAGTTGTTTGATAGAGAGTTGGTGCATGGGAGGTGAGGCGTGAGGTGCGAAGGGTGCGGCGTTCGGAGCGGAAGCGTGCGTGTTCCCGCGCCTCAACCCTCACAATCATTCAATGACTTTGGGCACCAGGTAGAGTCCGTCCCGCACCGAAGGCGCATGGGCCTGATAGTCCTGCCGCCGGTCGGGCTCGGTCACGCCGTCCGGACGCAGGCGCTGAACCATCGACAGCGGATGCGCCATCGGCGTCACGCCCTCGGTGTCGACGGCCGCAAGCTGGCTGACCATGTCGAGGATGCTGGAGAGCTGGGTTGCATAGTGCTCCACCTCATCCGGCCGCAATTCCAGCCTGGCGAGGTGAGCCACATGTCGGGTCTGGTCAGCGCTGAGACTCATCTTGCTTGGAGCCTTTTTGGATTAAGATGTGCACCGCACAATAGTACCCCGACAAGGGTCTGCTGTGCCTTCCTCAGCCGCCTCCGGGCCGACCTGATTTTCTTCCGCTGACTTGAAATTCCGCGAGACCATCCCCCGATGATCGACGCCGTCCGCCGCCTGTTTGTCAACGATCTTTCCATCGACCTCGGCACAGCCAATACGCTCATCTATGTCCGCGACGAGGGCATCGTCCTCAACGAGCCTTCGGTCGTCGCCATCCGCAGCGATTCGCGTGGCGGCAAGAAGGTGGAAGCCGTCGGCATCGAAGCCAAGAAGATGCTGGGCCGCACGCCCACCAACATCTCCACCATCCGCCCGTTGCGCGACGGCGTGATCGCCGATTACACCGTCACGGAGAAGATGCTCCAGCACTTCATCCGCAAGGTGCAGAAGGGCCGCATGATGCGACCGATCACGCGGGTGATCGTGTGCGTGCCGTTCGGCTCCACCCAGGTGGAGCGCCGGGCGATCCGTGAGTCGGTCGAGAACGCTGGCGCACGCAAGGTCTGGGTGATCGAAGAACCGATCGCCGCGGCGCTCGGCGCCGGTATCCCGATCGGCGATGCGCGCGGCTCCATGGTGGTGGATATCGGCGGTGGCACTTCGGAAGTCGCGGTGATCTCCCTCAACGGCATCGTCTACGCCGAGAGCGTGCGCATCGGTGGCGACAAGTTCGACGACGCGATCGTCAGCTACGTGCGCCGGCAGTACAACATGCTGATCGGCGAAGCGACGGCCGAGCGCATCAAGCAGGAAATCGGTACCGCGTTCCCGGGCCACGAGGTGCAGGAGATCGACGTCGTCGGCCGGCACCTGGCCGCTGGCGTGCCGCGCAACTTCACCATGAACTCCAACGAGATTCTCGACGCCCTGCAGGAGCCGCTGGCCGGCATCATCAAAGCGGTCAAGCAGGCGCTGGAGCGCACGCCGCCGGAGCTGGGCTCCGACGTCGCCGAGCGCGGCATCGTTCTCACCGGTGGCGGCGCGCTGCTGCGCGATCTGGACAAGCTCATGTCTGAGGAAACCGGCCTGCCGGTGATCATCGCCGAGGACCCGCTCACCTGCGTCGCCCGCGGCGGCGGCATGGTGCTGGACATGCTCGATCGGCAGGGCGACTTCTACTCGATGGAGTAGAGCCGCGCGGGGGAGAAGACTGTGACGATCCTCAGCGAGAGCCACCATCAGCCGCTGTTTCTGCGCGGCATCGGGCCGGGGCTCAAAGCCCTCGTGTTGCTGCTGGCCTGCGGTGGCCTGATGGCGTCGGATCTTGATGGCGAGCGCCTCCAGGCCCCGCGCGACTGGCTGTCCTGGGTCTTGCAGCCGGTGATGTGGCTCGCCCAGGTCCCCAGCGAGGTCGCGAGCTGGGGGGAACACTTCAGCTCGCGCGAACGCCTGATGCGCGAGAACGCCGAACTGCGGCTCAAACAGTTCCAGCTGGAAACCCAGCTCCAGCGCTATGCCGCGCTGGAAGCGGAGAACCGGCGCATCCGCGAACTGCTGCACGCCACCGGCCGCATGACCGACGAGGCCGCGCTGGCCGACGTCATCGCGTCCAACCAGGACCCTTACCGCCAGCAGATCACGCTCAACAAGGGCGCGCGCGACGGCGTCTACCGCGGGCAGGCGATCGTGGATGCCGGCGGCGTGCTCGGCCAGATCGTGCAGGTCAACCCGAGCACCTCGGTGGGCCTGCTGCTGACCGATCCGGACCACGGCATTCCGGTGGAGGTCAACCGCAACGGACTGCAGGCGATCGCGCTCGGCCAGGGCAACGACCAAGGTCTGCGCGTGCCCTTCCTGCCGGCCAACGCCGAGATCGAGAAAGGCGATCTGATCGTGTCGTCCGCGCTCGGCGGACGCTTCCCGGCGGGCTACCCGGTGGCGCGCGTGGAATCCATCGTGCAGACGCCCGGCGGCCATTTCAAGGAAGCCATCGTGACCCCCACCGCCCGACTCGGGCACGGCCGGCAGGCATTGCTGGTGTGGAGTGAACGGCCGCCGCTGGACCAGGCTGAGGCACGCGAAGCGGCAGCGGTGGAAGAGCGGGCAGCAACCCTGGCCCGGCAGGCCAGGCCCGCAAGGCCAGCCGTGGCTCCGGCCGTGATCGCTGCGCCCCGATTGTCGAAACCGGCGCCCGATCGCTCGGCCGATCTGCCCGAGCAGGGCGCGCCGTTGGCCCGACCCGGCCCGTCAAATCCATCCGACGAGGTGGGCAGCACCCCGGCGCAATGACGCGCGCTCCGCATGTCCGGTTCTGGCTCAGCCTGCTGATCGCCCTGTTTCTGCAACTGGTCGATCTTCCGGACACCGTGGCCACGGCAAGGCCGCTGTGCATCCCGCTGGTCCTGATGTGGTGGACCCTGCATGAGCCGGGCGTGCCGACCATGGTCGCAGCGTTCGTGTTCGGCCTGCTACTGGACGTTTTGTACAACACGGTGCTGGGTCAGCACGCCGCAGGATTCGTGCTCCTGGTCTTCTTCATGGCCAAGGTGCGCGGCGTGTTCGTGCTGTTTCCGCTGTGGCAGTCCACGGTGCTGCTGATCCCGGCCTGGCTGGGCTACTGCCTGCTGATGAGTCTGATCGACGACCTGTCGCGCCACCGCGCCGACCTCTGGCTGCGGTGGCTGCCGGCGCTGACGACCACGCTGTTCTGGCCGCTGGTCAGCGCCGTGCTGGACGGCTACGCCGAGCGCGACAAGAGGCGCTGATGGCGACGCGAGAAAAGCTCAAGAACCCGCATCGCGAACGGCACATGTTTGCGGCCAGGATCGGCCTGGCCGTCCTCATCTGCCTGGGCCTGACCACGGTTTTGCTTTTTCGCCTGGTGAAGCTCCAGGTCTGGGATCGCGACTACTACGCCACCCGCGCCAACGAGAACCGTATGCGCCTGACCGCGGTGGCGCCGGTGCGCGGACTGATGACGGATCGCAATGGCGTGCTGCTGGCGCAGAACACGCCGGCCTTCGTGCTCGAGATCGTGCCCGAGCAGGTCAAGGACATGGATGGTCTGTTCGAGCGGCTGCGGCCGCTGCTCAAGCTGGAGGACGCGGAAATCGCACGCTTCAAGAACCGCGCGAGCAAAACTCCGCGCTATCGGGCCGTGCCGCTGCGCGGGAATCTGACGATGGAGGATGTGGCGCGCTTCCAGCTCAACCGCTTCGAATACGAGGGCGCCGATGTCAACGCCAGCCTGTCGCGCAATTACCCGCTGGGCGCGACGGCGGCGCATGTGGTGGGTTATGTCGGCGGCATCACCGAGGCCGAGTTCGGCCAGATCTCGGAGGAGCAATACCAGGGGCTGGCGCAGATCGGGAAGATCGGCGTGGAGAAATCGCACGAGGAAGAACTGCGCGGCACGCCCGGCGCGAAGATCATCGAGGCCAACGCCTACGGGCGTCCGCTCGGCGAACTCGAGTATCGCGAGGGCACGGGGGGCAAGAATCTGGTGTTGAGCATCGACGCACGGGTGCAGCAGGCGGCGGAAACCGCGCTGGGCGAACTCGACGGTGCGGTGGTGGCTATCGACCCGCGCAACGGCGAGGTGATCGCGCTGGTGTCCAAGCCGGGCTTCGACCCGGAACTGTTCGTCCGCGGTATCGACGAACAAAGCTACGGACTGCTGCGCGACGATCCCAAACGCCCGCTTTACAACCGCGCCCTGCAAGGCGCGTATCCGCCGGGATCGACGATCAAGCCGTTCATGGCGCTGGCCGGATTGGAGTACGAAACCGTGACGCCGGGCCACTACGAGCAATGCCTCGGCCAGATCTCCCTGCCCAACTCCACCCGCAAATACCGCTGCTGGCGACGGGAGGGTCATGGCTGGATGAACATGGCCAACGGCGTGCGCCAGTCCTGCGACATCTACTTCTACAAGCTCGCGCAGGGTCTCGGGATTGATCGCATCCACACCTTCCTGTCGCAGTTCGGTCTGGGCGCACCGACGCGCATCGACCTGCCGCTGGAAAAATCCGGCCTGCTGCCCTCGCAGGAATGGAAGCGGCGCACGCGCAAGGAAGCCTGGTTTCCCGGCGAGACCCTCAACATCGGCATCGGCCAGGGCTTCATGACCACCACGCCGATGCAATTGGCGCAGATCACGGCACGCATGGCGATGCGCGGCCAGGGCTTCAAGCCTCACGTCGTCCATGCCTACCAGGACCCGCTGACCGGTGCCACCACGCCGGTCCCCAGCGAGCCCCTGCCCGCCATCACCAATCGCCATGGTCAGGACTGGGAGACCGTGATCAACGCGATGGTCGAGGTCATGAGTAGCGAGCGCGGTACCGCGTATCGCACCTTCAAGGACGCGCCTTATCGCGCGGCCGGCAAGACCGGCACGGCCCAGGTGGCCGGCATGTCGCAGGAAGAACTCAAGGCGCGCAAGCTGCTGGAGACACCCTTTCACCTGCGCGATCACGCCCTGTTCATCGCCTTCGCTCCGGCCAACGATCCACGCATCGCGGTGAGCGTGATCGCCGAACACGCGGGCGGTGGTGGCGCCGCTGCCGCGCCGATCGCGCGCCAGGTAATGGACCAGTATCTGCTCGGCGAGGTGCTGTACAAACCGGAGCCGCCGCCTGGACCGAAACCTCGCGCGCCCGTGGCGCCAACGCCTGCCGCCCCCGTCGTCCAGACTCCGCCCATCGCACCATGAACGCCTCGCCCTCCAGCAGCGAATCGGCGCCCAGCGCCGGCAAGCTGTTCGACGTGTTGCACATCGACCCGATCCTGCTGGCGCTGCTTCTGGCCCTCTGCTCCATGGGCCTGACCGTGCTGTATTCGGCGTCAGGACATTCGATGGACATGGTCAGCACCCAGGGCGAGCGCCTGGCGCTGGGCCTGGTCATCATGATTGTTGCGGCGCAGGCACCGCCGGAGCTGTATCGCGCCATGGCACCCTGGTTCTACAGCCTGGCCGTCGTGCTCTGCGGCCTGACCCTGATGCTCGGCGATCACGCCAAGGGCGCGCAGCGCTGGCTGGATTTCGGCGTGCTGCGCTTCCAGCCCGCAGAACTCCTGAAGCTTGCGATGCCGATCATGGTTGCCAGCTTCCTGCACCTGTTTGCACTGCCGCCGCGCTGGCACATCGTGCTGCTGACCCTGCTGATCATCGGCGGCCCCACGCTCCTGGTGATGGTGCAACCGGACCTCGGTACGTCCCTGCTGATCGTGGCCGCGGGTGGATTTGCGCTCTACCTCGGCGGCCTGCGCTGGCATTACGTGGTCGGCGCCCTCGCCATTGTCGGCGCCGCCGCACCCATCCTGTGGAACCGCCTGCACGACTACCAGCGCCAGCGGATTCTCACCTTGCTCGATCCGGAATCCGACCCGCTCGGCGCCGGCTATCACATCGCCCAATCCAAGATCGCCATCGGCTCCGGCGGCATGTGGGGCAAGGGCTGGCTCGAAGGCACGCAGGCCAAGCTCGATTTCCTGCCCGAGGCACACACGGACTTCATCTTCGCCGTGCTGTCCGAGGAATTGGGCCTGGCCGGCGTGCTGCTGCTGCTGATCCTGTATCTGTCCATCGTCGGCCGCGGGCTGTACATCGCCGCGCGTGCTCAGGACAGCTTTCAAAGGCTGCTGGCCGGCAGCCTGGCGATGACGTTCTTCGTCTACGTGTTCATCAACATGGGCATGGTCATCGGCCTGCTTCCCGTGGTTGGCGTGCCGCTGCCGCTGGTGAGCTATGGCGGCACTTCCATGGTCAGCCTGCTTGCCGGATTCGGTGTGCTGATGTCAATTCATACGCACCGGAAGCTGCTGGCGTCGTAGCGCTCGATGACGTAGGCGAGGCTCTTCTTTGATCTTTGCCGTAGAACGTGCGGGACTGGAACCTTGAGAGGTCGTCCGTGCTCCTGGCCTGCGTGCTCAGGTACTCGAACGCCTCGCACTGGAACGGTGGATGCGCTTCGCTTCCACCCGACAGGCCGGCGCAGCGTAGGGGGGATAAGCGAAGCGCATCCACCAGGGCGGCATGACACGAGAAAGCACCCGCTTGTTCCGCGATGACGGCGTGCAACCGCGCACGGCCCACTCCTACAAGCGTTGGATTGTGTAGGAGCGGGCCATGCCCGCGACGGACCCGCGCAAGGATTCCTTCCTGCCTCAGGGCACCTCCACGATGTCGGTTTCGGTATTGTTGAGCAGGATCGGGTCGATCGGGTCGGCGGAGGTCCTGACCTGGTTGACGACCCGGCCCCGGGTGGGACGGCGCACCAGCAGGTTGAGGGCTTCGGTCTGTAATCCGCTGGCCTGGAGCGGCAGGGTGTAGCGGCAGATGCGCTGCGTCACCGGGGTAATCCCCGTGCAGTCCCAGTTGCTGCCGGCGATGGACAGGAAGGTGGCGCCGACCGGCAGGGTGTCCACGATCTGGACGTTGCGCGCGGCGCCGATGGCGCGGTCGAACGCGGGAAAGCCGGTCTGGCCGGATACCGGGTGCAGGTTGACGACGCTGGAGCGGAAGCGTTGGTTGTCCAGCGCCTGCCCCGGCACGTCGACATTGCCGCCCACTTGGTTGATGTCCAGGTCCACGTTTTGCGGACCCCGGTAGCGCCGCGCCATGATGTCGGCTGCGGCGCTGGAATTGTTGCGCACGCCGTTCCACACCACCACGAAATCCCCGTCCGCATCCATCGCAACGGAGCCGAAATACTGGGTTCCGGCGGTGGTGGTGTTGACACGTATGTCGTTGGAAAACGAAGCCCCGAGCGAGTTATAGCGTCTGGCATAGACGCCGTACTCGGGGTCGCCGGGCCGCACGCTGGAGGTCCAGACGACGACGAAGTTGTTGAACGCGTCCATCGAGACGGCGGCAATCTGCTGCGCGCCGGGCGTGTAGTTGTTGACGTTCATTTCAGTGGCCCCGAACGAGTTCGGGAGCCCCATGGGCGTGCCGTTTTCCGACAACCGGGTCGCCGAGATTTCGTACTCCTGACTGCTGACGCTTGAATTTCGGTCCCAGGCGACCACGGACCTGCCCCCGGGGGCCATCGCAACGCTGGTCCCGCTCGAGCTGTCGGCCGGGATTTGGTTGACCTTGATTTCGCCGGCCTTCGGCCGAGCCTGACGATCGAACAGACGGGCGAACACGTCGTCGCCGCCGGAGGCGTTCGGCCCGACCCAGGACACCACGAAGTCACCGTCACCGTCCATCGCGATCGACGGCCCGAGCTGGCGGCCGGCGGTTGAGACGTTGACGCGGGTCTCCGGGGTCGGCTGGGTGCCGCTCGCCACGAAAGCGCGTGTGTAAATTCCATAGCTGCTGCCGTCCTGGCCGTCACGACTCTCCCAGGTCACGGCGTAATTGCCTTCCACGTCCACGGCGACGCGCGGCTTGGTCTGCGTGCCGGGGGTGGTGGTGTTGACCGGCACTTCACCGCTCAGGGCCACGCCGGCGGCGGTGAAGCGCCGCGCCAGGATGCCGCCACCCAAGGAATTGGGTGCGCAGTCCGTAAGCGTCTGGCAATCCGAACCCGCCCACACCACGACGAAGTCGCCGTCCGCCTCCGAGGCAACGGCCGGATAAGCCTTGAGCCCCGGTCCGAGGTCCACCCGCAGCTCGGCCGTCAGCGGTTTGCCGCCGGCGTCGAAGCGGCGCGCGATCACCGAGATACCACCGATGTTCTGCTCCGAGCCCTGGGTCCAGACGGCGACGAAGTCGCCATCGGCATCGATCGCCACCGATGTGGAAAACAGGGCAGCCGGGGTGGCGTTGTTGAGACGGAACTCGCTGCCGATCGGGTCCGCCGCCGACGCGGTCAGCGGGGCCAGGGCGGCGAGAGCAGCGCTGAGGGCGCTGAGGCGAAAGGGGAAGCTGGACATGGGAATCTCCGGGTGGGTGAGTCAGGCAAAAGGGCCTGTCCCTCACTTAACGCCGCTTCCGGGGGAAACGGCTCATCGCTCGGATTCCGGGGAATTCCTTTTCTCTCAAGAAAGGGGCTCGTGGCCCCTGGCCTGCGAGGGTGGATGCGCTTAGCGTAAAAACCCGACAGTGGCTGCGGAGAAGGGGGTATAAGCCAATCGCAGACACCAGGAGCGTACCCCCCAACAGCGTGCCCCGGTTGAC